>CP135593.1:1289536-1934304 GCA_032388755.1 Neisseria sp. DTU_2020_1000833_1_SI_GRL_NUU_006 | reverse complement strand
GTCGTCTGAAAACCTTTTCAGACGACCTCAATCTATTTTCCTGTAACGATGATGAACCATTCCCCACTTATCGCCATCAGCGTCGGCGAAGCATCCGGCGACCTGCTCGGCGCGCACCTTATCCGCGCCATCAAACAACGCCGCCCTGATGCGAAATTTATCGGTATCGGCGGCGAACGCATGAAGGCGGAAGGATTTGAGAGCCTGTACGACCAGGAAAAACTGGCGGTGCGCGGCTTTGTCGAAGTGGTCAAACGCCTGCCTGAAATCCTGAAAATCCGCAAAGGGCTGGTGAACGACCTTATCCGCATCAAACCTGATGTCTTTGTCGGCATCGACGCGCCCGATTTCAATCTGGGTGTGGCGGAAAAACTCAAAAAGGCGGGCATCCCCACCGTCCATTATGTCAGCCCATCGGTGTGGGCGTGGCGGCGCGAACGGGTAAATAAAATCGTGCATCAGGTCAACCGCGTGCTGTGTCTGTTCCCAATGGAGCCGCAGCTTTACCTTGATGCGGGCGGCAGAGCCGAGTTTGTCGGTCATCCGATGGCGCAAACCATGCCGCTGGACGACGACCGTGCCGCCGCGCGCGCCAAGTTGGGCGTGGCCGACGAAGCTGTCGTGCTCGCCTTGCTGCCGGGCAGCCGTGTCAGCGAAATCGACTATATGGCTCCTTTGTTTTTTCAGACGGCCTTATTGCTGCTCAAACGCTATTCGCAGGCGCAATTCCTGCTCCCCGCCGCCACTGCCGCCACACGCAGGCGCATCGGTGAAATTCTGGCGCAGCCCGAATTTTCCGCCATTCCCGTTACCATCACCGAAAAACAGTCCGATACCGTCTGCACCGCCGCCGATGTCGTGTTGGTAACCAGCGGTACCGCCACCCTCGAAGTCGCCTTGTGCAAACGGCCGATGGTCATCAGCTACAAAATTTCGCCGCTGACCTATTTTTATGTGAAACGTAAAGTCAAAGTGTCGCATGTCGGCCTGCCCAATATCCTGTTGGACAAAGTCGCCGTGCCGGAACTTTTGCAACACGATGCCGAACCGGAAAAACTCGCCGCCGCCGTTGCCTATTGGTACGACCACCCCGAAGCCGCTGCTGCACTGAAACAGGATTTCCGCGAACTGCATTTGCTGTTGAAGAAAGATACCGATGCATTGGCGGCTGAAGCCGTTTTATCCGAAGCAGGCTTTTAGCGAAACCCATTGCGCCCGTTTCTTCTACGCTTTCAGACGACCCCTGATACTTATTGCCCGATAAAGAGTATGCCCGACCTGTGGGATGAATCTGATGGTTTTGCAGTAAATTCAAATCAGAAAATCACGCGCCGTTACTTCCGCGCAGGTGGGAATCCAGAAGTTTGAAATGATGACAATCTTTAAATAGTTCTGAAAAGTTGAGGACAGGGTTCCCGCCTGTGCGGGAATGACGGCGGGCGATAGGTGCCGTATCAAAAATGAAGTGAATCGGCTATATGGCTTGTCTGTCCGACCGAAACTGACAGGCCCATTTTTGTAGCGTGGGCTTTGCCCACGAAAACCGTTTCACAGCATAAAACAGGGTAGGGCGGACTTTGATTCCATGCAAAACTGTCGCTGCTCCTGTGCAGATAAAAATAATGGCAGTAAACCCGACATTATAGTGGATTAAATTTAAATCAGGACAAGGCGACGAAGCCGCAGACAGTACAGATAGTACGGCAAGGCGAGGTAACGCCGTCCTGGTTTCAAGTTAATCCACTATCTTTTTATTTGAGCCCGCCATATCATTCAAAAGGCCGTCTGAAATCCTTTTCAGACGACCTCTCCCGTTAACCGAACCTTATCACTGAAACGCTATGTCTCCCATCCTCCTTGCAGGCGTGGA
Source organism: Neisseria sp. DTU_2020_1000833_1_SI_GRL_NUU_006 (assembly GCA_032388755.1). Lineage (NCBI taxonomy): Bacteria > Pseudomonadati > Pseudomonadota > Betaproteobacteria > Neisseriales > Neisseriaceae > Neisseria > Neisseria sp. DTU_2020_1000833_1_SI_GRL_NUU_006. The sequence continues at coordinate 1,932,434 of CP135593.1, read as the reverse complement.
CGAAGCAGGACGCGGGCCGCTGGTCGGCAGCGTGTTCGCCGCCGCCGTCATCCTGCCCGAACGTTACGACCTGCACGGCCTGACCGATTCGAAAAAACTCAGCGAGAAGAAGCGCGATGCTTTGGCGCTGTTGATCAAAGAACAAGCCGTTTCGTGGAGCGTCGCCTCCGCGTCGCCCGAAGAAATCGCCGAACTCAACATCCTGCACGCTACCATGCTGGCGATGACCCGCGCTGTCCAGGGTTTGGCGGTCGTGCCGGATAAGGTATTGATAGACGGCAACCGCGTTCCGAAAGATTTGGGTGTTTCCGCCGAAGCCGTCGTCAAGGGCGACAGCAAAATCATCGAAATCTCCGCCGCCTCCGTCCTCGCCAAAACCGCGCGCGATGCCGAAATGTACGCGCTTGCCGAACGTTATCCGCAATACGGTTTCGACAAACACAAAGGCTACGGCACGGCGCAACACCTCGCCGCCCTGCAAAAATACGGCGTGCTGCCCGAACACCGCTGCGATTTCGCACCCGTGAAGGCGTTGCTGGCGCAGGGCAGGTTGTTTGAGTGAGGGCAGAATGGCTTAAAGGTCGTCTGAAACGCTTTCAGACGACCTTTTCTTTACATCCCGTTACAAAGCCGTGTATGCTTCGCGTTTAGACGGATGTGAAACAAATATCAACGGCCAAACAGATTTTGATGTTTGTGTGTTACTTTATTTCACTGTCCTCCTAATCAATAATTTTATCAACCGATACCGCACATACTATTTATGGACACCATTGCACGAATCAGCCGCTTTGTCGGCAAAACCTTCTCATTTTGGGCGGCATTGTGCGCCGCTGTTGCTTTCTTCGATCCCGAATTGTTCAAGTGGGTACTGCCTTACATCACTTGGCTTTTGGGCATCATCATGTTCGGCATGGGGCTGACGCTGACGCCGTCAGATTTCAAAATTGTCGCCAGTCATCCAAAAGCCGTCCTTATCGGCGTGGCAGCGCAGTTTATCATTATGCCGCTGACTGCCTATTTTTTGGTCAAGTTGTTAAATTTGCCTGCTGAAGTTGCCGTGGGCGTGATTTTGGTCGGCTGCTGTCCGGGCGGTACGGCCTCCAATGTGATGACTTTTTTGGCGCGCGGCAACGTTGCCTTGTCCGTCGCAGTTACATCGGCTTCCACCTTGCTGGCTCCGCTGCTGACGCCTGCTATTTTCCTGCTTTTGGCAGGTGAAATGCTCGACATCAATGCGCAGGCGATGTTTGTTTCCATTGTTCAAATGGTGTTGCTGCCTATTGCGCTCGGCGTGATTGCACATACTGTGTTCCGCAAACAGACCGAACGCGCTGCCGCAGCCTTGCCTTTGGTTTCTGTGGTTGCCATTGTGTTGATTATCGGTGCGGTCGTCGGTGCGAGCAAAGGCAAAATTATTGAGAGCGGGCTGTTGATTTTCGGTGTTGTGGTGTTGCACAACGCCATCGGCTACCTGCTCGGCTTCTTTGCAGCCAAAATCTGCAAGCTGCCGTACGATGCGCAAAAAACGCTCGCCATCGAAGTCGGTATGCAGAATTCCGGTTTGGGTGCGGCATTGGCGGCCGCGCATTTTGCCGCAGCCCCTGTCGTCGCCGTACCCAGCGCGCTGTTCAGCGTGTGGCACAACATTTCCGGCTCGCTGCTCGCATCTTATTGGTCGGCGAAAGCAGATAAAGAATCGAAAGCGGAATTATCCGATTAAAAGAGTTCGGTAAAGGAAAAAAGGTCGTCTGAAAAAGGTTTTCAGACGACCTTTTTAGTGGATTAACTTTAAACCAGTACGGCGTTGCCTCGCCTTGCCGTACTATCTGTACTGTCTGCGGCTTCGTCGCCTTTTCCTGATTTAAATTTAATCCACTATATTATTGTCTGACGGAAATCAACGGCGGCTTATCTTCAACGTTCGCACTGCCATTGCTCCAATATTGCCCTGAGTTCCTGCGGGTTGCCATACCCGTTGTCTGCTGCTGCCTGAAGGTAATCGTAGGCGGCGGGAACATTCATGGCGGTACCTTGTCCGTGGTAGAGGAGGAATGCCGAATAATATTGCGCTTCAGGATGGTTTTGTTCCGCCGCTATGCCGAACCAGTACGCCGCCGAACCGGCATCGGCAGGAATGCCCAGGCCGTAATAATAGATTTTGCCCAAACCGGCTGCTGCATCGGCATGGTTGAAGACGACGGCTTCCAGATAAAGCCGTCGCGCGCGGGCGTAGTCTTTTTTTTGTCCGATGCCGTCAAGGCAGGCTGCGGCAGAGCGGCAAAGCTGCTCGGTTTCCTGACGCTGCAAGGCTTCGGATTTGAGTTTTTCGTAATGTTCCGGTTGGTGCAGGGCGGCCTCGCTGAGCAGCTTCTGTACGGCAGCCATGCTGCCCAATGCGGCGGCGTGGCGGTAGTATTGTTGCGCGACGGATAAATCGGGGCGTATGCCCAGTCCGTAGCGGCAGAGGTCGCCCATCAGGCATAACGCATCCGGAAACTGCCTGTCTGCGGCGGTTCTGGCGTATTTGAACGCCTGTAACGGGTCGCGGTCGGTCAGCTTGCCGGTCAGATATTGCCGTGCTAAGGCGGTTTGCGCCGCCGCGCTGCCCTGAACGGCGGCAAGGCTGTACCAAGACAGGGCGTCTTTGTTTCCTTTTGCCGCCAATAAATCTGCCAGCAGGATTTGTGCTTCGACCCAGCCGTGTTCGGCGGCATATTCCAAATAGACTTCTGCCTGCGCAGAATCGGCAGAAACGCCGCAGCCGTAAAGGAAGGATTTCCCTAATTGCAGGCATGCCTGCGACCAGCCCTGGGAGGCTGCCTGGTTGTACCAATTTAGCGCCTTTTCCCAATTATCCGCCAGGGCATACTGCCGCGCGATAAGGTATTGCGCTTCAGGGGATTGCGGGGCGGCGCATTGTGCCCAATAGAGAAATTGCAGGTCGTTGCGTTCTGCGTAATAACGCATCAGTGCGGTTTGCGCCGCTGAGAACCCGCGTTCGCCGAAATCTGCGTAAGCATCCAGCAGTTTGTCGGCAGACAGTCCGAAACGGTCGCTCCAATGCAGCAACCTGTATGCCGTATACGAAAACCCTCCGGATGCGATGTATTCTACGCCTGATAATGCCCTGCGGTTTTCCTTGCCGCCAAGCAGCATACCGCACATACGGTATACCGCTTTTTCGTTCCCGTCTTCCATGATTTGCTGTAAAGGCAAAAAGTCCCGAAGATTGCCCTCGAAAGGGGGTTCTGTCGGGACGATATCTTGCAGCGATAGTCGTTTTGGAATGATGGTCATGGCATCGGAATAGGCATTTTGAGTAGTGTATTATACTGTTTTCTGTAATTGTGTGTCAGCGTTTGTTCAGAATCTTGAAATTTGGAACCGGTATTTTTGTCGGTTTGTTGCATTGATATGGCGGTATTTGGCAGGAGATGCGTAGATTTCGGGAGGGTGTATGACTGACGTAAGTGCGCTACACAGACTTTCAAAATGTAAAAAGGTCGTCTGAAAGAATGGGTTTGAGGCTTTCAGACGACCTTTTTGTATTGTTGCTCGTGTTGGCAAGGATTTAAGGCAGTTTCAAGAAGTTTTCGCGGTAGTAGCGCATTTCCTCGATGCTTTCGAGAATGTCGTCCAAAGCCTGATGCGAACCGCGTTTCACCACGCCTTTGGCAACGGGTGGATTCCAACGTTTGGCGAGTTCTTTCAGGGTGGACACGTCCAGATTACGGTAGTGGAAATATGCTTCGAGACGCGGCATGTATTTGACCATGAAGCGGCGGTCTTGATGGATGGAATTGCCGCACATCGGCGTGGCTTTTTCGGGAATCCATTGCGCGATAAAGTCCAGCAGTTTTTGTTCCACTTCCGCTTCGGTGAGTTGCGATTCGCGCACGCGCCGGGTTAATCCTGTACGCTCGTGGGTGGCGGTGTTCCATTCGTCCATGCCGTCGAGCAGTTCGTCGCTTTGGTGGACGGCATAAACTTCGGACTGCGCCAAGACGTTCAAATCGGAGTCAGTAATAATCATGGCGACTTCGATAATGCGTTCGCGTTCGGGGTCAAGCCCGGTCATTTCCATGTCGAGCCAGCAGAGGTTGTTTGCGTTTTGGGTCATTTCAGACAGCCTTTTCCGTTGAAAACAATGGGCGGCATTATAAGGGATTTGATGTGCAAAGGTCGTCTGAAAAAGTTTCAGACGACCTTCGTTTTCCGTCAAGACGACAGGTTATCTCTTGTTTTCTATACCGAAACCGCCTCAGTTTGCTATAATGCTCAGTTTCATCAAACCGCAATACCACACTTTAAAGGACAAAAAATGGGTTTTCTGCAAGGTAAAAAAATCCTGATCACCGGCATGATTTCCGAGCGTTCCATCGCTTACGGCATTGCCAAAGCCTGCCGCGAACAAGGCGCGGATTTGGCGTTTACCTACGTTGTTGACAAACTGGAAGAGCGCGTCCGCAAAATGGCTGCCGAATTGGGTTCCGAACTCGTGTTCCGCTGCGACGTTGCCAGCGACGACGAAATCAACCAAGTTTTCGTTGACTTGGGCAAACATTGGGACGGCCTCGACGGTTTGGTGCACGCCATCGCGTTTGCCCCGAAAGAAGCTTTGAGCGGCGACTTCCTCGACAGCATCAGCCGCGAAGCGTTTAACACCGCACACGAAATTTCCGCATACAGCCTGCCCGCATTGGCAAAAGCCGCCCGTCCGATGATGCGCGGCAGAAACTCCGCCATCGTCGCCCTGAGCTACTTGGGCGCGGTTCGTGCGATTCCGAACTACAACGTCATGGGCATGGCCAAAGCCAGCCTCGAAGCAGGCATCCGCTTTACCGCCGCCTGCTTGGGCAAAGAAGGCATCCGCTGCAACGGCATTTCCGCCGGTCCGATCAAAACCCTCGCTGCCTCCGGCATTGCCGATTTCAGCAAACTTTTGGGACACGTCGCTTCCCACAACCCGCTTGGCCGCAACGTAACCATCGATGAAGTGGGCAATACCGCCGCCTTCCTGCTCTCCGAACTCTCTTCAGGCATTACCGGCGAAATCACTTACGTTGACGGCGGTTACAGCATCAACGCCCTGAACGACGAAGAGGCGTAATGATTTGTAATATTTCGTAGAAAAAGACAACTTATTACTCAAAAATCCGTCTGAATAAGTGGTGTAAAAAAGTTACACTCCGATTTCAGACGGTTCTTTTTGCATATAAAAGGCGGCATATTTCGGGAATTTTGTCATAAAAACAAATTTTAACTTTTATAAAATTTGTTTAACAAATAACACGATACCATGCCTGCCGGTTTGAAAAAGCCCGTCCGTCGCTTCGGACGCACTTTTTTTAAAAATTTCACTTTATTATCCACAAACATACAGGAGGACATTTATGTCTATTGCTTCAGAATTCAAACAGTTTATTATGCGCGGCAACGTTATCGACCTGGCAGTCGGTCTGGTCGTGGGGACTGCGTTTAGCGGCATCGTAAAATCTTTGGTTGACGATGTAATCATGCCCCCTATCGGCCTGTTGATCGGCGGCGTTGACTTTTCGAATTTGTTCATCACCCTGAAAGACGGCGCACAAGCCGCTCCGGAAGGCGGCTATGCCAGTTTGGCGGCAGCCCAGGCAGCCGGTGCCGTTACCCTGAACCTCGGCCTGTTCATCAACTCCGTTATCAGCTTCCTGATCATTGCTGCTGCGATTTTTGCCGTTATCAAAGCATTGAACTCCATGAAAAAAGCCGAAGCGCCTGTTGAAGAAGAAGCCCTAATTCCTAGCGAAGAAGTATTGCTGTTGCGCGAGATCCGCGACTCTCTGAACAAAAAACAATCTTTATAATTGTAAGATAATTGTAAGATTTGAAATCGATGTCCGTCTGAAACCGAATGTTTGGTTTCAGACGGCCTTTTTGTATCCATGTGCTTTTTATTTTAAAGCGGGCGATAAGGTTCGGGTTTATGGCAAACACACGTTACGGGCTTGTTGCTCCTAAAGCCTGAACCGTATCAATAAAAGAAAGGTCGTCTGAAACCTAAAATCGTTTTCAGACGACCTTTGCTTAATTAATATTAAGCGTTGATGTTTATTGCAGACGCTTGGCTTCGTCTAAGACGGCGTTGACCACATCGGCACCGAAGAGGGCGTTGACATCGGTTTCGTCGAAGACGTATTTGGCATGGCAGAAGTCGCAGTCGATTTGGATGCTGCCTTGTTCGGCGACCACGCCGCCGACTTCTTCGCCGCCCAGCATGAGCAGCATATCGCTGACTTTCCCGCGCGAACAGGTGCAGGCGAATTCGATGCTTTCCGGATCGAAGACGCGCGGAGGGGTTTCGTGGAAGAGACGGTAGAGGACGTGTTGTGCGTCCAGTCCAGTCAGTTCTTCGGGAGTCAGGGTTTGAACCAGCGTGCCGACGTGTTCCCATGATGCCGCGTCAGGTTCTGTCTCAGGCAGGCGTTGCACCAAAAGTCCGCCGCAGGCATCGTCTGATGAGGCAAGGACGATTTGGGTATCGAGCTGTTCGGAGCGTTTGGTGTAGTTGATAAGCATTTGGGCGATGCTGCCGCCTTCGAGCGGGACGACGCCCTGCCAAGGTTCTGCGTCTTTGGGCTGAAGGGTGAGGACGAAGACGCTGTTGCTGCCGAGAAGGTCGGTCAGGCTTTCGTCGTCGTTGATTTCGGCGGTTTCGTCCCAGCGCGCGGTGGCGCGGACGGTTTGGTCGGAAGTGGCTTCGACGACGAGCATTTTCAGACGACCTTGCCCTTGAACTTGGACGATGAGCGTGCCGTCGGTTTTGAGGTTGCCGGACAGGAGCGCGCCTGCGGCAAGGAGTTCGCCCAAGGCGCGGCGGATGGCGGCGGGATAGTGTTTTTGTCCGACGATGTGTTTCCATACGTTTTCAAGGCGGACGTGCAGACCGCGAACGGGCATATCGTCGAAGATGAAACGGGTGCGGATGTCGGCGTGGTTGATCTGGGTTTGCGGCATAAATTCCTCTGTTATATCTGGATGACGGATTGACGGCTATATGGTTGCGTCCGCAGGGAAATCAAGGTCGTCTGAAAACGTTTTGGCGAATCCTGCGCCCTTGGTTTTCAGACGACCTGTTTGTTTTTGAGCTGATTGATGATTTGAGTAAACGTGCAGCTAGTGCTTCCCCGACCGCCACACCGACCAGATAATCCACAGGCTGTTGGCGAAGGCGATAAGGTAGCCGACGAAGCCGATAAACTTGGGGCCGGTGTCTATGCTCATGACGATGGACGAACCGATAATCAGGGCGGCGGTGACGATGCCCATGGTCAGGCGGTTGGCGGCACTGTCGATTTGATGGCTGATGCGGTCTGACTGCTTGAGGTCTAGGGTGATGCCGAATTTGCCTTTTTGCAGCATTCTGGTCAGCCTGAAGAAGTCTTGCGGCAGCGACTCTGCCATTTGCAACAGGGTGCGCAGTTGCGTTTTGGCGTTGCGGGCGATGTGGGCGGCGGAGGCTTGTTCTTTGACGGCGGCTTCGGTGATGGGTTTGGCGCGTTCGAGCAGTTCGATACTGCCGTCGAGCCGTTTGACGACGCCTTCGAGGGTGATGAGGGTTTTGAAGAGCATCACGAGGTCGCCGGGCAGGGTCAGCCCGTGGCGGCGCATGATGGAAGTGATGTCGTTGATGACTTGGCTGACGCGCAGGTCGCGGATGGGCGTGTGTTCGTAGTTGAGCAGCATTTCCAAAACATCGGCGCCGAGCAGGTTTTCGTCGGGCAAATCGCCCTGCGCCCAGTCGCTGAGGACGTATTGGATGAGCAGCGCGTCGTTGTTGGTCAGAGCGTTGATAAGGTTGAGGATTTCGCGGCGGCGGGTGTTGCCGAGGTGTCCGACCAGCCCGAAGTCGATGAAGGTGATGCCGCCGTTGTCGTTGATGAAGATGTTGCCCGGATGGGGGTCGGCATGGAAAAAACCTTGCCGCAGCATCATGGTGAAGAGGGTGTCGGTAATCCGTCCGGCAAGTCCGCTGCGCAAGGTGTGGGGCATGGTTTCGAGGTCGGCGTCTTTCAGGAGCGTGCCGCCGATGTAGTCTTGTACGAGGATGTGCCGGTTGGAGATGTCGGGATAGACGGCAGGGATGCGAACCAAGGGGTCGTCTGAAAAGGTCTGACCGAAGCGCTGCATATAGCGCAGCTCTACTGATAAATCAGTTTCTTTTGCCAAACTCTTGGCAAAATAGGCGACCATCAATACGGGCTGGTAACGGCGCACTTCGGGGATTTCGGATTCCATCAGTCTGGCGAGGTGGTTCAAAATCCGCAAATCCGCCTGAATGACCGGCTCGATGTCGGGGCGTTTGACTTTGACGGCGACGGCGGTTCCGTCTAAAAGTTCGGCGCGGTGCACCTGTGCCACCGACGCGCTGCCTGCGGGTTTCGGGTCTATGCTGCGGAACACTTCGGAAACGGGTTTGCCCAGATAGGCTTCGACCAAAGTATAGATTTCAGACGACGGTATCGGCGCGACGTTGCTTTGCAGTTGTTCGAACTCTTCAATCCACTCTGCCCCGAAAATATCGACCCGTGTGGACAATACCTGACCGAGTTTGACGAAGGTCGGCCCCAGCTCTTCAAACGCTTTGCGGAAGCGTCGCGGCGTACTCATATAACGGCTGTCGGGATGCACTTCGTCCCCACCCGCCGCGCCCAAACGGATGCGCTGCACAAAGCCGCCCAAGCCGTATTTCGTCAGTACGGTAATAATTTCGCGCATTCTGGAAAAGTCGCGCATGGCGAGCAGAGTGGGTATCATCATCGGTTGAGTGTCTTCGCAAATTTTTTTATAAACAACGCTTTAACGCAATATAACAGACGCTTTTTTGCCAAACATCCTGTTTTTTATATACAATCGCCTGCATATCCTAGATACAGAATAACATAATAACAGGCGGCAGACTGGTCGTCTGAAAATGGAATCAGTCAAACATGAAAGCCTTATCCAGGCTGGCGGCACTATTGGTTTCGGCCTGTATGCTGTCCGGCATTCATTTTGCAAACGCCGACGAACTGGACGTGTTCGTCAAAAACAGGCAGCAGGTTTTAAACCAATTTGAAGATGCAAAACAGCCTGCCCCTGTACAGGCTCCACAGATAAATTTCCAACCCGCGCGCGCAGCAACTCCCGTTGTACATTCCATTCCTTCAGCTCCGGCCGCCCCCGTCCGTGCATCGAGAAGTTCAGACAGTGCCGACGAACTCATCGGCAGCGCGATGGGGCTTTTGGGTGTTGCCTACCGTTACGGCGGCACGTCAGCATCTACCGGTTTCGATTGCAGCGGCTTCATGCAGCATATCTTCAGACGCTCAATGGGGCTGAACCTCCCCCGTACCTCCGCTGAACAGGCAAAAATGGGCGTCGGCGTATCCCGCGGCGAATTACAGCCGGGCGATATGGTATTTTTCCGCACGATGGGACGCGGCAGGATTTCCCATGTCGGACTCTACATCGGCAACGACCGTTTTATCCACGCTCCGCGTACCGGCAAACGCATTGAAATCACCAGCCTCAGCAACAAATACTGGAACGCCAAATACGCCTTTGCACGCCGAGTGAAGAAAAACGATCCGTCCCGTTTTCTCAATTAAGTCTAGGAAAGCACCAACGTGAGTATGCCTGAAATGCCCAAATGGTACGACGACGACGGGCAAATCGTATCCTGCACCGAAAAAGTAAAAGTCATGACCGAGAACATGACCGAGCTTTATCAAGCAGCACAAGACGCATTTGAAGACGCGCTTCTGATGGGCTGCAGTGAAAAACAGTTGCGCGAATACCTGCAAGCCTTGATTGAAGGTGTGGAAAACCCATATCGGAAAGCTTAGTCGACAATATATTCCCTACAACGGTATGGCTTTTGCCATGCCGTTTTTTATGGACGTTTAAACAGCAAGGTCGTCTGAAAGCTGCCAATATGCTTTCAGACGACCTTTTTTTGCTTGCCCAAATTGGAGCCTGTGTCGTGTAATGCAAGGAAACTCTATGATATTTATCAAGATTATGCCAATGCTGGAACTGTAAAGTTTTTTCAGTTTGTCAACAGTCTGCTAGAATAGCGCGTTTTGGCGTTGGGTATTATCCCGATGTCGTCTGAAAACAGCTTTGCGGCACTTTGACAGGTTTATCCCTTCAGAGAGCCGTATCTAGAAAGGCTTTTTATGGATAACTTTACCGAATTGCTGCACCAATGGGTTCAGAAAATCAACGATCCGATGTGGGCAGGGCTGGTGTATGTATTGTTGGGTGCAGGTCTGTTCTTCACACTTGCCACCGGTTTCGTACAATTCCGTCTGCTCGGACGCAGTATCAAAGAAATGCTCGGCGGCCGCAAACAAGGCGATGATCCGCACGGTATTACGCCGTTTCAGGCTTTCGTTACCGGACTTGCCAGCCGTGTAGGCGTGGGCAACATCGCCGGCGTGGCGATTGCCATCAAACTCGGCGGACCGGGCGCGGTGTTCTGGATGTGGGTAACCGCCTTAATCGGCATGAGTTCGGCGTTTGTCGAATCTTCACTGGCGCAGTTGTTCAAAATCCGCGATTACGACAACCATCATTTCCGCGGCGGCCCTGCCTACTACATCACTCAAGGCCTGGGACAAAAATGGCTGGGCGTTTTGTTCGCCCTGAGCCTGATTTTCTGTTTCGGCTTTGTATTTGAAGCCGTACAGACCAATACCATCGCCGATACCACCAAAGCGGCATGGGGCTGGGATCAACACTATGTCGGCGTCGCTCTAGTCATTCTGACTGCCCCGATTATCTTCGGCGGTATCCGCCGCGTATCCAAAGCCGCGGAAATCATCGTTCCGCTGATGGCGGTTTTATATCTCGTCATAGCACTCTTCATCATTGTTACCAATATTTCCCTGATTCCTGACGTGTTCGGTCAGATTTTTTCCAACGCGTTCAACTTCGATTCGGCTGCAGGCGGTTTCCTCGGCGGTCTGATTTCGACCACCATGATGCAGGGTATCAAACGCGGCCTGTATTCCAATGAGGCGGGTATGGGTTCCGCGCCGAACGCCGCAGCCGCAGCCGAAGTGAAGCACCCCGTCTCCCAAGGCATGATTCAAATGCTGGGCGTTTTCGTCGATACCATCATCGTCTGCTCATGCACCGCCTTTATCGTCTTGACCTATCAACAGCCTTACGGAGACCTGAGCGGTGCGGCGCTGACCCAAGCGGCAATCGTCAGCCAGGTAGGCGAATGGGGCGCGGGCTTCCTTGCCGTCATCCTATTTATGTTTGCCTTTTCAACCGTTATCGGCAACTATGCCTATGCCGAGTCCAACGTCCAATTCATCAAGAGCCATTGGCTGGTTACCGCCGTTTTCCGTATGCTGGTTTTGGCATGGGTGTACTTCGGCGCAATTGCCAAAGTACCTCTGGTTTGGGATATGGCGGACATGGCCATGGGCATCATGGCATGGATTAACCTTGTCGCCATCCTTCTCCTCTCTCCGCTTGCCTTCCTGCTGCTGAAAGACTACACGGCGAAACTGAAAATGGGCAAAGACCCCGTCTTCAAACTTTCCGAACATCCGGGTTTGAAACGCAAAATCAAATCCGATATTTGGTAAATCAAAAAACCGCCCTGCAAGTAGGGCGGTTTTTTATGGCGGACTGAAATGGCAAAACGCCCACGCTTATGCTTCCGCATACATACAAGGTCGTCTGAAAAGCCCTGTTTCAGGTTTTCAGACGACCTTGTGTCATGTTCAAACCTTCTTCAAAACCACCATATGCCGTTCTGCATCCAAGCCGGGGACTTGGAGGGCTTCGACGCGTTCGACGGCGACGGTGTCAGGGAGTTTGGCGATTTCTTCTTCGGGGTACACGCCTTTCATGGCGATCCAGCGGCCGCCGTCTTTCAGCAGGTGTGCCGTCCAGTTGACGAAGTCGGCGAGTTCGGCGAAGGCGCGGCTGGTGATGATGTCGGCTTGGAGGTCTTGAACGGCTTCGACGCGGCCGCTGACGACGCGGACGTTACTTAGTCCGAGTTCGATGACGGCTTGTTGCAGGAAGGCGGTTTTTTTGGTGTTGGCATCCAGAAGGGTGATGTTGAGGTCGGGACGGCAGATGGCGGCGGGGATGCCGGGCTGTCCGCCGCCGGAGCCGACATCCAGCATGGTCTGCGCGCCTTGGAGGTAGGGAAGCAGGGTCAGGCTGTCGAGCAGGTGGTGGCTGACCATTTGCGCTTCGTCGCGCAGGGCGGTGAGGTTGTAGGTCTTGTTCCACTTTTTGAGCAGACCGGTATAGGCGAGCAGCAGGGTTTGTTGTTCTGCGGATAGGTCCAAACCTAATGCCTGTATGCCTGATTGGAGTTGCTGTGTCGGGGTCATGGTGTTTGTCCGTGTTTGTGTCGGGCGTTATGGTAGCGGAAAAAAAGGTCGTCTGAAAGGCGTGGGCGGGCGGGGATAAGGTTGTCGGGACGGCGAGTTGTAGCGTGGGCTATGCCCGCGAAACTTGCCGCCTGATAATCTGAATCCATCCGTGTCTTTGCACTCATGTCGTGGGCAAAGCCCACGCTACGGGTTTCAGACGACCTTTGGGTGTTTCTTGAGGAGCGGTTGGTATTTAATTGAGCGAGTTGTAGCGTGGGCTACGCCCACGAAACTTGCTGCCTGACAATCCGAATCTGTCTGTCGTCTTTACACTCATGTCGCGGGCAAAGCCCACGCTGCGGGTTTCAGACGACCTTTGGGTGTTTTCGAGGAGCGGTTGGTATTTAATTTTTTGAGCGAGTTGTAGCGTGGGCTATGCCCGCGAAACTTGTGGTCTGGCAATCCGAATCCGTCCGTTGTTTTTGCACTCATGTCGCGGGCAAAGCCCACGCTACAAGTTTCAGACGACCTTCCCTGCGTTTTCCAGCATCAGGACGAATTGTGCCAAATCTTGCGGCAGCGGGGCTTTTAAGATGAGTTTTTCGCCTGTCAGCGGGTGGTCGAGGTGCAGCTCGGCGGCGTGCAGGAACATCCGTTTCAAACCGAGTTTCTGGAGGCGTTTGTTGGCTTGGTAGTCGCCGTAGCGTTCGTCGCCGGCGATGGGGCAGTGCTGTGATTGGAGGTGGACGCGGATTTGGTGGGTGCGGCCGGTTTTCAGGGTGGCTTGCACGAGGGTGAGCTGCGAGAGGCCGACTTGGTGCAGGAGGTCGTCTGAAAAGCGGTTGAGCACGCGGAAGATGGTGTGCGCGGATTGTCCGTCTTCGCTGACGCGCACCATTTTTTCGCCTTGTGCGCCAGTGTATTTGAACAGGGGCAGTTTGACGTGGAAGCTGTCATTCGGCAGTTTGCCTACGCCCAGCGCGAGGTAGATTTTTTTGGGGTGGTCGTTGCGGATGGCTTCGTGCAGTTTGACGAGCGCGCTGCGTTTTTTGGCGATCATCAGGAGGCCGCTGGTGTCTTTGTCAAGGCGGTGGACGAGTTCGAGATAGCGGGTTTCGGGTCGGGCGCGGCGGATTTGTTCGATGACGCCGAAGCTCACGCCGCTGCCGCCGTGGACGGCGGTGCCTGCGGGTTTGTCGATGACGAGCAATGCGTCGTCTTCGTAGATGATGGTAAATTCGCGCGCGGGTACGGCTTGGGCGCGGTTTTCAGACGACCTTTGTTTTTCGGCGGTGCGCACGGGCGGGATGCGGAGCAGGTCGCCTGTTTGGATGCGGCTGTCGGGCTTGCAGCGTTTTTTGTTCAGGCGCACTTCGCCGGCGCGGATAATGCGGTGGATATGGCTTTTGGGTACGCCTTTGAGGATTTTTATCAGATAGTTGTCAAGGCGTTGTCCGGCTTCGTGTTCGGCGACGGTAATCAGGCTGACTGAATCTTTGCTTATTGCGTGCGTTTTCATCTATAATCCCGAACATCCGTTTCGGCAGAAACCTGTACAAACAGGCCGTATGGGACGGATGGTATTGTTAAAACGAGATTTTATATTAAAAACGCACTCTGCAAAGCATTTTCCCTGCGTTTATGCCAAAGCCCGTAAACGCAGGAGCGTGATTAAGTTTGATTTGATTTTGCCGATTTGACCGGGCATAAGACGAGGGGCGGGTGTTTGACAAACCTGCCGCGCCGCACCGTTCGAAACTTCCGGCATAACGATAATAAGAAGATGTCGGCTACCTGTTTTCCAAGCCGGGCCTGTACCGTCCGGACTTCGGCGGCGGACGGAGTGTTCCGCCGCATTGTTCTTTATTGCCTTCTTTATCCGTATCCTTCCGCACACGGCCGCATTGTTTTGGGCGGCGTGCAACCTTGCGGACTTCAATTCAAAAACTGATTGCTCATCCGGGTTTCTGCATCCCGCGCCGAAAAGGGGCGCGGGCTATGCCTAATCCCGCCCGCCTCGCAGAGTGTCTGACAAAGAGCAGGCAGGTCGTCTGAAAAGGCTGCCCGCCTGTGCGAGGTAATGATTATGAAAAGAATGTTGTTCAATGCAACGCAGGCCGAAGAGCTGCGCGTTGCCATTGTCGATGGGCAAAACCTTTTGGATTTGGACATCGAAACGCTGGGTAAAGAGCAGCGCAAAGGTAATATTTATAAGGGTATCATCACCCGCATCGAGCCGTCGCTGGAAGCGTGTTTCGTAGATTACGGAACCGACCGCCACGGCTTTTTGCCGTTTAAGGAAGTATCGCGTTCGTATTTCCAAGATTACGAAGGCGGCAGGGCGCGCATTCAAGACGTGCTCAAAGAAGGCATGGAAGTCATCGTCCAAGTCGAAAAAGACGAACGCGGCAACAAAGGCGCGGCGCTGACCACCTTCATCAGCCTGGCCGGACGCTATCTGGTATTGATGCCCAACAACCCGCGCGGCGGCGGCGTATCCCGCCGTATCGAAGGCGAAGAGCGCCAAGAACTCAAAGCCGCTATGGCAGAACTCGACATTCCGAACGGCATGAGCATCATCGCCCGCACCGCCGGCATCGGCCGCAGCGCGGAAGAGTTGGAATGGGATTTGAACTACCTCAAACAGCTTTGGCAGGCCATCGAAGAAGCCGGTAAGGCGCACCACGAACCCTACCTCCTCTTCATGGAAAGCTCGCTGCTCATCCGCGCCATCCGCGACTATTTCCGTCCCGACATCGGCGAAATTCTGGTGGACAATCAAGAGGTTTATGACCAAGTTGCCGAGTTTATGAGCTACGTCATGCCGAGCAACGTAGGTCGTCTGAAACTCTATGAAGACCACACGCCGCTGTTCTCCCGCTTCCAAATCGAACACCAAATCGAAAGCGCGTTTGCCCGCAGCGTCAGCCTGCCTTCCGGCGGCGCGATTGTGATCGACCACACCGAAGCCCTCGTTTCCATTGACGTCAACTCCGCCCGAGCGACACGCGGCGCGGACATCGAAGACACTGCGTTCAAAACCAATATGGAAGCCGCCGAAGAAGTCGCCCGCCAAATGCGCCTGCGCGACTTGGGCGGTTTGGTCGTCATCGACTTTATCGACATGGAAAACCCCAAGCACCAGCGCGATGTTGAAAACGTCCTGCGCGACGCGCTCAAAAAAGACCGCGCCCGTGTGCAAATGGGCAAACTTTCCCGCTTCGGCCTCTTGGAATTGAGCCGCCAACGCCTGAAACCCGCCTTGGGCGAAAGCAGCCATGTCGCCTGCCCGCGCTGCGCCGGTACCGGCGTCATCCGCGGCATCGAATCGACCGCCCTGCACGTTTTGCGCATCATTCAAGAAGAAGCGATGAAAGACAATACCGGCGAAGTGCACGCCCAAGTGCCCGTCGATGTTGCTACCTTCCTGCTGAACGAAAAACGCGCCGAGCTGTTTGCGATGGAAGAGCGTTTGGACGTCAACGTCGTCCTGATTCCGAATATCCACTTGGAAAATCCGCACTACGAAATCAACCGCATCCGCATCGACGACGTAGAAGAAGACGGCGAACCGAGCTACAAACGCGTTGCCGAGCCGGAAGAAGACGAATCCGCCAAACCTTTCGGCAGCGAAAGAGCCAAAGCCGCCCGTCCCGAACCCGCCGTCAAAGGTGTGCGCCATACCCAGCCTGCCCCGACCGTATCCGAGCAGAAAAGCGGTTCATGGTGGGATACCTTCAAAGCATGGCTCAAACGCATTTTCGGCGGCAATACCGCAGCCGAAACCGCGCCTGTTGCCGAAGTGGCGGAAAAACGCACTTCAAACGGCAACAACCGCAACGGCAATTCCGGCAACCGCCGCGCAAACAACCGCCGCCAAAACCCGCGTCGTAACAATAGGCACGACGGCAGCAAGGTAGAAGTGCGCGAAGTGGCGGACTTCAAAGACAAAGCAGCGGACAATCAGGCGGCGGAAAACGAAACCCGCAACGCCAAAGACAACCGCCGCAGCCGCAACCGCCAAAACGAGCGCAACGCCGCAGCGGATGCCGAAAACCTCGAAGTCCAAGCACTTCCCGCCGCAACGTCGTCTGAAAACGAATCCCGTTCGGGCGAACAGGCGCAAGGCAGCAAACGCCGCCGCAACAACAACCGCAACGAACGCAACCGCGAACAAGCGGAAATCCGTGCGGAAGAAACCTTGTCCGAAGCAGTGGACAACGCAGCGGAAGAGGGCGTACAAACCGCCGATAACGATGCACCGAAAGGCAACGAACGCCGCCAACGCGATCGCAACAACCAACGCGACCGCCGCGAACGCAACAATCAGCGCGACCGCCGTCAAAACGGTAAAAAACGCAATATTCCGTCTGCCGCCAAAATCGAGCAGTACCTGAATATTCACGATACCGCCGACAAAGTCCGCTTCGCCGCCGCGCATGTCATGGGCGAGCCTGTCGAAGAAGAACCGTTTGCCGTAACCATCCCCGCTCCCGAGGATAGTGCCGAGCCTTTGGTTGTCGTCGTTTCCGAACCCGTTGCGGCCACTGAAGAAGCCTTCGTGTTCTCCATCGAAGGCGAAGAAGCGGACAGCGGCATCCTGATCGAAGACAGCACCGACGACGAATGCAGCATCATCGACTCCGCCATCGGCAGCGTTGAAGAAACCCCGACCTCCGTGTTCGCCATCGAAACCGAAGACGGCTACCAACCGATGACCGCCGTCCCTGCCGAAGGTGAAGCCGAAGCCGTCGCCGAAATGGAGGAAGAGCTGGTCGTTTGGAAAGCCGAACGCGAAGCCGCCGCCGCCATCGAAGCCCTTGCCGCCGCAGCCGCAGCAGCCGCCCAAGCAACGGAATCCGAGCCGCAAACTGCGCCGGAAGCAGGCCAAGCGGAAGCGACCGAGCCGGAAGAAACTGTCCCTGCCGTTGCCGCGATGCCCGACTTAGGCGGTTTGGTGTTCGTCGAAACCAATCCCGAAGCCGTCGCCGCCTTTGCCAAACAGGTTCAGCCCGAACCCGAATCCGGCCTGCGCCGCGCGGATGTGCCGAAAGTCGAAGCCGAACCCGTCGCCGCCGCCGAAATGGTTTTGGTGGAAACGCGCAAAGACTGAAGGCTGAAAGAAGAGGGCATCGTTAAGATGCCCGAATCGACAAAAAGGTCGTCTGAAACCCTAAATCCGGTTTCAGACGACCTTTTGTATGCAGTCCAACCTATTTTCTTTTTTGACAATGTTTATAGGCAATCCAGACAGCAAGAAGCAGCGGCAACAAAAAACGGGCATAGGGATACCAAGGATGATCGATGTGCCAGTATCCGTGCCGTCCTTGCGGAACGGTGTCGTAGCGGTAACGGTCGGGATAAAAATTAATCCAAACCGTTATCGCTATCCATATTGCAATATCCCTGATTATTTTCATGCTGCTTCTCCTTAATCAACTGTCCGAGAACGTTATTTCGAGCCGAAGGCACGGATTGGTTAGGTGTTTGCGGTCGAAGGTCGTCTGAAAATAAGGTTTCAGGTTTTCAGACGACGTTTTTTCATATATGGTTATCCTGACTCTTATTCCATACTTTGCCGCGCAGATAGAAAAAACGGACAAAGTCTCGCGGATAGAGATTTTAGCTATATCCAAAGCATCAGGCGTTATTTAGTCGATATCAACCTAATTTGCTAGAATCCGTCATTCTGCCGTTTGATTGGACGGCATTTTTTAATAGAAACAGACAATAACCATGACCCACACACAGCAAAAATCCCCCAACCTTTGGCTGGTAATCGCCGCTGCCGCCGCCATCCTGCTGATTACCATCGGCATGCGCATGACTTTGGGACTGTTTGTCCGTCCCGTCGTCGACTCTACCGGGCTGAGTATCCAAGAGTTCAGCCTGATTATTGCCGTTTTCCAGTTGATGTGGGGCGTGTCCCAGCCGCTTTCCGGCGCGCTTGCCGACCGCTTCGGCGCGTTTAAGGTTTTGGGCGGCGGCGCGTTGCTGTTGGTTTGTGCCTGCCTGATGGCGCCGCAGATGCCGACTTATTGGGGGCTGATGCTGGCAATCGGGCTGCTTTTTGCATTCGGAACGGGAGCGGGCGGTTTCTCCATCATCATGGGGCAGGTCGCGGCGAAAGTGCCGCCGCACAAACGCGGTTTGGCTTCGGGGCTGGTCAACGCGGGCGGTTCGGCGGGGCAGTTTCTGTTTGCGCCGCTGGTGCAGGGTTTGCTGGTGTTGCCCGCCGTCGGCTGGACGGGGACGTTTTATGTTTGGGGCGGGATCGCGCTTTTAATCCTGCCGGTTTCATGGTGGCTGGCGGGCGGCAAAAACGCTGTCGCCACGCACCACACGTCGTCTGAAAACGGGCAATCGCTGGGGCAGGCAGTCAAAGCGGCGTTTAAAGACCGCAGCTACATCCTGCTGCACTTAGGCTTTTTTACCTGCGGTTTCCACATTGCGTTTTTAGTGACCCACCTGCCCAACGAAATCGCGCTCTGCGGCCTGCCCGCTTCGGTCGCTTCGACTTCGATTGCGATTATCGGTTTGGCGAACATCGCGGGCTGCATTTTTTCGGGCTGGTGTACGGGGCGGTTTTTGGGCAAATACGTTTTGTTCGGACTCTACGCCTCGCGCGTGGCGATGGTGCTGATCTACCTTGCCGCCCCGAGAACCGACGTCAATTTCTACATTTTCGCCGCCGCGCTGGGCTTCACTTGGCTCGCTACCGTCGCCCCGACTGCTGCGATTACGGGCAAACTGTTCGGCACGCGCTATTTAGCGACGCTGTTCGGGCTGACGATGTTGAGCCACCAAATCGGCGGTTTTTTAGGCTCGTATATCGGCGGCATCGTGATTTACCGGTTCAACGATTACGGCTGGATGTGGTATGCCGACGCGGTGTTGGCGGGGACGGCGGCTTTGCTAAACCTGCCGATACGCGAAAAGAAAGCGGCGTAAACCGCTGACGCAACCAAGACAGGTCGTCTGAAAACGGAAAAACGGTTTTCAGACGACCTTTTTGATTATTATGCATAGTTTAAAGTTTGTTTGAACAGGATTTGTTACAATGCGCCTTTCTTTTTGATGTTGTTCTCCCATTATGACTGACTCCCAACCAAGCACGATGCAGCGGATTTTTTCGCGCAATATGCTGATCTGTATTTTTACGGGCTTCACATCGGGGTTGCCGCTTTATTTCCTATACAGCCTGATTCCGGCGTGGCTGCGCCTCGAAAAAATTGATTTGAAGACCATAGGCCTGTTTGCCCTGATTGGTTTTCCCTATACTTGGAAATTTATCTGGTCTCCGCTTCTAGACTCTGTACGCCTGCCGTTTTTAGGTTTGCGGCGCGGTTGGATGCTGGTGATGCAGATCGCGCTTTTGCTGCTTTTGGCTGCCTATGCGTTTGTCCGCCCGCAAGAACATTTGTCGATTATTTTGGGACTGTCTTTGGTAGTGGCGTTTTTTTCTGCCAGTCAGGATATTGTGATCGACGCTTTCCGTCGCGAAGTGTTATCCGATGAAGAGTTGGTTTTAGGTAACTCGCTGTATGTGAATGCCTATCGTATTTCCTCGTTGATTCCCGCTTCATTAAGTCTGATTTTAGCCGATAGGATGCCTTGGTCGTCCGTCTTCATCATTACCGCGCTATTCATGATTCCGGGGTTGCTTGCCACTTTATTCGTGGCGCGAGAACCGGCACAACAACCCGTAGGTGCAAAAGGGTTTAAAGATACCGTTGTTGAGCCGTTCCGCGATTTCTTTACCCGTCAAAGCGTTAAACAGGCGTTGATTATTTTGGCTTTTATCGTGCTGTATAAACTGGGCGACAGCATGGCAACTGCGCTGGCACCCGCGTTTTATATCGATATGGGTTTCTCAGCAACTGACATCGGCTTGATTGCGAAAAATGCGGGGTTGTGGCCGGCGGTGATTTTCGGGATTATCGGCGGCATTTGGGTAAACAAATTAGGCGTGAACCGTGCATTGTGGCTGTTTGGTTTGGTGCAATGGGTTACGATTTTAGGTTTTGCGTGGCTGGCAAGTTTCGGACATTTCGAGCATGTGGGTGCATCAGAACGAACCATGTTGGCAGTCGTCATTGCTGCCGAGGCAGTGGGTGTGGGCTTAGGTACGGTAGCATTTGTGTCGTATATGGCGCAACAAACCAATACCGCATTTACCGCCACGCAGTTTGCGCTGCTGTCCAGCCTATCCGCCGTACCGCGTACGTTTATGAATGCGACAGCAGGGTTTCTGATTGAAGCGATGGGCTACGTCAATTTCTTCTGGCTGTGTTTCATGTTGGGAATTCCGGGCATGTTGCTGCTGTTTAAAGTTGCACCTTGGAACGGAGATAAAGCGAAGCAATCCGCCGTTTGAATGTATCGGTAGGATAAAAAGGTCGTCTGAAAACCTGTGATTGTGGTTTTCAGACGACCTTTTGTTAAATATGGAAGGTGATTTGTGTGTAAACAACACGCCACTTCCCTGGAGTATATAGACGGCGAAATATCAATTTATAGAGATAAAAAGCACGAGTAAGCCCCTGTGTTAAAAAAATATTGGTATTTGCTTGATTTGTCGATTATAATGGCGGACTTGGTGCATTTGTGCCAAGTTTTATCATTGTCCGAAGGCAGGCCAATCGTAGCCCGCCCCTTTACTTTAAAAGGAAAATAATCATGACTTTAGGTCTGGTTGGACGCAAAGTTGGTATGACCCGCGTGTTCGACGAACAGGGTGTTTCTGTTCCGGTAACCGTTTTGGATATGTCTGCCAACCGCGTTACACAAGTAAAATCCAAAGATGCTGACGGCTATACTGCCGTTCAAGTTACCTTTGGTCAGAAAAAAGCTAACCGTGTCAATAAAGCCGAAGCTGGGCACTTTGCAAAAGCAGGTGTTGAAGCCGGTCGCGGTTTGATCGAGTTTGCTTTGACTGAAGAAAAACTGGCTGAATTGAAAGCCGGTGACGAAATCACCGTTTCCATGTTTGAAGTCGGTCAATTGGTCGATGTAACCGGTACCTCTAAAGGTAAAGGTTTCTCCGGTACGATCAAACGTCATAATTTCGGTGCCCAACGTACTTCCCACGGTAACTCCCGTTCTCACCGTGTTCCAGGTTCTATCGGTATGGCGCAAGACCCAGGTCGCGTGTTCCCCGGTAAACGCATGGCCGGTCAATACGGTAACACCAAAGCAACTGTCCAAAAACTGGAAGTTGTACGTGTTGATGCAGAACGCCAACTGCTGTTGGTTAAGGGTGCTGTTCCGGGTGCGGTCAACAGCGATGTTGTAGTTCGTCCTAGCGTGAAAGTAGGTGCGTAATGGAATTGAAAGTAATTGACGCTAAAGGACAAGTTTCAGGCAGTCTGTCTGTTTCTGATGCTTTGTTCGCTCGCGAATACAATGAAGCGTTGGTTCATCAGCTGGTAAATGCCTACCTAGCAAACGCCCGCTCTGGCAACCGTGCTCAAAAAACCCGCGCCGAAGTAAAACACTCAACCAAAAAACCATGGCGTCAAAAAGGTACCGGCCGTGCCCGTTCCGGTATGACTTCTTCTCCGCTGTGGCGTAAAGGTGGTCGTGCGTTCCCGAACAAACCCGACGAAAACTTTACTCAAAAAGTAAACCGTAAAATGTACCGTGCCGGTATGGCGACTATCCTGTCCCAATTGGCCCGTGACGAACGTTTGTTTGCGATCGAAGCGTTGACTGCTGAAACTCCTAAAACCAAAGTTTTTGCTGAACAAGTGAAAAATCTGGGTCTGGAGCAAGTGCTGTTTGTAACCAAACAGCTCGATGAGAATGTTTACTTGGCTTCACGCAACTTGCCAAACGTGTTGGTTTTGGAAGCTCAACAAGTTGATCCTTACAGCTTGCTGCGTTACAAAAAAGTAATCATCACTAAAGATGCAGTTGCACAATTAGAGGAGCAATGGGTATGAATCAACAACGTTTGACTCAAGTGATTTTGGCACCTATCGTTTCTGAAAAAAGCAACGTATTGGCTGAAAAACGCAACCAAATGACGTTTAAAGTTTTGGCAAATGCAACCAAACCTGAAATCAAAGCGGCTGTTGAGCTGCTGTTCGGTGTTCAAGTTGCTTCTGTAACTACCGTTACCACTAAAGGTAAAACTAAGCGTTTTGGTCGTACTTTGGGCCGCCGCAGCAATGTTAAAAAAGCTTATGTAAGCTTGGCTGCCGGTCAAGAGTTGGATTTGGAAGCCGCTGCTGCAGCTGCAGATAAGGAATAAACAAAATGGCAATTGTTAAAATGAAGCCAACTTCTGCAGGCCGTCGCGGCATGGTTCGCGTGGTAACAGAAGGTTTGCACAAAGGTGCGCCTTATGCACCTTTGCTCGAAAAGAAAAATTCTACTGCCGGTCGTAACAATAATGGTCATATCACCACCCGTCACAAAGGCGGCGGTCATAAACACCATTACCGTGTTGTAGACTTTAAACGTAACAAAGACGGTATCCCTGCAAAAGTAGAGCGTATTGAATACGATCCTAACCGTACTGCCTTCATTGCGCTGTTGTGCTATGCAGACGGTGAGCGTCGCTACATCATCGCTCCTCGCGGTATTCAAGCCGGTGCTGTATTGGTTTCCGGTGCTGAAGCTGCCATCAAAGTAGGTAACACCCTGCCGATCCGCAACATTCCCGTTGGTACGACTATCCACTGTATCGAAATGAAACCTGGTAAAGGTGCGCAAATTGCACGTTCTGCCGGCGCTTCTGCGGTATTGTTGGCTAAAGAAGGCGCATACGCTCAAGTCCGTCTGCGCTCTGGCGAAGTTCGTAAAATCAACGTAGATTGCCGTGCAACCATCGGTGAAGTCGGTAACGAAGAGCAAAGCCTGAAGAAAATCGGTAAGGCCGGTGCCAATCGTTGGCGCGGTATTCGTCCGACCGTTCGTGGTGTTGTCATGAACCCTGTCGATCACCCGCATGGTGGTGGTGAAGGTCGTACCGGTGAAGCTCGCGAACCGGTTAGCCCATGGGGTACTCCTGCTAAAGGCTACCGCACTCGTAATAACAAACGCACGGATAACATGATTGTTCGTCGTCGTTACTCAAATAAAGGTTAATTAGTATGGCTCGTTCATTGAAAAAAGGCCCATATGTAGACCTGCATTTGCTGAAAAAAGTAGATGCTGCTCGTGCAAGCAACGACAAGCGCCCGATTAAAACTTGGTCTCGTCGTTCTACCATTCTGCCTGATTTTATCGGTCTGACCATTGCTGTACACAACGGCCGCACCCATGTGCCCGTGTTTATCAGCGATAACATGGTTGGTCATAAATTAGGCGAATTCTCATTGACCCGTACCTTTAAAGGCCACTTGGCTGATAAAAAGGCTAAAAAGAAATAAGGTGAATCATGAGAGTAAATGCACAACATAAAAATGCCCGTATTTCAGCTCAAAAAGCTCGTTTGGTAGCTGATTTGATTCGCGGTAAAGACGTTGCCCAAGCTTTGAATATTTTGACTTTCAGTCCTAAAAAAGGTGCTGAGTTAATTAAGAAAGTATTGGAATCAGCTATTGCTAATGCCGAGCACAATAACGGTGCCGACATTGATGAGTTGAAAGTGGTCACTATCTTTGTTGACAAAGGTCCAAGCTTGAAACGTTTCCAAGCTCGTGCCAAAGGTCGCGGTAACCGCATTGAAAAACAAACTTGTCATATCAATGTGACAGTGGGCAACTAAGGAAAAGCTATGGGACAAAAGATTAACCCTACAGGCTTTCGCCTGGCGGTAACTAAAGACTGGGCTTCAAAATGGTTTGCTAAAAGCACCGACTTTTCTGCTGTTTTGAAACAAGACATTGATGTTCGTAACTACCTGCGTAAAAAATTGGCGAATGCTTCTGTTGGTCGCGTAGTTATTGAACGTCCTGCAAAATCTGCACGCATTACCATCCACTCTGCCCGTCCAGGCGTAGTAATTGGTAAAAAAGGTGAGGATATCGAAGTTCTGAAACGTGATTTGCAAGCCTTGATGGGCGTGCCTGTTCATGTGAATATCGAAGAAATCCGTAAACCTGAATTGGATGCACAAATTATTGCTGATGGTATTGCTCAGCAATTGGAAAAACGCGTTCAATTCCGCCGTGCTATGAAACGCGCTATGCAAAATGCTATGCGTTCAGGAGCAAAAGGTATCAAGATTATGACCTCAGGTCGTCTGAATGGTGCAGATATTGCTCGTAGCGAATGGTATCGTGAAGGTCGAGTACCTCTGCATACTTTGCGCGCAAACGTAGATTATGCAACTAGCGAAGCTCATACTACTTATGGCGTGCTGGGTCTGAAAGTTTGGGTCTATACTGAAGGTAATGTAAAGACTTCAGCTAAACCTGAGCATGAAAAGAAACAAAGAAAGGCAGGTGGACGTAATGCTGCAGCCAACTAGACTGAAATACCGCAAGCAACAAAAAGGTCGCAATACTGGTATTGCTACCCGCGGTAACAAAGTAAGTTTCGGTGAGTTCGGTTTGAAAGCCGTTGGTCGCGGTCGTTTGACTGCCCGCCAAATCGAAGCTGCTCGTCGTACAATGACTCGCCACATTAAACGTGGTGGTCGTATTTGGATTCGTGTATTCCCTGATAAACCAATTACTGAAAAACCTATTCAAGTTCGTATGGGTGGCGGTAAAGGTAACGTGGAATATTACATTGCCGAAATCAAACCAGGCAAAGTGTTGTATGAGATGGACGGTGTTCCAGAGGCTTTGGCTCGTGAAGCATTTGAATTAGCTGCTGCCAAATTGCCTATTCCTACGACCTTTGTAGTAAGACAGGTAGGTCAATAATGAAAGCAAATGAATTGAAAGACAAATCTATTGAGCAATTAAATGCAGATTTGTTGGACTTGTTGAAAGCTCAGTTTGGCTTACGTATGCAAAACGCAACTGGTCAATTGGGTAAGCCAAGCGAATTAAAACGTGTACGTCGCGATATTGCTCGTATTAAAACCATTTTAACTGAAAAAGGTGCTAAGTAATGAGCGAAAATAAAAATGTTCGTACTTTGCAAGGCAAAGTGGTAAGCGACAAAATGGACAAAACTGTGACAGTATTGGTTGAGCGTAAAGTAAAACATCCTCTGTACGGTAAAATTATCCGTTTATCAACTAAAATCCATGCCCATGATGAAAATAATCAATATGGAATTGGCGATGTTGTAGTAATTGCGGAATCTCGTCCACTGTCAAAAACCAAATCTTGGGTTGTTAAAGAACTGGTTGAGAAAGCACGTACTGTTTAAAATTTAAGACAGTTAGCTTTAATAAGAAACGAAGTGTTGCGCCAAAGTGAATTTGCGTGTAAACTTCGTTTCTTATCTTTCAGTTTCTTCTGGAAGTTTCTTCCCCTCGGGATCCAAGACTGGTTTACTAGAACCGTGATGGTTTCATTTAGTTAGCTCAATTGAAATAAGTGGGCGAGTTATATGAAAATGGTAAATTAAGTTGGTTAATTTAAAGGTACTAATATGATTCAAATGCAGACCATCTTAGATGTGGCTGATAACTCTGGTGCGCGTCGTGTGATGTGCATCAAAGTGTTGGGCGGATCTAAGCGTCGCTACGCTTCTGTTGGCGATATTATTAAAGTCGCAGTTAAAGATGCGGCCCCGCGTGGTCGTGTTAAAAAAGGTGATGTATACAATGCAGTTGTTGTTCGTACTGCTAAAGGTGTGCGTCGTCCTGATGGTGCGTTGATTAAATTCGATAACAATGCCGCCGTGTTGTTAAACAATAAACTTGAACCTCTGGGTACCCGTATTTTTGGTCCGGTAACCCGCGAGTTGCGTACTGAGCGATTTATGAAAATCGTTTCATTGGCGCCTGAAGTGTTATAAGGAATAGCGCGATGAATAAAATCATTAAAGGTGACCAAGTTGTTGTGATCACTGGTAAGGATAAAGGTAAGCAAGGTCAAGTAGTTCGCGTATTGGGTGGTAAAGTTGTTGTTGAAGGTATTAACGTTGTAAAACGTCACCAAAAACCTAATCCGATGCGTGGTATTGAGGGTGGTATTGTTTCCAAAGAAATGCCGTTGGATATTTCTAATGTCGCAATCCTGAATCCGGAAACTAATAAAGCAGACCGTGTTGGTATTAAACTGATTGAGAATGAAGGCAAAGTTAAGCGCGTTCGTTTCTTCAAATCAAATGGCTCTGTTATTGGAGCATAAGGAGATAACATGGCTCGTTTGAGAGAGTTTTATAAAGATACAGTTGTTCCTGAACTGATTAAACAATTTGGTTACAAGTCAGTAATGGAAGTTCCCCGTATTGAAAAAATTACTTTAAATATGGGTGTCGGAGAAGCTGTTGCTGATAAAAAAGTTATGGAGCATGCGGTATCTGACTTAGAGAAAATTGCTGGTCAAAAACCAGTCGTTACTGTTGCTCGTAAATCTATCGCAGGTTTTAAGATTCGCGATAATTATCCTGTCGGTTGCAAAGTAACATTGCGCCGTGATCAAATGTTTGAATTCCTGGATCGTTTGATTACTATTGCATTACCTCGTGTACGTGACTTCCGTGGTGTAAGTGGCAAATCATTTGATGGTCGTGGTAATTACAACATGGGTGTTCGCGAGCAAATCATTTTCCCGGAAATTGAATACGATAAAATTGATGCTTTGCGTGGTTTGAATATTACTATTACAACTACTGCAAAAACTGATGAGGAAGCTAAAGCTTTATTGTCACTATTCAAGTTTCCGTTTAAAGGATAATCATGGCTAAGAAAGCACTTATTAATCGTGAACTGAAACGTCAAGCTCTGGCGAAAAAGTTTGCAGCCAAACGTGAGGCAATTTTTGCTGTTATTAATGATGCGAATGCAACTGAAGAGGAGCGCTTTGAAGCTCGTCTGAAATTCCAATCCATTCCGCGTAATGCAGCTCCTGTACGTCAACGCCGTCGTTGTGCTTTGACAGGTCGTCCTCGTGGTACTTTCCGTAAATTCGGTTTGGGTCGTATTAAAATCCGTGAAATCGCTATGCGTGGCGAGATTCCCGGTGTTGTTAAAGCTAGCTGGTAATAGGAGTATTAATAATGAGTATGCATGATCCTATTTCCGATATGTTGACTCGTATTCGTAATGCGCAACGTGCCAATAAGGTAGCAGTTGCCATGCCTTCCTCTAAATTAAAGTGTGCAATTGCAAAAGTCTTGAAAGAAGAAGGTTATATCGAGGATTTTTCGGTTTCTGCTGATGCGAAGCCGGTATTGGAAATTCAATTGAAATATTATGCAGGCCGTCCTGTGATTGAGCAAATTAAACGTGTTTCACGTCCAGGTTTGCGTATTTACAAAGCTTCTAGCGAAATTCCTAATGTTATGAATGGATTGGGTATCGCTATTGTTAGTACTTCTAAAGGTGTGATGACTGACCGCAAGGCTCGCTCTGAGGGCGTCGGTGGTGAGTTGTTGTGCATCGTAGCCTAGTGGAGAAAAGTAAATGTCACGTGTCGCAAAAAACCCAGTGACTGTTCCTGCTGGTGTAGAAGTAAAATTTGGAACAGAAGCATTGGTTATCAAGGGTAAGAATGGCGAGTTGGTCTTTCCTTTGCATTCTGATGTCGCCATTGAATTAAACGATGGTAAATTAACTTTTGCTGCAAAAAATGACAGTAAGCAGGCAAATGCTATGTCAGGTACTGCTCGTGCATTAGTTAATAATATGGTTAAAGGTGTTTCAGAAGGTTTTGAGAAAAAACTACAATTGATTGGTGTGGGTTACCGTGCTCAAGCTCAAGGTAAAGTTTTGAATTTGTCTTTGGGTTTTTCTCATCCAATCGTATATGAAATGCCTGAAGGTGTTTCTGTTCAAACTCCTAGCCAAACAGAGATCGTTTTGACTGGTGCAGATAAACAAGTAGTTGGTCAAGTCGCTGCTGAAATTCGTGCATTCCGTTCTCCTGAGCCTTATAAAGGTAAGGGTGTTCGTTATGTAGGTGAAGTGGTAGTGATGAAAGAAGCCAAGAAAAAATAATTGAGGTTCACTAATGGATAAACATACAACCCGACTCCGTCGTGCACGCAAAACCCGTGCACGTATTGCGGACTTGAAAATGGTAAGATTATGTGTGTTCCGTAGCAATAATCATATTTATGCTCAAGTAATTAGTGCTGAAGGTGATAAAGTATTGGCTCAAGCCTCTACATTGGAAGCTGAAGTGCGTGGTAGTCTGAAATCTGGTGGCAACGTCGAGGCGGCTGCAGTAGTAGGAAAGCGCATTGCTGAGAAAGCTAAAGCAGTAGGCGTAGAAAAAGTTGCTTTTGATCGTTCAGGTTTCCAATATCACGGTCGAGTGAAAGCTTTGGCTGAAGCTGCACGTGAAAATGGTTTAAGCTTCTAATAATTGGAGACTTTCAGATGGCAAAACATGAAATTGAAGAACGTGGTGACGGCCTGATTGAAAAAATGGTCGCAGTTAATCGCGTAACTAAAGTAGTTAAAGGTGGTCGTATCATGGCTTTCTCTGCGCTAACTGTTGTTGGTGATGGGGATGGTCGTATTGGTATGGGTAAAGGTAAGTCAAAAGAAGTGCCGGTAGCTGTTCAAAAAGCAATGGATCAGGCTCGTCGCTCTATGATTAAAGTACCTCTAAAAAATGGTACGATTCATCATGAGGTTATTGGACGTCATGGCGCTACTAAAGTCTTTATGCAACCCGCTAAAGAAGGTAGTGGTGTAAAGGCAGGTGGTCCTATGCGCTTAGTTTTTGATGCTATGGGTATTCATAACATTTCTGCTAAAGTGCATGGTTCTACAAACCCTTATAACATTGTACGAGCTACATTAGATGGCTTGTCTAAGTTATATACACCTGCTGATATCGCTGCTAAACGTGGCCTAACAGTAGAAGACATTTTGGGAGCAAACCATGACTGAGCAAAAAAAGATTAAAGTTACATTGGTGAAGAGCCTGATTGGTACAATTGAATCTCATCGTGCATGTGCTCGTGGTTTAGGTTTACGCCATCGTGAGCATACAGTAGAGGTTTTAGATACCCCTGAAAACCGTGGTATGATTAACAAAATCAGCTACTTGTTGAAAGTGGAGTCTTGATATGTTTCTAAATTCTATTCAACCTGCTGAGGGGGCTACTCACGCTCGTCGTCGTGTGGGTCGTGGTATTGGTAGCGGTTTAGGTAAAACCGGTGGCCGTGGCCATAAAGGTCAAAAAAGCCGTTCTGGTGGTTTTCATAAAGTAGGTTTTGAAGGCGGTCAAATGCCTTTACAACGTCGCCTGCCAAAACGTGGTTTTAAGTCATTGACTGCTGCTGCTAATGCTGAGATTCGTTTGAGTGAATTGAACTTGCTCGCTGTGAATGAGATTGATGTATTAGTTCTCAAGCAAGCCGAGTTGGTTCCTACAACTGTTTCCAATGTGAAAGTTATTGCCTCTGGTGTGCTTTCAAAAGCTGTTGTCCTGAGGGGCATTAAAGCCACTAAAGGGGCTAAAGCAGCAATTGAAGCTGCTGGTGGTAAAGTGGAAGAATAAGGCTTGCATTATAGTGGCTAATCAACAATCTTTATCAGGCTTGTCCAAATTTGGAGATTTGAAAAAACGTCTAACGTTTCTTTTAGGGGCGTTAATTGTTTTTCGTATTGGTGCCCATATCCCTGTACCTGGCGTAGATGCTGTTGCTTTAGCTAAATTATACGAAAGCGCTGGGAACGGCATACTAGGCATGTTGAACATGTTTTCTGGTGGTTCGTTAGAGCGCTTTAGTATATTCGCAATTGGCATAATGCCATATATTTCAGCATCAATAATTGTTCAGTTGGCCTCTGAAATTATTCCTTCTTTAAAGGCATTAAAAAAGGAAGGGGAGGCAGGTCGAAAAGTTATTACAAAATATACAAGATACGGTACAGTGCTATTAGCCATCTTACAGAGTTTTGGTGTAGCTACCTTTGTATTCCAGCAAGGTGTGGTTGTCACTAATTCTTTGGAGTTCCATATTTCTACGGTAGTGAGCTTAGTCACAGGTACAATGTTCCTGATGTGGTTAGGTGAGCAGATTACGGAGCGTGGGATTGGGAATGGCATTTCCTTGATTATTACTGCTGGTATCGCTGCCGGTATTCCTTCCGGTATAGCAAGATTATTAGCTTTAACGAGTCAAGGATCAATTGGTATGCCTACGGCTGTGTCAATCGTTATTGGTGCATTGCTATTAATTTATATTGTTGTATATTTTGAAAGTGCACAGCGTAAAGTTCCCGTGCATTATGCGAAACGCCAAGTTGGTAGTGGTGTAATGCAAGGTTCTAATACACATATGCCCTTTAAGTTGAATATGGCAGGCGTCATTCCTCCTATTTTTGCGTCAAGTATTATTTTGTTTCCATCCACGTTGTTAAGCTGGTTTGGTTCTAATGATACCGGTAGTTTGTTGCATAAAATTGCTGGTTTGCTTCAGCATGGGCAAGCTTTATATATTTTGTTATTTACAATGACAATTATTTTCTTCTGCTATTTTTATACAGCCTTGGTTTTTAGTCCAAAAGAAATGGCAGAGAATTTGAAGAAAAGCGGTGCTTTTGTGCCGGGAATTCGACCTGGTAAGCAAACCTCTCAGTATCTGGAGCAGGTTGTATTGCGCCTCACTTTGTTTGGTGCATTATATATTACAACTATTTGTTTAATTCCAGAATTTTTGACAACAGCTTTGAATGTTCCTTTTTATTTGGGTGGTACATCTTTACTGATTTTAGTCGTGGTGACAATGGACTTTAGTACCCAAATTAACTCTTACCGCATGACTCAGCAATATGAGAGTTTAATGAGCGGTCTTGATATGAAATCTTTATCACGTAAGTAGAATTATGGCTAAAGAAGATACCATACAAATGCAGGGGGAGATTCTTGAAACTCTACCTAACGCAACTTTTAAAGTAAAGCTTGAGAATGACCATATTGTATTAGGTCATATTTCCGGGAAAATGCGTATGCACTATATCCGGATTTCTCCTGGGGATAAGGTGACGGTAGAACTGACACCTTATGATTTAACTCGAGCTCGGATTGTCTTCCGAGCTAGATAAAACGATATAAGGAAAGATAATGCGTGTACAACCGTCTGTAAAGAAAATTTGCCGCAACTGTAAGATTATCCGTCGTAATCGAGTGGTTCGTGTAATTTGTACTGATCCTCGTCACAAACAGCGTCAAGGTTAAGGGAACTTTTCTTTTAGCAAGACTTTGTGGTATAGTGACGAACTTTGCCGTTTAAAGGAAAAAATATGGCTCGTATTGCAGGGGTAAATATCCCTAATAATGCACATATCGTAATTGGCTTGCAGGCTATTTATGGTATCGGTGCTACTCGTGCTAAATTAATTTGCGAGGCAGCAAATATTGCTCCCACTACAAAAGCAAAAGATTTGGACGAGGCTCAATTAGACGCTTTGCGTGAACAAGTTGCCAAGTATGAAGTGGAAGGCGATTTGCGCCGTGAGGTAACGATGAGCATCAAACGATTGATGGACATGGGTTGTTACCGTGGTTTCCGTCATCGTCGAGGTTTGCCTTGTCGTGGTCAACGCACTCGCACAAACGCTCGTACCCGCAAAGGTCCGCGTAAAGCGATTGCTGGTAAAAAATAATTTTTAAGGAATTTTATTAATGGCTAAAGCAAACACAGCTTCGCGTGTACGTAAAAAAGTACGTAAAACCGTAAGCGAAGGTATTGTGCATGTACATGCTTCTTTCAACAATACCATCATTACAATCACTGACCGTCAAGGCAATGCATTGTCTTGGGCTACCTCTGGCGGCGCTGGTTTTAAAGGTTCTCGTAAAAGTACACCGTTTGCAGCTCAAGTGGCTGCAGAAGCAGCTGGTAAAGTTGCCCAAGAATATGGCGTTAAAAATTTAGAAGTTCGTATAAAAGGCCCTGGTCCCGGTCGAGAGTCTTCTGTACGTGCACTCAACGCTCTTGGTTTTAAAATTACCAGTATTACCGACGTTACTCCGTTGCCTCATAACGGTTGCCGTCCGCCTAAAAAACGTCGTATTTAAAGGAGTGATTGAAACATGGCACGTTATATTGGCCCTAAATGTAAATTGGCTCGTCGAGAAGGCACCGATTTATTTTTGAAGAGCGCTCGTCGTTCTTTGGATTCTAAATGTAAACTTGATTCAGCTCCTGGTCAGCATGGTGCAAAGAAACCACGTTTGTCTGACTATGGCTTGCAACTACGTGAAAAGCAAAAGATTCGTCGTATTTATGGCGTTTTGGAACGTCAATTCCGTCGCTATTTTGCAGAAGCAGATCGACGTAAAGGCTCTACTGGAGAATTGCTGCTGCAATTGTTAGAGTCTCGTTTGGATAATGTCGTATATCGCATGGGATTTGGCTCGACCCGTGCTGAAGCACGTCAGCTGGTTTCTCATAAAGCAATTACCGTTAACGGTCAGGTTGTAAATATTCCTTCTTTCCAAGTTAAAGCAGGTGATGTTGTAGCTGTTCGTGAGAAAGCTAAAAAACAAGTTCGTATCCAGGAAGCTTTAAGTTTAGCAACTCAAATCGGTTTGCCAAGCTGGGTTTCTGTTGATCCAGACAAATTGGAAGGCGTATTTAAAAATATGCCGGATCGTTCAGAATTAACTGGCGATATTAATGAACAGCTGGTGGTAGAATTCTACTCTAAATAATGCTAGCTCAGTGAGGGACAGTTAAATGCAAAATAGCACAACCGAATTTTTGAAACCTCGTCAAATTGATGTCGATACTTTATCTACAACTCGTGCAAAAGTATCTATGCAGCCGTTTGAGCGCGGTTTTGGTCATACTTTAGGTAATGCTTTGCGTCGTATCTTACTGTCATCCATGAATGGTTTTGCTCCTACTGAAGTGGCCATTTCCGGTGTGTTGCACGAATACTCTACTGTTGATGGTGTTCAAGAAGATGTTGTCGATATTTTATTGAATGTCAAAGGTATTGTATTTAAGCTGCATGGACGTGGCCAAGTTAAGTTAACTTTGAAAAAGTCAGGTGCCGGAGCAGTTGTTGCCGGTGATATCGAATTGCCACATGATGTGGAAGTTTTAAATCCTGAGCATATTATTTGTCATTTGGCTGAGAACGGTCAAATTGATATGGAAATCAAAGTTGAGCAGGGTCGTGGCTACCAATCTGTTTCCGGTCGTCGTGTCGTCCGTGATGAAAACCGTCAGATTGGTGCAATTCAGTTGGATGCGAGCTTTTCGCCCATCAGTCGTGTTAGCTTTGAAGTTGAACCTGCACGTGTAGAGCAACGTACGGACTTAGATAAGTTAGTTTTAGATATTGAAACTGATGGTTCTATTGATCCTGAAGAAGCTGTACGTAGTGCCGCTCGTATTTTAATTGATCAAATGTCTATCTTTGCTGATTTGCAAGGTACTCCAGTAGAAGAAGTTGAAGAAAAAGCTTCTCCTATTGATCCTATCCTGCTGCGTCCGGTAGATGATTTGGAATTAACTGTACGTTCAGCTAATTGTCTGAAAGCTGAAGATATTTATTATATTGGCGATTTGATTCAACGTACTGAAACAGAGCTTCTTAAAACTCCGAATTTGGGTCGTAAGTCTTTGAATGAAATCAAAGAAGTGTTGGCATCTAAAGGCTTGACACTAGGTTCCAAATTGGAAGCTTGGCCGCCTGTAGGCTTAGAAAAGCCGTAAGTTTGAAGATTAAAGGATAATGACATGCGTCATCGTAATGGTAACCGCAAATTAAACCGTACAAGCAGCCATCGTGCTGCAATGCTGCGTAATATGGCGAACTCATTGTTGAATCACGAGACTATTGTGACAACTTTGCCTAAAGCTAAAGAATTGCGCCGCGTAGTAGAACCCTTGATTACATTGGGTAAAAAACCTTCCTTGGCAAACCGTCGTTTGGCATTTGACCGCACTCGTGATCGTGATGTTGTGGTTAAATTGTTTGATGAATTGGGTCCACGCTTTGCTGCCCGAAATGGTGGCTATGTTCGCGTGCTGAAGTATGGTTTCCGAAAAGGCGATAATGCTCCGTTAGCACTCGTTGAATTGGTTGATAAAGCTGATAATACAGTTAGCGAATAATTGCTTCGGAATTAAGTGTCATCCGCATTGCGGATGACATTTTTTATTGGTAATTCAAGATGTT
The DNA here is from genome assembly GCA_032388755.1 of Neisseria sp. DTU_2020_1000833_1_SI_GRL_NUU_006. NCBI lineage: Bacteria > Pseudomonadati > Pseudomonadota > Betaproteobacteria > Neisseriales > Neisseriaceae > Neisseria > Neisseria sp. DTU_2020_1000833_1_SI_GRL_NUU_006. Next base: position 1,897,891 of record CP135593.1, on the reverse strand, counting down.
GAATTGCATGCTATAAATTATTTTTTAGTTTAGGTAATTATTTATTTATCGTTATTTGTTTGTGTTTGAAGTTTTTCATTTTCGTGTTTTGAAACAAATTTCTTTAATAGAGCGTTTCATTTGGACAAAGTGCCAAGATTGATTTGGAAAATTACTTTTTTAAAGTATTTTACTTCATGAAAACTTGTATTTTCAGACGATCTTTTGCCAAAATAAACAAATCTGTATAAACTTCATATTTTCCTTGTCGGAGTGCTGCTTGTTCCCGCAAACAGCTGAGACCGCAACAGCGGAATCCGTAGAACCTGTCGGGGTAATGCCTGCGTAGGAAACAAGCTGTCAAACGCCTTTTCAGGCTTCCGTTCCCTTTCTCGCATTTCCCGCCATTCGGTGGATTCCGCTTCCGTCTTGTCTTTCGTCTTCCCGACTGCCCAAACACTGCAAAGGAATCCACCATGCCCCGTATCGCCATTCTCGGCGGCGGCCTCTGCGGCCGTCTGACTGCTTTACAACTTGCAGAACAAGGTTTATCCATTGCCCTCTTTGACAAGGGTGGGCGCAAAGGCGAACACGCCGCCGCTTATGTTGCCGCCGCCATGCTCGCGCCTGCTGCGGAAGCGGTCGAGGCTACGCCCGAAGTCATCAAACTGGGCAGGCAGAGCATTCCACTGTGGCGCGACATACGAGGTCGTCTGAAAACGCCGACCATGATGCAGGAAAACGGCAGCCTGATTGTGTGGCACGGGCAGGACAAGCCATTATCCAGCGAGTTCGTCCGCCATCTCAAACGCGGCGGCGTAGCGGATGACGAAATCGTCCGTTGGCGCGCCGACGACATCGCCAAACGCGAACCGCAACTCGGCGGACGCTTTTCAGACGGAATCTACCTGCCGACCGAAGGCCAGCTCGACGGACAGCAAATCTTGTCTGCACTTGCCGACGCTTTGGACGGGATGAACGTCCCTTGCCATTGGGAACACGAATGTGCCCCCGAAGACCTGCAAGCCCAATACGACTGGCTGATCGACTGCCGCGGCTACGGCGCAAAAACTGCGTGGAACCAATCCCCCGAACACACCAGCACCTTGCGCGGCATACGTGGCGAAGTGGCGCGGGTTTATACGCCCGAAATCACGCTCAACCGTCCCGTGCGCCTGCTGCACCCGCGTTACCCGCTCTACATCGCCCCGAAAGAAAACCACGTCTTCGTCATCGGCGCGACCCAAATCGAAAGCGAAAGCCAAGCCCCAGCCAGCGTACGTTCCGGGTTGGAACTTTTATCCGCACTCTATGCCGTCCACCCCGCCTTCGGCGAAGCCGACATTCTCGAAATCGCCACCGGCCTGCGCCCGACGCTCAACCACCACAACCCCGAAATTCGTTACAGCCGCGCCCGACGCCTGATTGAAATCAACGGCCTTTTCCGTCACGGCTTCATGATTTCTCCCGCCGTAACCGCCGCCGCCGTCAGATTGGCAGTGGCACTGTTTGACGGAAAAGACGCGCCCGAACGTGATGAAGAAAGCGGTTTGGCGTATATTGAAAAATAAGTTTGAGGTCGTCTGAAAACGTCGCGCTATCCGTTTTATAAAGGTAACAATATGAATTTAGAAACTAAAATTCCGCCGCCGGCGATATGTTTTATTTGTGCGTTGTTGATGTACATCTCTGCCCAAGTGTCGGCGTTGGCTGACATAATGCCGCGCTTTCCTATATTGCTGTCGGTTGTTTTGATGGCGTTTGGGACTTTGTTAGGCATATTAGGTGTGTGGGCGTTTCGCCGTGTGCGCACGACCGTCAGCCCGTTCAACCCCGAACAAACTGAACACTTTGTTTCAGACGGCGTGTACCGTTTCAGCCGCAACCCGATGTATGCGGGTATGGGCTGCTGGCTGGTTGCATGGGCGGGCTATTTGGCGCACCCGCTGCCGTGGTTGTTTTTGGCTGCATTTGTTGCCTATATGACGCGCTTTCAAATCATGCCCGAAGAATGCGTTTTGGCGCAGAAATTCGGCGCAGAATACGAGTCTTACTGTCGGCGCGTTCGCCGTTGGTTATAAGAAGGGGGAGCTTCCAATCAAGTATCACCCGTCTTCTACTCTACGGCATGAATGTGAATACTTGATGTTTTCAGACGACCTCATCAGATGGCTATACCAGGCTCACTTTCATTAAACAATAAAACAAAAAAGGAAAACGTCATGATTGAACAAGCAATAGGAAACCTGTCAGGTATCTTTTGGATTTTCCTGCTCGTCATTCCCCTGCTTCTTTTGAAAGCGCTGCTCCAAAACCCCAAAGTGAAAGGACGCATAGGCGAACGGGCAGTCCGTTCAGTAATCGGAAAAGATTTGGATGAAGAAACCTATATCGAATTTCACGATTTGATTATTCCGTCCCGCAGCGGCACGACGCAAATCGACCATATCTATGTTTCGGTTTTCGGGATATTTGTCATAGAAACCAAGAATTACACAGGTTGGATTTTCGGCAGCGAGAAGCAATCGAAATGGACACAAGTCGTCTATAAGCAGAAACACTACTTTCAAAATCCGTTGCGCCAGAATTACGCACACATCAAGGCATTATCCGAACTGCTGCAACTGCCGGAAGAAAAATTTCATTCGATGGTGGTTTTTCTCGGTGATTGTGAATTGAAAACGCAAATGCCGCCGAATGTCTGCCGTATCAGACAGGCAGCATCCTATATCAGACGTTTTCAGACGACCTTATTGCTGCCGCAGGAAATAGAGGCGGCAACTGCCGTGCTGTCTTCAAACGAATACCAAGCCGACGGCGAAAAACTGCGGGCGCATACCGAACGCCTGCAGGAACGCCATCAGCGATAACTTAAAAGGACACCCCATGATCTTCCCACCCCTAAAATCCCCGCTCAAATTCTACGCCGTCGTTCCCACCGCCGATTGGGTGGAGCGCATGGTCAAAGCAGGTGCCGACACGGTGCAACTGCGCTGCAAAACCCTGCACGGCGATGACTTGAAACGCGAAATCGCCCGCTGCGTCGCCGCCTGTCAGGGCAGCCGCACGCAGCTTTTCATCAACGACCACTGGCGCGAGGCGACAGAAGCGGGCGCATACGGCGTGCATCTCGGACAGGAAGACATGGACACCGCCGACCTTGCCGCCATCGCCGCCGCCGGTTTGCGTTTGGGTTTGAGTACGCACTCCGTCGCCGAACTCGACCGCGCCCTGTCCGTACACCCCAGCTACGTCGCCAGCGGCGCGATTTTCCCGACCACAACCAAGCAAATGCCCACCGCCCCGCAAGGCTTGGACAAACTGCGCGAATATGTGAAACAGGCAGGCAGCACGCCCGTCGTCGCCATCGGCGGCATCGATTTAAACAACGCCGAAGATGTATTGGCAACCGGCGTTTCTTCACTCGCCGTCGTCCGCGCCGTTACCGAAGCAGAAAATCCCGAAGCGGTGGTTAAAGCGTTTCAGGCTTTGTGGGAGGAATAAGGTCGTCTGAAAGCCAAATTTCAGACGACCTGCTCAATTAGGATATTCGATTGCCGTCATTTCGGATGCCATACAGGCAGAAGCGGGCATAACGGCGCAAAGAATAATCGGTGAATTCAGTTGTCCCAGCCTTCAACCACCAGCTTGCCGACCATATCTCCGCGTTCCAGCATCTCATGTGCGCGGCGCAGGTTGGCAGCATTGATGCCGTGCAGGATTTGGGTGGCGGTCGGGCGGATGATGCCTTCGTCCACCAGCCGCGCGGTTTCGGCCAGGATTTCGCCCTGCCGTTCGATGTCTGCCGTTTCGCGCAGCGGGCGGGTAAACATAAATTCCCAATGCAGCGACAGGCTTTTGCCTTTGAGCGGGTTCACGTCCAACGTTTCGGGGTCGTCAATCAGTGCGATTCTGCCTTGCGGGGCGATGAGTTCCACGATTTGCGGCAGATGGCGGTCAGTATGGTTGGTGGAAAAAACAAACGATGGCGCGCCGATATTTAACGCGGCAACCTGTTCCGCCATGTTTTCATGATGGTTGATGACGAAATCCGCCCCCAATTCCTTCACCCACGCGCGGCTTTCGGGGCGGGAAGCGGTGGCGATGACTTGAATGTCGGTCAGCTTTTTCAGAAACTGGATGGCAAGCGAGCCGACCCCGCCTGCGCCGCCGATTAAGAGCAGCGTATTGGCGCCGCCTGCCACGGGTTTGTTCACGTCCAAGCGGTCGAACAGCGTTTCCCAGGCGGTAATTGCCGTTAATGGCAGCGCGGCGGCTTGGGCAAAATCCAGCGAACGCGGTTTTTTGGCGGCAATGCGCGCGTCCACCGCCTGTAATTGTGCGTTCGAACCTTGGCGGTTGATGGCACCCGCGTAATACACTTCGTCGCCGACTTTGAAATGCCGCACTTCGCTGCCGACCGCCTGAACGATGCCTGCCGCGTCGTAACCCAATACGCGGTACTGCCCTGCCGCAGGCGTATGCGCCGCCCGAACTTTCACATCGACAGGATTGACTGAAACCGCCTGCACGGCAACCAAAATATCGTGCGGCCGCAGTTCGGGTTCGGGCATTTCGATGTCGAGCAGGGCTTCAGGGTTGGAAACGGGCAAAGGGCGGTTGAAACCGATGGCTTTCATAAGGTTCTCCTGTTAGGTCGTCTGAAAGCGTGTATCATGCGCCCGAAGCACACCACTAACAAGAACGCACTTGTTTTTCATATAGTTACATAAAGGATACTGCCATGCCCCGCACACCGCACCCAAGCTACGACTGCGCCGAAGGCTGCTCGGTGGAAGCCGCGCTTTCCGTTATCGGCGGCAAATGGAAAGGCACGATACTCTACCGCCTGCACACGGACGGCACACTGCGCTTCAACCAAATCCGCCGCATCCTGCCCGATGTGTCGCAGCGCACGCTGACCGTCCAACTGCGTGCATTGGAAGCCGACGGCATCATTTCGCGCACCGTGTATCCCGAAGTCCCGCCGCGCGTGGAATACCGCCTGACCGACTACGGCAAAACGCTTGCGCCCGTGCTGACGGCATTGAAGGAATGGGGCGACGGATTCAAGCAAGAGCAGGCGCATCGCGAATAAAGAAACTTATAGTGGCTTAACTTTAAACCAGTACGGCGTTGCCTCGCCTTGCCGTACGATCTGTACTGTCTGCGGCTTCGTCGCCTTGTCCTGATTTAAAGTTAATCCACTATACATACGAAACATCGAGAAACCATGAACATCATCTTAAACGGTAAACCCGCCGAACTTCACGGCACAACCGTTGCCGACCTCATCGCTCAAACCGCGCCGCAAAAGCCTTTTGCCGTCGCGGTAAATACCGGATTCGTCGCCAAAGGCGCATATGCGGAAACGGTTTTGAACGAAAACGACAAAGTCGATATTGTGCGGCCGGTGGTCGGCGGCTAGGCGGTTTTGCCTTTTCAGACGACCCCTGTCCCCAAAACAACCTTACAAAGGAACCCATCATGCTCACCCTATACGGAGAAACTTTCCCTTCACGGCTGCTGCTCGGCACGGCTGCCTACCCGACGCCCGAAATCCTCAAACAATCCGTCCAAACCGCCCGCCCCGCGATGATTACCGTCTCGCTGCGTCGTGCGGGAAGCGGAGGCGAGGCGCACGGTCAGGGGTTTTGGTCGCTGTTGGAAGAAAGCGGCGTCCCCGTGCTGCCGAACACAGCAGGCTGCCAAAGCGTGCAGGAAGCGGTAACGACGGCGCAGATGGCGCGGGAAGTATTTGAAACCGATTGGATCAAACTCGAGCTCATCGGCGACGACGACACGTTGCAGCCCGACGTCTTCCAGCTTGTTGAAGCGGCGGAAATCCTGATTAAAGACGGCTTCAAAGTGCTGCCTTATTGCACCGAAGACCTGATTGCCTGCCGCCGCCTGCTCGACGCGGGCTGTCAGGCGTTAATGCCGTGGGCGGCGCCGATCGGCACGGGTTTGGGCGCGGTTCACGCCTATGCACTGAACGTCCTGCGCGAACGCCTGCCCGACACGCCGCTGATTATCGACGCGGGCTTGGGTTTGCCCTCGCAGGCGGCGCAAGTGATGGAATGGGGGTTTGACGGCGTATTGCTGAACACCGCCGTTTCCCGCAGCGGCGACCCCGTCAACATGGCGCGCGCCTTCGCACTTGCCGTCGAATCCGGACGGCTGGCATTTGAAGCTGAACCGGTCGAAGCACGAACCAAAGCCCAAGCCAGTACGCCAACCGTGGGGCAGCCGTTTTGGCATTCGGCGGAATATTGACGAATAGCGTGTTGCGGGTATGTGAAAAGGTCGTCTGAACATTTTCAGACGACCTTTTTACAGCGATGCTTAATGGTATGTTCGCGGAAAGGGAAGGGCGTTTTGAGTGGAACGTGTTATGCCATGAAAACTTGCTTTCAGACGACCTCTTGTCTTTTCCTTTATAATCCGTCCATCTATTTTTCACTCATTTCAAGCAGGTTCACCATGTCCAAACCCACTCTCCTCCTCGTTGACGGCTCTTCTTATCTCTACCGCGCTTATCACGCGATGGCGCAGTTGTCCGCGCCTGACGGTGCGCCGACGGGTGCGCTTTATGGCGTGTTGAACATGCTGCGCCGGCTGCGGGCGGATTATGTTCATGATTATTGCGCGGTGGTGTTTGATGCGAAGGGCAAGAATTTCCGCCACGAGATGTTCCCCGACTACAAGGCGACGCGCCCGCCGATGCCGGACGATTTGCGCCCGCAGGCGGAAGCCTTGCCGGATTTGGTGCGGCTGATGGGCTGGCCGGTGCTGGTGATTCCACAAGTCGAAGCGGACGACGTCATCGGCACGCTGGCAGCAATGGCTGGCGAAGCGGGTTGGAATGTGGTGGTGTCCACCGGCGATAAGGATATGGCGCAGTTGGTGAACGATCGCGTGACGCTGGTGAACACGATGAGCGGCGAAACGCTGGACATTGAAGGCGTGAAGGAAAAATTCGGCGTGCGCCCCGACCAAATCCGCGATTATCTCGCGCTGATGGGCGACAAGGTGGACAATGTGCCGGGCGTGGAAAAATGCGGCCCGAAAACGGCGGTGAAATGGCTGGAAGCCTACGGCTCGTTGGCAGGCGTAATGGAACACGCTGCGGAAATCAAGGGCAAGGTCGGCGAAAACCTGCAAGCTGCGCTGCCCCAACTGCCGCTTTCGTATGATTTGGTGACGATTAAAACCGATGTGGACTTGCACACCGAGCTTTCAGACGGCCTCGAAAGCCTGCGCCGCACTTCGCCGAAATGGTCGCAGCTTGCGGTCGATTTCAAACGCTGGGGCTTCCGCACTTGGCTGAAAGAAGCGGAAAGCCGTATGCACGAAGCGGCGGACGGCGATTTGTTCGGCAGCGATACGATAGGCGAACAGGCGGCGTTGGACATGGAAACGTCGTCTGAAAGGCTACCTGAAAAAGCCGTTGCCCCCGATACGCTGGATTATCAAGCCGTTACCACTGAAGCGCAGTTTGCCACCTTGTTGGACAAACTGTCGCAGGCGGACAAAATCGGTATTGATACGGAAACCACGTCCCTAGACGCGATGAACGCTGCGCTGGTCGGCATCAGCATCGCGTTCCAAGCAGGCGAAGCGGTTTACATCCCCGTAGGCCACAGCCTGACCGCCGCGCCCGAACAGCTTGATTTGCAAGACGTATTAGGTCGTCTGAAACCGCATTTGGAAAACCCCGCCCTGAAAAAAATCGGGCAAAACCTCAAATACGACCAACACGTTTTCGCCAACTACGGCATCGCCCTGAACGGCATTGCCGGCGACGCCATGCTCGCTTCCTACATCATCGAGAGCCATCTCGGACACGGCTTGGACGAATTGTCCGAACGCTGGCTGGGCTTGGAAACCATTACCTACGAATCGCTATGCGGCAAAGGCGCGAAGCAAATCGGGTTTGCCGACGTTGCCATCGGGCAGGCAACAGAATACGCCGCCCAAGACGCCGATTTCGCCCTGCGCCTCGAAGCGCACCTGCGCGCGCAAATGGATGCCAAACAGCTTGAAATGTATGAAAAAATGGAGCTGCCCGTCGCGCAGGTATTGTTTGAAATGGAACGCAACGGCGTGCAAATCGACCGCGCCGAACTCGCCCGTCAAAGCGCAGAGCTCGGCGCCGAGCTGATGAAGCTCGAACAGGAAGCCTACGCCGCCGCAGGCCAGCCGTTCAACCTCAACTCGCCCAAACAACTGCAAGAAATCCTGTTCGACAAAATGGGCATCCCCACCAAAGGCCTGAAAAAAACCGCCAAAGGCGGCATTTCCACCAACGAAGCCGTGCTCGAACAGCTCGCTCCCGACTACCCCCTGCCCAAAATCATCCTGCAAAACCGCAGCCTGGCGAAACTCAAATCCACCTACACCGACAAACTGCCCGAAATGATTTCCCCCAAAGACGGCCGCGTGCACACCACCTACGCCCAAGCCGTCGCCATCACCGGCCGCCTCGCCAGCAACAACCCCAACCTGCAAAACATCCCCATCCGCACCGCCGAAGGCCGCCGCGTGCGCCGCGCCTTCACCGCACCGCAAGGCAGCGTCATCGTCTCTGCCGACTATTCCCAAATCGAGCTGCGCATCATGGCGCACCTCTCCGGCGACAAAACCCTGATTGCCGCGTTCCAAAACGGCGAAGACGTACACCGCCGCACTGCCGTCGAAGTATTCGGCATCGCCCCCGAAAACGTCTCGTCCGAACAACGCCGCTACGCCAAAACCATCAACTTCGGCCTCATTTACGGCATGGGCCAATACGGCCTCGCCAAATCGCTGGGCATAGACAACCTGTCCGCCAAAACCTTCATCGACCGCTACTTCGCCCGCTACCCCGGCGTCGCCGAATACATGCAGCGCACCAAAGAACAAGCCGCCGCCCAAGGCTTCGTCGAAACCCTGTTCGGCCGCCGCCTCTACCTGCCCGACATCCACAACAAAAACGCCAACGCCCGCGCCGGAGCCGAACGCGCCGCCATCAACGCCCCCATGCAAGGCACCGCCTCCGACCTCATCAAACGCGCCATGATAGACGTGTCCCGCTGGCTTTCAGACGACCTCTTACAAAGCAAACTGATTATGCAGGTGCATGACGAACTGGTGCTGGAAGTACCCGAAGCCGAACTGGATTCAGTCAAAGAAAAACTGCCGCAGATTATGGCGAAAGTGGATGATGGGATGTTGAAAGTACCGCTGGTGGCGGAGGTTGGCGTGGGGATGAATTGGGAAGAGGCGCATTGAAGAGGAATAACGATGATTTATTTGGAATTTTTGAATAATGACGAAACCATTAAAGCCCTGTGCCAAAATTATTGGCAAATTAACAAAGATGGTCATTTTATCTATGATGTAAAAGAATTGTCAGGGCAATATGGAATTAATACCCCTACTCTATACAAAATGGTGAAAGAATCATGTATTGCTTATATTTCTGACACGGTTTGTATTTCCTGTGGAAAACAACATGTTTGCCATAATCGAACCGAATTTTATAAGCTTATTAAAAAAAACAATATGATCTGTATGGAGTGCAGAGCGAAACAACAGCAACAGTTTTTATATGAAAAACAGGAAGAGGAGAAGAAAAAAGAATTAGAAAAAACAGAAAAGGAAAGAAAGCAGAGAGCGCAATTGATTAATGATGTTTCATTTAGCTTGGAACATCATCTTTTTGATTTTTCGGAAGCTTCTCTAAAGCAGATTATTTTTCTTTTTACACTAATAAGATTTTCTGCAAATGAGGAATTGTCCGAACTACAAGCTTATTCCGATATTTATGGAATAAGATTTACGCCAAATGAAAATTACAGTATTGAAATCCTTAGGCAGTTATACAGGGACAACATACTTTTGATTGACCCCAGTAGCAATCTATCAGCTTTTAATTTTCATGATGACGGATCTTTCAGCTTTTCTATAACTGAAGTAATTTGGTTGATAAATTCTAAGGAAAATATTTCTTCTCTTCAGTCAATGATTGGAGAAATAGTCTGTATGCCAGAGTTTTTTGATACATACTCTTTAGAGATAAAACAGCTCTGTGAAGAAGTTGCATTACAGGAATGTTTAGCTTATTTGGATTATCAATTGACAGCACGTCATTTTGTTTTTTCTCCAGGAGAAAAAACAAAAGCGGTATTCAATAAGCTTCTCCAAAAATATTCCGTAGCTCAAATGTATAATTTTATTTATAGGGCTTGTAGATATGCATCAGATGAATACCAAAAACGTCAGATTTCTAAAAAACAAGCAGCTAATTTGATTCCGGGGGCAGTTCAAAGGTATGGGGAAAGAGCTGAGGCAGAAGGATGGGAAATAACACCATATAAGCGTGATTTCAATTTGCCACAATCAGAGTTGAGTGTAGTTCTTTATGATGCGATTTTAGGAAAACCTGATGGTGGATTTAATCTATCCATTGAAAATTTATTTAAAAACAATAAATTGTAGTTTTTTGTATACCCATAGTCGGATACTTGTGTCCGACAAAAGCCTACCATCTCAAAAGCCGTCAGATTCGAGAATCTGACCTACTGAAACTGGGCATCGGGTGTAGCAACTGTATTTTTCACCCCGTCGGGCAAAAATACAAAAACTCAAATCAAGCCGTTCGGATACCGTTTTCGGTGGTACCGTTTTCGGCAAAATAATCACGCATCCGGGCATTCAATATCGTCAACAGTTTGCGCATACATGCCGTAACGGCAACCTTATACGGCTTACCCTTGGACAGCAGGCGCTGATAGAAATCCCGAATAAGCGGTTCAAAACGTGTCGCTACCACGGTAGCCATATACAGCGCCTTACGCACCGCAGACCTTCCGCCGAAGCAGCGGCTTTTGAATTTGGTTTCACCACTCTCCCTCGGGTGCGGGGCAATGCCGACCAAACTCGCTATCCGTTTGTGGCTCAACCGCCCCAATTCGGGCAGCATCGCCATCAGCGTAGCCGTCGTTATCGAACCGATACCTTTGATTTGCTCTGCCACTTGGGCTTTGCCGTCAAAATGCGTGTGGGTGTGGTCGTCGATTTGTTTGTCCAATTCGTCAATCAGCCGGTCAAAATGGGCAATCAGTTGTTTGACGCTTTCGACTTGCGTTTCATGAACCTGATGCAGACGGTTTTTCTCGGCAGTCCGCATATCCACCAGTTGGTTGCGGCGGTTAACCAATGCTTCCAACACTTCTTCCGCTTCGGTGGGCGGGTGGTAGAGCATGGTTTGCCAACCTTCTTTCTGCGTCATCATCTGTGCGAAGAAGGCGAGCATTTGGGCATCTTTGGCATCGGTTTTGGTCAGCGACTGCGATTGGGCAAACTGATGCGTCTGACGCGGGTTGGCGATGATCACGGCCATACCTGCGCGGTGGATGGCTTTGGCGGCGGGGATTTCGAGACCGCCGGTGCTTTCCATCACAACGAGGGCGACGTTGTGCTTTTTAAGGTATTCGATAGTATGGGCGATACCTTTCGGGTTGTTGGTTTCGGTTTTGGTTTTAGACAAAGACGAAACGGCGATGACGAAGTTTCGTTTGGCGATGTCGATGCCTGCGTAATTGTGTTGGGTACTCATCATAAACCTGCCTTGCATTCGGTTGTGTTGTCTGGCAACTGTCCGGTTGTGTCGATGGGTTGCCCGACCGCTCCCTAAGCTACTCAACGGTTGTTTGCCTTGGGTGTGTACGGATGGCGGCCGGGCGGTTTGTTGCTATGATACGGGAGTTCCGATATACAAGGGTGTGTGCGGTACGCACGCATGCGGTTGTTAAACCCCAAAACCCATCCAAGGTCGTCTGAAAAGATGGACAGTCAGCCGTAGGCCGGATACTTGTATTCGACAAAAGCCTGCCATCTCAAAAGCCGTCAGATTCGAGAATCTGACGGTTGAAACCGGGCATCGGGTGTAGGTGTGTACGGTACGCATGCACGCGGTAGTTGAAACCCAAAAACTATCCGAGGTCGTCTGAAAACTGGTTTCTCTCGTTTTCAGACGACCTTTATTTTGGGTGCGGGGTAGGGCGGGTCGTCTGAAAGGCGGCTTGCCCTAGCGTGTTAAATCATGTTAGGTTATGATGTTTCTTTTAATATATAAATAGATGGCCGACAGGTCGTCTGAAACGGAGAAAGGGCATGAATGCCGTAGTGATTGCAGTAATCGTGATGCTCGTGTTGTCGCTGTCGCGGGTACACGTTGTATTGAGCCTGACTGTCGGTGCGTTTGTCGGCGGACTGGTGGCGGGTATGCCGCTGGAAAACGTCGTAGATACGGCGGGTAATGTTACGCAGTCGGGGATTATTCCCGTGTTTAACGAAGGTTTGAAGGGCGGCGCGCGGATTTCTTTGTCTTATGCGATGCTCGGTGCGTTCGCGATGGCGATTACCTATTCGGGGCTGCCGCAGCAGCTTGCGGGCGGCATTATCCGCAAACTCAACAACAGTCAGGATGCCGCGAAAGGCGAAAGTTCGGTGAAATGGACGCTGTTGCTGATTATTTTGGCGATGGGCATCATGAGTCAAAACGTCGTGCCTATTCATATCGCGTTTATTCCGATGATTATTCCGCCGCTTTTGCTGGTGTTTAACCGTTTGAAAGTCGACCGCCGCCTAGTGGCGTGTGTGATTACGTTCGGTTTGGTGACGACTTATATGTTCCTGCCTTACGGCTTCGGCGCGATTTTCTTGAACGACATCCTCTTGGGCAACATCAAATCTGCGGGCATGGACGTAAAAGGCATTAGCGTCATGCATGCGATGGCGATTCCTGCGCTGGGTATGGTGGCGGGGCTGATTTTGGCGTTTATCCATTACCGCAAACCGCGTTCTTACCAAACCAATACCATTGATGCCGAGGACAACCGCGAAGCATCCGAACAGCCCCAGCCTTCGGCTTACCGCAGTCTGGTGGCGGCGGTGGCAATCGGCGTGTGCTTTGCGATTCAGTTGATGTATGAAGATTCGCTGGTGTTGGGCGCGATGCTGGGGTTTGCCGTCTTTATGATGCTCGGCGTGATGAACCGAGATGCTGCCAGTGATGTGTTCGGTGAAGGCATCAAAATGATGGCGATGGTCGGTTTCATCATGATTGCGGCGCAAGGTTTTGCGGCAGTCATGACCGCGACAGGCGAAATCAAACCGCTGGTCGAACACAGTATGCAGCTTTTCGGCGGCAATAAAGGCATGGCGGCATTTGCTATGTTGTTTGTCGGATTGTTGGTCACCATGGGTATCGGCTCTTCTTTCTCCACCTTGCCGATTATTACCGCGATTTATGTGCCGCTGTGTATCAGCCTCGGCTTCTCGCCGCTGGCAACCGTCGCCATCGTCGGTACGGCGGGCGCATTGGGCGACGCCGGTTCGCCCGCGTCTGACTCGACGCTCGGCCCGACCATGGGTTTGAACGCCGACGGACAACACGACCACATCCGAGACTCCGTCATCCCGACCTTTATCCACTACAATATCCCGCTGATGATTGCCGGCTGGATTGCCGCGATGGTGCTGTAAATGAGTGAAATGGACGAATTGGAACACCGCATCGCCGAGCTGGAAATCCAAACCGCGCTTCAGGAAGACTTAATCGGCAGCCTGAACGATACGGTGGCGAAAATGCAGCAGACGCTGGATTTGCAGCAGGCGCAGTTGAGGCTGCTTTATCAGAAAATGCAGGATAAAGGCGCAAACGGAGAGCGCGAACCTTACAGCCTGCGTGATGAAATTCCGCCACATTATTGAAGCGAGAATATGAAAGAAGGTCGTCTGAAAAATGGTTTTCAGACGACCTTCAAATTTTGAAACCCAAATTAAAATGACGAACCTTCCTGCTTCAAAAATTCCGCCTCTTCCTCCGTGCTTTCACGTCCCAATACGGCATTGCGGTGCGGATAGCGTCCGAAGCGGTCGATGATGACTTTGTGTTTGATTTCAAAATCCAATGCGTGTCCGTCGGTATAGCGTTCAAACAGAGGAACGGCTTGTTCGTGGACAACTTGACTTTCGCTGTGCATCAACGGCATGAGCATGAAATGGCGTTCGTGCGATAGGAGGTCGGCGAAACTGGGCTGACGGACGGCTTCTTGGGCAAGGATGAGAGCGGCTAAATCTTGGGCAAATGCTTGGGAGCTGTTGCGAAACAGGTTGCGCGAGAATTGGTCGAGCAGGATGATTTCGGCGAGCCTGCCTTGCAGGGTGTCGCGCCAGTGTGCAAGCTCGCCACGGGCCGCCTGTTGCCAGACATCAAAAAATCGCGCGCGAATCTCGGCATCGAATCCATCGTTTTTGGCAAACAGAAAAGGACGGTTTTCTTCGGCAAACCAGAAATCTAAGACGGTTTGGGGTGTCATGAACATTTCTTGCAATAGAAGATTATTAAGTACAAGGTCGTCTGAAAAACCGAATCAAGGTTTGAACTGCACCCCAAAAGTTGGACATCCCCTCCAACTCACAAGGTGCAGTTTTTTTATGAGCAAATATATAGTGGATTAACTTTAAATCAGGACAAGGCGACGAAGCCGCAGACAGTACAGATAGTACGGCAAGGCGAGGCAACGCCGTACTGGTTTAAAGTTAATCCACTATATCAATATCTCGCCATCGTCCCATCCACCTGCAAAGCCCAAGCATCAATCCCGCCTTGCAGATTAAACAGATTTTCAAAACCCGCATCTGCCAGATACATCGCCGTATGTAGGCTGCGGATGCCGTGGTGGCAGTAAACGACAATCGGCAAATCGTCGTCGGGCAGCTCGTTTTGGCGCAGCGGAATCAGGTTCATCGGGATATGGATGGCGTCAGGCAGGGCGCAGACGGCTGTTTCCTCGTCGGTGCGCACGTCCAGCAGATGGAACGCGCGGCCTTCTTCCTGCCATTGTTGCAGTTGCAGCGGGGTGAGTTGCGGGATCGTCATGATGTTGTGTGTGTGAAATGATGGAAACGATGAAAGGTCGTCTGAAAACGTTTCGCCATGTCCGGCTAGTTTTCAGACGACCTTTGATTTCAAAAAAGATTAAAAATCGAAATCGCCGAAAGGACGGTTTTCTTTGTCGTCCAAATGCGCGACCAGCGTGTCGAACAGGACTTTTTCTTCAAATTCGTCGCCCTTGCGCGTAATCAGCAGCGCGCGCTGTACCGGCCGGCGACCGACGATGACTGCCATGCGGCCGCCGTCTTTCAACTGTTCTTTCAATACGTCAGGCACGCGGTCCACCGCGCCGCCGACGTAAACCGCATCAAACGGTGCGCCCGCGGAAGGCTCGGTCAGCCCGTTGTTTTGCACATAATCGATATTGTCCAAAGCCAAGCCGTCCAACACTGCTTTGGCGCGGTTTTGCTGCTCGGCATCGAGGTCGTCTGAAACCACTTTGCCCGCCAGTTTCGCCAAGAGCGCGGTCGCATAGCCCGAACCCGTACCGATTTCCAAAACCGTATCGGTTTTGGTCAGCTTCAACCCCTGCGCCAACCGCGCCACGACTTTCGGCTCGAGCATCTTATGACCATTCGCAAGAGGCAGCTCCATATCGGCATACGCCAAACCCTGCAAGGACTCGTTCACGAAACGCTCGCGCGGAATCTCCTCCAAAGCGTCCAAAACGTCAAAATCCAATACATCCCACGGACGGATTTGCTGCTCGACCATGTTGAACCGCGCTTTTTCAAAATCCATTTTGTGCTCCGTTAAATAATTGTTTTAGCAATGGCAGACATTATAAAACCACACTCCCGCCACGCCAACTTCAGCGCGCGCCGCCCGCCCGTTTTTTCGGTCTCAAGCCGCCTGATGCGAAGCCTTAAACCGCTTCTCCAAAATCTTCGCCAGTTCGCCCAAATACAAAGCATCCGTTTCATCAAACTGCGCCAAATGCTCGCTGTCCATATCCAATACGCCGATACAGAGGTCGTCTGAAAACAGCGGAACCACAATTTCCGAACGCGACAAAGACGAGCAGGCAATATGGTCGGGATGCGCGTTGACATCCTTGACGACCACCGTCTCGCCCTTCGCCCAAGCCTGACCGCACACCCCGCGCCCGAACGGAATCCGCGTACACGCCAAAGGCCCCTGAAACGGCGCCAAAACCAATTCGTCCGTACGCGTATCGACCAAATAAAAACCCACCCAAAACCAGCCGAACGCTTCCTTCAAAACCGCCGCCGTGTTCGCCAAATTCGCCACCCAATCCGTCTCGTCCGCCACCACAGACTCAATCTGTGGCAATACCTCCCGATAAAGCGCGGCCTTGTCCGAAGCCGAAAAATGAAGCGCGTGCATAGCCATGTCCTATATATGTGTATATCAAGCAGTTATTATAAAACAGGTCGTCTGAAACAGCATTTCAGACGACCCCGGGCATCCCGTTTCAAGTTGCGAACCCGTCGCATATCCACTAAACTTCACGTTACATCACGCTACACGCAGCGTACAGCCAAAGAAACACAACACGGAGCAAAAAAGATGTATCACCAAATCGGAATGTGGGATCAAAAATGGGTCATCGGCAACTGGAAAATGAACGGCCGACTCCAAAACAACAACGCACTCATGCACCGCTTCCGCATCATGCCCACCGCCGAACGCGTCCTCATCGGCCTTGCCGCCCCGACCGTTTACCTGTTGCAACTGCACAACGCCATGCAGATTGTCCTCAACAACCGCATCCTTACCTGCGCCCAAGACGTCAGCCGCTTCCCCAACAACGGCGCCTACACAGGCGAAGTTTCCGCAGAAATGCTCGCCGACATCGGCACAGACATCGTCCTCATCGGACACTCCGAACGAAGCCTCTATTTCGGCGAAAAAAACGAGATCCAACGCCGCAAAATGGAAAACGTCCTCAACGTAGGCCTCATTCCCCTATTGTGCGTCGGCGAAAGCCTCGAAGAGCGCGAAGCCGGCAAAGAACACGAAGTCATCGCCCACCAACTCTCCGTATTGCATGGACTGAACACCAAAAACATCGCCGTCGCCTACGAGCCGGTATGGGCAATCGGCACCGGCAAAGTCGCCACCGTAGAACAAATTGCCGACATGCACGCATTCATCTACAAAGAAATCTTGTCTTTGTGCGGAAACGATGTTAAAATCCGCGTTCTTTACGGCGGAAGTGTGAAAGCAGACAATGCAGCCGACATCTTCGCAGTACCTCATGTAGACGGCGCATTGGTTGGCGGCGCGTCATTATCATATGACTCATTTACCGCCATCATCAACGCAGCGCAAGCCTCGTAGAAAACATATGGAAGCCTTTAAAACCCTTATCTGGATTATTAATATTATTTCCGCTTTGTCAGTGGTTGTGTTAGTATTGCTGCAACACGGCAAAGGCGCGGACGCAGGCGCGACCTTCGGGTCAGGCAGCGGCAGCGCGCAGGGCGTATTCGGTTCCGCAGGCAACGCAAACTTCCTGAGCCGCGCAACCGCCATCGCAGCGACTTTCTTCTTCGCAACCTGCATGGCAATGGTTTATATCCATACCCATACAAACAAACACGGTTTAGACTTCAGCAATGTGAAACAAACCCGGCAGGCTCCTAAACCTGCTGCTCCCGCTGAAAACCAACCCACACCTGCTGCACCCACTCCTCAGCAGCAGAAATAACAGTTTTTCAAATGCCGACATGGTGAAATTGGTAGACACGCTATCTTGAGGGGGTAGTGGCCGTAGGCTGTGCGAGTTCAAATCTCGCTGTCGGCACCAACACACAAAACGCTTAGAAATTCTAGGCGTTTTTTTTCGTTTAATCCCATCTAATACCATCAACCAATCTCAATAAATACAAGGCTTTCAGACTGATTGCTATCCTATTGTCTTCTTTCTGATTGTATAATTCCGTCTAATTCAGCCTAATTGAAGTAACCTAAAATTTACGGTATCTTTTGCGGTATCTGAAAAATACCTCGAAAAAATACCGTAAAAATGAAGCTGAATGACCGACAAATCAAAAACGCCAAGCCTGCCGAAAAACCGTTTAAGCTGAATGACGGCAAGGGCTTGTATCTGTATATCAATACAAGCGGCGGGAAGTTATGGCGGTTTGATTTTCGCATAACGGCAAACGTAAAACGCTTTCAATCGGGAAATATCCGACCGTATCACTGGTAGAAGCCCGCGCCGCTGCCGAGAATGCCCGCCGCTTGCTTGTATCTGGGCAAGACCCCAGCGAAGCCAAGCAACAGGAAAAGCGCGAACGGCAAGCCGCCGCCCTAAATACCTTTGAATCAATCGCCCGCCGCTGGCATAACGACAATCTACACCGCTGGAAAGAAAACCACGCCACCCGTATTATTTTCGGCTTTGAAAGGTGTTGCCCTAACTACCCGCTTTCTTAGCGGTTTTTTATTTTCGATTATCTGATGCGATACACGAAACCTTGTCAGATATTTTGGATTTATTCATAAATGAAATCTAATGGCGGCCATTCCTCACTCAAGGGCGCGACGATTTCAAACGCCTGATCTTGATAATCAAATTTGATTTTCCAGGAATGAAGGAACATCCTCGATGCAGGCTTCCCGCCGTAGAGCGTATCGCCCAAAATCGGGCTGCCCAAGCTTTTCATGGCGACACGGAGTTGGTGGGTTTTGCCCGTATGCGGATGCAGGACGAACAGGCGCAGGCCGGGTTCTAAACTGTGGCTGCCAAATTCGGTCACGGCGGGATTTTCCATGCCGCGCGTCAGTTTCCATGTGCCGCGCCGCGATTTTTCCATATCGCCTTTGATCCAACCTTGCTTCTTAGACGGCTTGTCCGTTGCCAGCGCCAAATAAGTTTTACGCATGGTTTTGGCGGCAAATTGCTGCGCCAACTCCGACGCGCTTTTCGGGTTCAGGGCAAACAGCAGCACGCCGCTGGTCAGTTTGTCCAAGCGGTGCAGCAGCCAAACCTGCTCAAGACCGAGCTGCACCGCCAACGTCTGCGTCAGGCTGACTTCGCCCTCTTTCTGATGTACGGATACGCCTTGCGGCTTGTTAATGGCAACAAAATCGGGATGTCGAAATAAGATTTCCCACATTTCAGACGACCTATTTCAACATAATGCCGCCGCCCGCCAAAGTGATGGCGCCCAATACGCAAAACAGTACGCAGGCGGAAATCCGCACGGCTTTGGCGGGGATTTTTTTCATCAACATATCGCCCAGATAAACCACGGGGACGGTTGCCAACATCAATCCGGCAACGCTGCCGAGTACGACCATGGATAAGGATTGGTATTTTGCCGCCAGCAAGACCGTGGCGATTTGGGTTTTATCGCCGATTTCCGCCATGAAAAACAGGAAAACCGTCGCCCCGAACGCGCCGTATTTGAGCCAGCGGCTGTCGGGGTTTTCATCTTTATCGGGCAAGAGCAACCACAAACCGACTGCGATAAAGCTGATGCCGACGATCCATTTGACGGTCTCAGGAGAAATGGCTTCCGCCAGCCATACGCCGACAAATGCGGAAACCAAATGATTCAGTAAAGTGGCAATGAAGATGCCGGAGACGACCGCGTTTTTCTGGGCGAAACGAGCGGCAAGGAAAAGAGCGAGCAGTTGCGTTTTATCGCCGATTTCGGCAATGGCAATGCCCAATATTGAAGAGAAAAATGCTTCCATTAAGATACTCAACCGAAGCGGGCAAAAACAAAAAGCGTTGCACACACCGCCCGCCAGGGTATGGACAACGCTTACGTCTTGCCTGTCTTCCTGTTGTCAGGAAGATGCCGCCACCATGACTGATCTTTGTCGAACTCGGTCAATTATGTTGATAACGGCTCTGATTGTCAGTGAAAATCAGATGGCTACTCCCGTAAGAGTGTGCGCATTATAAAGATGGAAGGGGAGGGATGCAATAAGTAATTGGCGGCTAAGGGGTTGTCTGAAGCCTTGAAAGATGCTGAAAGAAATTATGCTATGATGACCCAAGGTCAAAATCCACCGGAGTATTAATGCAAAAGTATTGGATATTGTGCATCGTTTGTTTTTTGGTATGGTGTACTGTTTTGGGCTGGCTGCATCTATGTGCAGTCAATGTGGAAAAAAGGTCGTCTGAAAACCTGTCTTCTGCCGATATTGCCGTTGTTTTAGGTAATGCTGTTAACCGCAGAGGAAAACCTAATCCTTGTTTGCGCTCGCGGGTTGAAGCAGGTGTCAGGCTGTATCGGCAAGGTAAGGTGGGTGAATTGCTGATGAGCGGAGGAACGGACGGGGACGGCAGCAATGAAGCCCAAACTATGCGCGATATGGCCGTGGAAATGGGCGTACCGTCCGAAAAAATACGGTTGGAAGAACATTCAAAAAGTACATATGAAAATATCGTGCTGAGTGGACCGAAGCTACGGGATGCGAACGAAATCATCATTGTCAGTGATGCTTTTCATCTTGCGCGTGCCTCTTGGCTTGCTAAGCGCTATTGGCAGGGTAAAACTGTTGAATTGTATGCTTCAGGGGCGTGCGGTGATTCGACGGTAAATTATTTGCGCAAACTGTCTCGGGAGGTGCTTGCATGGGTAAAGGCGGTTGCACTTTACAGTTAGGGGCTGACTATTATTTTTTATAATAGTAGATGGCCATGCGTTTGACTGACTAGAATCTCAATATGAAGAGGTCGTCTGAAAACCCAATTTCAGTTTTCAGACGACCTCTCTCTCTTAGATTTCCTGCCAATTACATTCCGGGGAACATTCCTTTCATACCCTTCATGCCTTTTGCCATGCGCATCAGTTTGCCCAGTCCTTTTCCGCTGAACATTTTCATGACTTGTTGCGATTGTTCAAACTGTTTGAGCATTTTGTTGACTTCCTCTACGCTGGTGCCGGCACCTGCGGCAATGCGGCGTTTGCGGCTGGCTTTGAGCAGGGCTGGGTTGGCGCGTTCTTTGGGTGTCATGGAGTTGATGATGGCTTCGACTTTACCCATGGCTTTTTCTGCCGTGCCTTCGGGAATTTGTTTGGAAATCTGACCCAGTTCGCCCGGCATTTTTGACATCAGGCTTTCCAGTCCGCCCATATTACGCATTTGCTGGATTTGTTCTTTAAAGTCATTGAGGTCGAAGCCTTTGCCTTTTTGCAGTTTTTTCGCCATTTTGGCGGCGGCTTCTTCGTCTATGCCTTTTTGTACATCTTCAATCAGGCTTAATACGTCGCCCATACCGAGAATACGGCTGGCTATGCGGTCTGGGTAGAAGGGTTCGAGTCCTGTGATTTTTTCACCGATACCGATAAATTTGATGGGTTTTCCGGTAACGTGGCGCACAGACAATGCTGCACCGCCACGAGAATCACCGTCCATTTTGGTCAGGATGACGCCGGTCAGCGGAAGGGCTTCGTTGAATGCTTGTGCGGTGTTTACAGCGTCCTGACCCAACATGGCATCGACGACGAATAAGGTTTCTACCGGATTGACGGCTGCGTGCAGCGCTTTGATTTCATTCATCATCTCTTCGTCAATCGCCAAGCGTCCGGCGGTATCGACCATCAAGACGTCGTAAAAGTGTTTTTTTGCATAATCAATCGCAGCAGTGGCAATTTCGACAGGTTTCTGATTGGAATCGGAAGGGAAGAAGTCAATGCCGACTTGCTCAGCCAAAAGGCGCAACTGTTCGATAGCGGCAGGGCGGTATACGTCGGCTGAAACGACCAAGACTTTTTTCTTCTGTTCGTTTTTCAGCAGACGGGCGAGTTTGCCGACGGTGGTGGTTTTCCCCGCACCTTGCAGACCTGCCATTAAAACGACAGCAGGCGGTACGGCCGCCAAGTCTAAAGAAGAATTTTCTTTGCCCATCAATTCGATCAAGGCTTGGTTGACGACGCCGATAAAGGCTTGGTCAGGGGTCAGGCTGCCGGTAACTTCTTGTCCGAGAGCTTTTTCTTTGACGTTGTTGACAAATTCTTTTACGACGGGCAGGGCAACGTCCGCTTCGAGCAGGGCAAGGCGGACTTCCCGCAGCGCCTCTTTGATGTTGTCTTCTGTCAGTTTTGCTTGACCGCGGATATTTTTGAAAACTTTACTAAAGCGGTTGGTTAAGTTGTCTAACATGCTTGTCCTTGGTAATGATAATAGCTGCCCTGTTCGGGGCATTCTTTGCTAAAATAAAATTGAGATTATTTTACACTATCGCGTGCGGTTATGTATGCGCGCCAAGAAAGTTTGTTATGCCGACTATCCTGATTTGCCTGATACTGGTGTATGCCGGATTGGGTATATTCGTTTGGTTCAACCACAAGACCCGAGAGATTAAAGATTATCCTCTAAAAGCCGAGTTGGCTGTTTTGGGTGCTGCGCTGACCATGCACGGTGCCGTATTGCTTATGCCTGTCATTCAAGACAAGATTTTGATCATGGGCTTTGGGTATTCCATCAGTTTGATTGTGTGGTTGATGCTGCTGGTGTATTTCGTTGGTAGTTTTTTCTATCGTCTGCGCGGATTGCAGCTGCTTTTGTATCCGTGCGCAGCGTTTACCTTATTATTGGGCGCGCTGTTTCCAGGAAAATATGTCGGTTATCAAATCAATGATTTGCCGTTTATGTCGCACATTGGTACATCGTTGCTGGCATACGGTTTATTCGGCATTGTGACCTTGTTTGCCGTTTTGATTTTGCTGCTCAACCGTAACCTGCATAGGCGACGTGTTTCCAGTTTGTCCGGTTTTCTGCCGTCTTTACTGAGTTTGGAAAAGCTCATGTTCCAGGGGATGTGGGTAGGTTTTATCTTATTAACCTATTCGGTTGTCAGCGGGACATTTTTTGCAGAGGCTGTATTCGGTAAACCCGTTACATTTACCCATAAAACCGTATTCGGCATTCTCTCATGGATAATTTACGGTGCGTTGCTGCTTAAGCACAGTATGACGGCATGGCGGGGTAAAAAAGCAGCCGTTTGGACAATCATCGGGTTTGTCAGCCTAATGTTCGCTTATGTAGGAAGCAAGTTTGTATTGGAAATCTTGCTGCAGCGTTAAGGTGAGAGTTATTCGGGTAATAGTGTATTTGGATTAATAAAGGTCGTCTGAAAGGGATTTCAGACGACCTTTGGTGTTGATTGAGTTTGGTTTGAGAATATTTTGAAATAAAAGTCTTTGTATTTCAGGTTGTTGTCAGGTTTTTTGGAATTTTTTGCGGTTTGGGGGTTGACGGTTTTTGAGGGGAGGGGTATAGTTCGGTTCTTCGCTGCTTCGGCGGTGATTGAACGAACAGGCAAGTATATCACAGTTGGTCTGATTTTTCGAGGTTTTAAGAAAAGTTTTGATTGACAATGAGATGAAATGCTTTATAATTCGTTTTCGCTCTTTAACAAAACAGATTACCGATAAGTGTGAGTGCGACAGCCTCACACTGTTTGAAAGACAGACAAGATGATGTTTTAGACATTGTCCTGTCGGTTTCTTTGAAGCAGACCAGAAGTTAAAAAGTTAGAGATTGAACATAAGAGTTTGATCCTGGCTCAGATTGAACGCTGGCGGCATGCTTTACACATGCAAGTCGGACGGCAGCACAGAGAAGCTTGCTTCTTGGGTGGCGAGTGGCGAACGGGTGAGTAACATATCGGAACGTACCGAGCAGTGGGGGATAACTAATCGAAAGATTAGCTAATACCGCATATATTCTGAGGAAGAAAGCAGGGGACCATTTGGCCTTGCGCTGTTTGAGCGGCCGATATCTGATTAGCTGGTTGGTGGGGTAAAGGCCTACCAAGGCGACGATCAGTAGCGGGTCTGAGAGGATGATCCGCCACACTGGGACTGAGACACGGCCCAGACTCCTACGGGAGGCAGCAGTGGGGAATTTTGGACAATGGGCGCAAGCCTGATCCAGCCATGCCGCGTGTCTGAAGAAGGCCTTCGGGTTGTAAAGGACTTTTGTCAGGGAAGAAAAGGGCGGGGTTAATACCCCTGTCTGATGACGGTACCTGAAGAATAAGCACCGGCTAACTACGTGCCAGCAGCCGCGGTAATACGTAGGGTGCGAGCGTTAATCGGAATTACTGGGCGTAAAGCGGGCGCAGACGGTTACTTAAGCAGGATGTGAAATCCCCGGGCTCAACCTGGGAACTGCGTTCTGAACTGGGTGACTAGAGTGTGTCAGAGGGAGGTAGAATTCCACGTGTAGCAGTGAAATGCGTAGAGATGTGGAGGAATACCGATGGCGAAGGCAGCCTCCTGGGATAACACTGACGTTCATGCCCGAAAGCGTGGGTAGCAAACAGGATTAGATACCCTGGTAGTCCACGCCCTAAACGATGTCGATTAGCTGTTGGGCAGCATGACTGCTTAGTAGCGAAGCTAACGCGTGAAATCGACCGCCTGGGGAGTACGGTCGCAAGATTAAAACTCAAAGGAATTGACGGGGACCCGCACAAGCGGTGGATGATGTGGATTAATTCGATGCAACGCGAAGAACCTTACCTGGTCTTGACATGTACGGAACCCTCCAGAGACGGAGGGGTGCCTTCGGGAGCCGTAACACAGGTGCTGCATGGCTGTCGTCAGCTCGTGTCGTGAGATGTTGGGTTAAGTCCCGCAACGAGCGCAACCCTTGTCATTAGTTGCCATCATTAAGTTGGGCACTCTAATGAGACTGCCGGTGACAAGCCGGAGGAAGGTGGGGATGACGTCAAGTCCTCATGGCCCTTATGACCAGGGCTTCACACGTCATACAATGGTCGGTACAGAGGGTAGCCAAGCCGCGAGGCGGAGCCAATCTCACAAAACCGATCGTAGTCCGGATTGCACTCTGCAACTCGAGTGCATGAAGTCGGAATCGCTAGTAATCGCAGGTCAGCATACTGCGGTGAATACGTTCCCGGGTCTTGTACACACCGCCCGTCACACCATGGGAGTGGGGGATACCAGAAGTAGGTAGGGTAACCGCAAGGAGCCCGCTTACCACGGTATGCTTCATGACTGGGGTGAAGTCGTAACAAGGTAGCCGTAGGGGAACCTGCGGCTGGATCACCTCCTTTCTAGAGAAAGAAGAGGCTGTCGCATTCACACTTATCGGTAAACTGTAGAAGATGCGGAAAAATGCTTGAGTGAAGACAAGGTTCGCTTAAGAAGAGAATCCGGGTTTGTAGCTCAGCTGGTTAGAGCACACGCTTGATAAGCGTGGGGTCGGAGGTTCAAGTCCTCCCAGACCCACCAAGAACGGGGGCATAGCTCAGTTGGTAGAGCACCTGCTTTGCAAGCAGGGGGTCATCGGTTCGATCCCGTTTGCCTCCACCAATACTTTCCAAATCAAAGCGAGTTAAAAAGGCAGTGTAACTGCTTTCTTTTTTTCTAAAGAGAAGTCTGCTGACGAATCAGTTTGACGGAAAAAGAAAGGCTGCTATAATAATCAGCTCATTTTGATTTGCGAAGTAAATAGCAATATTGAACGCATCGATCTTTAACAAATTGGAAAGCCGAAATCAACAAACAAAGACAATGTGTCTGTTTTTGATGATTGGCCGATTGCAAACGGTCAGTTGTCTCCCGAACAGGAAAAGAAAAACAGGTACAGTATTTGGGTGATGATTGTATCGACTTAATCCCGAAAGACAAAAGGCGGGATTAAGACACAACAAGCAGTAAGCTTTATCAGAGTAGGAAATTCAAGTTTGATGTTCTAGTCAACGGAATGTCAGGCAAAGTCAGAGAAGTTCTTGAAATGATAGAGTCAAGTGAATAAGTGCATCAGGTGGATGCCTTGGCGATGATAGGCGATGAAGGACGTGTAAGCCTGCGAAAAGCGTGGGGGAGCTGGCAATAAAGCTATGATCCCGCGATGTCCGAATGGGGAAACCCACTGCATTCTGTGCAGTATCCTAAGTTGAATACATAGACTTAGAGAAGCGAACCCGGAGAACTGAACCATCTAAGTACCCGGAGGAAAAGAAATCAACCGAGATTCCGCAAGTAGTGGCGAGCGAACGCGGAGGAGCCTGTACGTAATAACTGTCGAGATAGAAGAACAAGCTGGGAAGCTTGACCATAGTGGGTGATAGTCCCGTATTCGAAATCTCAACGGTGGTACTAAGCGTACGAAAAGTAGGGCGGGACACGTGAAATCCTGTCTGAATATGGGGGGACCATCCTCCAAGGCTAAATACTCATCATCGACCGATAGTGAACCAGTACCGTGAGGGAAAGGCGAAAAGAACCCCGGGAGGGGAGTGAAATAGAACCTGAAACCTGATGCATACAAACAGTGGGAGCGCCCTTGTGGTGTGACTGCGTACCTTTTGTATAATGGGTCAACGACTTACATTCAGTAGCGAGCTTAACCGAATAGGGGAGGCGTAGGGAAACCGAGTCTTAATAGGGCGAAGAGTTGCTGGGTGTAGACCCGAAACCGAGTGATCTATCCATGGCCAGGTTGAAGGTGCCGTAACAGGTACTGGAGGACCGAACCCACGCATGTTGCAAAATGCGGGGATGAGCTGTGGATAGGGGTGAAAGGCTAAACAAACTCGGAGATAGCTGGTTCTCCCCGAAAACTATTTAGGTAGTGCCTCGAGCAAGACACTGATGGGGGTAAAGCACTGTTATGGCTAGGGGGTTATTGCAACTTACCAACCCATGGCAAACTAAGAATACCATCAAGTGGTTTCTCGGGAGACAGACAGCGGGTGCTAACGTCCGTTGTCAAGAGGGAAACAACCCAGACCGCCAGCTAAGGTCCCAAATGATAGATTAAGTGGTAAACGAAGTGGGAAGGCCCAGACAGCCAGGATGTTGGCTTAGAAGCAGCCATCATTTAAAGAAAGCGTAATAGCTCACTGGTCGAGTCGTCCTGCGCGGAAGATGTAACGGGGCTCAAATCTATAACCGAAGCTGCGGATGCCAGTTTACTGGCATGGTAGGGGAGCGTTCTGTAGGCCGATGAAGGTGCATTGTAAAGTGTGCTGGAGGTATCAGAAGTGCGAATGTTGACATGAGTAGCGATAAAGCGGGTGAAAAGCCCGCTCGCCGAAAGCCCAAGGTTTCCTACGCAACGTTCATCGGCGTAGGGTGAGTCGGCCCCTAAGGCGAGGCAGAAATGCGTAGTCGATGGGAAACAGGTTAATATTCCTGTACTTGATTCAAATGCGATGTGGGGACGGAGAAGGTTAGGTTAGCAAGCTGTTGGAATAGCTTGTTTAAGCCGGTAGGTGGAAGACTTAGGCAAATCCGGGTCTTCTTAACACCGAGAAGTGACGACGAGTGTCTACGGACATGAAGTAACCGATACCACGCTTCCAGGAAAAGCCACTAAGCTTCAGTTTGAATCGAACCGTACCGCAAACCGACACAGGTGGGCAGGATGAGAATTCTAAGGCGCTTGAGAGAACTCGGGAGAAGGAACTCGGCAAATTGATACCGTAACTTCGGGAGAAGGTATGCCCTCTAAGGTTAAGGACTTGCTCCGTAAGCCTCGGAGGGTCGCAGAGAATAGGTGGCTGCGACTGTTTATTAAAAACACAGCACTCTGCTAACACGAAAGTGGACGTATAGGGTGTGACGCCTGCCCGGTGCTGGAAGGTTAATTGAAGATGTGAGAGCATCGGATCGAAGCCCCAGTAAACGGCGGCCGTAACTATAACGGTCCTAAGGTAGCGAAATTCCTTGTCGGGTAAGTTCCGACCCGCACGAATGGCGTAACGATGGCCACACTGTCTCCTCCCGAGACTCAGCGAAGTTGAAGTGGTTGTGAAGATGCAATCTACCCGCTGCTAGACGGAAAGACCCCGTGAACCTTTACTGTAGCTTTGCATTGGACTTTGAAGTCACTTGTGTAGGATAGGTGGGAGGCTTAGAAGCAGAGACGCCAGTCTCTGTGGAGCCGTCCTTGAAATACCACCCTGGTGTCTTTGAGGTTCTAACCCAGACCCGTAATCCGGGTCGGGGACCGTGCATGGTAGGCAGTTTGACTGGGGCGGTCTCCTCCCAAAGAGTAACGGAGGAGTTCGAAGGTTACCTAGGTCCGGTCGGAAATCGGACTGATAGTGCAATGGCAAAAGGTAGCTTAACTGCGAGACCGACAAGTCGAGCAGGTGCGAAAGCAGGACATAGTGATCCGGTGGTTCTGTATGGAAGGGCCATCGCTCAACGGATAAAAGGTACTCCGGGGATAACAGGCTGATTCCGCCCAAGAGTTCATATCGACGGCGGAGTTTGGCACCTCGATGTCGGCTCATCACATCCTGGGGCTGTAGTCGGTCCCAAGGGTATGGCTGTTCGCCATTTAAAGTGGTACGTGAGCTGGGTTTAAAACGTCGTGAGACAGTTTGGTCCCTATCTGCAGTGGGCGTTGGAAGTTTGACGGGGGCTGCTCCTAGTACGAGAGGACCGGAGTGGACGAACCTCTGGTGTACCGGTTGTAACGCCAGTTGCATAGCCGGGTAGCTAAGTTCGGAAGAGATAAGCGCTGAAAGCATCTAAGCGCGAAACTCGCCTGAAGATGAGACTTCCCTTGCGGTTTGACCGCACTAAAGAGTCGTTCGAGACCAGGACGTTGATAGGTGGGGTGTGGAAGCGCGGTAACGCGTGAAGCTGACCCATACTAATTGCTCGTGAGGCTTGACTCTATCATTTGAAGAACTTCAAATAAAAAGCTTACTGACTGATTCAGTCATCACCGGATATATTGATTGAGGCTTTGCCGATTTGTACAGTTTAAGTTTGGCGGCCATAGCGAGTTGGTCCCACGCCTTCCCATCCCGAACAGGACCGTGAAACGACTCAGCGCCGATGATAGTGTGGTTCTTCCATGCGAAAGTAGGTCACTGCCAAACACCTATCCTAAGCCCCCGACAGATGTCGGGGGCTTTTACTTTGTATCGTTGACGGGTTTGGCGAACCGGACATCCCTGCCTTGTATGGCGGCGGTGGGCAAAATGGGGTGATACGCCGAATGCTCCGGTTGCAGAAGGATGGACGCTTGATGATGCGGGCGGGTACGCTCCGAAATTGAGGCGGGCTAGCAGATGTTGCGGAATCAATACATTTGGAGATAGTAAGGTTGGAAATATTTAAAATTGTTTGAGTTGAAATAATGGAAAGGATATGATAATAAGATATACAGTGGTAACGCATTCCGGGCGTTGCCGTCCATATTAACGAAACGATAGGAAAACGTCCTTATGAAAAAATTCCTCTTTGCCGCACTCTCCGTTTTGACCGCCTCGCTGTCGCTGGCAGCCGTCAACATCAACACCGCTTCCCCGTCCGAATTGGAAGCCCTGCCCGGCATCGGTCCGGCCAAAGCGAAAGCCATTGCGGACTACCGCCAGCAGCACGGTGGCTTCAAATCGGTGGAGGAGCTCAAAAACGTCAAAGGCATCGGCGAGGGCATCTTCTCCAAACTGAAGGCCGAAGCAACCGTCGCGCCCGCACCCGCAAACCCAAAAGCTAAAAACGCCGTCCAAAAGTAAATTAACTGGAAGCATTAGAGTAAGGAGTTTGAGATGTAGGCTGGTATTCTGCTTGGAAGAAAATGTGGGAGGCTTTAGTCAGTCTGAAAGTAAGTGTTATAAACCCAAAAGGTCTTCTTATACAAAAAGGATATATTGAAATTAGGTAATAAAATTATCAATAGGTAATAAATGATGAATAAAGAAAATTGTAAAGGGTATTCTCTTATTCAATTAATCTTTGTAATTGCAATAATTGGGATTTTAACTTCAATAGCTTATCCAAGTTATCAAAAATATCTTAGAGACTCTGAAATACGTCAGGCTCTGGCAGCGCTTGTTGAGAGTGCTCAGTTTATGGAACGATTTTATCAGCAGAATGGTAGTTTCAAGAAAACTTCTACAGCGTGGCCTGATTTGCCTAACTCTCGGAGTTTAGAAAATTTTTGTATTTATCCTCATGGGCTTGCTAGAGGGGCGTTAGATGGGAAATTTACTTTAAAAGCAGTTGCATTGGATAAGAATAAAGAACCTAGGGTAATAAAGATTAATGAATCTCTAACGACTTTTATTTGTGAAAGTACTACTAGTTCTTGTGATGATGTTACGAAAAACTATTTTTCTGGTGCAGATAAAAACTGTTCCGTATATCGGCTTTAAGAGGGTTTGTGAAGTTATTACTGAATGGTTTATATATCTATTCAAACTGATATTAATTAAGTAAAGTATGAGCCACTAGTTATATATAAAAGGTCGTCTGAAAACTTTTTTCAGACGACCCTTTCTGCAAATGGACCATTAGCCTCCTAAATACCAGAATTTCAATGCCCACAATACGGAAACTATCCACACCATAGGTGGTACGTCTTTCACGCGGTTGCACAAGAGTTTGATCACTGCATAGCTGATGAAGCCGAAAGCGATGCCGTCGGCAATCGAGTAGGTGAACGGCATGAACACGATGGTCAGGAAAGCGGGAGCGGCTTCGGTCATATCGTCCCAGTCGATTTCACGCGCGCTGCGCAGCATTTGCGCACCGACGTAGAGCAGCGCGGGCGCGGTGGCGAAGCCGGGGATACTCTGCACTAGCGGCGAGAAAATCAGACACGCCAACATCAATACGCCGACGGTTACGGCAGTCAGACCGGTGCGGCCGCCTGCGGACACGCCTGCCGCGCTTTCGACATACGGCGTGGTCGAGGACGTACCCAGTGCGGCACCGGCGACGATGGCGGTCGAGTCGGCGAATAGGGCGCGTTTCAGACGAGGCAGTTTGCCGTCTTCCAGCAGGCCCGCACGGTGGGAAACGCCGACCAGCGTGCCGGTGGAGTCAAACAAATCAACCAGGAAAAAGACGAAAATCACGCTGATCATGCTGATTTTAAAGAGACCATTGAAATCCATCTGCATGAAAGTCGGCGCTATGCTCGGAATTTCTCCGACCACGCCTTTAAAATCGCTCAAGCCCAGTAGGGTGGAAATGGCTGTGATTGCCAGAATGGTCAGGATAATCGCCCCTTTGACGCGGAAATGCCCCAAAGCCACCACCATGGCGAAGCCTGCCAGCACCAAAAGCGCAGCAGGTTGGTGGATGTCGCCCAGCTTCACCAAAGTCGCGTCGCTGGCGACGATGATGCCGGAACCTTTGAGCGCAATCAGCGACAGAAACAGCCCGATACCGGCGGCAATCGACATTTTCAAACCCATAGGCAGCGCGTTCACCAGCATTTCACGCACTTTGAAAAAGCTGAATAAAATGAAAATGATACCGGAAACGAATACCGCGCCCAAAGCCACCTGCCAGGGCACGCCCATGCCTTTGACGACGGCGTAGGTGAAATAGGCGTTCAAGCCCATGCCCGGCGCGAGCGCAATCGGATAGTTGCCGATGAAGCCCATCACAAAGCAGCCGATGGCGGAAGCGATGCAGGTGGCGACGAATACCGCGCCCATGTCCATGCCCGTTTCGCCGAGAATCAGCGGATTGACGATGATGATGTAGCACATGGCGAGGAAGGTGGTCAGACCTGCCATCAGCTCAGTGCGCACATTCGTGCCGTTTGCGCTTAAATTGAATATGCGCTCCAGCACATTTTGATTTGAAGTAGTCATGATTTATGCTTTTCAAAAAAAAGGAAAATTTGCGGGCGGTATTATACTGAAAACGCCCTGTCGTCGGGTGAAAAATTGTCAACATTTCGTTTGAAATAGTTTGAGAAAAGGTCGTCTGAAAATCAGAGTTGGGTTTTCAGACGACCTTTGGGCATTTTTTCTTTCAAAGATTAAATGCATAAAAAACCCGCAGCCGAAGCTGCGGGTCAATTTAGGTCAGTTCTACGAAGAATATTACCATTCGTAGTTCAAACCTACGTTGTAAGATGCAGAGCCGCCTGAAGAGGTACCCACTGCAAGACCGGCTTTAGCTGCAAAGTTTTCATTGAAGCGATAACCTGCACCCACAGCAACTGCGGTATCAGATTTGAAACCACCCAAAGCAGCGGTAAGGTTGAATTTACCGACACTGTAAGGTTGGAACAGGCCGCTGAGGGCTGCTTGTGCTGCCAGACCTTGGCGGGTCTCTTTACGCAGGTTCGCTACGTTTTTATCCAGGCTATCGATGCGTGCTGAGTTTTTAGCAATACCTGCAGCGTGTTGACCATTTGCAGTTTGCAATGCAGCAATATCGGTTTTGTTAGTATCGATTTGCTTAGTATTGGCTGCAATTTGTACCGCATTGGTATCGGCACTTTCTTGAGCTTTGGCAGCAGCGGTTTGTGCAGTAGACGCTACATTATTGGCTGCAACAGCAGATGTTTGCGCTGCTTTGGCGTGGCTTTCAGCTGTTTGGGCAGATTTTTGGGCAATTTCAACAGAACCTTGTACTGCTTGTACTGATTTTTCAGCTTTAACCGCTGCATTTTTAGCAGTTTCCACAGCATCCTTATCGGCTTTAGTTTCGATTGCCGCTTTGTTGGCGTCAATATCTTGGCGGTTAACTTCTAAAGCTTCCATCGCTGCTTTGCCTGCCAACGCGAGATCACCAATGTCTTTATCCAGGCTGGTGATGGCATTGTTAAAGCCTTCGTTAGCTTCTTTTTGCTTTTCGAGTGCGGCAGTATTTTCAGCAATCGCCGCCTTATTGGTATCGATATCCTTGCGGTTCGCTTCCAAGGCCTCAGTTGCTGTCAGACCTGCTTGTGCCAAGTCAACGATGTCTTTATCGTGACGAGTGATAGCTGCGCTAGTCGCATCGCTCAGGGCAGTTACTTCGTCACCGATGTCGTTAACTTTTTTACCCATATCGGCAGTGTATTTTGCCAATTCCTCGAAGTCAGCTTTATCGGCTTTAGTTTCGATTGCTGCTTTGTTGGCGTCAATATCTTTGCGGTTGACTTCTAAAGCTTCCATAGCTGCTTTGCCTGCCAAGGCAAGATCACCGATGTCTTTATCCAAGCTGGCAATAGCAGTGTTGAAGCCTTCGTTAGCTTCTTTTTGCTCTTCCAATGCTGCTTTATTGGCATTCACATCTGCGCTGATGGCATTAACGACTTCAGCAGTTTTTACCAATGCTTCGCTGTTGTCGTTGACGGTTTCAGTCAAGTCACCCAAAGCTTCATCGTGCGTTGCGACAACTTCTTTCAAGCCCAACCCTTTGAACTCGTCGGCTTCAACATCTTCTTTGGCAGCTGTTTTGACAGATTTGATACCATTATTATCGGTAACGACGATTTCATCGCCTTCTGCAAAGCCGTTGAGGGCTTGAGCATTCTCAGCTGCTGCAAGAGCTGATTGTTCTGCAACTTTTTCTAAAGCTTCAGTCAGACCTTCTACGCCTTTGCTTGCCTTGTCAGCTTTTTCGGCAACTGCATCAATTTTAGAAGCAGCATCCACTGCGTTAGCGGCGGCATCTTTAGCTTCTTTTACTTTACTGTCAATATTGGCAGAAAGCGCGGTTACTTTATCTTCGGCGGCTTTAGCGGCGTCTTTGGCTTCTGTTACTTTGCTGTCAACATTGGCAGAAAGTTCGGTTACTTTATCTTCAGCGGCTTTAGCTGAAGTTTTGGCAGCAGCTGTCTCTTGTTCCAGAGTATCCACACGTTTATTTACTGCGGTTACGTCTTCGCTTACTTTTTCAATGGATTCGGAAAGCTCGGATGATGCTTTGGAAATTTCACTGTCCACTTCGTCAAATTTGGTAGAAATGTCTTTGCCCATTTCTGCAACTGATTCATTCAGCTTGTTCACACCCGTAGCAACTTCGGCAATACGAGTACCATTGGTGGTAATGGCAGTTTTCAGTTCTTCGATGGTTTCGTCTTGATCATCTAAAGCAGCCGCTGTTTCTTTTGCCAAGTTGTCAAGGCCGCCTGCCAAGCCTACACCTTTCAGGCTGTCGGCTTCGATATCTTCATTGGTGGCTTTACGGACGGTTTTGTTACCATTGGCATCAGTTGTGATGAAATCCGAACCGGAAGCAAAACCATTAATGGTTTGTTCTAACTCTAAGGTTTTCAAAAGCAGAGCATCGCTATCTTTTTTGAAAGTCAGCTTACCGGTATCTTTATCATATGTTGTGCCTTCGCCGAAGACAGTAAAAAACGCTGCTTGACCTTGATCGTCTTTGCCGCCAACCGCTGCTGCAAAGTTTTGTTCAGCCGCTCCCGCTGCGCCGCTTGCTACGGCTGCCGTAACAGCCATGCTCAATACTTTCACATTGAATTTTTTCATGTTTTTTTACCTTTGTATGGTGGGTGTAAGGACGTTGATGCTTTTCCGGCGGCTCCCCGTAAACTGTAAAAGGATGATGCCGTTTCGGACTGGAACTTAATAATCGCCAAGAAAAGTTTCAATGCATATTGTAAAAGTACGAAATTAAAAATCAAGGCTTGTGTCATTTTTTATGGTGAGAACAGGGGCGCATAGGCCTGTATTCTTCGATTTTTTGAAATGTATTTTGATGCAATAAATGGCAATAGAATAATAAGCATATGAAATATATGATATTTTAATTTGATTTTTGGTTTTTTTTGATGGGTATTACCTTGTTTGGTAGAAAATATTTTAAATTTCTATTTTTATCAATTTGTGGGGAAAAAGCGACGAACGGTATTTTAATTTGATTATTAGGATGCATTTGGCATTTTGCTACTACAAGTAAATGTTTTAATTTTTGTAAAGACTTCTCTTGCGTATGAGGATGATGTACTTGTTGTCGGCAAGGCTCTGGTATTCTGGCATAAGGCTTAAATAGGTTTCAGACGACCCTTTTGCTTTTTATTTATAGGGGTCTGCATAGAGATGGCGATATAGCTTGGAAAACCGGGGCTTTATGGATAACGAAAGCTGCGATTTGCTATAAAATTCCTTTTCTATATTCAGATACGGATAAGCTATGGAAACCGCCCTGCTCCTCGCCGGAAAAATCACCGAGCTGACCCTGATCGTCCTGATGGGCATGGCGTTGGTGAAATTCAAGCTTCTGACCTCCGAACACAGCCGCACGCTCTCCGTCATCGCGCTCTACCTCATCAGCCCGTCGGTGATGATTCACGCCTTCCAAATCGAGAACACGCCCGACATCATTGACGGGTTGAAACTCTCGGTCGCCCTCGCAGTCGTGTTCCACATCCTGCTGATCGCGCTGGGCAGGCTTTTCAAAACCCTTTTCAAGCTCGATACGCTCGAGCACGCCGCCACGGTTTACACCAATTCCGGCAACCTCATCATCCCGCTGGTGATGTCCATTTTCGGACCGCAATGGGTGATTTACACCAGCGGCTTCATCATCGTCCAAATGTTCCTTTTCTGGACGCACTTGCGCCTGCTGCTTTGCGGGCGCGGCAATCTTGCGTGGAAAACCGTACTGACCAACATCAACATCCTTTCCATCTTTATCGGCGTGTTCATGTTTGCCTTCCAAATCAAACTGCCGCACATCATCGACAACACGCTCGCCACCGTCGGCAGCATGATAGGTCCGGTCGCCATGCTCGTTGCCGGAATGTTGATTGCCTCGCTGCCGCTCAAAGAAATCGTCCTCTCCAAACGGATTTACCTCGTCGCCTTCCTGCGCCTGATACTTATCCCGCTGATTCTGCTGGTGTTTGTCAAAGTTTCAGGCATAGCCCGCTTGGGCGGACACAGCGATACCGTCGTCCTTATCAGCTTCCTCGCCACCGTCAGCCCCGCCGCGTCCACCGTTACCCAAATGGCGATGGTTTATGGTCAAAACGCCCGTAAAGCCAGCGCGATTTACGGCATCACGACGCTGCTGTGCGTCATCACCATGCCGCTGATGATCGCGTTGTATCAAGCGATGGTTTGAAAGGGTTGGGTAAAGAGAAAGGTCGTCTGAAAACCTAGATTTAGGTTTTCAGACGACCTTTGCTATGTATAGTGGATTAACTTTAAACCAGTACGGCGTTGCCTCGCCTTAGCTCAAAGAGAACGATTCTCTAAGGTGCTGAAGCACCAAGTGAATCGGTTCCGTACTGTCTGTACTGTCTGCGGCTTCGTCGCCTTGTCCTGATTTAAATTTAATCCACTATAAATCACACCTGCCTGCTTCTGCGGATGCGCTTCGCCTTATTTCGCCATTTCCGCAAACACTTGGTGCGCGGTGGCGATGGTTTTGTCAATCAGCTCGGGCGTGTGCGCGGCGGAGACGAAGCCTGCTTCGTAGGCGGACGGGCCGAAGGCGGTGTTGCGGTCGAGCATGCCGTGGAAGAAGCGTTTGAAGGCGTCGATATTGGAACGCGCCATGTCGCCGTAGTTTTGCGGGGCATGGGCGGCGAAATACAGGCCGAACATACCGCCCACGCTGTCGGCGGTGAACTCGATGCCGTGCGCTTTGGCGGAGGCGGCAAGCCCGTCGGCGAGGCGGCGGGTCAAGGCGGTCAGGTTTTCGTAGAAGCCTTCGCGCTGGATGATTTCAAGCGTTTTCAAGCCGGCGGCGACGGCAATCGGGTTGCCTGATAATGTACCTGCCTGATACACGCCGCCTAGCGGGGAAATGCATTCCATGATGTCTTTGCGTCCGCCGAACGCGGCAAGCGGCATACCGCCGCCGATGACTTTGCCCATCGTGGTCAGGTCGGGCGTGATGCCGTGCAGCGACTGCGCGCCGCCGAGCGCGACGCGAAAGCCGGTCATCACTTCGTCGTAAATCAACACGGCGCCGTGTTTTTCGGTCAATTCGCGCAGGGCTTTGACGAAAGCCTCGGTCGGGCGGACCAGGTTCATATTGCCGACGAAGGGTTCGAGGATGACGCAGGCGATTTCGTCGCCGTTGCGGGCGAACGCTTCTTCGAGTTGGGCGGTGTTGTTGTATTCGAGGACTAAGGTGTGTTTGGTAAAGTCGGCGGGAACGCCTGCGGAAGACGGGTTGCCGAAGGTGAGCAGGCCGCTGCCAGCTTTGACGAGCAGGCTGTCGGAATGGCCGTGGTAGCAGCCTTCGAATTTGATGATTTTGTCGCGTCCGGTAAAGCCGCGTGCGAGGCGGATGGCGGTCATGGTCGCTTCGGTGCCGGAGCTGACGAGGCGCAGCCGTTCGACGGACGGCATGATTTTGGCGATTTCTTCGGCGATGACGATTTCGCCTTCGGTGGGCGCGCCGAACGACAGACCACCCAACGCGGCTTCGCGCACGGCTTCGATGACTTCGGGGTGCGCGTGTCCGACAATCGCAGGCCCCCACGAACCGACGTAATCGGTGTAGCGCGTGCCGTTTTTGTCCCAAACATACGCGCCTTCGGCTTTTTTGATGAAGCGCGGCACGCCGCCGACGCTGCCGAATGCGCGGACGGGGGAATTCACGCCGCCGGGGATGATGGCTTTGGCGCGGTCAAACAGGATTTCGTTACGGTTCATAGCGGGTTCTTTCTGAGGTCGTCTGAAAAATAAGCGGTATTTTATCATCAGATTGCCCGCGCCAGCCGTTTCAGACGACCCCGAAAGCCCAAACCGCCACGGCGCAACGCCATATCTGAAAATGAAAATTGTTCTGTAAAAACAATCACTCTGTTCATATTTGAAGCGTTTGTGCTATAATCCGCACCCATTTATACCATAAAGAAAACATCATGTTACGCGGATTCATTTTAATGCTTACCCTTTTGGTTTCCACCGTCTCCTACGCCGCCCAGCGCAAGCTGCCGAGCGATATGGACGCGGCGGTTTTGAAACAGGTCGAACTGCCTTATCTGAAAGTGAGCCGTGGCGGCTTCTCATGGACGCGCCTCTTGACGCTGGGCCTTGCCGACGGCAATTCCGCCAAGCTGCAGATTACCCGTTTCACCAAAATCCACGACGAAAACGACCGCTTCATCCCGATGGGGCGACTGGCAAGTAAAACAGGCAAAACCATCGCCTTCAAACACAACGACACCAACGCCCTCGTGCGCGAAGTATGGGTTTTGACCGACGACGAAGCCTCCCGTTTTACCGCGCAAAAAGAAGTCCGCGACGAGATTAAGCAAGACGCGCAATAAGCCGCGGCCTGCCCGTTTCAGACGACCCAAACACACACCGCGTGGTTGGCTGTTGCAGCCGCAGCAGCGCAACCGCGCATTTTTGCGCCCTGACGAATCAGTGTTTCAGACGACCTGCCAAGCCTTCCCAAGGTCGTCTGAAATCAAGATTTCCATAACAATCAGCCCCGCAATTACGGGCTACCTGAGAAAGACACAAACCATGAAAAAAGTATTTATCCGCACCTTCGGCTGCCAAATGAACGAATACGACAGCGAAAAAATGCTCGCCGTACTCGCCGAAGAAAACGGCGGCATCGAACAAGTAACCGAAGCCGACGAAGCCGACATCATCCTCTTCAACACCTGCTCCGTGCGCGAAAAAGCGCAGGAAAAAGTGTTCTCCGACTTAGGCCGCGTGCGCCCGCTCAAAGAAAAAAATCCCGACCTCATCATCGGCGTTGCCGGCTGCGTCGCCTCCCAAGAAGGCGAAAACATCATCAAACGCGCGCCTTATGTGGACGTCGTCTTCGGCCCGCAAACGCTGCACCGCCTGCCCAAAATGATTGTGGATAAAGAAACCAGCGGCCTGTCGCAAGTCGACATTTCCTTCCCCGAAATCGAAAAATTCGACCATCTGCCGCCCGCCCGCGTAGAAGGCGGCGCAGCATTCGTATCCATCATGGAAGGCTGTTCCAAATACTGCTCGTTCTGCGTCGTCCCCTACACCCGCGGCGAAGAGTTCTCCCGCCCGTTGAACGACGTTTTGACCGAAATCGCCAACCTTGCCCAGCAAGGCGTGAAAGAAATCAACCTCTTGGGACAAAACGTCAACGCCTATCGCGGCGAAATGGAAGACGGCGAAATCTGCGACTTCGCCACCCTGCTGCGCATCGTCCACGAAATCCCCGGCATCGAACGTATGCGCTTTACCACCAGCCACCCGCGCGAGTTTACCGACTCGATTATCGAGTGCTACCGCGACCTGCCCAAGCTGGTGTCGCACCTGCACCTGCCGATTCAGAGCGGTTCCGACCGCGTATTGAGCGCGATGAAACGCGGCTACACCGCCTTGGAATACAAATCCATCATCCGCAAACTGCGCGCCATCCGCCCCGACTTGTGCCTGAGCAGCGACTTCATCGTCGGCTTCCCCGGCGAAACCGAGCGCGAGTTCGAGCAAACCCTGAAGCTGGTGAAAGACATCGCCTTCGATTTGAGCTTCGTGTTTATTTACAGCCCGCGCCCCGGCACACCTGCCGCCAACCTGCCGGACGACACCCCGCACGCCGAAAAAGTGCGCCGCCTCGAAGCCCTGAACGAAGTCATCGAAGCCGAAACCGCCCGCATCAACCAAACCATGATCGGCACCGTACAACGCTGTCTGGTTGAAGGCATCTCCAAAAAAGACCCCGACCAGCTCCAAGCCCGTACCGCCAACAACCGCGTGGTCAACTTCACCGGTACGCCCGATATGATCAACCAAATGATCGATTTGGAAATCACCGAAGCCTACACCTTCTCCCTGCGCGGCAAACCGGTCGAAGCGTAAAGCCGTTCCGTCATAGCAAAGGTCGTCTGAAAACCTGTATCTTGGTTTTCAGACGACCTTTTTTCAGATGACCTGAGAGTCTGTCGATATTCAATAATTTCTGTATCTTTTTGTTCTTAAAGCGGCATCTTCTGCGTTGGAAATTCTCGCAAGGTATCCAATCTTGCTGCGGTTTCCAGCTTGATTTTGCCGCTTTTCAAACAAAAATCCACTTCGAAAATCAAATGTCGGCAGCACTTAAGCGTAATGCCGCTCTTCGCCTTTGCCGTCCACATTCTCGGCGCAGCGTTTGCAGATGGTTTCATGACCTGCGACTGTGCCGATGTCGTGGGTGTAGTGCCAGCAGCGTTCGCATTTTTCGCCGTCGCTGGCTTTGGCGGTAACGGCGAGTTCGCTGCCGGTTTTGACTTCGACTTTGGACACCAAGAGGGCAAAGCGCAATTCTTCTCCTAAGGCGTTCAGGTAGTCGGCGGTGGCTTCCGGTGCGGTGATTTCGGCTTCTGCCTGCAAGGACGAACCGACGGTTTTGTCGGCGCGCAAAGGCTCGATGGCGGCGGTTACGGCTTCGCGGGCTTCGCGGACTGCCGTCCATTTTTTCACCAGTTCGGCTTCGGCTTTTTCGTTGATGGGCGGGAACTCGTGCCAGGTGTGGAAGAGGACGCTGTCTTCTTCGCCGCCGCCGATGATGTCCCACGCTTCTTCGCCGGTGAAGCACAAAATCGGTGCAATCAAGAGAACCAGGCTGCGCGTGATGTGGTACAAGGCGGTTTGCGCGCTGCGGCGGGCGTGGCTGTCGGCTTTGGTGGTGTAGAGGCGGTCTTTCAGGATGTCGAGGTAGAACGCGCCCAAGTCTTCCGAGCAGAAGGCGACGATGTCTTTTACGGCGAAGTGGAAGGCATAGCGCGGATAGAAGTCGCCTGCCAGACGCTCTTGCAGCTGACGCGCCAACACTAAGGTGTAGCGGTCGATTTCGACCATGTCTGCCTGCGGTACGGTGTGTTCGAACGGGTCGAAATCGCTGAGGTTGGCAAACAGGAAGCTCAAGGTGTTGCGGATGCGGCGGTAGCTTTCGGTGACGCGTTTGAGGATTTCTTTGGAAATCGCCAATTCGCCGCTGTAATCGGTGGATGCCGCCCACAGGCGCAGGATGTCCGCGCCGAACTCGTTATAGACTTCTTGCGGCGCGACGACGTTGCCGATGGATTTCGACATTTTGCGGCCGTTTTGGTCAACCACGAAACCGTGGGTCAGAAGCTGTTTGTACGGAGCACGTCCCATGGATGAGGCGCAGCCGGTCAGCATGGAGGATTGGAACCAGCCGCGGTGTTGGTCGCTGCCTTCGAGGTAGAGGTCGGCAGGCCAGTCCAATTCTTCGCGCTGTTTCAAGACGGAGTAATGGGTCGAACCGGAGTCGAACCATACGTCCATCGTGTCGGAAAGTTTGTCGTAGTTTTCGCAATCTTCCGCGCTCAGCAATTCGCTTTTATCGAGGGAGAACCATGCTTCGATGCCTTTTTCTTCGATTTTCAGGGCGATTTTTTCCAAAAGCTCGGCGGAGTTCGGATGCAGCTCGCCCGTTTCTTTGTGGACGAAGAAGGTCATCGGCGTGCCCCAGTAGCGTTGCCGCGAAACGACCCAGTCGGGGCGGCCTTCGATCATGGCTTCGAGGCGTGCGCGACCCCAAGACGGGAAGAATTCGGTGTCGTCCACGGCTTTGATGGCTTTGTCGCGCAGGGTTTTGCCGTCGCTTCCGGCTTTGTCCATGCCGATAAACCACTGACCCGTCGCGCGGTAAATCAGCGGGGTTTTATGGCGCCAGCAGTGGGCGTAGCTGTGTTCGATTTTGCTGCTTGCCAAGAGGTTGCCGGTTTCTTCCAACCATTGCAGGATGACGGGATTCGCTTCCCAAACGCTCATGCCTGCCACGCGCGGCGTTTCGCTGATGTATTTGCCTTCGGCGTTGACGGGGTTGTAAAGCTCGATGCCGTATTTGTTGCAGACGGCGTAGTCTTCCAAACCGTGCGCGGGGGCGGTGTGCACCAAGCCGGTACCGGCGTCGGTGGTAACGTGTTCGCCGTTGAGCATGAGAATATCGCGTTCGAGGAACGGATGGTTCATGTGCAGGTTTTCCAGCTTGTCGCCGGTGGTTTCGGCGAGGACGCTGAGGTCGTCTGAAAAACCGTAACGTTTGAGCGCATCTTCCGCCAAATCTTTCGCCAATACCAATTTGCCTTTGGGCGTATCGATTAATTGATACACCACGTCCGCACCCGCAGACACGGCTTGGCTCGCAGGCAGCGTCCAAGGCGTGGTCGTCCAGATGACGGCAAACGCTTTGCCTTCGATGCCGGACAAACCGAATGCGGCGGCAAGCGCGGCGGTGTCTTTAAACGGATAACCAACGTCAATCGCAGGCGATACTTTGTCTTTGTATTCCACTTCCGCTTCCGCCAGCGAAGAACCGCAGTCTAAGCAGAACTGAACCGGTTTTGCACCGCGGTAGAGATAGCCCGATTTGTAGATTTCGCCGAGCATACGCACGGTATCGGCTTCAGTTTTGAAATCCATGGTCAGGTAAGGATTATCCCAATCACCCAACACGCCCAAGCGGATAAAGTCTTTTTTCTGGCGGGCAATCTGTTCGGCGGCATATTCGCGGCACAATTCGCGGAAACGCGCTTTGGGCATGTCTTTGCCGTGCAGCTTTTCCACCATCACTTCGATGGGCAGGCCGTGGCAGTCCCAGCCCGGCACATAAGGCGCGTCGAAACCGGCTTGGGTTTTGCTGCGGATAATGATGTCTTTGAGGATTTTGTTGACGGCATGACCGATGTGGATGTCGCCGTTGGCATACGGCGGGCCGTCGTGCAGGATGAATTTCGGACGGCCTTTGGCGATTTCGCGCAGTTTTTGATAGCGTTTGTGCTCGTACCAGCTTTTCAGCCACGCAGGCTCGCGCTTGGCGAGGTTGCCGCGCATCGGAAACGGGCTTTCGAGCAGGTTTACGGTTTTGCTGTAATCGGTCATGTTGTGATTCTCTATGGTTTCGGTATTTCGGTTTCAGACGACGTTTCGCTAAGGTCGTCTGAAAAAATGCAAAGGGCTATTGTAGCGGAATTGTATTGTTTTTATAAGGGGTTTGGGTATGCGGGATGGCGGCGGACGAAGAGAAAGGTCGTCTGAAAACTTGTTTTGTCGAAATGTGACCTATCTGTTTTCAGACGACCTTCCTTATACCTGTTTACACACTTTCTTCACAACAAACCTTCCGCTTTGACCCACGCCAAAATATCGGCTTCTACGGCTTCGGGCGAACCGGGATTGTCGATTTTGACGCCGTATTCGTCTGCGCCGAGTTCTTCCAGGATTTCCAGTTGCGAATCCAGCATACCCGCTTTCATATAATGCCCTTGGCGCGCCATCATGCGCTCGAGGTTGATGGCTTGCGGCGGCGTCAGGTGGATGAAGGCGGTTTTGCCTTGCGCGCTGCGCAGGATGTCGCGGTATTGTCGTTTCAAGGCGGAGCAGGTAACGATGGTGTACGCCGCGCCGCTTTGCGCCTGTTCCGTCATCCAGTCGCGCAGGTTGCACAGCCACGGATAGCGGTCTTCGTCGGTCAGCGGGATGCCCGCGCCCATTTTGTCGCGGTTGGCTTGGGTGTGGAAATCGTCGCCTTCGGCGTAGGGGCATTGGTTGAGGTGTTTTTGCAGGGATAGGGCGGCGGTGGTCTTGCCGCAGCCGCAAACGCCCATCATCACAAAATGCGTCGTCATGTTCTCTTCCTTTGTTGGATTTGAAAGATATAAGGTCGGGCAGACGGTTTAGAGCGTCTTAAAAACGTTTTCAGACGACCTCAAACCACGGCAAACAGCAGCGCCGACACTGAAAAGCCGATGGCGGCAATCAGCGTTTGGTTGACCGTCCATGTTTTGAGCGTGGTCGGTACGTCCATATCCAAAAGGCGGCCGACCAGCCAGAAGCCCGAGTCGTTGAAGTGGCTGCAGCCGACCGAGCCTGCCGCGGTTGCCAAAACCACGCAGGCGAGTTGCCAGTCGTTGAAGCCTGCGGCGGCAACGGCGGGTGCCATCAATGCGGCGGCGGTGGTCAGCGCGACGGTTGCCGAACCTTGCGCGATACGCAGCGCCAATGCCACCAAGAAACAGCCCAGCAATACGGGTATGCCCAAATCCGCCATGCTGTCCGCCAACGCCTGACCGATGCCCGACGCGCGCAACACGCCGCCGAACATGCCGCCCGCGCCGGTAATCAAGATGACCGAACAAACGGGGGCGAGTGCGCCGTCCACCGTTTTCTCCAGCGCGCTTGCCTTTTCGCCGCGTTTGCTGCCCAAAACATAAAGTGCCACCAAAACCGAAATCAGCAGCGCGACAGGGGTCGAACCGATCATGCGCGCCACCTGTACCCAATGTTCGTCCGCGCTGACGACTTTTTCACTGATTAAGGTGGACAGCCCTGTGTTCATAAAAATCAACAGCATAGGAATCAGCATAATGCCGACCACGGTCGAAGCCTTGGCAGGCGTTTGCGGCCGGTCGTTGTCCACCGCGCCGCCGCTGAGCAAATCGGGAACGGGAACGCGGATGGTACGTCCTAAAACCTTCCCAAGCAGATAACCGCTGACATACCAAGTGAACATGGCGACGGGCAATCCCAAAATCAGCACCTGCCCAATGTTCGCCGAATAAAATTCCGAAGCCGCAATCGGACCGGGGTGGGGCGGCAGGAAAACGTGCATCACCGAAAACGCGCCGATAGACGCCAGAGCATAAGGCAATACGTCCTGCTTCATGCGCCGCGCCGTCGCGAAGACAATCGGCAGCATCACCACCAATCCCGCATCAAAGAAAATCGGGAAGCCGAAAATCAGCGATGCCACGCCCAAAGCAAACGGCGCGCGTTTTTCACCGAACATCCGAATCAGCGCATCCGCCAGCGACTGCGCCCCGCC
Organism: Neisseria sp. DTU_2020_1000833_1_SI_GRL_NUU_006; assembly: GCA_032388755.1. Lineage (NCBI taxonomy): Bacteria > Pseudomonadati > Pseudomonadota > Betaproteobacteria > Neisseriales > Neisseriaceae > Neisseria > Neisseria sp. DTU_2020_1000833_1_SI_GRL_NUU_006. The sequence continues at coordinate 1,853,554 of CP135593.1, read as the reverse complement.
CGAAGTTTCCACCAGCCGCCCGAGCATCGCGCCCAAACCGACCAGCAAAGCCACGCTGCCGAGCGTACCGCCGAAGTTTTTCAGCAGAACGTCGTTCACAATCTTATCCATCGGCAGCCCCGTCGCCACCGCCGTCAGCAGGCTCACCGACACCAAGGTCAACAGCGCATGGACACGCAGTTTCACAATCAACAGCAAAATCAGCACGATCGCCATCGCCGCAATACCCAGCAGCCAGCCCGCGCTCAAGGTCTGAGTCCAACCATCCATTTTGAAGCCTTTCTTTGTAATCAGAATACAAGGTAGTTAATGTTTTTCAAACGTATTAAATTAACCATAGCACGATTTGAAACGGGGCGGTATTGTGGGTTTTCGGATGGGTTTAAGTATTTATTTTTTCGAATAGATTTGAATAATGAGAGTAAGTCGGGCGGTGTCATTTACTCTTGTGAAGAGAGGGAGGGTCATCTGAAAACGTAGTTTGCTTTCATGAACAAAGGAGGTGGGCGTGGATATTTTCTATTTTTCTAATTCGACATGAATTCAGAACAAGAAAACAATTTCTTTCTTAAATACAATGGTTTTTCAAAATTTTGGTCTGATGGGGCTAACATACTGCAATACTTGTTGACCGGTATGGCGTGGGCTTTACCCGCAGAAAAACGCCTATGTGGGATTCAAATCATTATGTTCAGCCCCTAGATTACTGGCTCTCAAACTTGGCCAAAACAAAAAACGTCGTCTGAAAATTTTCAGACGACGCTTTTATTATTGAATCAAGGCTTATTCTGCGGCAGGTTTTACCGTGTTGCGGACATCGCCGCTTTTTTCTTTGTGTTTCAGCACTGCACGGTCGAGCTTGTCCATCAGAACATCAATGGCGGCGTACATATCTTGTTCAACGGCCTCGACGTGGAGGTCTTTGCCCGCCAGATGGATGTCTGCTTCAGCCTGTTGATTGAGTTTTTCCACGGAAAGGGTGATGGTAACGGAAATGGCGTTGGCTGCGTGGCGGTTGATGCGTTCCAATTTTTCGGAAACGTAGTTTTTGATGGCCTCGGTAACGTCGAAATTCAGACCGGTGATTTTCAGATTCATAATACAGCTCCTTCGGTGGGGTTCAGTCCGTCAGAAACGGAACGGGAAAACTGCGGTTTAAAACTGTCATTCGGTAAGTTTGCGTTTGTGTGCCGGCGGGATGTCGAGCGACTCTCTGTATTTGGCGACGGTGCGGCGGGCGATGTCTATGCCCTGTTGTTTGAGGAGGCGGACAAGGGTTTCGTCGGAATGGGGTTTGCTGCTGTCTTCGTTTTCGATAATCTGCCCCAAAACGGCTTTAATCGCGCCTTGGCTCAGGCCTTCTTTGTCGCCTTCGGAATTGACTGCCTGTGTGAAGAAATAGCGTAACGCAAATAGTCCGCGCGGGCAAGACAAATATTTTTGGTTGGCGGCGCGCGAAATGGTGCTTTCGGCAAGCCCCAATTCGGCGGCTGCGTCTTTCATAAGCATGGGTGCGAGTCCGATTTCGCCGAAGATGAAGAAGTCTTCCTGATTTTTGACGATGTATTCGGCAAGGCGGATGACGGTGCTTTTGCGCAGTTCGAGAGAGTCGATGCGCTGCTTGGCTTCGGTGATTTTTTCTTTCCACTCGGGTGCGCCGTCTTCTGCGGATTTCATCAGTTCGCAGTATTCGCGGTTGAGTTGCAGTTTGGGCCAGGCGGCTTCGTTGCCGATGACTTTCCAGCCGTCTTTGCCTTCTTTGACCCAAACGTCGGGCTGGATGTAGGCGGTCGGTTCGGAGGAGGCGAAACCGTAGGCGGGGTAGGGGTTGAGCGTGGCGATGATGTCGAGTGCGGCTTCTATGGTTTCGCTGTCGATTTCGGGAAAGAGTTTGCGGAAGCGGATGATGTTTTGTTTGCGGTTTTTGCCCAAATCGTGCAGTGAACTTTGGATGAGGTGGGCGGCCGCCTGACGCGCGGGGCCGGCGGGCAGGCGCATGAGTTGGAGCATCAGGGATTCGGTCAGGTCGGCGGCGGCAACGCCGGGCGGGTCGAAGGTCTGCAAAAGGTCGAGGGCGTTTTGCAGCTCGTCTTCGTCCAGCATCCATTCCAAGGGCGTGTTGTCGATAACGTCTTGGATGCTGTCGGTGAAATAGCCTTGGTCGTCAAGGAAGTCGATAAGGATGTGGACGTAGGCGGCTTCTTTGTCGGAAAGGGGGTGTTCGCACACTTGGGCGTGCAGGTATTGGTTGAAATCTTCTTCTTTGGCGATGTTGAGCCAGGCGTCTTCGGCATCGTCGCCGCCGAGGTGGTTGCTGTGCGGCATGGTGGTGCCGTGATTGAACTCTGCGTCGGCAAATTCGTCGGTTTCGGGTCGTTCGAGCAGGGGATTGTCCTGCAACCAGTCTTCGACCTCGCGTTCGAGTTCGATGCCGGACATTTGCAGGATGCGCAGGGATTGTTGCAGACGTTGGTTGAGTTGTTGGGTCTGCCTGAGTTTGAGGCCGAGTAAGGTCATGGTGCAATGTATGTTGATTGTTTTTTATATTTCGGACGGCATTTGTCCTCGAGTTTGGTTCGATGGCAAAGAGGTCGTCTGAAAAGGTTTTTATGGCGTGCTTGGCGTTTTGGGGAACGCTTGTTGGTTTTATACTAAATGTGTATTTCAACACTTTACACTTAATGCGTCAACTCACTTTGGGTGCTTTCTTCATTTTAAAAAAACCGCACAATTTAGTGTGCGGTTTGTCATGGTCGGTATTTGGAATCAGTATTTGAAGTTTTCGCCGAGATAGACGGAGCGGACTTGTTCGTTGTTGACCAAGTCGTCCGGCTTGCCGGAGGCGAGGACGGTGCCGTCGCTGATGATGTAGGCTCTGTCGCAGATGCTGAGGGTTTCGCGTACGTTGTGGTCGGTAATGAGTACGCCGATGCCGCGCGATTTGAGGAAGTCGATGATTTTTTGGATGTCGATGACGGCAATGGGGTCAACGCCGGCGAAGGGTTCGTCCAGGAGGATGAAGCGCGGCTTCATGGCGAGTACGCGGGCGATTTCGACGCGTCGGCGTTCGCCGCCGGATAGGGAGGGGGCGGGGTTGTGGCGCAGGTGTCCGATGTTGAGGTCGGCGAGCAGTTTTTCTACTTCGCTGTCGATGCGGCTTTTGTCTTTGGTGCTGATTTCTAAAATGGCGCGGATGTTTTGTTCGACGGTCATTTTGCGGAAAATCGAGGCTTCTTGGGGCAGATAGCCGACGCCGAGGCGGGCGCGTTCGTGTATGGGCAGGTGGCGCAGTTCTTGTCCGTCTAGGGTAACGCTGCCAGCGTCGGCGGCGATGAGTCCGACGATCATGTAGAAGCTGGTGGTTTTGCCTGCGCCGTTGGGGCCGAGCAGGCCGATGACTTCGCCGCTTTCGATTTCGAGGGAGAAGCTTTTGACGACTTGGCGTTTTTTGAAACTTTTTTGCAGGTTTTGAACGACGAGGCGGCTGGTGTTTTCGCTCATAAATGACTCTTGGTTCGGAGGTCGTCTGAAAAGGTGTTTTGGGAACTTGCTATGCTGGTTTTCAGACGACCTTTTGTGTTGTCAGATATTGGTTATTTGGTTTTTTGGGTGCTGGACGGCTGGATGACGACGCTGACCCTGCCGGATTTGGCGGCGGATTTGGCACCTGTTTTGGAGCTGCCGTTAATGGTATAGACTTCGGTTTTGGTGTTGTAGGTGATGACTGCGCCTTCGGCAACGTCGCCGCCGCGTTGGACTTTGGCGTTGCCGGTCAGGGTAACGAGGTTGATGGCGGAGGAGTAGGTTACGTTGTTGGCTTGTCCGTTAACCGTGCCTTTGTTGTCGTCGAGCGTCTGGCTGAAGCGGACGGGCGAGCCGCTGGCTTTCATGAACTGTTCGCCTTTGTCGTTGCGGGAGACGTTGACGCTGCCTGCGCGGATGTTGAGCGTGCCTTGTTTGATGATGACGTTGCCGGTAAAGGTGGTGCTTTGGTTGTTTTGGTCGAGCGAGCCTTGGTCGGCTTCAATCTGTATCGGCTGCTTGCTGTCGCTTTGCAGGGCGTAGGCGGGGGCGGTGGCGAAAAATGCGGTTAAAACACATGCCTTACATATTTTTTGTATCATAAATCGTGGCTTTCACTCTGGATGGGAAGTTCAACAAACCTTTTTTGTGGTCATACGTCAGACCTTCGGCGTTGCCGCTCGATTCGCCGTATTGGAAGGTAACGGGCGTGTCGGTTTGGGCGTATTGCGATTCGGTATCGACGTGCAGGAGATCGGTTTTGACGACGCCTGCCTGCCGCTTGGCATCGGCGGCTTTGGTCAGGACGACGTTGTGTTTGAACAGGAGTTGTTTGGTTTGGGTGTTGTATACGGCTTCGTCGCTGCCGACGTCGTAAAGCCGGCTGCCTTCTTGGAAGAAGACGAGGTGCGGCAGCTCGAAATGGACGTCGTTGCTTTCGGGAAATTGTTTCGCCCCTCTTGCGCTCAGATGCTCTTTCAGACGACCTTGTTCGTCAAACCGCCGCCCGTCTATGCCGTCCATCGTGTATTGCGGCTGGTTGGGGTTGAGTTTGACTTCTTCAATGTCGATTTCGCTGATGCGCCCCAGCCATGCCGACAATCCGCCGAGCGCGACCGCCAGCACCAAAGGGAATGCGATTCCGTACCGCCATCTTACTTTCATTTGATGTACTCGTTCAAAGCCGCGCCCAGCGTACCTTTCGCGCGCATAATCAGGTCGCACACTTCGCGCACCGCGCCCGCGCCGCCCGCGTGTTTCGTAATATAGGCGGCGTGTTGCAGCGCAAACCAATGCGCGTCGGGGACGGCAACCGGCAATCCGCAGCGCACCATCACCGGCAAATCGACCACGTCGTCGCCGACAAAGGCGCACTCGGCTTCTTCTACGCCCGCCTGCGCGCGCAATTCTTCATAGGCGGCGCGTTTGTCCGAAATGCCTTTGAAGTAGTAATTTATGCCCAACTGTTTGACGCGGATACCGACGGAAGGCGCGTCCCGACCTGTGATAACCGCAGTCTGCACGCCGCTTGCCTGAAGCATTTTCAGACCGTGTCCGTCCAGAGTGTGGAACGATTTGATTTCTTCGCCGTCGTCGCGGATAAAGATGCGTCCGTCGGTCAAAACGCCGTCCACATCCAATATCAGCAGCTTGATATGCGCCGCGCGCTGTTGCAGCTCGGGGTCTAAGGTTTGCATAGTGTTTCCTTGCGGATTGCTAGGTTTCAGACGACCTATTCTAACATAAAGGTCGTCTGAAAACGGTTAGCCTGTGTTTGTGGGGATTAATGCGGTTTAACGGTCATGGGGCTGCTTTATATAGTGGATTAAATTTAAATCAGGACAAGGCGACGAAGCCGCAGACAGTACAAATAGTACGGCAAGGCGAGGCAACGCCGTACTGGTTTAAATTTAATCCACTATAACTTTATAATATGTGTCTGTCGGGCAAGGGTCGTCTGAAAACCTGAGATTTGGGTTTTCAGACGACCTTTTGATATGGAAATCGAAGTGCGTGAATGTCGCGACACCCTGTTTCAAGAAAACATCAATCCTGTCCGGGCATTGTCAGTTCGCTCAAGCCGGGGAGATCGGCGAAGCTGCGTTCGCGGACGATTTGGCAGAAGTTGTCGAGATAGCTTTTGTCGGCGTCTTCGGTACGCGTGGCGGCGTAGAGTTCGCTTTGCAGGCCGTTGGCGGTGATTTGGCGGTGGACGACGTAGCCTTTTTCGAGATAGGGCATCACGGTCCAGTAGGGCAGGGCGGCGATGCCGCGTTTGCTGGCGACGAGTTGGATGATGGCGATGGTCAGTTCGCTGCGGCGGCGCGGCGGGTTGATGCCTTTGGGTAACAATATTTTTTTGGGCAGGTCGAGCATTTCGTCGGGAACGGGATAAGTGATGAGGGTTTCGCCGATGAAGTCTTCTGCTTCCCAAACGGTTTTGGCGGCAAGCGGGTGGTCTTGGGCGCAGATGCCGACCATTTCGTAGGCAAACAGGGGGCGGAAGCTGATGCCGTTTTGCTTTTCGGCTTCGGATACGATGGCGAGATCGGCGCGGTGTTGCAGCAGGAGTCCGACGGGGTCTGCCTGAAAGCCGGAAACGATGTCCAATTCGACTTGCGGCCACATGGGGCGGAATTCGCCCATTGCGGGCATGAGCCAGTCGAAACAGGTGTGGCATTCGACTGCCAGCCGCAACTCGCCTGCTTCGCCTTCGATGATGCGGGCGAGGTCGCGCTCGGCGGCGGAAACTTGCGGGAGGAGTTCGCGTGCGAGCCGCAACAGGCGTTCGCCGGCGGGCGTGAAGCGCAAGGGCGTGGATTTGCGCTCAAACAGAGGGGTGTCGTAATAGTTTTCAAGCGCGCGGATTTGGTGCGAAAGGGCGGATTGGGTCAGGAAGACGCGCTTGGCGGCAAGGGATACGCTGCCGGTTTCTTCGAGTGCCAGCAGGGTTTTAAGATGGCGCAGTTCGATGATGGAATCCATTGGTTTTCACGCTTTCAGACGACCTCTTGAAACGGGCAATATTAAAATATTTCATGCCGGGGTGTAAATGCGGGCGCGTGTCGAACGGCGTGGGGATTGGGACGCGTCAGGGTTTGCGGTTAGAATGTGCGTCCGATTTTGTATGAATGCGGTGAATTTATTTGAAACAGGGATGGCGTTGCTTCGCTTTGTCCTGTGAAATTCAATCCGCTATGTGTTGAAAGGAATGATATGGCGAAACGCAGTGATATTTTGGTGTGGTGCGACGAGGTGTTGCAGGTCGGAATGTTCAAAGACTATGCGCCCAACGGTTTGCAGGTCGAGGGCAGGGCGGAAGTCGGCAAAATAGCGACATCGGTAACGGCAAGCAAGGCGGCGGTTGATTTCGCTGCGGAGCAGGGCGCGGATATGCTTTTGGTGCACCACGGGATGTTTTGGAAAAGCGAGCCGGTAACGATTACGGGCTGGAAAAAAGTGCGCATCGAAACATTATTGCAACACCAAATCAATATGGCGGGCTACCACCTGCCGCTGGATGCGCACCCTGTGTTGGGCAACAACGCGCAGCTTGCCGATAAGTTGGGTTGGGAAGTCGAAAGGCGGTTCGGCGAACAGAACCTGTTGAATATAGGTCGTCTGAAAACACCGCAGACTTTGGCTGAATGGTTGCAACACATTGCTGCAGCGTTGGGGCGGCAGCCCGTAGCCGTCGGCGATATGTCTCGCGAAATCAAACGCATCGCATGGTGTACCGGCGGTGCGCAGGGATTTTTTCAGACGACCATAGACGAAGGCGTCGATGCCTATCTGACCGGAGAAATCTCGGAGGCGCAGTTTCATCTTGCCAATGAAACAGGCGTTGCGTTTGTCAGCGCGGGACACCATGCGACGGAGCGTTACGGCATCCGCGCCCTGGGCGAAGCCGTGGCACAGCATTTTGAGTTGGAAGTCTGTCATTTCGACGAAGATAATCCCGCTTAAGCCTTGATAATCGTCATGAAAATTTACCTTAATTTAAATAATGCTTTGAGTATCACGGTAAACTAGGTAGAATTACATCGTTTAATGGCTCGGTATTCCCAAAATTTTAGGACGACTGAATAATGGATAATCAAGAAATCAATAGCGGCCGCCGCCGCTTTCTGACGCTGGCTACGTGCGGCGCAGGCGGTGTGGCGGCTTTGGGCGTAGCTACGCCTTTCGTGGCAAGCTTTTTCCCGTCGGAAAAAGCCAAGGCCGCAGGTGCTCCCGTCGAAATCGATGTCAGCAAAATCGAATCCGGACAAATGTTGACTGCCGAATGGCAAGGTAAACCGATTTGGGTGGTTAACCGTACCGATCAGCAGCTCAAAGACCTGAAAAGTTTGAACGGTGCGGTTGTCGACCCTAATTCTGATGTGGATCATCAGCCCGAAAACTGTAAAAACGAGACCCGTTCGATTAAGCCGAACATCCTTGTAGCCATCGGTATCTGTACCCACTTGGGCTGTTCGCCGACCTACCGTCCAGACGTTGCCCCTGCGGATTTGGGGGCGGACTGGAAAGGCGGTTTCTTCTGCCCTTGCCACGGTTCGAAATTCGACATGGCAGGCCGCGTATATAAAGGTGTTCCTGCACCGACCAACCTGGTTGTTCCGCCCTACAAATATCTGAGCGATACGACAGTCTTGGTAGGCGAAGACTAAAAATAAGGAACGATAATTATGGCAAACCAAACCAATAGCAAAGCAAAAGCATTGTTAGACTGGACGGACGCTCGTTTCCCCCTGTCTAAAATGTGGAATGAGCATTTGGCTCAATACTACGCGCCGAAGAACTTCAACTTCTGGTACTACTTCGGCTCTTTGGCTCTGCTCGTCCTCGTGATTCAAATCGTCAGCGGTATCTTCCTGACCATGAACTATAAACCGGACGGCAACCTGAACGCCTATCACCTGCCTGCTGCCTTTACCGCAGTAGAGTACATCATGCGCGACGTGTCCGGCGGCTGGATTATCCGCTATATGCACTCCACAGGCGCATCTTTCTTCTTCATCGTCGTATACCTGCACATGTTCCGCGGCCTGATTTACGGCTCGTACAAAAAACCGCGCGAATTGGTGTGGATTTTCGGTTCCCTGATTTTCTTGGCATTGATGGCCGAAGCCTTTATGGGCTACCTGCTGCCTTGGGGTCAAATGTCCTTCTGGGGCGCGCAGGTGATTATTAACCTGTTCTCCGCCATCCCTGTCATCGGGCCTGACTTGTCCACTTGGATCCGCGGCGACTTCAACGTTTCCGACGTTACCCTGAACCGCTTCTTCGCACTGCACGTTATTGCCGTACCGCTGGTGTTGCTCGGTTTGGTCGTGGCACACATCATCGCCCTGCACGAAGTGGGTTCGAACAACCCTGACGGCGTGGAAATCAAGAAACTCAAAGATGAAAACGGCGTTCCGCTCGACGGCATTCCTTTCCATCCGTACTACACCGTCAAAGACATCTTGGGCGTTGTCGTATTCCTGATTGTTTTCTGCTCCGTATTGTTCTTCGCCCCCGAAGGAGGCGGCTACTTCCTTGAAGCCCCGAACTTTGACGCGGCAAACGCGCTGAAAACACCGCCGCACATTGCACCGGTATGGTACTTTACCCCGTTCTACGCCATTTTGCGTGCGATTCCTTCATTCCTCGGTACTCAGGTTTGGGGTGTAATCGGTATGGGCGCGGCAGTTGTCCTGATTGCCCTGTTGCCTTGGTTGGATAAGGGTGAAGTTAAATCCGTCCGCTATCGCGGTCCGATTTTCAAAACTGCGTTGGTTCTGTTCATCATTGCCTTTATCGGTTTGGGTATTTTGGGGGCGATGGTGGCAACCGATACCCGTACTTTGGTTGCGCGCATCCTGTCCGTCGTCTATTTTGCATTCTTCCTGGGTATGCCGTTCTATACCAAACTGGATACAAACAAACCGGTTCCGGAACGCGTAACCATGAGCACCACTAAACAAAAAATCATGTTCTTTGTTTATGTCGGTATTACCGCAGTGGGTGCTTACCTGTTTGCAACCAATATCTGATGAGGGCAGCGAAAATGAAACATACCCTGAAAAACTGGTTTGCTGCCTTGTTACTGGCAGTGCCTATGAGTGCCGCCGTCGCCAGCGGTGGCGGACACTATGAAAAAGTCGAGATTGACCTGCGCGACCAAGTCAGCTTGCAGCACGGTGCTCAAATTTTCACCAACTACTGCTTATCCTGCCACTCGGCAAGCGGTATGCGTTTCAACCGTTTGAAGGACATCGGTTTGACTGATGAAGAAATCAAGAAAAACCTGATGTTTACAACAGACAACGTCGGTGATGTCATGTTGGCGGCGATGAATCCTAAAGATGCTGCCAAATGGTTTGGTGCGGCTCCTCCGGATCTGACGCTGATTGCCCGTTCTAAAGGCGCGGATTATCTGTATGCCTATATGCGCGGCTTCTATAAAGACCCGACCCGTCCAAGCGGCTGGAACAACGTCGTATTCGACAAAGTCGGCATGCCTCATCCCTTGTGGGAGCAACAAGGCGTTCAAGCGGTTGAGCTGGATGCCAAAGGTCAGCCGGTCATGGTGAAAGACGAACATGGCGAATTGAAACCCAAGCTCTATTGGGAATCTACCGGCGCGCACAGCCGTCGTTTGCCAAACGGCAAAGTCGTCCAAACAGAGTACGATGCTTATGTACGCGATTTGGTGAACTATTTGGTTTACATGGGCGAGCCGGCGCAGCTCCAGCGCAAACGTACAGGCTATATCGTATTGATGTTCTTGCTTGCAGTAATGCTGCCTCTGGCATACTTCCTGAAAAAAGAATATTGGAAAGACGTGCATTAAGGCTGGTAATAAAAAAAGGCAAACTCAATCGGGTTTGCCTTTTTTTATGATCAAAAAATCAATAGGTTGGATTTCGCGTATTTCAAATATATTCAGACGACCTTTATAGTGTGGCAGTGACCTTTATAGTGTGGCAGTGACCTTTATAGTGTGGCAGTGACCTTTATAGTGTGGCAGTGACCTTTATAGTGTGGCAGTGACTTTTATAGTGTGGCAGTGATGATTAGTCGGCAGAGAATGGCGGCTGATAATATTTTAATGCTCGTTTGAACCTGATCATAGAATCCAAGTTCTGCATACGATCATCGGCATGTTCCGTCTGATTTGGCTTTGGCGCACACATTGCAGTCGGGATTTTGAGTGAAGAGGAATTCTTGCCATTTGCCGGTAAGTGCGTTGTAAGTTTTCAGTTTGTCGTGTGCCGGTTCGCCTACGCCGGTGAGGAGTTTGAGGGCTTCTGCGGCTTGGGTGGCGCCGATGATGCCGACCAACGGAGAAAATACGCCGAACAGGGCGCAGGCGCCGTCATCGGCGGTATCTCCGTCAAACAGGCAGGCGTAGCAAGGGCTGTCAGGCAAATCGGGGCGGTACACGGCGATTTGTCCTTCAAAACGCACGGCAGCGCCGGAAACCAGCGGGGTACGGGTGGCGACGGCGGCGCGGTTGATGGCTTGGCGGGTGGGGTAGTTGTCAGTGCAGTCGAGGACGATGTCGGCGGTATGCATGAGCTCGGTTAGGCGGGTTTCGTTCAGTTTTTCGGTCAGTGCGGTAATGTCGCACGCGCTGTTGACGGCTTTCAGACGACCTGCCATCACTTGCGCTTTGGCTTGTCCGATGTCGGCTTCGGTGAAGGTGGTTTGGCGTTGGAGGTTGGTATTGTCTATGGCGTCGTGGTCGGCGATGATGAGTTTGCCAACGCCTGATGCGGCAAGGTACGGCAGTGCTGCCGCGCCCAGCCCGCCGCAGCCGACGACGAGGACGCGGGCGGCAAGGATTTTTTCCTGTCCTTCGATACCGATTTCGTCGAGAAGGATGTGGCGGCTGTAACGGAGCAGTTGGTGGTCGTTCATGATGAGGTCGTCTGAAAGGGGTTGTATCGGGGAATTTTATAGCAAATGGGATTTGGAAAGATACAGTAGATTTGTGCGGAAACGGAGATTCCTATTAATGGGATTCTATGCCGGCAAACTTTGTTTTCATCAAGAATGGTTATTATTCGAATAAATATTGTCTCTTTTTGTAGTAAATGTTATCGTTAGCACGATTTTTGGTTTGTATCAGAATTTTATTAAGGTGTTGCCTGATTTATTTTCAGACGACCTTGATTGCCATAACAGCAATTTTGTCCTTTGCCATATCCTGAAGCGATGAGGTATTTAGGATGAGATTGTTTTAAAAGACGCCGAAATTCAAAGTGTCCTCTCATGCTGTAAGAGGGCGAAGATGCATTACATTGCCGAACATGGCTGTTGCCGTGTTTTAAATATTTCACATTTTTTCCTTATGTCCGTCAAACCTTTATCTTTAAATTTAATCAACTGCTTTGTGCTGGCGGTGCTGTTTCTCGTCAGCCTGTCGGTGGGCGTCGGCGATTTCCGCTGGGCGGATGTGTTTCGCTGGACTTTGTCTGACAGCACGGAATTGATGCTGGTCAGCCGCCTGCCGCGCACGTTTGCGATTGTGCTGACGGGGGCATCGATGGCGGTGGCGGGGATGATTATGCAGATTTTGATGCGCAACCGTTTTGTCGAGCCGTCTATGGTGGGCGCAAGTCAGAGCGCGGCGTTGGGTGTGTTGGTGATGACGCTGATGTTTCCGGCTGCCGGGCTGACGGCGAAAATGTCGGTGGCGGCTGCGGCGGCGTTGGCGGGGATGCTGGTGTTTATGATGCTGATACGCCGTTTGCCGCCGACGGCGCAGTTGATGGTGCCGCTGGTGGGGATTATTTTCGGCGGCGTTATCGAGGCGGTGGCGACGTTTATCGCGTATGAGTTTGAGATGATGCAGATGTTGAGCGTGTGGCAGCAGGGCGATTTTTCGGGCGTGCTGTTGGGGCGTTACGAATTGTTGTGGCTGACGGGCGGCTTGGCGTTGACGGCGTATTTGATTGCCGACCAGCTGACGATTTTGGGCTTGGGCGAAACGGTGAGCGTGAATCTGGGTCTGAACCGGACGGCGGTGTTGTGGGTCGGCTTGGTGATTGTCGCGCTGATTACGTCGCTGGTGTTGGTAACGGTCGGCAATATTCCGTTTATCGGGCTGGTCGTGCCGAACATCATCAGCCGCCTGATGGGCGACAAGCTGCGCCAAAGCCTGCCTGCGGTGGCTTTGCTCGGTGCGTCGCTGGTGCTTTTGTGCGATATTTTGGGACGCGTGATTGTGTTCCCGTTTGAGATTCCGGTCTCAACCGTGTTCGGTGTGTTGGGTACGGTGTTGTTCTTGTGGATTTTGTTGAGGAAGCCTGCCCATGTCGTCTGAAAACAAGCGTAGCGCGCTTCGCTCGAACAAGGTTGCGTTTATGCAGGGTTCTTCCCGTCCGCTGTGGGCGGCGTTTATCTTGCTGCTCGCTTGTTGCACCTTGTTCCTGACTTTGAACATCCAAGGCGATTGGGATTTTGTGTTGCAGCTGCGGCTGACCAAGCTGGCGGCTTTGCTGCTGGTGGCGTATGCGGTCGGGGTTTCGACCCAGCTTTTCCAAACGTTGACGAACAACCCGATCCTTACGCCTTCGATTTTGGGCTTCGATTCGCTGTATGTATTTTTGCAAACGCTTTTGCTGTTTGCCTTGGGCGGGGTGGGCTATACGTCGCTGCCGCTGACGGGCAAGTTCGGCTTTGAGCTGGTGATGATGATGGGCGGCTCGCTGCTTTTGTTTTACACGCTCATCCGGCAGGGCGGACGCGATTTGTCGCGCATGATTTTGATTGGCGTGATTTTCGGGATTTTGTTCCGCAGCCTCTCTTCGCTGCTGACGCGCATGATTGATCCGGAGGAATTTACGGCGGCGCAGGCGAATATGTTTGCGAACTTCAATACCGTCCACAGCGAGCTTTTGGGCGTGGGCGCGCTGATTCTGCTGGCGAGCGCGGTGGTGATTTGGCGCGAGCGGCACCGTCTGGACGTCCATCTTTTGGGACGCGACCAAACGATTAATTTGGGCATAAACTACACGCGCAATACTTTGTGGCTGCTGCTTTGGATTGCCGCGCTCGTGGCGACGGCGACGGCGGTGGTCGGGCCGGTCAGCTTCTTCGGCCTTCTAGCTGCCGCGCTTGCCAACCATTTTGCCCCGAGCGTGCGCCATAGCGTGCGGCTGCCGATGACGGTGTGCGTCGGCGGCATCCTGCTGGTCGGCGGGCAAACCGTGTTCGAACACCTGCTCGGCATGAAGGCGGTGTTGAGCGTAGTGGTTGAATTTGCGGGCGGGCTGGTGTTTTTATATTTGGTGCTGAAACGCAAGCGGTAGGTCGTCTGAAAACCGAATCCGTTTTTCAGACGACCGTTGATAGGTAAAGGATAAATCATGACTCAAGAACATTTCCCCGAATTTTTCGAGCAAGCCCCGACGCTGACCGTCCAAGACGCGCTCGCCGAATTTCTCGGCGCGGCAGAGGAGGGCATCATGCAGTATCGCTACGCCGATGCCGTCCGCCTGTGCGGACACTCCTGTCCCACCGTCGCAGGCGCGTACCTCATGACGCTTAAAGGCTTGAAAGCACTTTACGGCAGCGACCTGCCGCAGCGCGGCGGAATCGAAGCCGCCATGCAGGGCGCGCGCGACGAAGGCACGGTCGGCGTTACCGCATCCGTCGTCCAACTTTTAACCGGCGCCGCTCCCGAAACCGGCTTCGGCGGCGTCGGCCCGCAAGGACGCTTCGCCCGCCGCAACCTGTTGAGTTTCGATGCCGACATCGAAGGCACGCTGACCCTGCGCCGCAAAGACAACGGCAAAACCGTCGCCGTCAGCCTCAACGCCGCCATGCAGCCCTTCGCCCCCGAAATGCGCGACATCATGCCCAAAGCCGTCAGCGGCACCGCCACCGCAGAAGAACTCAAACGCTTCGGCGAACTCTGGCAGGCGCGTGTTAAAGCCTTCTTGATTGATTTGGCAGACAATCCCCAATTCGTCATCGTTCGCGAAATCTGAAGCCCATCCTTTTCAGACGACCTCTCATGTTCGGAGGTCGTCTGAAAACAAATCCACACATCACACCCATCATGATTACCATCCGCAACGTCAGCTTCCACATCGGCGGCAACCCCATCCTCAACAACGTCAGCCTAGACATCCCCGAAGGCGGCATTACCGCGCTCATCGGTCCAAACGGCGCAGGCAAATCCACGCTCCTCTCCTTCATGGCGCGCCTCCGCCCGCTGGAACAGGGCAGCATCAGTTACGCCGGCAAAGATGTTTCGACCACGCCCACCGCCGATCTGGCAAAAACGCTCTCCATCCTGACCCAAGAAAACAGCGTCATGAGCCGCATTACCGTTCGCGACCTGCTCATGTTCGGGCGTTATCCCTACCACCAAGGCAGACCGACCCCCAAAGATCTTGCTATCGTCGAAAACGCACTTTCCGAGTTCAAACTGGACAGCTTCGCCAACCGCTACCTGACCGAACTCTCCGGCGGACAACGCCAACGCGCCATGATTGCCATGGTCTTCTGCCAAAGCACCGATTACGTCCTCTTGGACGAACCGCTCAACAACCTCGATATGTACCACGCCCGCGCCCTCATGCAGCTGCTCCAGCGGCTGACCCGCGAACACAAGCGCACCACCGTCGTCGTCCTGCACGACATCAACCAAGCCGCCGCCTACGCCGACCACGTCGTCGCCATGAAAAACGGACAAGTCGCCATGACTGGCGCGCCGAACGACATCTTTACCGCTGAAAATATTAAAGATTTGTTTGATATGGATGTCGACGTATTGGACTATCAGGGCAAGAAGCTGGTTATCCATCACGTTTGAGATGCGGATGTGGAAAAGGTCGTCTGAAAAGTTTTCAGACGACCTTCCATCATCAACCCCAACGTAACCCCGTTTTTAGACGACATCAAGCTGCGGCTGAATGTATAGCGGATTAACTTTAAACCAGTACGGCGTTGCCTCGCCTTGCCGTACTATCTGTGCTGTCTGCGGCTTCGTCGCCTTGTCCTGATTTAAATTTAATCCACTATAAGGTGTGTTTGATAGGGAATAAGTACGGATGACTCGGGAAAAGCTTTAGAACGCATCGGCAAGAATGAATAAATGAATATTTGTTATTGAAAAACCTACCGACCGGCTTCAATCAGGAAAAGCATGAAGAAGCAAGGGAAGGGATTTATCGTTGGCAGCGTCGGAACTTTTGGAAATGGCGTGAGGGATTCTATGAACAATTGGAAGCAGTTTATATTTTTTGTAATATTGGTCATAGCTTGTTATCAATTTCTATATTTTTTATCCGATATGTTCCTTCTCAGCTATATCAATAAATACAGTTGGAATTTGAATTTTATTCAGGGGACTTTGAATTTTCTTTCAATATTTCTTCCCTATGTTTTTGTTAGACGAATTTTCAGGAAAACCAATCAAGAAAAGGAAGATGCAAATAATTGAAGTTCGACTTCATGAATTATAGTGGATTAACTTTAAATCAGGACAAGGCGACGAAGCCGCAGACAGTACAGATAGTACGGCAAGGCGAGGCAACGCTGTACTGGTTTAAAGTTAATCCACTATAAAGCTGGTTTCATATTGAACCGGGAGACTGATGGCGAACCGAAATAATAAGGTTCCTGCCGTTATTCCCGCGCGGGCAGGAAATCCATAGGAAATTTTACGAAATAAGCGTTTAAAAACCGTTGCCGGATTCAAAAGCAAATTTCCAGGGCGGGAAGGGCGGCAGGAGGAGCAGTATCTTTTAATCCTCGATGTCCGTTTCTCTCCGCCCCAAAACCATCGCGTCCCCGTAGCTGAAAAAACGGTATTCATGTTCGACCGCATGGCGGTACACCGAACGGATGTGTTCCATGCCCGAAAACGCGCTGACGAGCATCAGGAGCGTGGATTTGGGCAGGTGGAAATTGGTAATCAGGCGGTCGATGACGCGGAAGCGGTAGCCGGGCGTAATGAAAATATCGGTATCGCCCTGTCCCGCTTTCAGACGACCTGTCTCGCGAGCGGCGGATTCGAGGGCGCGCATGGAAGTGGTGCCGACTGCCCAAACTTTGTTTCCGCGCGTATGGGCGGCTTCGATGGCGGCGACGGTTTCGGGCGGTACGTCAAACCATTCGCTGTGCATTTTGTGTTCTTCGATTTTGTCCACGCGCACGGGCTGGAACGTTCCCGCGCCGACGTGCAGGGTGACTTCCGCCGTTTCCACGCCTTTGGCTTTCAGACGACCTAAAAGCTCGTCTGTAAAATGCAAACCTGCCGTCGGCGCCGCGACCGCGCCCTGATGTTTGGCATAGACGGTTTGATAGCGCGTGTCGTCATCTGCGCCGGCAGCGCGTTCGATATAGGGCGGCAGCGGCAAATGACCGTTTTGCTCCAGCAGCTCGTAAACGGTTTGTTCGCCTTCAAAGCGCAGGCAGAACAGTTCGTCCGCACGCTCCACCATGACGGCACAAATATCGCCTTCGAAAATCAGCTTCGTGCCGGGTTTGGGCGATTTGGACGAGCGGATGTGCGCCAGCGCGGTGTGGTTGTCCAAAACGCGCTCTATTAAGGCCTCGATTTTTCCGCCGCTCTCTTTTTGCCCGAACAGCCGCGCTTTCATGACTTTGGTGTTGTTGAACACCAAAACGTCGCCCGCCTCAATATAATCAGGCAAATCGCCGAACACGCGGTCTTGCAGCGGCATATCGGGCAGCGCGACCAAAAGGCGGCTGCTGCCGCGCACTTCGGGTGGGTGCTGGGCAATTAATCGGTCGGGCAGGGTGAAATCGAAATCGGAAATGTCCATAATCTTAATTTTGATGCTTACAAATGTTGTCAGGCGGTCATTATACGCATTTCCCCGCGGGCTTGGCGTTTCATGCGAAAGGTCGTCTGAAACGCCAAGCCCGCAATATTTTGCGTCCGAACAAGGCAATACGGTATCATTCGTTCTGTTTCAAACGCCACCGCATCAGAGAGAACAACATGAATATCCCCGCCATTTCCGCCGCAATCGAAGCAGTAAAAATCCCCGGCACCGAACGCACGCTCGGCAGCGAAAAAGCCGTCAAACTGTTGGCAGAACGTTCCGACGGCCTCCATATCGGACTGAAATTCGGATTCCCCGTCGGGCATATCGCCGCCGAAATCGCCAACAGCCTGCAAGAAGCCGTCATCGGCATCACGCGCGATGCGCATATCCACCTCAGCATTGACACTGAAATCACAACACACAAAGTACAGCCCGGCGTTGCCACCATCAAAGGCGTCAAAAATATCATTGCCGTTGCATCCGGTAAAGGCGGTGTCGGCAAATCCACCACCACCGCCAATCTCGCCACCGCTATGGCACGCATGGGCGCGCGCGTGGGCGTGCTGGATGCCGACCTCTACGGCCCCAGCCAACCGACCATGTTGGGTGTGCAAGACCGCAAACCCGACCAACAAAACAAAAAACTGATTCCCGTCGAAGCCGACAGCGGCATCCAAGTGATGTCCATCGGCTTTCTGGTCGATACCGATCAAGCCGTCGTTTGGCGCGGCCCGATGGTCAGCCAAGCCTTGCAGCAGTTGATGTTCCAAAGCGAGTGGGACGAAGTGGACTACCTTTTCATCGACCTGCCGCCAGGCACTGGCGACATCCAGCTCACCCTGTCGCAAAAAATCCCTGTAACCGGCTCGGTCGTCGTTACCACGCCGCAAGACATCGCCCTGATTGACGCACGCAAGGCGGTCGATATGTTCCACAAAGTCAACATCCCGATTTTCGGCGTACTGGAAAACATGTCGGTACATATCTGCTCCAACTGCGGCCACACCGAAGCTATTTTCGGTTCTGAAGGCGGCAAAAACTTGGCAGGTCGTCTGAATGTCCCGCTGCTCGGACAACTCCCGTTAAGCCTGCCCGTACGCGAAGCAATGGATGGCGGCGCGGCGAAACAGTTGTTTGACGAACATCCCGCCATTGCCAAAATCTACACCGACGCAGCCTTCCAAATCGCCCTGACCATTGCAGACAAAGGCAAAGATTTCAGCAGCCGCTTCCCGAAAATTGTAGTGGAATAAAGGGCAGAGGTCGTCTGAAAGCCTTTCGAACGGTTTCAGACGACCTTGTAGTGCTGAAGATTATGCTAAAGCGAATAATCGGAAAATCAAATATTTAAAGATTTAATCTTGTTGTTTTGAGAAAATTGCTTGACACAAAAAGTTCCGCCTTCTATAATTCATAGCTTATCGGGTCGTTAGCTCAGTCGGTAGAGCAGCGGACTTTTAATCCGTTGGTCGAGCGTTCGAATCGCTCACGACCCACCACTTTTCCTAAGCCTAAACAGTCGTTTAGGTTTTTTTCTTTACCATCGCCTATGTTGGGGTGTGCCTGTTTTGTGTCGAAACCGAGACCGACACTGTCCAATAAAGCCGCGTGTCCGTGCAAATGTTCAGGAGCCAGATGGGCATACTTCTGAACCATCCCGACGTTTTCCCAACCGCCCATTTCCTGCAAAGCGGCGAGCGGAACGCCGGCTTGTACCAGCCAACTTGCCCAAGTATGCCTCAGATCGTGCCATCTGAAATCGGTAATGCCTGCCTGAGACAATGCGTTTTTCCAAATACGCGAACTGATGCTTTTCACGGGTTTGCCGTTTGGTAGAGTAAAAACAAAAGACGGGTGTTTGCCCGTCCGTTTTTCCAATATACCGAGTGCCGTCTGATTCAGGGCAACGCCGATAGCGCGTCCTGCTTTGGCTTCGTCGGCCTCAATCCATGCCGTCTTGCGGCTTAGATTGATCTGCGACCAATTCAGCCCCAGTACATTGCGTTGCCGCAAGCCTGTCGCCAAGCTGAAGACCGCCATATCTGCCATATATTCCGGCAGGGCATCAATCAGCCTTTGGGCTTCTTCATGCTTCAGCCAACGGATACGGCGTTTGGCCTCACGATATAGCTTCAACTTCGGCACATTGTCCAGCCAGCCCCATTCTTTTTCCGCCTTATTCAAAATCGAACGGATTAAGGCAAGATAGCGATTTTTGGTACTGTCTGAACAAGTCATGCGGTTGATGGTCTGCATGATGAAATCACGGCTCATATGGTGCAAGAAGACACCTCTGAAATGAACCAGGCAGCGCAGCCGGCTGATGTCATCCCTGATGCTTTTCTTGTCCCCCATCTCTTCAATCCACCGAACTGCCGCTTCATCCCACAGTCGTTTCGGTTTTTCGTTGAAATGTTCTTGCTGCCACAATTCATGTTTCAGTTTGTCATGCAGCCTTTGAGCTTCATTTTTGTCTTTGGTGCGAGAAGATTGTCTAATTCTTTGACCGCGTTGCGTTGTGATGTCAATGTAATAGACGCCATTTTCGCGTTTATAGATCGGCATTTTTGTCCACTCCTACTTTCGAGTGAAGCCAGCAACCGCGCATTTTCCAGTTCGGTCAAAAATGCGTCAAGTGCGGGCTGCGTAATACAGTATTTCCGCCCGGGCATGGAGGCTGCCAAACGGCCGGAGCGGATGTGTTCCCGTATGGTTTCGGGGTGGCATTTACAGTATTGCGCCGCTTCTTTTACGTCATAAGTTTTCATGGCTACCTCACTGTTTCATAGACCGTATAGGGGGCATTTTCCAGCAGCAGCGACAACCGCCGAACTGCCGCATAGCGTTTAATACGCGGCTCAAGTACCAAAAAATTGCTCCTGTTGATATAAAACAGCAGGCAGAGATAACCCTGCCTGTCTGTATCAATCGGAACCAGTTTGTAATGTGGGTATTGTTCCTCATGTGGGACAAACAACCTACCTACTTTTTCGGTAACAACCTTTATTCTTGATTCCGATAACATATGAATCCTATACAAATTTTGAAATAAAGAGCCCCAAAAGAATAATTGCAAAAAATATCAATGCAGCGACTAACCAAGAACGATTCATTTTAGCTACCACTTCATCAATATGCGCCTGAGTTTGCTTTGCAATTGTTTGTTGAATGGAACTGGATATTCGTCCTTCACTTTCGGACAATTCTTTGCCGTACCCTGCCAGCAGATCAGCCAGAATCTGTGCCCGATAGGTTTTCAAATCTTCCGCAATCTGAACCGCCGCTTTCAGCGGTTCTTCGATTTCGGCAGTGATTTCGTCAAAATCCTGACGGGTATGGACGCGCTGCTCGGCAAACAGAGCTTTCAGACGGCCTTCCATTATCAGCAGGATGGGAATGATGGGATCGTCCGCCGTCAGCTTTACGCCCGACAGGCGGAATGTTTCTGCAATAATGGCATCTACATCGGCTTGATTCATCATCACTCGCTTCCGTCTGCTTGCTGCGTTGCCAAGAACGGGACTTTATCCAGTTGTTGCCACAAATCGCGCTGTACGGTTTTCAGACGCTGGCGCGGCATCAAGCCAAATGTGTCAGATGTAATTGCTTCGGACAGTGATAAATTTTTACTTGTCATCTCCTCCAGGTCTTTACCGAAAGTGTCGGGATTGCGGTTCGGAATATGTACGATACCTATAATTTGGTCTTTAAATTCTTTATAAACTTTAAATTGGTCAAACGGTTTCTCCTGCTCCACGTTTCCCCGAAAATCGTTCAACCACACAACAACCTCGGCTTTCAGGCTTTTCAGTATCTGTACTAACCCGGTAATACAGTCGTTCAATGCCTGTCCGCCCGTCAGTGGCACATGAATTACCATTCTCACATTATTCTCGGCCAACAACTCCGGAATTGAGTTCTCCGCCATATAGGACATCAACGGCACAAACGTTGCCGCGCCGTTGTCAACAATGGCTATACCTTCTTCGAATACTAATTTTTCCACCAAGCCGTCAAAATTTCGCGAATTGATGGTATTGTGTTCCGTCATGATTTTAACCAGCTCGGGTTTGAAAGCCTGATGACGCAGAAAGGTTTGGTTTACAGGGTCTGTATCGAAGCAGAACATAGGGACAGGCATGGCTGCGGCTGCGGCGTTTTTCAAGTAGTCGGCGGTAAATGCAGCAATCGTAGATTTACCGACCCCGCCCTTACCCTGGGCAATAAAATGGACTTCCTTCATGGCATAACCTTTCGTTTGTAATGATTTTTCACAAAAAGAAACCTGCTCGCCCTTGAACAGGCTTTCGTTTGTAAAAAAGCAGCTCTCACCTTTCGGAAGAGCTGCATAAACTGCTAAACATTATGCCGATGTAGAGCAGGAGTGAAATTTTCAGTGAACATCAACCCAACGACCACCGGTTTTCTCTTCGCCTACATAACGCACCTTGTCGCCAGTGGTTGTCCAACCATGTTCAAAATATGCTTTGCAGTATTGCGGTTTATCGGGACGGACACGGAATTTTTTAACCATCTGACAGTTTTCCTGTTTCGTGTAGTTTCGACCAAGGCGGTTATAGGTTTTCTGTTCGCAAACCTCTTCCCATGCCGAGTAACGCATCATTCGATTCAACTCTTTTGCATCACAACGACCGGCTCCTTCCGCGATGGCATCTACTAATCCAGCCATTTCCCGATTTTCAGAACTTGCCGGACACATCTTCAAGAAGTTCCGACGTGCTTTGAGGGTATCTCCCAATTTCTTGTGTCGGATCGAAAAATAACGCTTAATCGACGGCGCACACTCGCTCGGACGGTCGCCCGAAGACAGACACAAAACCGCCTCGCACGCCAAGCGAGCATCACCCGCCAACACATCGTCGGCAAAAGCCGCAGGAGCAGCTCCCAGCATGGCGGCCGCCAGCAAACCCAAAGATTTATTCATACACACACCTTTTAAAAGACCCGCCGATGCGGGTATTGAAACCAAAGACGAAAAAAAGGATAATCTGCGTACCCCTACGCGAGATTATCCATCTCCGAAAAAGCCGCTTTCGTAAGAAAGCGGTTTTTTCATTGCCATATGACCGTCCGAACTTGGAACTTTCTTCCTTCTTGGACAATGTTCACACATAAATCACCATTGCCCTTCATCAGCAGGTCAACCTGCTGTGCAGCGGCTCTCATGCTTTGATATGCCCCGATGACGATCTGTTTGACGGGCTTGCGGAGTTTTTTCATGTTGCTTCCTTTCGCTTTTAGATAAAGTGAAGGTCGTCTGAAACGTTTTCAGACGACCTCAGAATTTAATTGCAGGGCTTACACCTGCTCCCCGACCTGTTGCCGGTAGTCAGCCCTTAATGTCAGGCAGGACGTTTGATTGATGCTTGCGGCGATACATACGACACGGGAAGCCTCAAGAGTTCGATAAAATAATGTTTATCCTCTAGCCTTTAAAATTCCCCTCAATACAGATTCAACCTCTTGTGTTGCCTCCACGATGGAAACCTGTTTCTGCCCGAAAATACTGGCGAAGAACGCCTTAACCAGCAGTTTCCGTTCCTCCTTGCTGTAATCGTCTTGGGGAATCACGCCCCGTGAAATCATGCGCTCCAGCATTTCACGTTCTTCCTGATCGCGGCGGTATTCCACTGCATGGCGCAGTTTGGCATCTATGTTTGCCTTCAGTCGTACTAAGGCGTCGTTCTCTTGCTTCATTTTGCGTCTCCGTCAAAACAGGCTGAAATGCAGGGCTTCCACCTGCTCCCCGACCTATTGCCGGTAGTCAGCCTTATCAGGGCATCGCTCAAAACGGCAAAGCGCGATAACTGCCATGCCGCCGATTTTTACCCTCCCGCTACTGCTGGTTGTTCACGGGCAAAGTGCTTGTTCACACAACATCACACACGGACGGTATCGGAACCGCTCAGTCTTCCTTTCTCTCGAGCCGCTGAGTTGCCCGCCGCCTTTTGTGTAGCTAGGCGGTAGAAAAGGTCGTCTGAAGCCATCTTCAAACGACCCAAAAACAAAACCCGCTTATTCAGAACAGTATAATCACGTCAGGCGGTCGGACTGCACCGATACGCCCGCACCCTGAGAAAGTCAGGCGTATCACGGCATCGAACCGCCCGAAAGGAGGTGGAGCCTCGTGAAAATAATAAAAATTGCAGTATTAGTTTTGCTTTTATTTGCTTCGATTCCTGCTTGGTAGCAGTCTAAGACAACTTAATATAAAGCAGCCGTCGGTTCTTGGCGCACCCGACGACTTTATTTTATCCTGATATACAGCCACAGACAACCACATACAGTCATATACAGCACATACAGCCGACAGGTGCTGTCAATTTGCCGATTTCTTCTGACAAAATCCTGCAAACCACCCCTCAAACTCCGCAGCAATCTCATCAATATCGTCAAAATCGCTATCTTTCCAAAGATCGCTGCCTTTCAGATACCACTCAAACTTCCACCAGTAGTCGTTCGCGATGCACGATGTGACGAATGCGTCATCGTGATTCTCACGGTTCGCCTCATAAATTTCCTGTCCCGATCGCACATAAACCGCCGAGCGTTTTTCAAAATGATCACTGATTTCTGCTGCTTTGATTTGCAGGGCTTTAATTTCATCCTTTGTCATATTTGTCATAACCGCACCTTTGAACTATAATAAACTGTCTGATTATTTCGGATGAATCTAAACGGAAACCCACTTGTGCAAGAAGTGGGCTTGGATTTGGATACACCTTTAAAGACGGGTAGAGCCGTCTGAACATTTGGGCATACGCCCTATCGGATTTATCCGATAAATACCCGCTCATGGCGGGCAAAAGAAAAATCAAAATGTATTTTGCAGCTTGTCCGCAGATTATCGCTGCTGCATCGGGATTACGTCCCGATTAAAAAATACGTCCAACTTGCCGCCTGTTACCGGACCCTCTCATCAGGCTACCCGGATGCGCGGCATTTTTTTTGGGCAGGTTGAATGCTGCCCACAACCGTTTATCCGATTTACCCAAAGGCTCGATCGCCTTTTCTACGCCCGTTGTTTCGGACTTTTTAAGCCGAAATAACTCCGAAGGCCGGTTGCTTCGTTCCAAACTGTTAAAGAACTTTGATGTACGTATATTAGCCATAGGTAACAAATATTGCAAGAAAAATATTAGCCAAAGCTAAATTTTTACATTTAAAATTAAATAACGTATTGATTATAATGGTTATATTTTAAAGGTAATAAGATGCTTAGGATTGAAAAAAGGTCGTCTGAATTTCAGACGACCTTTTGTGTTTGAAATATATTTTTACTTGCTTGCATCAATTACCCTGATTCCGTATTGAGGGATATATCCGTCAACAGTCATCAGTTCTAAGCCTTCCGCTTGAGTTTGGGCAATCAGCATTCTGTCAAAGGGATCTCGGTGTATCGGAGGGAGTAATCCTGCTTGTTTAGCATGGAAGAAATCTATAGGCAGATTCTCAAAATCTTGTTGCTCTGTAATATCAAAAAATTCTTCAGGCAGTTTCAGCAGCCCTTTATTTAATTTGATGGAAATTTCCCAAATGCTTGCTGCACTGACAAAAATCAGATTATTGGGATTTCTGATTATTTTATGGGCATTTTCGCCTAATTTGTCATCATCCATCAGCCACCACAGTAAAACGTGCGTATCTAACAGAATCTTTCTCATAGCGAAGAAGCCTCAAATAAATCTGCGGTATCGTCATCACTTTCAAGGATTCTGGAAATATCGGTATTTTGGGAATTGCTGAATTTTTTCAGACCGCCTGCTTTCCGCTCTTGTTTGACAATACCGGTCAATTGAACGCAGGGTTTTCCTGCCTTGGCTATAATGACTGTTTCGCCTGCCTCAGCTTTTTGGATCAATTGGCTGAGATTGGTTTTTGCCTGATGTATATTTGCTTGGAACATGATTAAGACCTTAAACTTAGTTTAGTTAGCTAACTATATCCTATATTGAAATAAACAGCTACTATTTTCACCAAAACAAAAGGTCGTCTAAAAATTCAGACGACCTTTTTTCTAAAACCTTTGGAAAATCTGAGACTGTCCTATTAAGACTTTGCCGATGACTACTAGGCTTGTTCTGTCTTTGGGGGAGATTTCCCAACTCTTATACTGCCGATTGTCAGAGATTACGAGTAGATTATTTCCGACCATTTGTAGTCTTTTCAGATGGAGATGATTTCCAACCATAAACAGATACACGCCATCTCCGTCATATTTGTTTATAGATATATCTACAAACACTAAATCGCCCGGCTCCAGTGTTCCGGACATATTATCAACCCGAATATTTGTCAGTCTCAAACTTTCGGGATTTTTAGCAGCGAAAATCCTGCGATACTGGTCTTCCGCATATTCAATATAAGAAATGTTGGCTGAAATATCTGAAGTGTTGATTAGATACTGATTGAGTATGTCGTTATCAAGCATTTTTACAGTAAATGGTGATACGGCTGTTTCAGCAGATTTTGTATTGCTAGATTTATTTGCCCAAAATCCCTTTCCGCTGGCCAGCCAGTCAGGATCACATTCAAGAAATTCAGAAGCTCTTAGTAAATTTTGCCCAGCTAAAACTTTGGTTGTGCCATTCAGCCATTTGGATACTGAAGGTGGTTTGACTTTGCAATATTTAGCCAAATCAGCCTGTGATTTGCCTAAGTCGTCAAGGCGTTTTTTGATTCTGTCTGCAAGTGTATTCATTTTCTAATTATCGCTTTACGGCTTTTTCTTTTGGGTAATAGCATTTTTTCGATTATTGATTTATTTGTTAGCTATGGGTAATATGAGAACCTTGGTTTTGTCAATTACAAGGAAATGACAGTGAGCGAATACACATTGCAGCAGTGGTTGCGCGAAAGAAGAGGTCGTCTGAAAGAGATGGCTCAAACATTAGACATCAACTACTCGTGGATTTCTCAAATTGCCAGTGGTCGGAAAAAAGCCCCTTTGGATACAGCAATTAAAATTTCGGCTTATACCAATAACGAAGTTACGGTTGAAGCCATCTCCAAAGCCTATAAACCTAAAAAGTAGCCATGCTCACCGCCGACATCCGCCATCACATTACAACGGACTTCGTGGTTTATCGCGAGTTCGGGCTTTTGTGCGGCTCTAATATTCAGGCGGCAACATTGCTGTCGGGGCTGTTTTGGTGGAGCGATGTGGTTGACAAAGAGCCGAAACGTCATGGCTGGATATACAAGACGGCCGCCCAGTTGTTCAACGAGTTTGGGCTGACGCGACGTGGCTACGAGAAGGCGCGGAAGTTTTTATCGGGCAAAGGCGTAATCCAATGCCGACGCGCAGGCGTACACGGCAGAATGCACTGGCAGCTCAATAAAGAGCGTTTATTGGAGCTTTGCTATCTAGTTAAAGGCGAGGCAGTGCCGCAATTCGACAGCCGCTATCATATCGATACAGACAATTTCCGCCTCGAGAAATGGATTAATCTCGGCCTTTGGAATGACTTTTTGAAGATGCGTGCCGAAAAAGGCAAATCTGTCAACTTGAAGCAGAAAAAAATCCTGCTAAACCAACTCAAAGACCTGAAAAACAAAAACTACGATCTCGATGCCGTGATGCAGAAATCGATTCTGAACGGCTGGGCGGGCTTCTATCCATCCGACCGTTCCCCTAATATCCCTGCGCCACCGACATCCGAAGCGGCCACGCGCAAAGCTAAGGCGGAATACGAAGCGCAAATCAAACAATCCGCCGACCCGCCGCCCGATATAGGCGGACAGCGGAATCCTGACAATCCTAATCGTCAAAATCTCATAAATTACTACAAGAAAAAACAGTAATCATCAGGCTGTTGGCACCACCACGCCCAAATGCTGCTCCGGCAGCTTTTTTTGCGCCCTTTGAAACCGGAAAGGTCGTCTGAAAGGCTGTTTTGCCTGTTTTTCGGCGCAAAGTGGGATATACCTGTCTGTTTTTCTGTCCTGCTTTCGTGTTTTTATACTAATTAGATTATCAGAACCCGCTTTTTTGATGAAAATAAGTAATTGAAAACATTGTGTTTGTACATATTGAACTAAGAATTTTGGCTTTAGAAGACAGAGAACTTTGTCCCCATAGGACGACCTTTATACAAAGACCACATTCACAGACCACTATCAAAAAATATTACAGGCGGCCGCCTGATTGTTTTTTGTGCAATTTATGATCTATGTAGATAGATATTGGCGTTTGGGCGGATATGGGGTGTTTTTGAGGAGGGGATATGTACAGGTTTTGTGGATAAATAGCTAGAAATATGTACAGGTTTACTGTACAATTAATTGTGTTGCTTAATGGAGATACAAAAAATGGACTATGTAATCAGCTACACCGCAGCCCGTGAAGATTTGGCGAAGGTTATGACCAAAGTGTGCGAAGACCAAGTAGTAACACATATTACGCGCCGGAACGGAGGGAACTGTGTCTTGATGTCTGAAGAAGAGTACGGCTCTATTATGGAGACGCTTTACCTGTTCGGAAATCCTGCCAATGCTGCACGTTTGGAACACTCGCTGGCTCAGGCAGAACAGGGAGAATTTGTAGAGGTTGATCTGTGATGAAGCACCGTTTTACCACCGATGCCGCCGAAGATTTGGCTTATTGGAAAAAGCACGATGCCAGGAAGGTTGAACGGATCAAGTTGCTTTTGGAAGATATTAAAGCCAACCATCCGAAGGGAATCGGTAAACCTGAACCGCTGCGTCATCAGAAATCGGGACTGTGGTCACGAAGGATTGATCGGGAACACCGTTTGGTTTACTCGGTAGAAGAAGATACGGTAACGGTTTATGCCTGCCGATACCATTACGAACGCTGAACGCGGTATTTTACCTCGAAAGCCGTCTGAAAATTCAGACGGCTTTTTTTATATGTACTCCTTAGGATTGATCTGATTCTGCCAATCGAATTTGTGTTCGCCTGATTTCCCGGAGGAGGACTGATCCGGGTTTTCTGTCTTTTGACGTTCATTTTCTTTCAAATGATTTAGAGATGAAGGCGGTTTTTGAGCTTCAGTTTTGCTGTTTTCCGGCTGGTTGCTTTGCTCCGTTCGTAAGCGTGTTTTGACAAACCAGTTGATCGTCGTCAGTCCGACTTCGAGGCCGTTTTCTTTCAAAAATTGCTGAATCTGTTTTTGAGAAAAACCTTTTTGTTTGAGCAGCAGGATGTCGGATTTGAACGGCTCCAATTTGGAACGCCGTCCTTTTTCTTCCTGCTCGGTTATGAATTTTTCTACCGAAATACCCATATATAAATCCAATCTAATTTTAATCTATTCAAATCTAATAATTTCTAATAAAGAACCCATAAAATCTAATAGTAAACCAATAGAATCTACTTTTCAATCTAATATCATTCTAATTATATAACTATTTTAAATCTAACTAAATCTATTTATAGTCTATATAAATCTAAATTTATTCTAATAATAATCTATTTTAAATCTATTTGAATCTAATAATATCTAATATTTGAACTAATATCTTTCCAATCAGCGCGTATCTACCCTTCAAAAAGGGAGATTTCATAAGTACAACACTAATTTTAACTACAACGCAGGATAGGCAACGAGTGCCAAAAAACGCCCTAAAGCGTTTTTTCAATTCCGCCCAAAAGGGCGGAAACGCCGCAGAGCGGCTGAAGGTTTGAAACAACCATCGGGGGCAGCGGCCGCCGTGTTGTTGGTTGATGTCTAAATTTCAAAGCGCAAAAAGTCCAGACCAAGACAAGTGTCTTTGCACGGCTTCCACCTTTTCCACCACGCCGCAGAGGGCGCACCGGACAAAGATGAAAGCCGCACAAAGCCAGTCTGGACTTTTTGCGCTTTGAAATTTTTTACGACATCACAACACGGCGGCCGCTGCCCCCGATGGTTGTTTATTTATGAATGAACATTTATGAAAGGATTATCAAATGGGTCTTGATATGTACGGCTACACCATGAATGCCGAGTTTGTTGGCGACCGTCAAACCGATGTGAATGTGAGTGAAGATGAACGCGATGAAGCAGAACTGAATCAATTTGCGTACTGGCGGAAGTTTAACCATCTACATGGCTGGATGGAAAAACTATATCGGCAAAAAGGCGGTAAATGCGATGTATTTAATTGTTGTACGGTGCGGCTGGAACTAGAAGATTTAGAACGGCTGGAAGCTGATTTAAATGAAGAAAAACTAGAACACACGCCAGGCTTTTTCTTTGGAGACTCGCAAATCTATCCCGATGACATTACTGAAACCAAAACCTTTATAGCGAATGCGCGGTTAGCGATAGCTGAGGGGCGAGCAGTTTTCTATGACAGTTGGTGGTAATGGCTAAACGGTTTCGGGCGGCAAAGGTCGTCTGAAACCTTCGGGAGAAAAAAATGGATAACACGGTTAAAGACCTGAAAAAACTCATTTATTCATTCGGTGCGACGTATAAGCCGTCTGATGTTTTCCGTGATTTCGTAGAGCTGGCAGCACTTGCGATTTTTAATAGTTATATGCGGGATGATGATTGGGAAATACGCGAGGAGCGATACCACACTATCCGCCGAGAATATAAAGAAGAGGCTTTTAAAATCTTTCCTGAGCTGTTGGGCGTTTTGGCTTCGGGCTGCATTAGAGCGGTGAACGTCGGAAGCTACGAAGATTTTTTGGGTGAGCTTTATATGGACTTGGGCGCGTCGAACGAGCGTAACGGGCAGTATTTTACGCCGATGTCAGTATCAAGGATGATGGCGAGACTGGTAGGAATCGATGCGGCGGAGAAACTGGAGAAACAAAGATTTGTTTCTTTGCTTGAGCCATGTTGCGGCAGCGGTGCGAATCTGCTTGCCTTTGCGGAACATATCGCAGATAGCGGAAAAGTTCCGACTTTACATATGGCAGCGGTTGCGGTCGATATAGACGTGTTATGTGTGTGGATGTGTTTTGTGCAATGCCATTTTTACGGTATCCCCGCAAAAATCATACATGGAGACAGTATAAAAAACGAATTTTATACGGCATGGCGCACAGTGCATTGGTTGCGTGGCGGTTTTGAAGACGATATGAAAGCCGAAATTGAAGCCGACAAAATAGCCGCTTTCGACGCAAAACAGCACAGTCAAGACGAAACGAAGATAACCGCCCCCTTATTGACATTGGAAGAACAGTTGGTTTTGTTTTAAAGAAAGACAGAAGAGTGATGATTCAAGAAGTTAAAGAAGTGAATATGATAGATAGAATTTTAAATGAAATTTCAGCGTTAAGCCCAAAGGAAATCCGAGAAATTTTTATGCGGATGTGGCGGCATATGGATGCACTGAATGACGGCTTGACGGCTGACGATTGTGTCGAACTTTTTGCAACCGCTTTAAAAGGCAGTTCAGATTTGACCTATGATTTGCTGAAAGACACCTGACATGATTATCGCGTTGGAACGATGACAGATACATTTACATTATTGCCGCGTGAAACGTATGACAAAATGTTTTCTGAATGCCTTAAAGGTAAAATTCCCGCTGAAACGGAGCTGGAAACTGAAGCCCTAATAAAGCTGTTGATGTTCGAAAACGTATCTGAAGTAGAGGCAAGCATTAGAAAAGGTTTATTAGGGCAACACATTTTATAGGTTCTGATAAAAATATATCTATGATACAGGAGCTTACGATGAAAACATTCAATGGAAAATTGAAGATTTCAAGGCTAATTACCCGCATATATGGTGGACGGGTAGAGCAGATTATTTACAATGACTAAGATATAGAGGTCGTCTGAAACGGCGATTTCAGACGACCTTTATATGCTGAAGGGAAATGAAAGAAAAAAAAGCCCGCCGCGGCCCTGTTACCGCCTCTCAAGGTTCTGCCGAAACGTCCTCACGCCCCCAAGAGAAAAACAGACTTAGGCAACTTTTCCGGCACCTTCGGCAGCCTGCAAAATTGCCACGCCTGTTTTTCTCTTGCCCCCTACGGCGGGCTTTTTTATTTATGCAAGATTAATACTATTCAATCTAGTAGCTGACAGCTCTTAAACTGGAGCTATTTAGACAAAATATCTGCCTTTGTCGATTTTGAGCGGTGTTTGACGTGGGCAGGGATGGAAAATAACACATAAGGAAAACTAATGCTTTTACTAAGGCGTGAACACATTGATCGCTTGTTTGATATGTTGATAGCAAACCGCAGGTTTGATACTCCATTTAAAATTACGG
This sequence comes from Neisseria sp. DTU_2020_1000833_1_SI_GRL_NUU_006, assembly GCA_032388755.1. Classification (NCBI taxonomy): domain Bacteria; kingdom Pseudomonadati; phylum Pseudomonadota; class Betaproteobacteria; order Neisseriales; family Neisseriaceae; genus Neisseria; species Neisseria sp. DTU_2020_1000833_1_SI_GRL_NUU_006. Next base: position 1,822,032 of record CP135593.1, on the reverse strand, counting down.
AGTACGATGGTGGGATGAATTTTTTGGGTACGTTTGGCGAAGTCCCGGTACACGAGCTTGGAAACCGATCGGCGACATTGTGCTTTGAATGGAAAGGGAAGATCTCCGAACCACGAGATACCCATGATATTGCGGGGATGAAGCCAAACATTCTTTATGACTTTAACGGATCAGGACGGCACTTTGATAACCCTGATCCACGTTACCTGCTTCCTGTGGGTTCAAAAGGGTTGATTCTGAAGCATATCGTGATTAATGACGAAGACGAGCTTTTGAGGATTTGGTGTAACCGACGAAAAATTTATTTTTACCGATACCGGATATTGAAAGCCACCCCAATTGTGCGGAACATTTTACTGCATAAGGCATGGCAGGAAATTTACCGGATAAATGAAATATGCCGTAACACTTCATTTGAAATTTCCATATGCCACCGCCCATCTTTAATTTGATAAGGTCATGGGGACAATCCTCTGTCAAACTATGAGTAAATCAACAAAACGTGTGGTATAGCATTGACTCAATCTGTCCCTATTCATCTCCCAGTTGTTAGCCAATAGTTCTGACGCAAGTTTCAGATGGCCTCTACCGTACCGACGATTGATTTTATCCCATGCCTCCATGACCGGATTGTTAGTTTCGGACTGCAAAAGGTCAGTCTGTACCTGTCCGGCTGGTTTCAGCCCATGCAATTCAATCCCGCATTTTTTATAGAGGTAGCCGCTTCGATAAACATCCGCCAACAGATTTTGCGCCTCGCGGTTCAGAATGACGGTATCAGCTGTCGGTACGGCCAAGTTACGACTCAGGCTCTTATGGTATTGAGGGGCTTCTTCCCGAAAAAAATCCGTGTGTAAGAATACGGTAACGGCAGAAGCCGCCAGTCCGTCACGACGCAAGGCTTCCGCCCCCGAGCTGATGTGATGTGTAATCGCCGCCTGCAACGCCTCCGGCGTTTCGATACACGTTCCAAAACTGCGGCTGCGGACAAGATTCTGCCTTGTTTGTGGTTCGAGGTACAAACCATCACAGGCAATACCCTGCATTTCTCGCTGCGTCCGTTCGACCGTCACACCGTATCGCCGGCGTAGGGTCGCAGTATCCGCTCGAACGAAGTCTAATGCGGTATAAATTCCCTGTGCTGCGAGTTTGGCCGCCGTTTTCCCCCCGATTCCCCAAATCTCATCGACACCCTGGCTACGCAAGGCACGAAGGCGGACAGACTCATTCCAATCTGACCAAACCACCACTCCTCCAAAGTGATCGGGGTAACGTTTGGCAAGATGGTTGCAAAACTTGGCCAGCGTCTTGGTCGGTGCGATGCCGACGCAGGTCGGTATACCAACCCACTGCAATACGCGATGTCTGATTTGGCCGCCGAGTTCGGCGAGGTTTTCGATACCGGCCATACTGGCGAAACATTCGTCAATTGAATAGACTTCAACCGCAGGGACACAACCGGCGATGGTTTCCATCATCCTGCGGGACAAGTCGGCATAGAGTTCGTAGTTACTGGAAAAGGCTTTCAGACGGCCTTGTCCCACTAAATGTCTTACTTTGAAATACGGCTCGCCCATCTTGATGCCAAGCGCCTTTGCTTCGGCAGAACGGGTAACCACACAGCCGTCGTTGTTTGACAGGACAACGACTGGGATATTCTTCAATTCCGGTCTGAAAACTCTTTCACAAGAACAGTAAAAGCTGTTCCCGTCAATGAGGGCAAACATCTTAACTCCCCTGTCGGACATCTTTTATGACAAAAGTCACAACACCGACAACCGACCATGTGTCTTCATCGGTTGGTACAAAATCCGGGTACTCGCCGGAGGCATTTTCAGAGTGTAGCTCAGGCTTGCGACCTGGAACTTTGTACAGTCGTTTGATCGTAAACTCATTGCCAACATCGGCCATCACAATATCGCCGTGCTTCGGCGTTTTGGATCGGTCGATGATCATAATATCGTCTTTACCGATACCCGCGTCGAGCATGGAATAGCCGCCGGAACGTGCGGCGAAAGTGGCAGACGGGTTTGTAATAAGGTATTCGTTAAAATCGAGATAGTCAGCAACATACGGCTCCGCCGGCGATGGGAAGCCAGCGGGAATTTTCTCGAGAGCATATGGGACTTTTAGTGTTGTCCGATTGATGGGTATAAGGCTGCCTTGAGGCATAGCTGTAAAAGCAATCATGGCATCCACTGTTGGTATCAGCGACACAGGAATACGCTTGACTGCCGTTGCTTCACCAGATTTGCTTTTTCGACCAGCTCCTTCTCTACGACCACCTCGTCTTTTAGGAATTTCATCCATGATGCTATATTTGAATTTGTAACGAAATCATTTTAACAGAAAAAAACGGCTGTCGCGAATATTCGGACAGCCCGTTTATGTTCATTATTGAAGAATTGAAATCATAGATTTATATTAATATCAGGTTGCCCTTGTCGTGCATAATAGGATGAAAATCGCGATATTATGTCTTTTAGAAACGGACTGGCTACTTGAATAACAGGGCTATTAAAAGAGTTATCTAGCTCTTCTTGAGAATATGTAGAGACTCTTCTAAAATTAATGACAGCTCCATTATTAAAACAACTAGTCTTGGGAAGCCAACAATAATACAAATTTTTTGTATTTCTTTGGTATTTTATTAAGTCTTTATCTTGTTGCTTTGAAAGATACTCTCCTTGAGACTCAAGATTACTTCTCTGCCTTTTTTTAAGTTTTTTACCACCATGGCAATTACTAATAAAATAGTCATCACATAAAATATCTTCAAGCATTTGAATCTCAACCAGTAATGCTCTATCAGTATTGCATTCTCCCCCTTCACGCTCTGCCAAATCACAAGCAGGACTCAAAACAATATAAAATTTATTGTTATCTTTATTTTTTAAAATGCACCCTGTATCTACTTTTACTTGATCCAGCTCTAGGTTTGGCAAATGTATATACATTTCATCAGGGTAGCAATTTTCACTGCTTTTATATAATTCATGAATGAGATGATTAAGCGTATAGCGCAGTAAAGCTTTTTCCGTGTTATCCGGATCTTCTTCTGCATAAGAAACCCAATTACTCTTTTCTGAAACTGTTGGTTCCGGTGAAATTTTAGGAAGAAGGTATTTTATAAAAATTTGACTTAGACTTTGTTCAATTTGACCTTTTCCTCCCATTATTTTGGTTAATCCAGTTTTGTAAATATCCCAAAATTTATATATAAGCTGTCCATATGTTATATCTGCTTTTTTAAACAGACCAATTGAAGGAATATCTGTTACATCTGCAACATCAGGAGTTCCAGTATATATTGCTACGGGTATCCGTTTTAAATGCTTTCTTATTACATCTAAAGCCTGATTTCCCTCATTGCCAGAATCAGCTAATTTCATATCGATAATTGCACCATCAAAGTAAGAATTCTCTAATGCTTTTGATGCATTCTCTATATTGGTATAAGTTTCTAACCGAATACACCACTTCTTGTCTTTGTGATCATCATTAAAATCTTTTACGGCGTTCTGACAAGATTGCGTCTCTTCAACGTTATCTTCGATAAGAATTAACGTCATATTATTCATTTTCATACCCTTTTGTAGAAAGTCTAAAATAAGCTCCGGTAGTAGATTCTAAAGCTGTAAGTTTTAACCCGTTTCTATCAGCAGCTTCACCTGCAATTGCCAAACCGATACCTGTACCACCCGGTTTAGTGCTAAATTGAGGTTCAAATATAAGATTATCCTCAATAAGATTGGATTCTATCCCAGGACCTGTATCACGAAAATCTATATAACTTAAAGAATTTTTCTCAGTAATAATACTGATCATAACTTCCCTAATGTCAGTATTTTTCTCTGACAGCCAAAAGATGCTATTTTCTATAAGATTAGTAAATATAGCAGCAATATCCTGTTGCCATGCTTCTATAATTGCACTTCCACTAATTTTGAATTTAATGCCCTTATCTTCCATTTGTTGACGAAATATTGCAAAACAATTAGAAATTTCATTCTCTATAGATAATTGTCGTTTAGCTGGGCGTTTTCCCATGGCAAGAGGGTCTAGTCGTAAAAAGAGGTCAGAAAATGTTTTAGCGTTTGAAACTGTATTGTGTGCAATTGATTCAATCGTTTCTATATGTTCAAAATCACTTGTTTCCTTGTATTTCTTGATAAATCTATCTATTCTAGGAACTTCATTGCGAAAATAATTTAGTGGTCTTCGGCCTTCATGTAAAACCACATTCATAATTTTCCCCAAGGTTGCTTGTCCTTGGTAAGTCGCAATAGCTTGACGGATTTCTTCTACTGTCTGGCTTTTTTCTTCTTCTTCTTTACTGATCAATTCAATAACTTCTTCTGCTGATTTTTCATTCATTCCCCCTGCAATCAATTTTTTATGAACAGTTTGTTTTAAATTATCAAAAGACAAAATCCGATTAAGCTCTTTTTCAACTTTAAGTGCAGGTTTACTCAATCCTACTTTACGCCTAAAACTGAATCTCCGTATTTCCAGCTCTTTAATCACATCGTTTGTAATCTTCTGCAATTGTTTATAAGCGTTATTATCACGCAAACCATCCCTTGCACTCTTCTCTATTAAATCGGATTCTTCCTCAGAGCCAATTAGTACATAACCAATTACTTGGTTGCTACCAATTTTTTGAGCAGGTTTTTGAATTCTCTTTTCATTGAGCTGCAACCAGTCAAATTCAGGATCCCCAAGGGGGCGAATCCGAAATCCATTACGATAAACTCCAATCCCATTAGAATCATTAAGAATCTGTCGGGCCAGCAATTTTCCAACATAGTTGCCATTATTATCTTTAAGACCGCGGTGGATTAATTGTTCTATTGATTCTTTTTCCCTGTCGTAAACACGGATATCAAAGATTAAATCACCACAACTAGTAGGCTCTCCTAAATTAAATGAAATAACCTCGTCTACTGTATTTCTTGCTTTCTGCAAAGTATAAGTCAGAGTACCTTTGCCATTTGATTCAATTTTCCCAGAAATTTTATAATCGAATAAATCAAAGATAGGGTATGGGGCAATGGTCTCCTCTATATCTTCAAAATCAGAAAACCCACTGATTTTCAGATGAATCTGAAAGTCCTGAGCAGTTTTGTCGATTGAATTTTGCACTGGGGATATCAGTTTTTTTAATTCAAAATTTAATCTAATAAACTGATTTTTATCCCATTCTTTGTAATAATCCTGTCCACCCTCGATTGTTAAAGTAGTTCCATGAGGTTCTTTAGTTGAGTGGCTTTCAACTAAAATTTCAACATCATCCAAGTATTCAGATTTTTCAAAATCACGCCAGTCAACCAAAACTGTTGTTTTTTCGGCACCTTCTGAAACTGTCTCTAGTAATAAGGTAGAACCAAGCATAGATGCAGCATAGCGGCCTATCCCTTTACGACCTTGCATAATTCGACCATCCGGACTTGTTCTGCGCTCAAGCTTATCCGGCGTTGATGGAACCATCCACTTGTTAATCACAGTATCTTGTGACATCCCATGACCATAGTCACGGACAGTAATCTCTATTCTTTTCTCAGGATTGCCACTTATATTTTCTGATGGTTTTTCAGTCGCTTTAAAATGTATTTCCACAGATTTTGAATCCGCATCATAAGCGTTTTTTACAAGCTCAACGATAGCAGCATAACTGTCCTGAATCAGATCTCTACCGATGGTTAATAAATGTCGTCCAGCCGGTCTTATTTTATAAGCATTTTCACTCATGCCAATTCTCCTTCAAATTTTCTGCAATTTTTCTTGCCAGTATAACTGGAACAGCATTACCAATCTGCCTGAATGCAGCGGCTCTACTTGGTTTATCAGTGCACCCCTCAAAGTAATAATCATCTGGAAAAGTTTGGAGCCGTGCAGCTTCTCTAGGAGTGATTGATCTATTCTGTTTGGGATCTGGATGGATATAGTAATGCCCATCCTTTGCAAGATGAGCTAATACTGTATGAGATGAGGATAAATTACCTGCTACAACTTTAAACCTGTCCGCAAATGCGGTACGATTCTTATGAGTTTTAAGGTTTTCAGGTAAATCATTATATTCCATCCTTTTACCTTCCTTGCTCCACAGATCTGCTACCATACGATATATTTCTGAATCTTGTTGATTCAGCGGACGCGCAATATGCCATGTAACAGGGATGTTATCGTTTTTTATACCTGAATCATACAACCATTGACCGGAATATTTCTTCGTCTTGCATGGTCGCACACTTCCCTCTCCTGCATGAATTACAGGAAGATCTGAAAATATTTCATTGACACACACGTTGGGTCTTTCAATCTCAAGTTGAGGATAAAATCCTGTTTTTTCTCCTCTTCTACCCATAAGGATAATTCTTTTACGAGCTTGAAGTGCACCATAATCATTTGCATTAAGGATGCGATATTCTGTTTCGTATCCTAACTTTTTAAAAAGCATCCTCATTTCTTCAAAATAATATCTTCCGTCAGCATCTTTTGCAGACAAAAGTCCCGTTACATTCTCGAAGACAAAATATCTTGGTTGGTAACGTTTTAGAAACTCACCGTAAAATTTGTACAGATAATTACGTTTATCACCAAGCATCTTATTAGAGTCGCATGATCTGCCGACCAAAGAATAAGCTTGACATGGGGGACCACCTATAATCAGATCAAGAGAAGAATTTTCAAGTAAGTCATCAATTTGACTAAAAATTGTTTTTAAAGAATCTTCTGAAATTTCTTTATTAATTACCGTCTTTGAAATATGTTCAGGGATATTTTTATAAAATTCAGTACGGTTTAATTCCCCTTTTAAGTAATCAACATATAAGCTTAGCTTATCAACGGATTTTAACCAGTGATAAGCCATGCGAGTTTGAAGAGTAAAACAGGCGGCCTTGTCTGATTCAATATGAGCAACGGGCTTGTAACCTGCCTGAATGAATCCTTCGGAAAGTCCGCCTGCGCCAGCAAAAAGATCCAAAAAACGCAATTGTGCCATTCTATTCCTTGTAAATTTTAATTAAGAAATGTGAAATTATTAGTTATAAATTATAAGCAGCGTGAAATACATTATACCAGGTTAAATATAACAATAGTAGGCAGTAGTTCATCAAAGGGTGCGACCTAATTTAATCATCGCCCGATGTCCGTACACGGTAGTATCTACCTTTTAGAGATAGTTCTATACATAAAATTATAGGATGTGATGGTATTTAATTATAAATTTACCACTTCAGAACAAGTGCTTAGTTCAGTTTTTAATAGGATGTATGATATTTCGTCATAGTTATTTATTCTTGAGTTTTTAAGGTATAGCATCATATTTTTGATACAAGACATTACACTCCTCCGCTATTCGATTGAAGTCGATATTTTCCGGTTTGGTGTCGTATAGGAAACCACGCAACTCAGCAATGCGTTTTTGGTCTTCCGAGCGCACCTCCGAATAGGGTGTTTTGCGTGAAATAAGTGCCTGTACACTGGCAACACGCTCAATTAGAGCGTCTTTCTGCATTAATGTAGCCAATTTTCATTCCTCTTTTGAGATTTGAGATTGTTTATGTTGCCGCATTACCAATTTGACTAATGATACGCTGCATCCGGCTAGAGCGGCCGTTTCTTGAAGGGTATGGTTTTGGCGTAGGCTGACAATCAGTTTATGCTTTTGGATATCTGCTTGACGACCTTTGAAACGCCCCTGTTTTTTTGCCTCGGCAATACCGGCGGCTTGGCGGTTACGACGTTGTTCGTAGTCGTCTCTGGCCATTTGTAGGGCAATTTTGAATAACATGGTTTGTATGCTGTCCAAAACGATTTTGGCGATTTCGGAATCAGTTTGGATTTGGCTCAGGTCGATAATGCCGGGAATGGACAGGATCGCGCCTTTTTCGCGGATGCGGCCGACCAGTTTTTCCGCTTCTGCCAAAGGAAGGCGGCTGATGCGGTCTATATGTTCGGCTATGATTACGTCGCCTTCTTGCAAGTCTGCAATCAGTTGGTTCAACACAGGTCGGTCGGCACGGATGCCGGAAGCCTTTTCTTTATAGACTCCCGCAATGTAGTAACCTTCAGCCTTGGCTTGTTCGATTAGGGTGTTTTGCCGCTCGAGATTTTGTTCTTCGGTGCTGACACGTTGGTAAATTCTCGCTGCTTTCATTGTCGGCCTCAGTAGTCGATACCAAAAATACAGTTTTGATACAGGAAGGCGACCACATCGGAATCATCGCCAGAGCGGTAGAAAGCTGAAAGTTTTTCGTTGAACTCAGGCATTTGCAGTTCGGAAATTTCCAAAATACCGCAGCCTTTTTCTATTAACAGCACGTTGGCAAACAGCGTGGCCGTTCTTTTATTGCCGTCCCAAAAGATTTGCTGCCGCATAAAGGCCAACATGGAGCGGATGGCAGTTTCAGTGGTTGAACGGCTTCGGTTTGCAATTTGACCGAACAGGTTCTGCACTTCAACTTCCGATATGGCGGGCGGGGTATGGCGCGATCCGTCAACTAGGGTAACGCCGACTGTACCGGTACGAAAATCTCCGAGAGCCAATGAATCTTCTTGGGAAACGATACTGTTGATTTTTTTTAACAGTGAAATGTCAACAGGAAAGCCGTCTGAAATATGGCGTATCACATATTGATAGGCACGCTTGAGGTTTAGGATGGTCTGAATATCGTTCAAGGATACCGAGGCAATATTTTGCCCGTTGATAATCTGTTCGGTCTGCAACAAAGTTGTCTGACAGTTTTCAAACCTGCTTAGATTGTGGATTTGGGCAACCAATACCTTTTTGGCCAAAAAGATATTTTCTTTCAGGCTGAGATTATATTTGTCGGGAAACACTGTTGCTCCTTATATGGGACAAGATGGGTAATTTGAGTATGCTCTAATTGACCAATATTAAATAATAGGGCAATTTGAAATAATATGGACTCAAATTGTCCATTCTGTTTGCCCAACGGGCAACATGATTTGCACAGTTTGACTCATCAAAAAAACAAAAAAGCCCTACGGCCGTACAGATGTCTGTATGACCGTAGGGCTTTTGCTTTATCGTTTAACGAAAGGGGTCGTTGTCTTGTTCAGCATTTGATTGCTTGAAAGAGCGGGTTTCGTGTTGCATTTGAGGTCTGACTTTTTGGTCGTATTCCTGTTGAGCTTTGGTGCTTAGAGGCTGTCCGACCATATCCTTAGCAAGTTTACTGATAAGCCGGGCTTCATTTTTGTGTCCCATCTTATACAGTTCTTTGGCAATTAGACCGTATTCAGCCAATATGTAACCGCGTGTCTGCATGACCTTCTGAATGTGGGGATGTGTCGGTCGTTCCAAGTTCTTGATGGCTTGGTTCAACTCCTCCAGCCGCGGCTTTTCAATGCGGGGGGTCGCTCCGCGTTTCTTCATTGCTTTCACTATGCCGTTTTCGGCTTTGTGTATCTTTCCCCTGTGCTGTCGTTTGGTGGCGGCGCACTCTATGCCTTCCTCACGGAGTTTTTCGGCAAAACGGACACGCCATTCAAAAAGGTCGTTTTTGCGTGGGTTAAGTCGCTGCCCATAAGTATCTCTCATCAATACACACAAATGGACATGGGGATGCTCGGGTTCACCTTCTTTTTCAGATTCGTGATGCAAAGCAAAGAGGTATTGATGGTCGGCAAACTGTTCGGCGGCGAAATTGCGTGCTGCATTCAATACCGCCTGTGGAGGTGTTCCGGCAGGCATTGACAGGACGATATTGAGAGCTTCCCTATGTTTGCCTCTTTCGGGAATATTAAGTTTCTGCCAGTCATCAAGCTGTGATTTGACAGCTTTCTTTCCATTTAACTTTTCGCCGGAATGATTTTCGACAGTAGTTTTACCATTTCGGGAAATATAGTCCAAATGGTTGCGTATGCCCTGCATACCGTTAGAGTTACGGCTAAGACGCTTGGGGATTTTAACCATGACTTCAGGGTGTTTTTTTGCGGCGGCTGTCAGGTTGGCCAAACCGCTGCCCGGTTTGAGCGGAACGCGGGAATTTGCCCGGTGTTTGGATTTTGGGATGGGGATACCGGAATCTTTAGCTCGGACGGAACGGGTTTTGTAGCCCAAGAACCAGTCGTCTATTTTACGGTGCAGGGACACGGTTTTGCTCCTATTCGGACAGGCGTTTTCGGTTGGTACGCAGTACGTCGCCGACCCTTTGGGTGTGCTGTTTGATGTATTGGGACAGGGCTTTGATCTGCTCGGACGTGAGGGATGCGCCTTCGCCCCTATTGAGCTGTCGGGCGATTTGGTTGAGGTTGCGGCCTATACTTAAAAGCTGGTAGTTTGACTGGAAAAGCACTTTGACTTCGGCCGCCGTCAGTAGGGGATGTTTGCGGACGTGCGACTGGACTATATCGCGTATGATGTCGTTCACGCTGCTTTTGTGCTTTTCGGTGGCGGCTTCGAGGTAGGCACGGTCTTTTTCTGGAAGGCGGACTGTAATGCGCCTGCTGCCTGTGGGCGGTGGAAGTCTGACCAGTTCGGGTTCTTCCAGTGCAACCAACCGAGCTTTGAGCGTATTTTTTGCAAGCAGCGATACACGGGGTTTTCCGTATTCCTTACAGGCAATTTCGCGTAAAGCTGCCAATTCGCCTTCGGTTAAACCGAATACGCGCAGGGCAAGGCGTTTGTCGTCGGTTTCAATTGTGTCCTTACTCATCTGTCTGTCCTAATACCAAAAGGTCGTCTGAAAACCTGAAGCCTAGGTTTTCAGACGACCTTTTGGTATTGCCTGATGCGGATTACAACACTTTTACAATGCTTTCGCACAGGTAGTCGATGTTGTCATCGGTAATACCGGCGACGTTAATGCGGCCGGAGCGCACGGCGTAGATGGCGAACTCGTTTTTCAGGCGGTCGACTTGTTCGGGCGTGAGGCCGCTGAAGGAGAACATGCCGTTTTGTTCGATGATGAAGTCGAAGTCTTGATTTGCGCCTTTGGCTTTGAGCAGTTCGACGAATTTTTGGCGCATGGCTTTGATGCGGCCGCGCATTTCGTCGAGTTCGGCAATCCATTGTGCTTTCAAATCCGCATCTTTCAATACGAGGGCAATGGTGTTCGCGCCGTGGGAGGCGGGGTTGGAGTAGAGGGTGCGGATGATGGTTTTGACTTGGCTGTGGGCGCGGGCGGCGGTCGCTTCGTCTTCTGTGACTAAGGTGAATGCGCCGACGCGTTCGTTGTACATGCCGAAGTTTTTGGAATAGGAGCTGGCGATGAGCAATTCTTTGTTGTATTTCAGGAAGGTGCGCAAGCCGTATGCGTCTTCTTCGAGGCCGTTGCCGAAGCCTTGGTAGGCGAAGTCAAACAGCGGCAGCCAGCCTTTTTCGGCGGAGAGTTTGGCGAGGGTTTCCCATTGTTCGGGAGTAGGGTCGATGCCGGTGGGGTTGTGGCAGCAGCCGTGCAACAGGACGATGTCGCCTTTTTGCGCTTGGCTCAGGTCTTCAATCATGCCGTCCCAGTCTAGGCCGTGTTTGGCGGCGTCGTAGTAGCGGTAGGGCTTGTCTAGGATGCCGACGGCTTTGAAGATGGCGTTGTGGTTGGGCCATGTGGGGTTGGAAATCCAGACGGTTTGTGCGTTCAACTGGCGTTTGGCGAACTCGGCGGCAATACGCAATGCGCCTGTGCCGCCGAGGCTTTGGGCGGTTTTGGCGCGGCGGCTGGCGATGATTTCGTGGTCTCTTCCAAAGAGGAGGATTTGGGTTTGCTCGTTGTAGTCGGCAACGCCGTCGATGGTGAGGTAGTTTTTGGTGGTTTCGCTCTCGAGCAGGCGTTTTTCGGCTTCTTTGACGGCTTTGACGATGGGGGTCGCGCCGGATGCGTCTTTATAAACGCCGATGCCGAGGTTGACTTTTTCGGGACGGGTTTCGGCTTTGAATGCTTCTCCCAAGCCTAAGATGGGGTCGGCGGGGGCGGCTTCGATGTGCTTGAAGAACATGATTTCTCGCTTTGAAAAAAATGAAGGGACGGGATATTTCCTTTGGGATTTTACGCTGTTTCAGGTCGTCTGAAAATGAATGCGGCAGGTTTTGTGCAAATGGTTTACATCATGCCTTTGATGCCGGCGAGGATGATGCCGTAGCGCAGGATTTTTCCGGTCAGGAGCATGAGTGCGGAGGTGTAGGGGTTGAGCCTGAGCCAGCCTGCGGCAATGGGCAGCGCGTCGCCGATGACGGGCAGCCAGGCAAACAAAAGGGGCAGGGTGCCCCAGCGTTGGAGCAGGCGCAGGGTTTTTTCAGACGACCTTTTCTTGGACGGAATCAGCCGCCCCATCCAATAGGAAACCATGCCGCCCAAGCCGTTTGCCAGTCCGGCGCACAACCACGCGCCGTATGCCTGTTCGGGATAGGTGTAGATAAACGCGGCGAAGGCGGCTTCGGACGTGCCGGGCAGGATGGTGGCGGAGGTAAAGGCGGAGGCGGCGAGTCCGAGATAGGCGTAAATGAGGGGCATGGCGGATAAATTTGCGTCAGGTCAAAGGTCGTCTGAAATAAGATTTTATAGTGGATTAACTTTAAACCAGTACGGCGTTGCCTCGCCTTGCCGTACTATCTGTACTGTCTGCGGCTTCGTCGCCTTGTCCTGATTTAAATTTAATCTACTATAAGTCGTTTGCGGCTAGGTTAATTGTAAAATTCAGACGGATTCTGTCTATAAAAATGGGTTATCGGACAGAATCTTGCTGAAACTCTATGTAGTCGGCGCATTTCCAGTGTTTGCAAGAATGGCAAAAGCCAGTATGATTCGGCCCGTTATTAACGAATATTAACTGTTTGTACGGTCAATTCCAATAAATCGAAAGGCAAATCATGTCTGCGCCATCACAACAAAACCATAATCCCGCGCTGGTCGTCCTGACCACGCTCTTCTTCATGATGGGTTTCATCACCTGCATGAACGACATCCTGATTCCGCATCTGAAAGAAATTTTCGAGCTGACTTATGTTCAGGCGATGCTGATTCAATTCTGTTTTTTTACCGCCTATGCCATCATGTCGATTCCGATGGGGCATCTCGTCGGTAAAATCGGCTATAAAAACGGCGTCATCGGCGGCTTCTTGCTGACCGCCGTCGGATGCTTGCTGTTTTATCCCGCTGCGGGCAGTCACTCTTACCCGACTTTCTTGGGCGCGCTCTTCATTCTTGCTTCAGGCGTAACCCTGTTGCAGGTTGCAGGCAACCCGTATGTAACCTTGTTGGCGAAACCGGGCAAAGAATCCGCTACGCTGACTTTGGTGCAGGCATTCAACTCATTGGGTACGACCATCGCCCCGCAAATCGGCGCGTTCCTGATTCTGGCGGATGCGACGCAGACCGCCAGCAAAGCCGAACAGATTTCCTCCGTTCAAATCCCTTACTTGGGTTTGGCAGGCCTGTTGATTATCCTTGCCGTCTTCGTGAAGATGATCCGCCTGCCTGACGCGCGCAAAATCGCCGAAGAAGAAAGCGAACACAACCACGACGGCAAAAGCAGCGTGTGGCAATACAAACACCTCGTCCTTGGTGCGGCAGGTATTTTCTGCTACGTCGGTGCCGAAGTATCCATCGGCTCATTGATGGTCAATGTCTTGGGCTTCCTGAAAGGGATGGATCATGCTTCCGCCGCCCAATACCTGTCGTTCTACTGGGGCGGCGCCATGGTCGGACGCTTCCTCGGCTCGGCAGTTATGGCGAAAATCGCGCCCAACCGCTACCTTGCCTTCAATGCCACTATCGCTGTTGTCCTGCTCATCATCGCCATGATGACCGGTAAAGGCAATGCCGACGTCGCCATGTGGTCGCTGCTTGCCATCGGTTTCTTCAACTCCATCATGTTCCCGACCATCTTCTCGCTGGCGACCAAAAATCTCGGTAAATTCACCAATGCTGCTTCAGGCGTACTCTGTACTGCCATTGTCGGCGGTGCGATTGTTCCGGTCGTACAAGGTTGGGCGGTCGATACTTACAGCCTGATGTCGTCTTTTGTCGTATCAGCCGTGTGCTACCTCTACATCGTCTTCTTTGCCCTCAAAGGTTATAAAGCCGACGAGTAAGCGTTGACTGAACAAAAGGTCGTCTGAAAACTTGGAAATCAGGTTTTCAGACGACCTTTTTGCTTTGCGGCGGACTTGTAAACCTGATCCGCCCAAACCGAGGTCGTCTGAAAATACGGCAACAGATTTTAACCGGAGCTTAAACCCGTTTTCAAAAGACAAAACGCGTCCGCAATATGGTCTGACTGACTTATGGCATAATGCTGGCGGCAAAAATACAGGAGGCCCTCATGTCGAAAATCATCTTATTGCACGGACTGCACATGCACTCTTGGGTGATGAAACCTTTAGCGGATATGCTGGAAAAGCAGGGCTTTGACGTTGCCCTGTTCGGTTATTACAGTGTCTGGCACACCATGCAGCAGCACACGCAGGCATTGGCGGAATTTGTTGAAAAACACGATACGGGCGAGCCTCTGCATTTTGCCGGACACAGTCTGGGCGGGCTGGTGTTGCGCCACTTTGCCGCCGCCCACCCCGAAAAAATTACCGGACGCATCGTTACCTTCGGCACGCCCCACCAAGGCAGCCGGGCTGCGCAAAGGGTGTTCCGGCTCGGATTGAAAACCCACGTACTCGGCGGCGCTTATCGCGATGCGCTCGACGGCGGCACACCCGATTTGCCCGAGCATATCGAATTGGGCAGCATCGCTGGTAACAAACCGCTCGGGCTGGGGCGCGTATTGGGTTTGCACGGCGAACACGACGGTACGGTTTTGGTCAGCGAAACCCGCTGTCCGAATATGCGCGACCACGTTATCTTGCCCGTCAGCCACAGCGGTATGCTGTTTAAGCACATTACTGCTGAGCAGACCGCAACATTTTTGCGCGAGGGGCGGTTTAATCATGGCTAAAAAACTGGGATGACGGGATTTGAGAATAATAAAAAGGTCGTCTGAAAACTTGGAAATCAGGTTTTCAGACGACCTTTTGGCAGAAGAAACTGTTTGAATCGGTTAACTGATTTGCAGTTTATTTTTACAAAAATAAATAGTGTTGACAATTTTTGTAGTGGTCATTAATGTACCGACACTTTATTTGAGGTTTTCAACAGCCCTGCGTACTGTACTACCTACAAAAATTTAAATTTAATCAAGAGGAAACAATCTATGGAGCAACTATTTATTCCTGGCAGTATCATTGCCGATTATTTTTATCTCGGTCTTTTCCTGCTGGTTGCCGCGTCTTTGATTGCGGGCTATGTCGATGCTATTGCGGGCGGAGCCGGGCTGATTTTGATTCCTGCGTTTTTGATGGTCGGCCTGCCGCCGCAGGTCGCGTTGGCACAGGAAAAATTGGTGAGTACCATCGGTACGGTGGCTGCGATTAAAAACTTTATGAAAAGCAGTTCGATTGTATGGCGCATTGTGCCGGTCGGCATCGTTGCGGCTTTAATCGGGGCGTTCGTCGGTGCGAAAGTCATTCTGATTCTGCCTGTGGAAACCATCAATTACATCATTCTTGCGTTTTTACCCATAGGCTTGCTGGCAACTTTGTTCAAAGGCGTTTTGCTGAAAAAAGACGATGAACGCGGCGAGATAAAAAAATCCGCTATCGCCGTCTTTTTAACTTGTCTGATTGTTGGTTTTTATGACGGTTTTTCGGACCGGGCACGGGCAGCATTTTCATCATCGCTTTGTTTGTCATCAACAAATTGTCGTTGTTGCAGGCTTCGGCTACTTCCAAGATTTTCAATTTTGCTTCTAATATCGGGGCATTCGTCGCTTTCTTGATAGCGGGGAAAATGGCGTTCCTAATCGGAATCCCGATGATTTTGGCGAATTTGTTGGGCAACCATTTCGGCAGCCTCCATGCTATTAATTCAGACGGGGAAATCATCCGTAAGGTTTTGGTTGTAACGGTTTTGCTGATTATTGCTTCGATGGCATATAAGGATTTTTCGGCTTGACGGGCAGATGTTGGTAAAAGGTCGTCTGAAAACTTGGAAATCAGGTTTTCAGACGACCTTTTAGCTTTTGGCAGATTGGATTTCTAAACTGCCCGCTTTAAGCCAACTTGACGGCGAGTTCTGCCAGCCGTTTGCCTTGTGCGAAGGCAATGTCGTTTTCTTCGGCGGTCAGGACGGGTTTGCTGTCGTGTCCGGCGACGTGGGATGCGCCGTAGGGGGTGCCGCCGCTTTGGGTGTTGCCGAGGGCGGCTTCGGTGTAGGGGATGCCGCTGATGATCATGCCGTGGTGCAGGAGGGGGAGCATCATGGTGAGCAGGGTGGTTTCTTGTCCGCCGTGTTGGGAGGAGGTGCTGGTGAAGACGGTGGCGGGTTTGCCGGCGAGTTCTGCGCCGAGCCACAGGGGGATGGTGCCGTCGATGAAGTATTTCATGGCGGCCGCCATGTTGCCGAAGCGGGTGGGGCTGCCTAGGGCGAGGGCGGCGCAGGTTTTGAGGTCTTCGGCGGTGGCGTAGGGTGCGCCGCTGTCGGGGATGTCTTTTTCGACGGCTTCGCAGACGGCGGAGACTTTGGGGACGGTGCGCAATACGGCTTCGCAGCCTGCGACGCTTTCGATGCCGCGTGCGATTTGGCGGGCGAGGTTGAGGGTGCTGCCGTTTTGGGAGTAGTAGAGGACGAGGATTTTGAGGGGGTTTGGGTTCATTTGGGTATTCCGTTATAATGGCGGATTTGCGGGAAGGCCGGGCTTCGGGGGAAGTGTTTGTCCTGAGCAGGATATGAATCGGTTTTCCGGCAAAATTTTTTATTATTGCTGTTTTTATTTTTAATTTTTGGGAAAGATTATGCTGTTTTTGAAATGGTGGCAAGGTTTGTCGGGCAGTAAGCTCTTTGCGTTTGCACGATTTGTCGTCCGGCGTTTCGATGAGGAGCGCGTGCCGCAGGCGGCGTCGAGTATGACCTTTACGACGCTTCTGGCTTTGGTGCCGGTATTGACGGTGATGGTGGCGGTCGCTTCGATTTTTCCTGTGTTCGACCGCTGGTCGGATTCTTTCGTCTCGTTTGTGAACCAGACCATCGTGCCGCAGGGTGCCGAGATGGTTTTCGATTATATCAATGATTTTCGCGATCAGGCGGGGAAATTGACGGCGATCGGCAGTGTGATGCTCATGGTTACGTCGTTGATGCTGATTCGGACGATAGACAATACCTTTAACCGGATTTGGCGGGTCAATACGCAGCGGCCTTGGATGATGCAGTTTTTGGTGTATTGGGCGTTGCTGACTTTCGGGCCGTTGTCTTTGGGTGTAGGCATTTCCTTTATGGTCGGCTCGTTTCAAGGTTCCGCGCTGGCTTCGTTTGTGCCCCAATGGATGGGGGGAGTGCTGCAAACCTTAGGCACGCTGTTTTTCGCAACGCTTTTGCTGTGGTGTCTGTACCGATTCGTACCCAACCGTTTTGTGCCCGGGCGCCATGCTTTCATAGGGGCTTTGATTACCGCGTTTTGCTTGGAGACGGCTCGTTTCCTGTTTGCCTGGTATATGGGCAATTTCGACGGCTACCGCTCGATTTACGGAGCGTTTGCCGCCGTGCCGTTTTTCTTGGCGTGGCTGAATTTGCTCTGGACGCTGCTGTTGGGCGGCGCAGTGCTGACTTCGTCGCTGTCTTATTGGCAGGGAGAGGCGTTTCGCAGGGATTTGGATTCGAGCAGGCGGTTTGATGATGTGCTGAAAATATTGATCCTCTTAAATGATGCGCAAGAAGAAGGTAGGGCGCTGACTGTCCAGGAGTTTAGAGAATACATCAATATGGGTTACGATAAATTGGGAGAACTTCTGGAAAAGCTTGCGCAAAGCGGCTATATCTACAACGGCCGTCAGGGCTGGGTATTGAAGACGGGGGCAGATTCGATTGAGTTGGGCGAGCTCTTCAAGCTCTTCGTTTACCGCCGTTCGACAGACCGGCGTGATGAAATAAGCCGTACCTTCGGTGCGGTCATGAGGCCCTGTTTGAAGAATCTGGACATGACGCTGGCTGAATTCGCTTCATATACGGGAAGTGCGAGAAAGCGTAAACGCTCTTATTGATACCGGCAAAAGGTCGTCTGAAAGCGGTTTCAGACGACCTTTTCTTATTGCCTGACAGATGGTTTCGAAAATTATATTTGACAAATTTTTTTAAAAAAAAATATTATATTTGTCCTGCTTTATAATTCTATTTTATGGAGAAATCGGTATGAAACGTTTGATTTTGGCGGTTTGTGCTACTGTTTTATTGGCATCGTGCGGGAAAAGTACCGACGATTATGTAGGTTATTGGCGTCAGCAAGACATCGATAGAGAGAATATTGTCGAGATTAAAAAGGAAAACGGCAACTATTTTCTTACCGACATCAGTTTCTTAACGGGCAAACCTCAGGCGACTGTCTTAGTCGAACGGGACGGTAAGTTAGGCATCGGTACATTATTCGGTGAAATGCCGATCAACCTTTCAGATGATAAAAAAGAGATGTATGTTGACAAAAGCCGTTATAAAAAAATTGATGCGCGGATGAAAGATAAAATCGCAGCCCATCAAGAAGAATGTAAAAAACTCAGCCAACGTTATCGGGATGCGGAAGGGAAATTGCCTAAATTCGGCTTTGGCAAATATGCAGAAGAGCGAAAAGCCGCCGTCGAACTGGCTGACAAATTCAGAGCAGAATTTTCTGTTTTGGAAAAAGATATTAAGTGTAACGGCAAACCTTATTTGCCAAAACCATAATTAAGCAAAAGGTCGTCTGAAAACGGTTTTCAGACGACCTTTTGCTATAATCGGGCTTCATCGTCCCGCTCGGTTTGAAACCCTATGAAAACCCTCGTCCCCCTGCTGCTTTCCTTCTCCACTGCCACCGCTTTTGCCGCATACGGTTTAGGTTTGGGGCAGGAGCCGAAATATCCCGCCGACTTTCGCGCCTACGAATACGTCAATCCCGACGCGCCCAAAGGCGGCGTGTTTTCCCTGCCGATACAGGGCGGCTTTGATACGTTCAACCCGTTTACCCTCAAAGGCGACAAAGAAGTCGGCGTCCTCATGCTGACCGTGGACAAGCTCACGGACAACAGTTGGGACGAACCTTTCTCCATGTACGGGCTGCTGGCGGAAGACTTCTCACTTGCCGAAGACGGGCTGTCGGCAACATTCAGGCTCAACCCGAAAGCCAAATTTCACAACGGCGATCCCGTGCTTGCCAAAGATGTGGCCGCCTCCTTCCGCCTGCTTACCCAAGACAAAGCCGCCAATCCCTCCTACCGCATCTACTGGAGCGATGTTGCCAAAGTCGAAACGCCCGACGACAGGACAGTCGTTTTCCGCTTCAAACAGCGCAATGCCGAATTACACATGGTCTTGGGGCAACTGCCTGTCTTTTCGCATAAAAGCTATCCCGAAGGGCTGGAAAAAGGCGCAAACAAAATGCCCATCGGCTCCGGCCCCTACCGCTTCGTCAAAGCAGACATCGGGCGCATGAGCGAATACGCGCGCGACAAAAACTACTGGGCGCAAAACCTCCCGACCCGCAAAGGCAGATATAACTTCGACACCGTCCGCTTCAAATATTTCAAAGACAACAGCGTCCGCCTCGAAGGACTCAAAGCCGGACAATACGACTTCGTTTATGAAAACATCGCCCGAAACTGGGCGCGGGCTTATCCCGGCGAAATGCTCGCCAAACGCGGCTTGGGCAAATACGAATGGGTGCAACAAAGCAATGCCGGCATGCAGGGCTTTGTTATGAATATGCGCCGCGTCCCGTTCAACAACATCCTTGTGCGGCAGGCGATGGTCGAGAGCTTCGATTTTGAAAGCGTCAACGCCCGCATTTTCTACGGCGCATACCGCCGCAGCAACAGCTTCTTCACCAACAGCGAGATGGCGGCGACAGGCAAACCGCAAGGCGCGGAACTGAAACTGCTCCAGTCCCTCGGCAACACTCTCGATCCCGCCGTCCTGAACCAACCCGTCCCCGAACCGCCCCAAACCGACCCGAAGACAGGCATACGCCCCAACCTGCTCAAAGCCCGCGCCCTTTTAGAAAAAGCAGGCTACCGCTATAAAAACGGCAAACTGACCGATAGCCAAGGCAAACCCCTGACCTTCGAGTTCCTGACCGCATCCAAAAACTACGAACGCATTACCGCCAAATGGCAGCGCGACCTTGCCAAAATCGGCGTCACCATGAACATCCGCGTTACCGACCCTGCCTTATACCAAAGGCGTCTCAACGATTTCGACTTCGACATGACCATTACCGTCTATGCCAACAGCGAAAGCCCGGGCAACGAACAATACGATTATTTCGGCTGCGATGCCGCCAAAATCCCCGGCAGCCAAAACCTCGCCGGCGTGTGCCGCCCCGAAGTCGAAAAGCTGCTCAAACATTTCGGCAGCTTTACCAACCGCGAAGAGCTGAAAACCACTTCCCGGGCACTAGACCGCACCATCCGCCACCAATACATCATCGTCCCCGCTTGGTACGCCGACCGCTACCGCGTCGTTTACCGCAACAACCTCGGCATCCCGCAACAACTGCCGAAGTATTACGACCCGATAACGTTCCCGCTGAGTAGCGGGTGGTGGAAATAGGAGGGGCGGATAAAAGGTCGTCTGAAAGCCTCGAGATTTAGGTTTCAGACGACCTTGTTTTTATCTGCAACCTGCCTCTCTCCCGTCCGGCGGGAGAGGGCTGGGGAGAGGGTGGCTCTACGGGGGGTACGAATACGAATTTGCTTTTACCTAAAACCGTAAAGCCACCCCCATCCTAACCTTCCCCCGCCGGACGGGGGAAGGGACAGGTTGTCGTTGCTGCAATGAGTAGTGTGGGCTTTACCCAAGAAATGAGTAACCACTCGGCTGTTGTCTGATTTGGATTTTTAGATAGCAGGTTTCGTGGGTGCAGCCCACGCTACTTGAGTTATCCCAAGCTTGCATTGATTGAATGAAAGGTCGTCTGAAAACGAACGTGAACGGGTTTCCCTAACACCCAAATCCCAAAGTTTTCAGACGACCTCTTTTTTACCTGCAACCCGCCCCCTCTCCCGTCCGGCGGGAGAGGGCTGGGGAGAGGGTGGCTCTACGGGGGGTACGAATACGAATTTGCTTTTACCTAAAACCGTAAAGCCACCCCCATCCTAACCTTCCCCCGCCGGACGGGGGAAGGGACAGGTTGCCGTTGTGGCAACGAGTAGCGTGGGCTTTGTCCACGAGATGAATGCCGAAATGGATGCCCATTTGGCGGTTGTCTGATTTGGATTTTTAGATAGCAGATTTCGTGGGCGCAGCCCACGCTACGGGTTGGATTTCCAATTTAATTGAATAAAACCTACGTTGATCGCATAAAAAATTGAATCAAGGTCGTCTGAAAATCCCTAACCGCCACCACTCAAGCCGTATTCCTGTTTGTTGGGCATACGGCTTTTCGTTTCTGCCGGTTTATTTCTTCTGCCACGCTTGGCGGAGGTATTCGATGTGGTCGGGGAGGGCGTAGAAGGGGGTGTTGCCGTGGTTGGCGTTGGGGTATAGGGTGAATTGTGCGTCTGCGCCGAGGTGTTGGAGGGTGCCGGCAAGCAGTTTGGCTTGGGCGACCATTTCCCTGCCGATTTGTTCGGGGCGGTTGCTGCGGCCTTCGTGTTCACCGACGCTGATGCGGACGGCGGTGTCGGCGGGGAGGGCGGACGGGAGGAAGTCGAGGACGCGGCGGTTGTGCCACCAGATGGAGGGGGAGGCGAGCAGGTTGTGTTTGAAGCGGTCGGGGGCGGTGAAGAGGGAATAGAGTCCGAACAATGCGCCGAAGGAGTGTCCGAACAGGGCTTGTTCTTTGGGGTTGACAGGGTATTTGGCGGCAAGGGTCGGGGCGAGTTCGTGGTCGAGGAAGGCGGCGAAGCGGTCGGCTTGTCCGTACTGGCGGCGGTCTGGTTCAGTGGCGGTTTCGGGCAGGGGCGGGGTGTAGTCGAGGGCGCGTTGGGTCAGGTCGCGGACTTCGCCGTTGGGATAGCCGATGCTGACGATGAGGCAGGCGGCGCGGCTTCGGGTCATGGGGTTGATGAGCAGGGATTGCGCCATGCTGAGGGCGGCGGGAAAGAAGGCGTCGCCGTCGAGGATATGGAGGACGGGATAGCCTTGCGGGGGCGGGTCGCCGATGGCGGCGGTTTGGATGCGGTAGCTGCGGCCGGTGTGCTCGGAGCGGATGTGGGTTTCTTCGGCTTGCAGCAGGCGGGCGGCTTGCCAGTGTACGGTGCGTGAGGTCATGGCGGGGTTGTCGGTTGTGTTGGTGGGGTGTGTTGTGTGTGTTATCGGGTTGGCGGATGTTTCAGACGACCTTTGGGCTATATCTGCTGTTTTTTCTATAGTGGATTAACTTTAAACCGGTACGGCGTTGCCTCGCCTTAGCTCAAAGAGAACGATTCTCTAAGGTGCTGAAGCACCAAGTGAATCGGTTCCGTACTATCTGTACTGTCTGCGGCTTCGTCGCCTTGTCCTGATTTAAATTTAATCCACTATATTTGAATACATGGACATAAATGATAAAACCGGACAGGTGGTGTTCCCTGCCTGTCCGGTCTGTTTCCGTAATGTGTTGGTCTTCTGGTTTTTGGCGGTGATTTGTTTTCCTTTTGCTTTTCCCGTTTTTAGAAGTCGTAGCGGAGGTTTGCCATCAGGCTACGCTCCGAGCCGGGAATGTTGAAGGTGTTTGCGCTGCCGACGCGGGCGTAGTAGTGGCGGTTGAAGATGTTGTCGGCGTTGATTTGCAGCTTCAGCTTAGGCGTGAAGCGGTATGCCGCCATGGCGTCGAATGTGGCGTAGCCGCCCGCGCGCAGCCCTGCCGCCGAGGAGATGCTGCTCATCGCGTTCACGCCGCCGCCGATGGTCAGCTTGGGCGTAACTTCATAAGTCGTCCACAGGTTTGCGCTGTGTTTGGGCATCAGCAGGAAGATGCCGTCATCGCGCGAGTTGGCGGCGGTTTTGATTTGGCTGTGCAGATAGCTGTAACCTGCGTGGATTTGCCATTTCGGTGTAATCGCGCCGCTGATTTCGGTCTCAACGCCTTCCATAACGCGTTTGCCCAAGGCGGCGTAACGGGTGTTGCGGTTGTTCGGGTTCAGCGGTGCGGCGGCGTTTTTGTCTTTCAGGCGGTAGAGGGAGACGCGGGTGTTCAGGCGGTCGTCCATGTAGCTGCCTTTGTAGCCGACTTCAAACTGGTTGCCTTCGCGCGCTTTAAGCAGGTTGCCGTCGGTGCCGAGGCTGGTTTGCGGTGTGTAAAGTTGGGAGAAGCTGGCGTAGAGGCTGTTGTTGTCGTTCAAGTCGTAAACTGCGCCTGCGTAGCCGGTAAACTTGGTTTTGCTGGCTTTGTGCAACTCGTCACCTTCGCCCGCTTCGATTTTGTAGTGTCCCAAACGCCAGCCGCCGATGAGCGACAGCCTGTCGACCGGATGGAAGACGGATTTGCCGTAAACGCCGAATTCGTCAAGGTTTTCAGTAGCGACGGTATGGCTGTAACCGCGCGCGCCGGCACGGGCGTTCTGCATCAGGTTGACATAGGGAACGGAGTGGAAATCGCCCAAGGCAACATTACGCGCAACGGCTGCACGGCCTTGCTCGTTGGTGCTGCGCAAGCGGTTGTAGTCCGCGCCGACGACGAGTTCGTTTGCGGTGTTGCCCAAGGCAAACGGACGGCTGTAGCTTGCGTCAACCGCGAAGGCTTTTTGTTTGATTTCCGTGCCTAAGCCGACGACGTTTGCCTTATTGTCGGCAGAAAGTTTGTTGGCGGCGAAGGTGTAATTGGAGTCGGCATCGCGGTCGGAATAGCGCATACCGATTTTGCCGTAGCCGCCGTCGTCAAAATAATGTTTCAAATCGGCGAACACGTCATGGCTGTTCATTTTAAATTTGTTCCAATCCGCGCCGACGAAAGTGTGGTTGGGCAGGGACAGCAAATTGCCGCTGCTGCCGACGGGCAGACCGTTGTATGGAGCGAGGTGGCGTTGCTGGTAGAGATAGCCTACGCCCAAAGTCGTGTCGGGGTTGATGTCCCAATCCGCCGCCGCATAGAAGGTTTCGTGGTGGTTGTTTTTCTCCGCCGGACGGGGAGACGCACCTGAAGTCTGCGCCATCACACGGGCGCGAACGCTGCCGTCGGCGTTCAGAGGACCTGAAACGTCGGCTTCGGCTTTATATTGTTTGTGCGTACCAAACCCTGCCGCCGCATGGCCCTGGAACTCTTTGGTCGGGCGTTTGCGCACCAAATTCACAATACCGCCCATCTCGCCGCTGCTGTCGAACAAGCCGCTCGGGCCGCGCATCACTTCGACGCGGTCGAAGGCGAACAGGTTGGGCAGCGTGCCGTTGATACTCTGCATCTGCGCGGGCAGGCCGTCGATGTTGTATTCGCTGTATTCGTAACCGCGCGCATAAACCGACGAACGCCCGTCGTCATTGCTCAACACGCGCAGGCCCGGCGTTTTGCGCGCCAATTGGTCAAAGGTATCAACGTTGCGGTCTTTTACCTGCTGGTTGGTAATGATGCTGACGGATTGCGGAATCTCGCGTAAAGATGCGGGGATTTTTGTGCCGACAGTGGCGGCAAACGAGCTGTAATCGCCGTTTTTCTCGGTGGCAATCGCGTTATACGAACGCTGCCCCTTCACATGGACAGTATCCAGCTCGGCCGTTTCGGCGGCAAATACAGTGGAAGATAAAGCGGCCACAACGGCGGCAGCGGTCAGATTGGGTCGGAACATCAATTTCTCCGGTCTTTTACAAATGAGAATTGTTGTATTTTATATTTTTGATGGCTGACATTGTGGAAAAAAACTATCGTTTTCCCGACAATCTTTTGTGAATATGCGACAAGGTCGTCTGAAAACCTCAATTTGGGTTTCAGACGACCTTGTAGCAACTGCTTGAATCAGCTTGCCGATTCTACGCCATAAGGTTTGTTTGACGTTTTGATGGTCAGGGTCAGTACGGCGGCGATGGCGAGGAAGACGCCGGCGAAGGTCATGGCGTTGGACGGGTTTGCACCGAGGAAGGTGTCATAGATCCAACCGAAGGTAACGGTTTCAATCAGCATCGGAATCACAATCATCATGTTGACGATGCCCATATACACGCCGTAGCGCTCTTTCGGGATGGAGTGTACGACAATCATAAACGGCACGCCCATCATACTTGCCCAGCCGATACCGAAGCCGATCATCGGGGCGAACATCAGGTATTTATTGGTGATGTGCGGGATGGTTAAGAGGGCGAGCGATGCCAGGATAACGGCAAAGGCGTGGACATATTTCGCGGCATATTTACGCGCCATCCACATCAGTCCGAAGGCGGAAACAAAGGTTACGACATTGTAAAAACCGTTGACCAGACCGGTCCATGCCACTGCCTGTTCATAGGCAGCCTGGTCGGCAGATGTCGAACCCCAGACGGATTTGACGATACTGTGGGAGATGTATTGCCAGTAGATGAAGAGGGCGTACCATTGGAAGAGGTAAACGGAGGCAAGCTGCCACAGTGGGGTAGGCATTTCCTTAATGGCTGTGCCGATGTCTTTGACGGCGTGGACGGGGCCTCTGGGTTGGGCTTTGATTGCCGCCATTTCTTCGGGAGAAGGTTCGTGTTCGGGCGTGGACAATACGGTTACTAAAACAGAGCCGATGGAGCAGACGGCGCCGATATAGAACGAGCCGAATACCCAGTAGGGGATACCTGCTTCAGAGGTTTGTTGCAGCCAGCCGATTTGTTGGAAGATGTAGAGCGATACGTTGGCAAGGGTAATGCCCAAGCCGGTGAACACGGACTGCATCAAAAAGCCGGTGGATTGTTGGTGTTCGGGGACGGTATCGGCGATGAAGGCGCGGAAGGGTTCCATGGCGGTGTTGTTGCTGATGTCCAAGAGCCACAGCAGCAATACGGCAACCCACAATGCGGTAACGTGCGGATAGATGAAGAGGCAGAGGCTGCAACCGATGGCTCCGATTAAGAAATACGGGCGGCGGCGTCCCAAGCCGGGAATCCAAGTGCGGTCGCTCATGGCACCGATAAGGGGTTGAACGAGCAAGCCGGTAATCGGACCTGCCATATTCAGAATAGGCAGTTGGCCGGGGTCGGCATGTAAGAAACTGAAAATCGGGTTGATGGCGGTTTGCTGCAAACCGAAGCTGTATTGGATGCCGAAGAAGCCGAAGTTCATCAGCATAATCTGGCGAAGCGTCATCGATACTTGTGGGGAAATCTTCATTTTGAAGCTACTCCTGGACTTTGTAAGAAGAAAACATGGAACAACAAACTGCAGGAAACACTGCATAATCGAAGCGGTTGGACCGCTTTCTTTATTCTTTGGCGTATCGTATTGATACGTTGCAAATAGGTAGAGTGATGCGTTGTTTGTGTTTTCAGACGACCTTTTATTGTCGTATTGTGTCTGCCTCATGAAGCAGACGTCGTCTGAAAGAATGTTTTACTTCAATGCCGTGACCGACTGCCGCCAAATCGTTTCCCCGACAACCCGAACGGGCGGACGGGCGGTTTCTTTGGTCTCGATAATGTCGAACAGGATTTCCGCCGCCAGCGCGCCCATGCGCATATAGGGCAGCTCGGTGCTGGTCAGCGGCGGAAACAGGGTTTCGGCAATCGCGCTGTGGTTGTCGTAACCTGCCACCGATACCTGCTCCGGAACGCGTACGCCGCGCGTCCTCAAAATGCCGTAAACGCGGACCGCCATTTCGTCGTTGCCGCAGCAAATGACCGTCGGCGGGTCGGCAAGCGACAATAATTTCAACACTGCCGCAATCAAAGGCTCGCTGCCGTTGGCAAAATCGGTGATGCCGGTTTGCACCAAGTCAGGATCGAACACCATGTCCGATTCGTCCAAAGCGCGGCGGTAGCCCGCTAAACGCAGCCGCGTCGCTTCTGCGCCCGCCTGCAAGGTGATATAGGCGATACGGCGGTGTCCGTGACGGATGATGTTGCGTACCAAATCGTATTGCCCGCGCTCGTCGTCCGGCAAAACCGACGGCGTACCCGCCGCGTCGAAACAGTTGACCAAAACCATCGGGCAGCGGTTGGGCATTTCGGGCAGGACGATTTCGCGGTGCGATTCGGTTACATACAAAATGCCTTCCGCGCGGTGTTCCATAAACGTCCTGACCAAAGGGTCGATTTGCTCGTAGCGGTTGTCCGTATCCGCAATCATCAGCGTTTTGCCCGCTTCGCGGATTTTCTGCTGGATGCCTTTGATTAAAAACATATCCGGCAGACCGTGTACCCCGCCGTATTCGCCCGTGCGCGAGATGGCGCCGGTAATCAGTCCGACCAAGTCCGAGCGGTTCGACCGCATCACCCGCGCCGCCGAAGACGGGATATAACCCAAAGCCGCAATCGCTGTTTCGACTTTTGCACGGGTTTTATCGCTGACCGGCGCATCGCCGTTGATGACGCGGCTGACCGTTTTGGGTGAGACGCCCGCATAAGCAGCAACATCATAAATTGTAGCCATCTTACGACTCCCGCCTCAGCCCTGTTTCATTTGATTACGAAGCATATCACACCTGACATCGGTGTCATACTGAAAATTTTAAAAAACCTTGATGAAAATCAAGCACATCATTTGCATATTGCATACAATTCTTAACTAAATTGCTTACCCGTATCCGGCAAACCTGCGCCGTTTTGTTAAACTACATTAAACTACAAAAAAATCATTAAGTAGCGAACCAATCAGCCGCGGTACAATCTATAACTAAATCACATCCCGCCGAATGAGCGAACCCAATCCCGAAGGAAACCCGATGACCGCATTTACCGAAGCATGGCAAGCCCTTGAACAACACCGGCTCGACACACAACACCTCCACCTGCGCGACCGCTTCGCCGCCGAACCCGACCGCTTCGGCAATATGCACGAAACCCTCGACGGCCTCCTCTTCGATTACAGCAAAAACCGCCTCGGCGAAGACACTTTGCAACTCTTGTGCCGCCTTGCCGAAGCCTCGCCCCTAGCCGGACAAATGCACGCCATGCAAAACGGCGAAAAAATCAACCTCAGCGAACACCGCGCCGTCCTCCATACCGCCTTGCGCCTGCCGTCCGACGCCGCGCCCGTTTACGTTGACGGCGAAAACATCCTCCCCAAAATCCACCGCGAACTCGACCGCGCCCTCGCCTTCGCCGAATCACTCAACAACGGCAGCCACAGGGGCATCACCGACAAACCCATCACCGACTTCGTCCACATCGGCATAGGCGGCTCCGACCTCGGCCCCAGAATGTGTGTAGAAGCCCTAAAAGCCTACCGCCAAAACATCCGCGTCCACTTCGTCAGCAATTCAGACGACGCCGACATCAGCCGCACACTCGCCCACCTCAAGCCCGAAACCACCGTATTCAGCATTGCCAGCAAATCCTTCCGCACACCCGAAACCCTGCTCAACGCCTACGCCGCCCGCGCCTGGTATCGTGATGCAGGTTTGCCCGAATCCGGCATCTACCGCCACTTCTGCGCCATCTCCTCCGACGTTGCCGCAGCCCGAAACTTCGGCATCGCCCCCGACAACGTCTTCGCCATGTTCGACTG
Organism: Neisseria sp. DTU_2020_1000833_1_SI_GRL_NUU_006; assembly: GCA_032388755.1. NCBI lineage: Bacteria > Pseudomonadati > Pseudomonadota > Betaproteobacteria > Neisseriales > Neisseriaceae > Neisseria > Neisseria sp. DTU_2020_1000833_1_SI_GRL_NUU_006. Next base: position 1,793,463 of record CP135593.1, on the reverse strand, counting down.
GGTCGGCGGACGTTATTCCGTCTGGTCAACCATCGGCCTGCCCGTCATGGTCGCCGTCGGCACCGACCGCTTCCGCGAACTCCTCGCCGGCGCGCATGCCATGGACACCCATTTCTTCCAAACCCCCTACCGCCGCAACATCCCCGTCCTCATGGCGCTCATCAGCATCTGGTACAACAACTTCCAGCACGCCGACGGACAAACCGCCGTCCCATACAGCCACAACCTGCGCCACCTCCCCTCGTGGCTCAACCAGCTCGACATGGAAAGCCTCGGCAAAAACCGCACCGCCGACGGCCGTCCCGTCCCCCATACCACAGGCGGCATCGTCTTCGGCGAAGAAGGCGTCAACTGCCAGCATGCCTATTTCCAACTCCTCCACCAAGGCACACGGCTCATCCCCTGCGACTTCATCGTCCCCATGACCACCGCCTACGGCATCAACCGCCAACACCGCTTCACCGTCGCCAACGCCTTCGCCCAAGCAGAAGCCCTGATGAAAGGCAAAACCCTCGAAGAAGCCCGCGCCGAACTTGCCGACCTGCCCGAAGCCGAACGCGAACGCCTCGCCCCGCAAAAAGAATTCCCCGGCAACCGCCCGAGCAACAGCCTCCTCCTCAGCGCCACCGACCCCCGCCGCCTCGGCATGCTCATGGCGGCATACGAACACCGCACCTTCGTCCAAGGCGCGGTTTGGGGCATCAACCCCTTCGACCAATGGGGCGTCGAATACGGCAAAGAACTCGCCAAAACCATCGAACCCGAACTCGACCGCGGCAACCCGCAGCACGACAGTTCCACCAACGGCCTCATCGCCTTCTACCGCGCCAGCCAAAACCGATAGGCAGTTCAAACATAAAAGGTCGTCTGAAAACTTATAGTGGATTAATTTAAATCAGGACAAGGCGAGGTAACGCCGTACTGGTTTGCCGTACTGGTTTAAGTTAATCCACTATACATCGGGTTTTCAGACGACCTTTGTGTGTTCATCATTTTCGCGGACAGAGTCCACGCTACAGCACTTGTGTCGCCAAGAAACTTTGTAGCGTGGGCTATGCCCGCGAGCCACTTAAGATTTCAGACGGCCTTTGCGTCTATCGTTTTCGTTGACCGAGTCCACGCTACGGCACTTGTGTCGCCAAAAAACTTTGTAGCGTGGGCTTCGCCCGCGAATTGCTAAACATTTCAGACGACCTTTCCTACACCTTCCCGCATCGGCAATATCTGGCTTCACTTCTGTCCGCTTTGTTCCACCTGCCGTTTGAAGCGTGTGCCTGCGGCGTGGTAGAAGGGGCGGGGGGAGAATTGGCGGGAGACTTGTGAGGCGAAGATGCAGGCGATGAGCAGCCAGAAGAGGAGGTTTTGCCCACCGGTCATTTCCATCACGACGACGGCGGAGGTGAGCGGCGATTGGGTGGCACCGGCGAGGAAGGCTGCCATGCAGATGAGGACGAGGACGTGGGTGCCTTGGGCGAGTCCGATGAGGATGGCGATGTGTTCGCCCAAGACTGCGCCTATGGTGAGGGAAGGGGTGAAGATGCCGCCGGGCGTACCTGTCCAGTAGGTCAGGACGGTGGAGAACCATTTGGCGACGGCGAGTCCGGCGGGGGCTTCGTGGATGCCGCGCAGGGCTTGGGCGGCTTCGTGGTAGCCTGTGCCGTAGGTTTTGCCTTGGTAAAGCGTGCCGATAGCGGCGAGCAGGATGCCGATGAGGGCGGCGGTAATCAGGGGATGGCGGCGGATGTGTTCGCGCCATTTGGCGGGGGCGAAGGCAGTGGCGCCGAGATACAGGGTGCGTCCGAACAGTCCGCCGGCGATGCCGCACGCGAGTCCGCAGCCCAATACCCAGCCGAGCATATTGTCGAGCGCGCCGCCGCTGAAGCCTGAAAAATAGGGATTGTTGCCTTGGATGGCGACTTGGATGAAACCGGCGGCGAGGACGCCGAGCAGGATTTGCCGCTCCCAACGCAGCATGACTTCGCGCCCGAGTTCTTCGATGGCGAAAATCACGCCTGCCAGCGGGGCGTTGAACGCGGCGGCCAGACCGCCTGCCGCGCCTGCGGCGATAAGATCGTTTTCCTGCATGCCGCGAAAGGCGAAGCCGTGTTTTTTGCACCATGCGCCCCACGCGCTCATGACTGCTGCGCCGACTTGGACGGACGGCCCTTCACGCCCGACGGATGCACCTACGCACATGGCGAGGAAGGTCAGCGGGATTTTGAGGAGGGTTTCGCGGAGGCGGATCAGGCGGGTTTTGTTGGCGCCGTAGGGCAGGGCGAGGCTGGCGAGCACTTGCGGGATGCCGCTGCCGGAGGTGTAGGGGGCGAAACGGCGGGTGATCCAGACGATGAGCGGCAGCCCGAAGGGCAGGGCGACCCAGGCAAACCAAGGATATTTTTGCACCAGCTCCGCGTTCGTTTCCAACGCGAAATCCGCCATCCAGGCAAACAGGAGGGCGGTCAGCGCAACCAGTGCCGAACCTGCCAGCAGGAACAGAAAAGCAATGCTTTTACGCGAGATGCGGCGGGTTTGGCGGATTTTGTGCGTGATGTGGTAGGCGGGCGGTTTGGTCGGCATGGTATGCGGAAGTGTGGAAAAGGTCGTCTGAAAAGGGTTATTGCGGAAGGCGGTTCGCGAATAAGGTAAAAATAGCTTGTAAAGCAGGGCGGCAAGCGGGTTAAAACAGTATGGGTTTTTTGCTGATAAAGCCCACACTATGGTTTTGCGCTTGACCTAAAGGTCGTCTGAAACCGTTTCAGACGACCTTTTTTCGTACTGCCTTAACCGGTATTGCGCAAACCTTGTGCCACGCCGTTGATGGTCAGGTGCACCATCAGGAGGGTGTGCGGGTCGTGCGGGTCTTTGCGCAGGCGTTTGAGCATGGCGACTTGCAGGCCGTTGAGCGCGTTCAGGTACGGAATCCGCAGGGCGAGCGAACGGGCGAGGCTGCGGTTGTCGCGCAAGAGTTCGTCGGTTTGCAGAAGGTCGAGCAGGGCTTTGCGGCTGCGTTGGTATTCTTCCTTAATCATGCCGAAGATGACGGCGGCTTTTTCGGGCGATTCGCTCAAGCCGGCGTAGTTTTCGGCGAGGGTGATGTCGGTTTTCGCCATGACTTGTTCCATATTGGAGAGCATGGCTTGGAAGAATGGGTTGTGGTGCGCGTGTTCCTGCAGGGCGGCAAGGGTTTCGGGTTTGCCTTCGCACAGGCTTTCCACTGCGCTGCCGAAGCCGTACCACGCGGGCAGCATCAGGCGGTTTTGCATCCATGAGAACACCCACGGTATCGCGCGCAAGTCCTGAATCCGCGCCAAGGTTTTGCGGCTGGCGGGACGGCTGCCGAGGTTGAGGGTGGCGATTTCCTGTATGGGGCTGGTTTGCAGGAAATAGTCGATGAAGTCTGGGTGGGTAATCAGCTCGCGGTAGTATTTGAACGATACGTCCGACAATGCCTGCATGAGCGCGGGTTCGGGGTCTTTTTGATCGGGCAGCAGGCTGGCTTCGAGCGTCGCGGCGACGAGGGTTTCGAGGTTGCGCACGGCGTTGCCGGGATCGGCGTATTTGGCGGTGATGACTTCGCCTTGCTCGGTAATGCGGATTTGTCCGGCCACGCTGCCTGCGGGTTGGGCGAGGATGGCTTGGTAAGACGGGCCGCCGCCGCGACCGACGCTGCCGCCGCGGCCGTGGAAGAGGCGCATACGGACATCATATTTTTTGAAGAGTTCGACCAAGCCCAATTCCGCCTGATAGAGGCACCAAGAGCTGGTAACGTAGCCGCCGTCTTTGTTGGAATCGGAATAGCCGAGCATGATTTCCTGAATGTTGTCGCGGCTTTGTAGCAGGTCGCGGTACCATTCGTTGCTGAACATGGTTTCCATGACGGGGCAGGCGTTTTCGAGGGCTTCGATGGTTTCGAAGAGGGGGACGATGTTGATGCGGCTTTGCGGTTTGCCGTTTTCAACCGTCAATAAGCCGCTTTCTTTGAGCAGCAGCGCGAGGGCGAGCAGGTCGCTGGGCTGTTCGCAGTTGGAGATGATGCTTTGGGTAACGGCGTTCTCGCCGAATTCGTCTTTGATGTTGCGCGCTTCGTTGAAAATCGCCATTTCGCGGCGGGTGTGTTCGCTGTAAGTGATGAACGGGCTGGACAGCGGCCGCTGGTGTTTCAGCTCGCGCAGCAGGACGGTTTGTTTTTCCATTTCGGATAGGCTGGCATAGTCTTCCAAACCGGCGTGTTTGAAGAGTTCGGCAACGACATCAGCGTGTTTTTCCGCGTGTTGGCGCAAGTCGAGCGGCATCATGTGGAAGCCGAACACGGACACGGAACGGATCAGGTCGGCGAGCCTGCCTTCGCCCAAAAGCGCGCTGCCGTTGTCGCACAGGGAGCGTTGCAGCTTGTGGAGGTCGTCTGAAAACTCCTGCGCCGAGGCGTAAGGCATCATAAAGCCGAATTTGCAGCCCATACCCAAGCCGAGCGAGCGGGCTTTGCCCATGACGCGCGCCATGATGTAGGCGATGGCGCGGCGGTACGGCTCTTCGGTGCGGGCGATTTCTTCGTCGGGCGATTCGTCGGACAACGCCATTACGTCGTCGTTGACTTTGACGCGGCGGACGGAAAGCGGCAGCTCGCGGTAGAGTTTGTCGAGTTCGCCGCGGTAAAAGCGGAACACCGCGTCGCCATGTCGGCGGAACGCGAAACGCAGGGTCTCGGCGGAGACGAACGGATTGCCGTCGCGGTCGCCGCCTATCCAGCCGCCGATTTTTAAGATGTCGGGCACGTCCACATCAGGATAGGTCGTCTGAAACTCGCGTTCCATGCTGCGGTAGAGTTTGGGCAGCGCCTCGAAGAAACTCATCGGGAAAATGGATACGCCGTTGTTGATTTCATCGTTGACGCTGATTTTGTGGTGGCGCGTTTCGCTGGTTTGCCACAAACTCAACAAGATAGTGTCGATTTCGCGGCGCAATTCCGCCTGCGCGTCGGGATGGGTGCAGCGTTCGCGGCGGGGCAGGAGGGCGCGGATGCGGCGGTTGAAGTTCAACACGGTTTGGCGTTGCACTTCGGTCGGGTGCGCGGTCAGAACGGCGGTAACATTGGTTGTATTTAATTGTTTTTGAACCGCCTTGCCGCCGATTTTCGCCGCTTTGAGTTTGCGTACCGTTTCCGCCAAGCTGCCTTCCGCGCCGCCGTGTCCCGCCTCTTCGTGGATTTGGCGGCGGCGTTCGTGGTGTACGTCTTCGGCGATGTTCAGAATCTGCGCAAACAGGCCGCAGGCAAGCGTCAGGTCGTGGGTTTGCTGTTCGTCCAGTTGCGGCAAAACCTTCTCAATCAAAGCCGCGCTGTCGTCCGAAGTGGACAACAGTTTGACCGTTTCCACTACCAAAGGCGAGGCTTCTTCGTGCAGAAGTTTGTACAAAGACTGTTTCAAAAATTCCGCGTCCGCCGCCAGAGCCGCGTCTTTGGGATTGTTCAGGATATGCAGTTGCATGATTTTCTCTCTTTATTTATCTTAAAAACAAACGTAAAACATTGTATAGCAGGTCGTCTGAAACCGCCATCGGAAAAGGTGTTGCAAAACACTGAAACTTGATGTAACCCGCGTCCGCACAAGTCAAGCCGTTAATTCCTTAACAAAACCGCCCGTGCATTTCAGTCCGATTATTCTGCCGTTCGTATCCGCAGCATAGTCCGAAGTGTAGAAATCCCGTAAAATATAGTGGATTAACTTTAAACCGGTACGGCGTTGCCTCGCCTCAGCTCAAAGAGAACGACTCTCTAAGGTGCTGAAGCACCAAGTGAATCGGTTCCGTACTATCTGTACTGTCTGCGGCTTCGTCGCCTTGTCCTGATTTAAATTTAATCCACTATACTACGACATAAAATCCTATTTTCACGCAGGCACAGTATGTTCAACTTCAATTCCGTACGCGAAAACGACAAACGCCAACCCACCGTCCGCACCGCCGTGGCAAGCGGCTCCATCAACATGAGCACCTCCGCCATCAAAGTTTTGGCGGAAAACGCCACCCAAAACGCAGGCATCCTCAACGTCGCCCGTGTTGCCGCCGTCCAAGGCATCAAGCAGGTCGGACTGATTGTCCCGCTTTACCAACCCGCTGTCTTGCAACACGTCCGCGTCGATTTCGATGTCGATCTCGAACTCGCCTACGTCAAAGCTACCGTAACCGTCACTTCGGAAGTCGGCAAAAGCATCACGACCGAAGCCGTCACCGGTGTCAACATCGCCCTCATATCCATCTACGACATGATGAAAGAAGTCGACCAGTCCATGATGATGACCCGCATCCACCTCGAATCCGAAAGCGGCGGCGAACGCGGCCCGTTTGTATTCGACGATGCCTACGAAAACATCGAATTCTGATTGAACAAACAAAGGTCGTCTGAAAACCCGGTTTGAGGTTTCAGACGACCTTTTTATTTACGCTAAAGCTTTGCTATGAAATGCTTTCGGTCGGTGAACTATTTCTGCCGGATACGGTCTTCTTTTGGCATTTCCGTATGCGGCAATGGTTTCATCAGGAATTGTTAGTATTCCAAAACTTCGTTATACTTATAAAGTATTAGTTATTTTGAATTAATTTTATAGTAAATTTAAATCAAATAGGGAATACTTATGTCGTCATTCCCGCGCGGGCAGGCGTTTTTCTTTTTTAACCCACGATAAAACAACAGAGAGAATTTATGGACACATCCCAACCTGCGCCCCGTTCCGACCAACAAGCCAACCGCCGCTATCTGACCGTGTGGCGGTGGCATTTTTATTTCGGGCTATTGGTCGCGCCCTTTCTGACCCTGCTTGCCATCACAGGTCTGGGCATGCTTCTATTCGCCAACATTACCGGCAAAGAGGGTGAGCGTATAAACGTTACCCCGCAGGCGCAGGTGCAGCCTTTGTCGGCGCAGGCGGAAGCGGCGCGGCAGTCTGTGAACCCTGAAACCGCTTCGGTGGTGCAATATATCGCGCCGCGCGCCGACGATATGGTTGCCGTGTTCCGCGTGAACAACGACGACAAAGCGACCATGGTCGCCGTCGATCCTTACACGGCGAAAGTCGTCAGTTCCATGCCGCGCAATGAGGGCTGGTATCACACGATGGACGGAATCCACGGCGATATGATGCTCGGCACGGCGGGCGATTACCTGATAGAAACTGCCGCGTCGCTGACCATCCTGATGATGATCACGGGGATTTATCTTTGGTGGGCGAAACAGCGCAGCCTGAAATCCATGCTTGTGCCGCAAACGGGCAAAGGACGCACATGGTGGCGTAGCATGCACGGCGCATTCGGTACTTGGGTTTCTTTGATTTTATTGCTGTTCTGCCTGTCTGGTGTTGCTTGGGCGGGCATTTGGGGCGGTAAGTTCGTTCAGTCTTGGAGCCAGTTCCCCGCCGGCAAATGGGGGGTCGAACCGAACCCCGTATCCGTCGTGCCGACCCACGGCGATGCGTTGAACGACGGCAAAACCAAAGAAGTGCCGTGGATTCTGGAACTCACGCCCATGCCTGTTTCCGGTACGACGAAGGGCGAAAACGGCATCAATCCGAGCGAACCGATGACCTTGGAAACGGTTGACCGCTTCGCCCGCGAAATCGGTTTCAAAGGCCGCTACCAGCTCAACCTGCCCAAAGGCGAAACGGGCGTGTGGACGCTGTCGAAGGATTCGATGAGCTACGACATGGTCAGCCCGACCGCCGACCGCACGGTGCACATCGACCAATACAGCGGCAAAATCCTGGCCGACATCCGTTTCGACGATTACAACTTCTTCGGCAAATTCATGGCGGCGAGCATCGCGCTGCACATGGGGACGCTGGGCTGGTGGAGCGTGCTGGCGAACGTCTTGTTCTGCCTGGCGGTTATTTTCATCTGCGTCAGCGGCTGCGTGATGTGGTGGAAACGCCGCCCGTCCAAAGCGGGCGGACTGGTACCTCCGGCGCAGAAAATCGAGCTGCCGGTATGGTGGGCAATGGCTGTGCCGCTTTTGATTGTGGCAGTGTTGTTCCCGACCGCCATCGCCGCCATCGTCGTGATTTGGCTCTTGGATACGGTGTTGCTGTCGCGGATTCCGGTGCTGTCGAGGTGGTTCAAATGATGGTTTGAGCCGTTTCCCGCAAACCGATACGCAGCGTGGGCATCGCCCGCGAATAGTATGGGTTTGAAGGTCGTCTGAAAATCCGATTTTGGTTTTCAGACGACCTTTCCTTATTTTTACCCCGCGGTTTTCCTTTTCCGCCCGCTTCGGTATCATACCGCCTGTCTGTTTATCCCTGACGGAATCCCGATTATGTCTGACTGGTCCCTCCCCGATTTCGAACGCAAAATCTGCCCGCCCGAAGAATTGGCGCAACGTCTGCACACGCTTCCCCGCCCGCTGGTGTTTACCAACGGCTGTTTCGATATTCTGCACAGGGGGCATGTTACCTATCTGGCGCAGGCTCGGTCGGCGGGGGCGGCGTTGGTGCTGGCTTTGAACACGGATGCGTCCGTGCGCCGTTTGGGCAAGGGGGACGACCGCCCCGTCAATCCGCTGGAAAACCGCGCGGCGGTAGCGGCGGCATTGGCAAGCGTGGATTTGGTCACTTGGTTTGACGAAGACACGCCCGCCGAGTTGATCGAGCAAATCAAACCCGACATCCTGATTAAAGGCGGCGACTGGCCGGTCGAAAAAATCGTCGGCGCGCAAGAAACGCTGGCGCGCGGCGGCAAAGTGTTTTCCATTCCGTTCCTGCACCAGACTTCCACCACGAAAACGCTGGAGAAAATCCGCGCAGCCGAGGACGGCAAATGACCGCGCTGAAACTGCCGCACAGTCGGGTTTTGGCGGAACTCGCCGACGGTCTGCCGCAACACGTTTCCCATCTCGCGCGTATCGCGGGCGTGAAGCCGCACCAGCTCAACGGCTTTTGGCAACAGATGCCCGCGCACATCCGCGGACTGCTGCGCCAGCACGACGGGCAATGGCGGCTCGTGCGCCCGCTTGCTTTGTTTGATGAAGAAGCCTTGCAGCGCTTGGGCGCGGAACGCGGTTTTCAGACGACCTTAAAACACGAATGCACGTCCAGCAACGACGAAATCCTGAATCTGGCGCGCACTTCGCCCGAACAAGCCCATAAATCGCTCTGCGTCGCGCATCTGCAAACCAAAGGCCGCGGGCGGCAGGGACGCAAGTGGACACACCGGCTGGGCGAATGCCTGATGTTCAGCTTCGGCTGGGTATTCGACAAACCGCAGCACGAACTCGGCTCGCTCGCCCCCGCCGTCGCGCTCGCCTGCCGCCGCGCCTTGGCAGCATCAGGTTTGGACATACAAATCAAGTGGCCGAACGATTTGGTCGCCGGCAGGGACAAACTCGGCGGCATCCTGATCGAAACCGTCCGCAACGAAGGCAAAACCGCCGCCGTCATCGGCATAGGCATCAATTTCGTCCTGCCCAAAGAAGTCGAAAACGCCGCCTCCGTCCAAGCCCTTTTCCACAACGCGCAGCTTGCCCGCGGCGCAACCGCCGTACACTGCATTCCCGTCTCAACGCTGTTGGACAAATTGTTGGGCGAACTCAATGCCGTCCTGATGCAATACGCGCAAGACGGGTTCGCCCCCTTCCTCGAAGAATACCAAACCGCCCACCGCGACCACGGCAGACCCGTCCTGCTCCTGCGCGACGGGCAGACCGTAAACGAAGGCACCGTACTTAACGTCGATGCACAAGGCGCGTTACACTTGATGACATCGGCAGGCGAACAAACCGTCGTCAGCGGCGAAATCAGTCTGCGCCCCGACGACACGCCCCGCACCGCCGCGCCGCGCCCGCCCGAACGCCTCCTCCTGCTCGACGGCGGCAACAGCCAGCTCAAATGGGCATGGGTGGAAAACGGCGTGTTCAACGAAGTCACCCGCGCGCCCTACCGCGATTTGAGCAAGCTCGGCGAAGAATGGGCAGCGCGTTCAGACGACCGCACCCGTATCGTCGGCTGCGCCGTGTGCGGCGACCTCAAAAAAGCCCTGGTCGAAGCCCACCTGACCGCGCCCGTCCGCTGGCTGCCCTCCATGCCGCAGGCGCTCGGCATCCGCAACCACTACCGCAACCCCGCCGAACACGGCTCCGACCGCTGGTTCAACGCCTTGGGCAGCCGCCGTTTCAGCCAAAACGCCTGCGTCGTCGTCAGCTGCGGCACCGCCGTAACCACCGACGCGCTCACCGAAGACAACCATTACCTCGGCGGCACCATCATGCCCGGCTTCCACCTTATGAAAGAAGCCCTTGCCGCCAAAACCGCCAACCTCGACCGCCCCGCCGGTAAAGTGTACCCCTTCCCCACCACCACGCCCAACGCCATCACCAGCGGCATGATGGATGCCGTTTGCGGAGCCGTCATCATGATGCACGGGCGACTGCAACAAAAAACAGGCGAAGGCAAACCCGTCGACGTCATCATCACCGGCGGCGGCGCAAGCAAAGTCGTCAACGCCCTGCCCAAGCAGTTTGTTTTGGACAATACAGTAAAAATTGTAGATAATCTCGTCATTTACGGCTTATTGAACTGGGTCGCGCAAGAGCAGGAACAGCCTGATAAATTGCCCGAATAAGCAGCAATGCCGTAGCGCAGAATCAAAAAGGTCGTCTGAAACGCAACACCGCTTTTCAGACGACCTTCAGACGCAGCAAACTCCAGCCGGTTGGCTTTGATGCCGATCCGCCACAACCAATAACAACACAAAACCGCCCGCACACTACAACGGCAACCGAACACAAAAAAGGAAAACAACTCATGAAATGGCTTTTCGCCGCCCTCGTGGCACTCAACATCATCGTCTTCGGCGGCATGATTACGCACCGCCTCAACAACGCCAAATCCCCCAACGCCGCCCCCGTAGAAGGCGGCGCCCACGAACTCGCCCAACCTGAATCCCTGCGCCCGCAGCAAGCTCCCGCGCCTGCCGACAACGCGCAACCCGACTGGCTGCAAACCGACGAAACACAAGCCGACCTGCCAGAGCCTGAATCCGAAGAAGCCATAGCCGAACGCAAGAAAAAAGAAGAAGAGGAACAGGCGCGCCGCGAAAAAGAAAAAAAAGAACGTGAAGAAAAAGCCCGCCGCGAAAAAGAAAAAGCCGCCGCCGAAAACACCAACCCGGCTGCTGCCGCCAACGAAAATCCTGCCGCCAAAAACGCATCCGCCGCCCGCCAATGTACGTCTAACGCCAGCGTTACCCTGGATGAAGACGACTACCACCGCATCAAAGGCCTGCTGACCCGCTGGCCGCACGCCGCCAGCCGCACCGTAGAAAAACGCGGCGCATCGAAAGACCACGCCGCCAAAACCTTCCGCGTCGTACTGCCCGCCGACAGCGAAGCCATGAACCGCCTCGAAGCCCTCGGCAACAAAGGCTTCAACGGCACGCTCCACAACGGCGAAATCAGCCTCGGCGTCATGAAAAGCCGTTCCTCCGCCCAAGTCCTCATCTCGCGCCTGTCCGCAGCAGGTTTCGGCGGCGCGCGCATCGTCGAACAAGACGACAAAGGCAACGCCGCCGACAGCACCCTCAGCGTCTCCCGCATGACCGTCATCTTCATGTCGGTCGATGAAAAGGACGCACAGGAAATCCGCAACATCGTCGGCCGCTACGGCAGCCTGAATATGAAAACCTGCAAATAAAACCCAAAGGTCGTCTGAACGTTTTCAGACGACCTTTTTACAGAAATATAGCCCATTCAAACCGTGAAAGTTCCTGCCTTCCTTCCTGCTTGGGTGGAAAAGGAGGTAAGGGTATTTTCTTAATGAATCCATTTCGGGCGTGAAAGCTTTGCCAAGTGCCTGAGACCGTCAATTCTGAGGAGTGTCCGTATTGATGAAACCCTTAATCTTTTTACTTCCCGCCGTGTTATCCCTGCATGCTGCCGCACAAAACTACGTCATTGCCGACGACCGGCTCAGTAGCGGGGTGTTGACGCTTGAGGGCAGCAGTTTTTCCGTCAGTACCGTCAATCCAAACGGCAATGTGTGCGATTATGAAGGCATCGTTCGCAACCGTATTGCCAGTGACGGGGAGGGCTGTGTCGTGCATTTCAGTTTCAAGCGCGACAGCGTGCGTTTGGACATCCCCGAAACCGCCCGAGAAGCCTGTCAAAGCTATTGCGGGCATAATGCTTTTTTCGACAGGGTTTATTATAAAATGCCGACGGCCTGCGCCCCGAAATATGCAGAAGCGGCAGAGCGGCGTTTCCGGGCTGCCTATCGGGAAAAACGTTTCCGAGAGGCGGCAAACCTAAAGCGGCAATATCTGAACCAATGCGGCAGATTCCTCTATCTGACCGACTGGATGCGGGTTTTGAATGACTTGGCAGTCAGCTTTAAAAATGCCGGAGATAAAGCGGCCTGCCGCAAAACGCTTGCCCCATTGTCCGAATGGCTGCGGGATTATCGGCCAAATTACATCAACGAAACAGATTACAAACGCGAAGCGTCTGCGGCAAGGTTTAACTTGAAACAGTGTGAAGCGGAATAAAACGAAATTCGCCCAGTATTTTCATATGATGGCCGATATGGTTATCTGTGGTATAAAAAGCCATAATATTTCTTAAATACTAAAAAATAGATATTTTATTCTAAAAAATCCAATTTAAAATTATATTGTTTTAATAAAAATCTATTGCTACATTCATAAAAAATCACGGGGTCGTCTGAAAAGCGGTTTTTCAGACGACCCCGTGTGCTAAACTTCGTTAAATACACACAAAACAGGCAAAGCAATATGTTTACATTCAAATCACTGCTCGATATGCCGCGCGGAGAAGCTCTTGCCGTCGTCGTGGCGTTAATCGGGGCGATGGGTTACACCATCATTTCGCTGGGCTGGCTGCCCCATATGTCCATCATTGCCGCCATTACCGTCCTTATCCTCTACGGTCTCGCGCGCGGGTTGAAATATAACGACATGCAAAAAGGCATGGTCGGCGCGGTGGGGCAGGGCATGGGCGCGATTTACCTGTTTTTCTTCATCGGGCTGATGGTCAGCGCGCTGATGATGAGCGGCGCGATTCCAACGCTGATGTATTACGGTTTCGGGCTTATTTCCCCTACTTATTTCTATTTCTCCGCCTTTGCGCTCTGTTCCGTCATCGGTGTGTCCATCGGCAGCAGTTTGACCACTTGCGCCACCGTCGGCGTTGCCTTTATGGGCATGGCGGCGGCGTTTCATGCCGATTTGGCGATGACGGCGGGTGCGATTGTTTCCGGCGCGTTCTTTGGCGACAAAATGTCCCCGCTCTCCGATACCACGGGTATTTCCGCCTCCATCGTCGGCATTGATTTGTTCGAACACATCAAAAACATGATGTACACCACCATTCCCGCGTGGCTCATCAGCGCGGCATTGATGCTGTGGCTCTTGCCCAATGTTGCCGCCCACGATTTGAACAGCGTCGAATCCTTCCGCAGCCAGCTTGAAGCGACGGGCTTGGTGCACGGCTATTCGCTGATTCCGTTTGCGCTGTTGGTCGTGCTGGCGCTGTTGCGCATCAACGCCGTTGTCGCCATGCTCTTCACCATCCTCGCCGCGCTTGCGGTAACTTATTTCCACAGCACGCCCGACTTGAACCAGCTCGGCACATGGTTTTACGGCGGCTACAAACTCGAAGGCGAAGCGTTTCAAGACATCGCCAAACTCATTTCGCGCGGCGGTTTGGAAAGCATGTTCTTCACGCAAACCATCGTGATTCTCGGCATGAGTTTGGGTGGATTATTGTTTACGCTCGGCGTGATTCCGTCGCTGCTGGACGCCATCCGCGCGTTCCTGACCACCGCCGGACGCGCCACATTCAGCGTTGCCGCTACGTCGGTCGGCGTCAATTTCCTTATCGGCGAACAATATTTGAGTATTTTGCTTTCCGGCGAAACCTTCAAACCCGTGTACGACAAGCTCGGACTGCATTCGCGCAACCTTTCGCGCACGCTGGAAGACGCGGGTACGGTCATCAATCCGCTTGTGCCGTGGAGCGTCTGCGGCGTGTTCATCAGCCACGCCCTCGGCGTACCCGTTTGGGAATACCTGCCTTACGCCTTCTTCTGCTATCTGAGCCTGATTTTGACGCTGCTGTTCGGCTGGACAGGTCTGACGTTGAGCAAGAAAGAAACCGCGTAAAGCGGCGGGATAGAAAGGTCGTCTGAAAACCTTCGGTATGGTGAAGCCGCCCGCGAAAAAACGCAGCGATTTTTGAGATAATCTGCTCAGTTTTTTATTGCACTATTTGCAACTCTTTTTCACTTTTTAAAAAAGCGTGAAGCCACACGCGCTAATTTTTGAGAAAAACACTTTTTAAACTTATTTCACACGCTGCAATAATGTTTCAAATCCTGCCAAACAAAGGCAGGATTTTTTTATGTTACATTAGTTATTATCTATAATTTGCGAGAATCAGGCGGGTTTGCTCGTCTAATTCGATCGGTGCGGGTGCAGTTGCTTCGTTAAATTCACTAATGCCTCGTCTAGGCCTGCCAAGCACGCCTGCATGTCTTCTATTTCGGTTTGCAGGTCTGCAATGGTTTCGCGGCGTTCGGAAATGCTCGGCAGTTCTTCGTTTCCCCATTTTGAACCGATGGCGGTTTCAATGGTTTGCATAATTCGGCTGTGAACCGCATCGGGGACGAAGTAACAAAGTGTGCTTAATGTACGGTCTTCTCCATGGCTGAAAAAATTGCCTGATAAGAATTCGCCGTGTGCCGCGCGGAAGCCGGAGAAAATCCAGTTTTCGCGCAATGTACCGTATTCCTTTCTGCCTATTGTGTGTGTTTCAAGCTCATTTAAAGGCATATTGCTGTAACTCGGTATTTCAATCGCGGCGTTTTCGCCGAAACCGCGCCGTTCGCTCGTCAAGAGGTCAATCAAAATCTGTTCTGCCTGTTTGCTCTCGGCGGCAATATGTTCTTTCAGTAATAGGCTGAAATCCGTCTTGCTTACGGGCATATCGCGCAAGCGTTTGATTTCGCTTTTCAGTTTTTCAATTTTCCCCGCTACATCTTCACGTTCCTTACGGATTGCGGCGGCCTGATTTTGAAAGGCTTGTAGTGCAGATTTTGCAGATTCAATGGCTTTTGTTTTGTTCATGGTGTTTGGTCTTTCATCGGTAGTTCGTCAAATGAATACAGGCTTTCACGGCCTGATAATAGGTTACATCGGGATGTTGCTTTTGATATTCTCGGGCTAAATAATCCAGCTTTTGAGATTCGTTTTGGAAGATTGGCAGTTTGGATTCGGAAAAATCAATATCCATTTCAAATGTGATGTATGGTGTGGATATTTCAGAAAAATTCAGCGGTTCCATACCTTTAACAGCTGGATTATTCAAAAAGGCAATGTGATTCAGTTTTAGGCCGCTGGGAAAGGGGTCAAACCCTGCTGAAACGTGCCTATACATGCCTTTTCTTACCATGCTCAACAATTCTGCAGTAATAAAGGCATTGGCATACAGATTTTTGCCGTCAAATTCCAATTCATGAACTAGTCCAAGCGGCTTTAACCCTTTGGGGAATTTCCCAATTTCGCGGTATTCGCCATGCCCGATAAACAAAGCGGCGCGGCCATTGGTGCGGCTGTTGTGTTCGTCGGCAATATCTTTCAGCATTTGCGCGGAAAACTGGCGACGCCGTCCTTTAGAATCCCGGTGCGTTCCCACACGGAAAATCTGAAAGCGTTTCAGAGATAAATTCATTTCAACCTACTTTCAAAATTCGGTAGACTTGTTGCAATGAAATACCGTATTTAGAGGCTAATTCACCACGCGAATAATTACCTGTTTCAAAATCGGCAATGATTGAAAGACGGCGTTCTTCGGACGAAGTTGAATGCCCGCTTCTAAAGTAAATCAGTTGTCCGCCAAAGGTTTCAGATATGCCGTCCGAAACGGCCAAAGCTGCCGCAGCAACAACCGATTTAGGAACGGCGCGCTGATTTAAAACTTCGGTTACTTTATCGGCAATGTAGGTTAAAACTTCATCACCTTTGATAGTTGTTCTTGATTTACTGCCCATTTTCAAATTCTTGTTTTGAGAATTAAAGTTTCCCCGCCGCCTGTAATATTCAAGCCATGAATCGGGTAGATGGCCGCTGCATTTTTGTCAGAATGCCTTGCCACTAATTTATTAATACAAATTAAAATCCGCCAAAGGCTTATTCTTTTAATCTATCCCTATCTTCTGAAATCATCGGTTCGATTGGGTTACAAAAAGCGTATTGCCGGAATTCCTAGAGAATCAGCGCAATGCGCTTTTTCTCTTTTATTTCAAATAAAAATCCAAGCGTTCGCGCAATGCCGAATTTAATGATTTCCCATTGTCGTATTCGCTGAATTCAACGCATGTTTCAGGCATTTCCGCAAAATCCAAAGCGTGAACAAACAAAGCACGGTCACGCGGCATCAGGCGGCCTTCCCGAATCAGGTTCTCAACAAATTCCGCATTATCCGCATGCAGTTTGCCCCATTTTTCCCTTGCCTGTTTGTCATGGAAAGCCGCTAATTCCGCCTGTGCTGTTTTAGCCCGAATTTCCGCTTCACGTCGGGCATTTTGTGCTGCTTCTAAGTAGTTGTTCATCAAAATTTCCCTTTCCTATCGCCATTTAACGCATATTAAAGCGATATTCAGGCGATTGCGTTTTAAAGCGCATTAAAAAAACAGCCCATACCGTTTTCAGGTATGGGCTGTTTATACAATCCGGATTATTCGCAATTCCAAGACAGGCTTTGTTCCAGCGTTTCGGCGGCAAAATGCAGCGTGTTGAATAACTGTTCTTCCCGCTTGTCGCCGCCGCGTGAATAGCAGGATATAGCCGCCAACATATCGGCAATATGCGCTATCTGCCGGTATGCCGCTTCGTTCAGCTTGTAAATATTATTTTGGCCGTCATACAGGCATTGCGGCGCATCGGAATCTTGGAAGTTTTTCAGGGTATCGGTTTGAGAAGTTTTCATGATATGGCCTTTTCTATTGTAGTCAGTTGATACCGCCTTTCCGTTCCTACACGGTGGGGCGGCAGACAAAGGGCAAGGAGTAGGAAACCGGCACAATAGAACCGGTGGGCAGATGCCCGCCTTGCCCCTGCCTACCATAAGAAAAAGGCAAAACAAGGGAATACAAGCGTAAAAATACCGCTTTTGTGTTCGGATGATGACCAAACGTATTAGGCGGTTGCTTGCCTATTGTGTATTCAGCTTCCTACGGCTGGCTGCTCTATTGAAAGCAGCAGATTCATTATTATGCGCTTGCGCTGAAAAGTCAAGCGGTATTTTGCAGCGAATTTGAAAACGCCCTACATCGAGCGTTTTGGGGAATTTTAGGGGCAAATCTTTGCCGACGTCGGCAAAGATTCAAATGCGACGATGTCGTCGCATTTTGCTTTTCCTGCAATTTTTCCTGATGTCAGGAAAGTTCAAATGTAACGACGTCGTCACATTTGACCTGTTTGCCTTGTATTTTGGAAGCCGCCTAAATCCGCCGTTTTCAGGCTTGTTTGCATTCAGACGGCCTAAGTTGCGTTTTGCACATTTCCCATCGGTCAGGCGCACTCCTGACCGACTTAAAAACGGTTTTGTCGTCGGTTTCAGATTGCAAACCGAAAAGGAAAGCGCAAAAGTTGCGACATCGCAACTTTTTCCTATCTCAAACGGCTGTTTGATGCGTCTGTGAAGTGGAGCGGCGTTCAAGTTTTTAGCTGCCCAAAGTTTCCGACGTCGAAAATTATCCGCCAGCGGGTAATTGTCCAAATGTAACGCTGGAGTTACATTTTAAATATACTAAGATGCCAAAATGCACGACGTCGTGCATTTTAGAAATCGGGTTTTACACTTTTTACGCTTACAATCATGTTGTTACTAATTTCCGCATTACTTTTGGTGTATCAATCTTTCCCGACGTCGGGAAAGATTGGGCGGTAATCCGCAAAAGTTTCGATGTTTCAACTTTTGAAATATCCGCGCATTCGGATACCGTTTAGGCAGGATTTTTAAGAATTGCCGATGTCGGCAATTCTTGGCTGATAGAACGGACGGTGTCGTCCGCTTCCAAAAATGCACAAAGGTATTCAGTTCGCAGACGTATGCGAAATTTCCAAAATTCCTGACGTCAGGAATTTTGAAAAGTAACGACGTCGTTACTTTTGATGTATCAATCTTTGCCGCTGGCGGCAAAGATTCAAAAGCAACGTCGGCGTCGCTTTTGAAGTTCAATTCAATAAGTGTTTGATTTTGTATATCTAAATATCCCGCGGACGGGACATTCGGAAAATACCGCTTCAAAACGGTCGCCGGCGACCGTTTTCAAATGCGACGACGTCGTCGCATTTGGTGATGAGGAAACATCAGGACAAAATTCCTGACGTCAGTAATAATGTTTGCCAGAATATGGCTGACTTATATTTGTCTCGTTGTATTAATACCCATTAAAGGAACAGACATGAATCAAATGCAGGTAAAAAACGAAGCGGCAAACATCCAATCGGTAAAATTGGACTACCCTATCCGTATTCACACGGCAAACGGTGAAAAACTGTTGGAATCGTTGCCTGTCCGCCGTTTGACCGTGGGCGATTTGCGCGCGGTTGCCGGTTTGAAAACCGATGCGGAACAGGAACTGGCCATGATGGCTCGTATTACGGGCTTGGTGCCGGAAGACTTGGATTTGCTGGATTTGGCCGATTATCAGAAATTGCAGCTCTTTTTTCGCAATTCCGCAGGTGGAACCGGCGGAACTGAATAAAGCGGTTTCTGATTTGGCGTGGTGGTACGGTTGGCCGCCTGAAGTGATGTACCGCATGACTTTAGCGGAATTTAACGGCTGGCTGGAACAGGCAACGCGCCAAATCAAAGCAGGATATGTGAAATCATGATGTTTTCGGGCGGTTGGCGATAGCCAATGCGCCCGAAAATACTATGGAGAACAGGTAGGCAGCCAAAGCGGTTGCCGGAGATACGCAGATTAAGGCAAACAGGCCGATAAAGACGGAAAAAACAGCGGAGAAAACAGGGCTGGCCGCATCAAACAGGCCTGAAAATATCCAGATAAACAGTCCGGCATTGAAAAGGCAAAAGATTACCTTGCCTGTGATTTCGACATAGTCGGAAAAATCCAAAGGCAGATTGTCTGTTTCGGTATGGCCGTCTTCAAACTGATGTTGTGTTGTCATGATTTTGCCGTCCTTTCCATCAATTAATTTTCCAAACAGGAAGCTGAAATGTCAAGTGAATTAGCAGTCAGTGTTGTTATCGGTGCGGGTATCCGTGCAGGTTTTTCTTCAATTTTCGGACGTGCGAAGAATACCGTTAAGGAATTGGGAAGCGAAATCCAAAACGTAACACGCAAGCAGGAATCTTTGGGCAAGTCTATTGCCAAAGGTTTGACAACCGGAAAAAGCAGCTTAGGGGCGATGCGCGCCCAATACGATTTATTGGGCAAGTCCATTGAAAAAGCGCAGGCAGCTCAAAGAAAGCTGAATATTGCGCTTGGAAAGCAGGAAAAAGCCAAGGCATACCGAAGCGGCTTGCGAAGCGAGATGATGGATACTGCCGGTCATGGGGCGGTTGCCGCCGCGCCCATTATTTCGTCGGTCAAAATCTTTCTGAAAGAAGAATCTGCCGAAACCGATTTAAAAATGGCCATGCAGAAATCAAACGGCAGTTTTGGTGCATTTGAAACGGTTCGCAGGGAGGTCGTGAAACTGGGAAAAGAATTGCCGGGAACAACCGCAGATTTCTTCCGCCTTGGAAAGGCTTTGAAATCCCAAGGTTTATCAGATTCTTTGCTGACAAACGGCGGTTTGCATACATCTGCAAAGCTGAATACCGTGATGCAGATGAATCAAGAGGAAGGCGGCGCGTTCTTTGCTAAATTGATTGAAGCGCGGGGGTTGAACGAAAGTGAATTTGCCAAAGCCGCAGATATAACGCAGCGGGCTTATTTCGGTTTCGGCATGAATAAAGAAGACATGTTCGAATCGATGAAATACAACGCGCCAACGATGAATATGCTGAATCTCAAAGGATTGGGCAATTATGAAAAGATGATGGCCATCGAAGGTATGGGCGCACAAGTCGGATTGGAAGGCAGCCAGTTCGGTACAAATTTTTCCATGATGCTTGACCAAATGGCAGCAGGACCGAAACAGCTTGCTATGGCCAAAAGCGGTATGAAAAAAATTGCCAAAGATATTTTGGAAAAATCCAATGTTGATTTTGAATTTTTCGATAAGTCAGGAAAATTCAAAGGCTTGGAAGGCATGATTTCAGAGTTGGAAAAGCTAAAAAAAATCAAACAGGAACAGGGAGACGAAGCTGCTTCAATTGTGGCTGACGAATTGTTCGGAGCGCAAGCAAAACGGACGGCCTTAACTATTGCTGAAAAAGGTCGTGCCGGTTTGGAAGCGAATCTGAAACTGATGCGTGAACAGGCCGATTTAGATTCACGGATTGCCACGAAAACCGCAACTTTAGGGGCTGCTTTGGAAAGTTTGGGCGGTGTGGCCGAACATACGGCGGCTATTTTCGGCAGTGCTTTTGCACCTGATATTCAAAAATTTGCCAAAACCGCACAGGATTTTTTGGAAAATACTTTCCAGCCATGGCTTCAGCAAAACAAAGAACTGATTAAAACAGGCGCGGGATTATTTGCAGGTTTGTTTGTAGGGAAATTGGCTGTTTTAGGCCTTGCCTACGGGTTTAGTATGCTGATGATGCCCGTTCGTTCAGTAGGTATTGCCTTTGCCAAATTAAGTGCTTCATTCCGTCTTGTTCAACTAATGCGATTGGGTAAAGTCGGAAAAATGCAGATGTTTTTAAGAATGTTCGGAATGTCTGCCAAAACAGCAGCAAAAGCAAGTTCTTTGCTTTCTGCAACATGGCGCGGTGTGCTTTCCGTCGGTTCCCGTTTCCTTGGGGTCTTTAAAGGATTAGGTACTGTTTTAATGCGCGGATTGCCGTTGTTTAAAGCATTTGGACAAGGTTTGCTTGCCGGTTTCGGCGGCATGTTTAAAGTTTTTGGAATTTTTGCGCAAACAGTCGTTTTGAAACTGGTAAGATTTTTGCCTATGTTGAGTAATGCCTTTTTGATGTTGGGGCGGACATTATTGATGACACCGATCGGATTGGCATTTACCGCAATGGCAACAGCTGCATATTTGCTTTATACCAATTGGGATAGTGTTGTCGGCGGTGCTAAATTATTGTGGCAGGATTTAGGGAACTTGGTAGGAAATGTTGCCAATTCGGTAAGTATGTTTTTTAGTGCTGCATGGACAAATATTCAGGCTTTTTTCAGCAGTGGCATAGTGAACATATCTGCCCAAATTCTGAATTGGTCACCTATTGGATTATTTTATCAAACCTTTGCCGCCGTACTGAATTGGTTTGGCGTGACCTTGCCCGCAACATTTACCGGTTTTGGGCAAATGTTGATTACCGGTCTGATTAATGGAATTAAAGCTAAAGCAGCAGAAGCCATTGCGGTAATGAAGAATTTTGCGGCAAGGCTTCAGTTAGGATTTACCATTCCCAACAGAATACATTCCCCAAGTCGTGTATTTATGCAGTATGGCGGCTTTTTAATGGACGGCCTGAATATCGGATTAAAACGAGGGCAAACTCAACCTTTAAGCCAAATGAGCCGTTTATCAGACAAACTGCAAAATAGAATTGAAAATGCCGATTTGTCAGAAACTGCACTTCGATATTCTCAATTATCACAAGCTAGGCAAGATAAAGAAGCGGGCATACAAGGGAAAAGTATAGGTTCAAATGCTGTTACCATCTATTTCAACCCGACATACAATGTGAACAGTCAGAATTTTAATCCTAATGAAGCTGCAAAAATGACGATGCGTGATTTTGAAAATTTAATGAAACGCTATCAACACGACTTACAGCGTCGAGCTTACTAAAAATGACAAAGATGGAGCGGACAGCGATGGAGACAAAGCCGGCGCGCCGCAGACGAGGGAGGCAAGACCCTGCAAAAAAGCGGGCAACTTACCGCCAGCCTGACCACACAGGTCGGCAGCAACTATGCCCGCATCGGCAGCAACAAAAAATACGCCGCCATCCACCACCTCGGCGGTCAAGCAGGCCGCGGCCACAAAACCAACCTCCCCGCGCGCCCCTATCTCCCCATCAACGGCAACAACCAACCCCAACCAGACGCCGAACGCCGAATCCTAGACATCGCCATCGCCGCCCTCAAAAAAGGACTCTGACAACAAAAAACGGACGAGAAAAAAAACCGTCCGTTTTTTGTTTCACTATTTGCAACTCTTTTTCACTTTTTCCATCCCGCCTAATCCCCCATCATCCCACTTCTTCCCATTTATCTCATCATTCCTATATATTTATCTCATTGGGTTTCAGTATGGGTTTTCAGACGACCTTTTTTATGGAAATGCTTTGACGGAATAGATGACGGCTTATTTAGGATTTTTCTCGATCAGGGCGACGAGTTGGTCGATATAGCCTTGGACGAAGCTGCGTGCCGATTCGATGAGTTTGCCGTTATCGTCAAACAGGGTGGGGGAGTTGCCGAGGAAGACTTCGGGCTGTCCGGTCAGCGGCATATTGAAGTAGGACAAGGCGAGGCGCAGGTTTTTTTGCGAACTGTAACCGCCCATTTTGCCGACGGAATGGCTGATGATGCCTGCGGGCGTGTTTTTCCAGGCGACGTCGGCGTTGGGCTTGGAGCCGATGTCTATTGCGTTTTTCAGGCAGGCGGGGACGGTGCGGTTGTTTTCGGGGGTAACGAACAATACGCCGGCGGAGGCTTTGATGGTTTCGCGGAAGGCAGTGTAGCTTTCGGGCGTGGGGAAGTCGGTTTCGGCGGGGTCGTCGTAGTCGAAATTGTAGAGCGGCAAGCCGCCGATTTCGACGATTTGGGCTTCGTAGCCTTCGGGGAACATGGGGATGACGTTTTGCGCCACTTTGCGGGCAAACGAGCCTTTACGCAGGCTGCCTACTAAAATGCTGACTTTTTTTGCCATGAATTTTCTCCTGATTGTGTAAAAATAAAAACGATTCGTAAATTCATTTTAAAATGGGTGCGGATAACGGTCAAGATTAGGGCATCGCGTTAAGGCGGCTTTATCTACGGGCAGGTCGTACACGCTGAGATTTCGTTTCTTTGCGGTTGTTATGGGAATTTTGATGAAAATTCAGTTGCTTGAAGACATATCGACAGATGGAAAGCCTTGTTTTTTTCGGATTCACTGTATTCCTTGGACAACAGTTTTAATTAGATATATAACTTTAGTAATTATTTTATTGCGTGCGAATTGAAACTTACGCATAATGTAAAACATATGCAATATGGGATGGATTTTTGGGTTTGAGAGGCATCCCACATCGAGCATCAATAAAGAAAAAAGAGGGAAAAATCATGTCATTAGACTGGTGGAAACGCGAATTGTTCGGCGGTTGGACGCATTTCGAAGCGGTGTGGCTGCTGATGTTTTTGGGGATACAGGCGGTCGTGTTCGTCTTCAATCCTGACTCATGGCTGGCGAGCATTGCGGCGGTAACGGGCATTTTGTGCGTCGTCTTCGTCGGTAAAGGGAAAATCAGCAATTATTTGTTTGGGCTGATTTCCGTATCGCTGTATGCTTATGTTTCCTATACGTTTAAGCTCTACGGCGAGATGATGCTGAATTTATTGGTGTATGTGCCTGTCCAGTTTGTCGGTTTCGCTATGTGGCGCAGACATATGGCTCTGGGCGAAACGGCGGAAACGGAGGAAGTGAAGGCGAAGGCGTTGACGGTCAGGCAGTGGTTGCTGGTGGTTGCCGTGTCCGTTGTGGGGACTTCGGCATATATCGAATGGCTGCACCACTTAGGCAGCGCGTTGCCGACCCTCGACGGCGTAACGGTCGTCGTGTCGATTGTGGCTCAGGTTTTGATGATTCTGCGCTATCGCGAGCAATGGGCATTGTGGATTGTGGTCAATATCCTGACGATTTCGCTGTGGGCTGCGGCATGGTTCAAAAACGGAGAAACGAGCCTGCCACTTTTGCTGATGTACGTCATGTATTTGTGCAATTCGGTTTACGGCTATATCAACTGGACGAAGCTGGTAAAACGGTACTCTGAACAATAAGTATCAAATTGCAAAGGTCGTCTGAAAATCCGGTATCGGGTTTCAGACGACCTTTTGCATATCCATACCAATCTGCATGCCTAAAATATTTCAATATGTTGATATTAACGCTTCCGATATTGACTCAGAAAATATGGCTCACGGATACCACGCCGACAATCCCAACTTCCTTTCTAAAACCATTGTGGCGACGCTGTTTATCGGCGCGTTTTTCATCATACTCCTGCTTAACCCGAATATCTTGCATTTTGCTTTCAATCCAAAACGTAGCATTCTGTCGCGTTACAAACCTTCATAAATGCTTAGACAGGCATCATGTCTGTCTGAATCATCCTTTAAACTAAGGAAAAATTTAGCTGACTAAATAAAATCTTACAATTATAATAAAAAAACTTAACTTTCTCTAATAACAGATAAGCTATGGACTATCAAAAAATCAGCCGTAAGCTCGAAATTTTAGCCGATGCCGCCAAATATGATGTTTCCTGCTCGTCGAGCGGCGGTTCGCGCGGCAACGACGGGCAGGGCTTGGGCAACTCTTCGCGCGCGGGCATCTGCCACAGTTTCACCGAAGACGGCCGCTGCGTATCGCTGCTGAAAATCCTGCTGACCAACCATTGCATCTACGACTGCGCTTATTGCGCTTCCCGCCGCAGCAACGACATCCCACGCGCGGCGTTTACGGTCGATGAAGTGGTGGATTTGACCATGAGCTTTTACCGCCGCAACTATATCGAAGGACTGTTTTTGAGTTCCGGCATCTTCAAAAACGCCGACTACACCATGGAACGCTTGGTGCGGATTGCTAAAAAACTGCGCGAAGAACACGGATTCCACGGCTACATCCATCTCAAAACCATTCCCAAAGCGTCTGCCGAAATCCTGCACGAAGCCGGGCTGTATGCCGACCGCCTCAGCGTCAACATGGAAATCCCCACCGTTTCCGGCCTCAAGCTGCTCGCGCCCGAAAAAAACCACAGCGACATGACGCAACCGATGGCGTTTGTCCGTAACGAAATCACCGCCTTTGCCGACAGCCGCAAAACCATCAAATCCACGCCCAAGTTCGCCCCTGCCGGACAAAGCACGCAGTTCATTATCGGCGCGGCAGGCGAAACCGACCGTCAAATCATCCGCGCCGCAGGCGGGTTTTACCGCCATTACGGTCTCAAACGTGTGTATTACTCGGGCTATGTACCGGTATTGGAAGACAAACGCCTGCCGCCTTTATCGACACAAGTGCCGCTGCGGCGCGAAAACCGGCTCTATCAGGCAGATTGGCTGATGCGTTTTTACGGTTTTTCCGATCATGAAATCTTAGACGAACAGCAACCTTTTCTCGACTTGGATTTCGATCCCAAGCTCGCTTGGGCGCTGCGCCACCGCGAATGGTTTCCTGTGCCGCTGCAACACGCGCCGCTTGAAATGATTTTGCGCGTGCCTGGTATCGGCGTGAAGTCCGCCCGCAAAATCGTACAGGCGCGCCGATTCCGCATGATTACCATGGCACAACTGAGCAAAATGGGCGTGGTGCTAAACCGCGCGCGCTATTTCATCACTCTGCCCGAACCCAACCGCTACGCCGACCTAATCGACAGCCCTCAACTACGCGGCCTGCTTTTACAAAACACACGCTCCAAATTCAGCCAAAGCGATGCCGTGCAAAGCGATTTGTTCGGCTGATAGCGAAAAGGTCCACATTATGCAAATCACTTTGCACTACGACGGCAGCTTCGACGGACTGCTGAGCACCGTGTTTCATGTTTACGCCTGCAAATACGCTCCTGAAAACGTGCATATTACCCATGATGTGCAGGATACGGATTTATTCAGCCGCAGCGAAACCGTTGCCTCCTCCCCCGAACGCGCCCAGCGCGTTTTCAAACGGCTCGAACAGCAAATCGGACGCAGCGGCATGGTCAAACTGCTGTATGGTTTTCTAATCGACCTGCCTGAGATGCCCGATACTTTTCTGCGCATCGTCCGCATGATGCTTGCCCGTCCGATGCGCAAAGACGTGCTCTGCGATTACGGTCTTTACGATGTGATGCAATGGGCGCAATGGGTGAAAACCGTCGGACATGAAAAACACCGGATGGAAGCGTTTGTCCGTTTTGAAGAGCTGGCAGACGGTCTGTATCTTGCGCGTATCGAACCTCAATACGATGTGCTGCCCTTGATTACACGCCATTTCCGCAGCCGTTATCCGCAACAGCAATGGGCGATATTCGATATGCAGCGCCATTACGGCATCTTAAGCGACCCAGACGGCCTGCACGCAATCAACGGGCTTGAAGCCCACCGCATCCAAACAGCGTACGCCCCTGACGAACGCAGTTACCAAGCCCTTTGGCA
Source organism: Neisseria sp. DTU_2020_1000833_1_SI_GRL_NUU_006 (assembly GCA_032388755.1). Classification (NCBI taxonomy): domain Bacteria; kingdom Pseudomonadati; phylum Pseudomonadota; class Betaproteobacteria; order Neisseriales; family Neisseriaceae; genus Neisseria; species Neisseria sp. DTU_2020_1000833_1_SI_GRL_NUU_006. The sequence continues at coordinate 1,766,977 of CP135593.1, read as the reverse complement.
GGACTATTTCAACAGCAGCAATATTCCATCCCGACGCAATCCCCGCTTGCACCGCCAACAAATGCCGCAACGCTATTGGAAATACCTTACTGAAAAACAACCTGCTGTTTTAAAATAAAAAAATGCCTATCGAAAACAGGTTCGGACAGGCTTTATAGCGAATAAACTTATTACTTATCTTGAGGCTGACATTTTTCAGCAGGAGGCCATGCGGCTCTGAATATCAGCCCCTACTCATCGGCGGCATGTCCAATAATTTTATTGTCGCGTTGTATCGTGGATTAACTTTAAACCGGTACGGCGTTGCCTCGCCTTAGCTCAAAGAGAACGATTCTCTAAGGTGCTGAAGCACCAAGTGAATCGGTTCCGTACTATCTGTACTGTCTGCGGCTTCGTCGCTTTGTCCTGATTTTTGTTAATCCACTATAGTTTCAGATGGCCTCGGTGCGTTAAATGTCCGGAGTAGGAATTTAGGTGAATTTTGTAAAAATCTCAATGAGTATCAAGCTTCAAAGGTCGTCTGAAAATCCGGTATGGGGTTTCAGACGACCTTTTGCATCTCCATGCTAAAATCCGCATTCCTCAAATATTTCAATATGATGTTATGCATACTTCCGATATTGACACAGACGATACGGCTCACGAATACCATGCCGACAATCCCGATTTCCCTGCCAAAACCGTTGTGGCGACGCTGTTTATCGGCGCGTTTTTCGGCTATCTCAACGACACGCTTTTAAATGTTGCGCTCACGCCGATTATGAAAGACTTCGTTGTCGATAAGACCACCGTCCAATGGCTGACGACGGGCTTTTTGCTGGTGATGGGCGCGTTCACGCCGATTACGGCGGGCGTGATTCAATGGTTTGAAACGCGCAAGATGGTGTTGTTTACGCAGGCGACGTTTCTGGCGGGTTCGCTGATTTGCGCGTTTGCGCCGACCTTCGGGATTCTGGTCGCGGGGCGGATGGTGCAGGCGGTGTCCGCCGCGTTTTTCGTGCCGCTTCTGTTTAACGGCATTTTGTCGATTTACCCGCCAAACAAACGCGGGACGGCGATGGGCGTGATTACCATGATGTTTACCGCCGCGCCCGCGATAGGGCCGACGCTGTCGGGCATCATCATCGACCACACACATTGGCGCGTGCTGTTCGGCTTTACCGCGCCGTTTATGCTGGCGGCGATGGTGTTGGTGGGCAAATATCTGACAGTCAATTTAAGCACCATCAGCCGTCCGAAGATTGATATTTTGTCGGCGGTGCTGTCGATTGCGGGCTTCGGCGGGCTGGTGTATGCGAGCAGTAATTTCGCCCGTCTGCCGCTGGCGGAATTTATCCTGCTGTTTGCCGTTTCCGTCGCGCTGGTGGGTTGGTTCGCATACCGCCAGTCCCGCTTGGCGACGCCGCTGCTGAACCTTCGGGCGTTTGAATATAGGCAGTTCCGCCACTGCGTCGTGATTCTGGCGGGCGCGGTATTCCTGTTTTTAGGTTTGGAACTGATGATGCCGATGTACACGCAGCAGGTGCTGATGCTGACGGGTACGGCGACGGGGCTGATTCTGATGCCCGCGAGTATCGCCCAGGCGGTTGCCGCGCCTTTGTTCGGCAAACTGCTGGACAAGAAGGGCGGACGGTTTGTCGTGTTGCCCGCCACGGTGATGCTGACGGTGTCGCTGGCGGTATTGTGGCTGTTTTTGCGGATTGACACGCAAGTCATGATGCTGACCGCCATGTTCACTCTGATGGCGGTGTCTGTATCCGCCTGCGTAACGGGCGAAACCCACGGCTTAAACGCGCTGCCGAAAAAACTCAATCCCCACGGCGCGGCGATTCTGACCACCATCAACCCGATTGCCGGCGCGATTGGCGCGGCATTTTTCGTCGGCGCGACCAATATCGGCGAGAAACTGTCCTCCGCCGCCTCGCCGCAACAGGCCATGCTCGACGGCATCCATCTGGCGATGGGCAGCGCGTTGGTGTTGGGCGCGGTGATGGTGTTTTTCGCCATGCGCCTGAAACGGCATCAGACAGCGTCCTAACGCGTACCGGGAATGTGTGAAAAGGTCTTCTGAAATCATGTGGTTATGGGTTTCAGACGACCTTTTTTAACTTTTATGGTGGATGAACGTGAGTCTGTGATAAGCAAAAAACTTTCCCATTAAATACAAAACTTTCCTTGATGGGCAAATTCAACGCGGCGGCGGGTAGGGCGGTTTGATGCCTACTGCGGATCGTAGCGTGGGCTTTGCCCACGGGATTGATGGCTTGGTTCCCGAGTCGGGCGATATATGGCGTTTTTTTTTCGTGGGCGGAGCCCACGCTACGGCTGGGGTGAGGTCGTCTGAAATCATAGGGTTACGATTTTCAGACGACCTTTTTATATTTAAAACTACACATGACTACATTTTTAAATATTGTTATTGTTGTTTTTAAATAAGAGTGTTGTTCTGGTTCTGGTCGTCTGAAAAGGGAGTGGGTAAAAAATCGGGCGGTTTGGATGGTTTGGATACCTATTTTCTTGTTTGAATAAAAATTCCTAAAAAATGAATTAATTATATTTGTTTTTAAAATGGATTGTTTAAAATCGTTCTGATTGGTTTGGAACGGTATAATCTCCGTCAGTTATAGATTTGGGTTGTTTTGAGGTGGGAGTTTTTGGTTTTATTTATGAAGTATTGTTTATTAATGATTGAATTTTTTAAAAATATTTTAGAAAAAGTGTTTGACAGCCTGAAAATTATTTTTTAAATTTGTCCATACTTATAAAAACTACATTGCACTACAAAGGAACCCTATCATGAATCTGTACCAAACTTCTCCGTCTTGTTATAGATCGTCTTCTATCTCTGCCGCATCCGTCGTCGTCTGCTTTTGGGCAGTCGCGGCGGTCTGACGGCTCTTCGCCCGGATTTGGTTTCCCGTATTTCTGCGGTCGGTTCGGGTTTTAAAGTTTCTGTATCTCCCACTGTATTTCCTTCCGAATATTAAAATAATTAAAAAATACTTAGACCTCCGCTTCAGCCGAATTGTATGTGTTGGATTTATTAACTGATTGTTTTTATTGATTTTGATTTTCAGACAACCTGATGGGTTGAGATTTTGAAAGGTCGTCTGAAAACGGTTTTGCAAGCATTGTTTCTTTTTGAACGGTTCGTTTCAGGTTTTGCGGAAACTGGGCCGCTAAGTCGATACTGAAAAAATTCTAATCTACAAAGGAGAAATACCATGAGCCAACTTTCTGCCGGCACCCGTTTCCGCCAAGCTGTGAAGGAGTCGAATCCCCTTGCCGTGGTCGGCTGTGTGAACGCTTATTTTGCGCGGCTGGCGACGCAGAGCGGGTTTAAGGCGGTGTATCTGTCGGGCGGCGGCGTGGCGGCCTGTTCGTGCGGGATTCCGGATTTGGGCATCACCACGATGGAGGATGTGCTGATTGATGCGCGGCGGATTACGGACAATGTGGATACGCCTTTGCTGGTGGACATCGATGTCGGCTGGGGCGGGGCGTTCAATATCGCGCGCACGATTCGCAACTTCGAGCGTGCGGGCGTGGCGGCGGTGCATATCGAAGATCAGGTGGCGCAGAAGCGTTGCGGGCATCGTCCGAACAAAGCCATTGTTTCTAAAGATGAAATGGTTGACCGCATTAAAGCCGCCGTGGATGCGCGCGTGGATGAGGATTTTGTGATTATGGCGCGGACGGACGCGCTGGCGGTGGAAGGTTTGGATGCCGCCATCGAACGGGCGCAGGCTTGCGTGGAAGCGGGCGCGGACATGATTTTCCCCGAAGCGATGACGGATTTGGCGATGTACCGGCAATTTGCGGACGCGGTGAAAGTGCCCGTGTTGGCGAACATTACCGAATTCGGCGCGACGCCGCTTTATACGCAGCGCGAGCTGGCGGACAACGGCGTGTCGCTGGTGCTGTATCCGCTCTCGTCGTTCCGCGCCGCGAGCAAGGCCGCGCTGAAGGTTTATGAGGCGATTATGCGCGACGGCACGCAGGCGGCGGTGGTCGATACCATGCAGACCCGCGCCGAGCTTTACGAGCATTTGAATTATCACGACTTCGAGCAGAAGCTGGATAAATTGTTTCAGAAGTAAAAAACCGTTTTCAGACGACCCTCAACCTTGAACAGGTCGTCTGAAAAACCAAAATCCCATAAAAACACAAAGGAGAAATACCATGACTGCAACTAAAGAAACCCCGACTTTCAAACCGAAAAAATCCGTCGCCCTTTCCGGCGTGGCGGCGGGCAATACCGCGCTGTGTACCGTCGGCCGCACCGGCAACGATTTGAGTTATCGCGGTTATGACATTCTTGATTTGGCGCAGAAATGCGAGTTTGAAGAAGTCGCCCACCTGCTGATTCATGGTCATCTGCCCAACAAATTCGAACTCGCCGCCTACAAAGCCAAGCTCAAATCCATGCGCGGCCTGCCTATCCGCGTGATTAAAGTGTTGGAAAGCCTGCCTGCGCACACGCATCCGATGGACGTCATGCGTACCGGCGTGTCCATGCTCGGCTGCGTTCATCCCGAACGCGAAAGCCATCCCGACAGCGAAGCGCGCGACATCGCGGACAAACTCATCGCCAGCCTCGGCAGCATCCTGCTCTACTGGTATCAATATTCGCACAACGGCAAACGCATCGACGTTGAAAGCAAAGAAGACACCATCGGCGGCCACTTCCTGCACCTGTTGCACGGCAAACGCCCGACCGAATCGCAGGTGAAAGCCATGCACGTTTCGCTGATTTTGTATGCGGAACACGAGTTCAACGCCTCCACCTTCACCGCCCGCGTGATTGCCGGTACGGGTTCGGATATGTATTCCTGCATCACCGGCGCCATCGGCGCGCTCAAAGGTCCGAAACACGGCGGCGCGAACGAAGTCGCCTACGACATCCAAAAACGCTACCGCAACGTCGACGAAGCCGAAGCCGACATCCGCGAACGCATCGCCCGCAAAGAAATCGTTATCGGGTTCGGTCATCCGGTTTACACCATTTCCGACCCGCGCAACGTCGTGATTAAAGAAGTGGCGCGCGGTTTGAGCCGGGAAGCGGGCGACATGCGCCTCTTCGACATCGCCGAACGCTTGGAGAGCGTGATGTGGGAAGAGAAAAAAATGTTCCCGAACTTGGACTGGTTCTCCGCCGTGTCCTACCAAAAACTCGGCGTACCGACCGCCATGTTTACGCCGCTCTTCGTGATTTCGCGCTCCACCGGCTGGGCGGCACACGTCCTCGAACAGCGCAAAGACGGCAAAATCATCCGTCCGAGCGCGAATTACACCGGTCCCGAAGATTTGGCGTTTGTGGAGATTGAAGAACGCTGATGATTTTCAGACGACCTTGTTCGGACAAGGTCGTCTGAAAAAAGAAATTTAATGAATTTATTGGCACACTCATTATTAATGCGGAACATTTGATGGATAAGGACAAGGGGTCTTATGCGGGTATTCCTGTACAAAATACCAAAGAATTAGTTTGGCAGAAAATACAAGAAATACCTATTTCTGAATGTGGGGAACCGTTGGTCAGTGTGGGTAATACCGGACGCATTCGTGTCAATCCTGTTTATTTTTCTCAGGGTATTGAAGGTGCAATAAATACTGTTTTATTGCGTAGAAGTGTTGCTGATAGGCTGACTCAGGTTGTCTCTTTGCTGCCGGAAGTGTACGGGTTGGAAATTTTTGATGGTTGGCGTCCTGCCATAGTGCAAAGAGCATTACGAGAAAATATGAAGCAAGAAATTGAAAAACGCCATCCGGAATATGATGAAGTTCAAGTTAGAGAAGCACTGGACTGTTTTGCTGCTGATCCAGATCGGGCAGGAATGCCTTTGCCCCATTTGACGGGCGGATCTGTTGATGTCGGATTGTTTGATATAAAAAGTGGCAAAAGTTTGGATATGGGAAGTGAGTTTGATGCAACTGGACATTTATCTTATAGCGATGCTTTAGAGAAAGAAGGTGAGTATTTCTCCTCTGCTCGTAATTTACGCCGGATTTTGATTCATGCGATGAAAGAGGCAGGATTTAGTAATTTGCCAACCGAATGGTGGCATTTCGATTATGGCAACCAAAATTGGGCTTATTTTACCCAACAAAGCAACGCAGTTTTTGGGGCGGTAGAAGAGCAGGATACTTAAATTAAAATAAAAATTGGGAGGAAAAATGCAAACTTTAATTTCAGCAGATAATCATTTGCTGCTGTGGGCTTTTGTTATGTTGGCTGCCGCTGCTGCAATTTTTATCGAGCAAAACAGTCGCTTGGCTGGGAAAGTCCCTGGTGCAGTATTAGCTTTATTGATTGCGTTGATTGCTTCTAATTTGGGTGTTATTCCCACAGATGCTCCAGTATTTGATGCTGTATGGTCTTATATTGTACCGCTTGCTATTCCGTTGTTATTGTTTCAATTAGATCTTCATGCTCTATTTAAGGAAAGTGGACGTATGCTGTTTATTTTCCTGATTAGTTCACTAGGGACGGTCATTGGAACGCTTGTCTCATTTGCACTATTGAAAAACTATATTCCTGAGCTGGATAAAGTTGCCGGAATGATTTCAGCTTCTTATACAGGAGGTGGTGTCAATTTTGCAGCCATGTCAGCTAAGCTTAACCCTTCTAAAGATGTGATTGCAGCAACAATAGTTGCTGATAATTTGATGATGGCTTGTTACTTTTTTATTTTGATTGGTATCTCTTCCTCATATTGGGTCAGAAAAGTTTGGGGAAGTCCATATCAGGATAAATTGGAGCAGGAATATCATGATCCGAGTGTGAATAAGGCTGCCGAGTATTGGAAACCTAAATCCATTTCACTACAGAGTATAGCCTTATCTTTGGCTGCATCGATTTTGCTGGTCGCAGTTTCATTCTCATTATCCAGTTTTTTGCAAAATCATTTTCAAAGTGTTGATGGTGTTGCATTAAAAATGCTGACAGGTTTAATTAGTGACAAATATTTGCTGTTAACGACATTTACATTGACAGTTGTTTTATTTTTCCGTAAAGGCATTCAAAAATTAGATGGCAGTCAAGAATTAGGGACATATTGTATTTATCTGTTTTTTGTTGTGATTGGTGTTCCTGCCTCTATACCGTTGATTATTAAAACAGCACCATTACTCTTTGTTTTTACTTTGATTATTGCAGTATTGAATTTGTTGCTGACGTTAGTGTTAGGCAAGCTGTTCAAATTCAGTATTGAAGAAATTGTATTGGCTTGTAATGCCAATATTGGAGGGCCGACTACTGCAGCGGCCTTAGCCATCAGTAAAGGTTGGCGTGATTTAGTCGGTGCGATTTTGTTAATTGGTACTGTAGGCTACATTATCGGTAACTATATAGGTTCGTTTGTATATGCCCTATTGAGCTGAAGACTAATCTAACAATCCATAAACCTTTTCAGACGACCCCTTCAAAAACGTCGTCTGAAACCCCAAACCACAAGAAAAATAGATCCACAGGAGAACTGAACATGGCTGCCAACCAACGTTACCGCAAACCGCTGCCCGGTACGGATTTGGAATACTACGACGCGCGCGCGGCGTGTGAGGACATCAAGCCCGGCTCTTACGACAAGCTGCCTTACACGAGCCGCATTTTGGCGGAGAACTTGGTCAACCGCGCGGACAAAGTCGATTTGCCGACGCTGCAAAGCTGGCTGGGCCAGTTGATAGAAGGCAAGCAGGAAATCGATTTTCCGTGGTATCCGGCGCGGGTGGTGTGCCATGATATTTTGGGGCAGACCGCGCTGGTGGATTTGGCGGGTTTGCGCGATGCGATTGCAGAGAAGGGCGGTGATCCGTCCAAAGTGAATCCTGTGGTGCAGACGCAGCTTATCGTCGACCACTCGCTGGCGGTGGAATGCGGCGGCTACGATCCCGATGCGTTCCGCAAAAACCGCGAAATCGAAGACCGCCGCAACGAAGACCGTTTCCACTTTATCAACTGGACGAAAACCGCCTTTGAAAATGTGGACGTGATTCCGGCGGGCAACGGCATCATGCATCAAATCAATCTGGAAAAAATGTCGCCCGTCGTCCAAGTCAAAAACGGCGTGGCGTTCCCCGACACCTGCGTCGGCACGGACTCGCACACGCCGCACGTTGACGCGCTGGGCGTGATTTCCGTAGGCGTGGGCGGTTTGGAAGCGGAAACCGTGATGCTGGGACGCGCGTCCATGATGCGCCTGCCCGATATTGTCGGCGTGGAGCTGACGGGCAAACGGCAGGCGGGGATTACGGCGACGGATATTGTGTTGGCGCTGACCGAGTTTCTGCGTAAAGAGCGCGTAGTCGGGGCGTTTGTCGAATTTTTCGGCGAGGGCGCGAGAAGTTTGTCCATCGGCGACCGCGCGACCATTTCCAACATGACGCCGGAGTTCGGCGCGACTGCCGCCATGTTCGCCATCGACGAGCAAACCATTGATTATTTGAAACTGACCGGACGCGACGACGCGCAGGTGAAATTGGTGGAAACCTACGCCAAAACCGCGGGGCTGTGGGCGGACGACCTGAAAACCGCCGTTTATCCGCGCGTGTTGAAGTTTGATTTGAGCAGCGTAACGCGCAACATGGCAGGCCCGAGCAACCCGCACGCGCGTTTTGCCACCGTCGATTTGGCAGCGAAAGGGCTGGCGAAGCCCTACGAAGAGCCTTCAGACGGCCTCATGCCCGACGGCGCGGTCATCATCGCCGCGATTACCAGTTGCACCAACACTTCCAACCCGCGCAACGTCGTTGCCGCCGCACTCTTGGCGCGCAATGCCAACCGCTTCGGGCTGAAACGCAAACCGTGGGTTAAAACCTCGTTCGCCCCCGGCTCGAAAGTGGCGGAAATCTATTTGAAAGAAGCGGGGCTGTTGCCCGAAATGGAAAAACTCGGCTTCGGCATCGTCGCCTTCGCCTGCACCACCTGCAACGGCATGAGCGGCGCGCTCGACCCGAAAATCCAGCAGGAAATCATAGACCGCGATTTGTACGCCACCGCCGTACTGTCGGGCAACCGCAACTTCGACGGCCGCATCCACCCGTATGCGAAACAGGCGTTTTTAGCCAGCCCGCCGCTGGTGGTGGCCTACGCCGTCGCGGGCAGCATCCGTTTCGATATTGAAAACGACGTACTCGGCATTTCAGACGACGGCAAGGAAATCCGCCTGAAAGACATTTGGCCGACCGACGAAGAAATCGATGCCGTCGTTGCCGAATATGTGAAACCGCAGCAGTTCCGCGACGTGTATGTACCGATGTTCGACACTGGCAAGGCGCAAAAAGCCCCGAGTCCGCTGTACGACTGGCGTCCGATGTCCACCTATATCCGCCGTCCGCCCTATTGGGAAGGCGCGCTGGCGGGCGAACGCAGCCTGACGGGAATGCGCCCCTTGGCGATTCTGCCCGACAACATCACCACCGACCACATTTCGCCTTCCAACGCGATTCTGGCGGCGAGTGCGGCAGGCGAATATCTGGCGAAAATGGGTTTGCCCGAAGAAGACTTCAATTCCTACGCCACCCACCGCGGCGACCACCTCACCGCCCAACGCGCCACCTTCGCCAATCCGAAATTGTTTAACGAAATGGTGAAAAACGAAGACGGCAGCGTGCGCCAAGGCTCGCTCGCCCGCGTCGAACCCGAAGGCGAAACCATGCGCATGTGGGAAGCCATCGAAACCTATATGAACCGCAAACAGCCGCTCATCATCATCGCCGGCGCGGACTATGGACAAGGCTCCAGCCGCGACTGGGCGGCGAAGGGCGTGCGGCTGGCGGGCGTGGAAGCCATCGCCGCCGAAGGCTTCGAGCGCATCCACCGCACCAACCTCATCGGCATGGGCGTATTGCCGCTGCAATTCAAACCCGGCACCAACCGCCACACCCTGCAACTGGACGGCACGGAAACCTACGACGTGGTCGGCGAACGCAAACCGCGCGGCGACCTGACCCTCGTCATCCACCGCAAAAACGGCGAAACCGTCGAAGTCCCCGTTACCTGCCGCCTCGATACCGCAGAGGAAGTGCTGGTGTACGAAGCCGGCGGCGTGCTGCAACGGTTTGCACAAGACTTTTTGGAAGGGAATGCGGCTTAGAGGTCGTCTGAAAATAAGACGTAACGTGGGTCGGATCCAACATTTTGCTCATTCACGTAATTCCCGATATGGCAGGCATCTACTGTAAATCGTCATTCCCGCGCAGGCGGGAATCCAGAAAGTGGAATTGAGGAAACCTTTTTATCCGATGAGTTTCTGTGCGGATAAGTCTGGATTCCCGCCTGCGCGGGAATGACGGGGTTTAATAGTCTGCCGTATCACAACACAGCAGCCGTAGATTGGGGCGAACCCCCGACATTTTGCGGAATCAAACGGCTTTGTCGGAGTGGCAGCCTAATGTACTTTTGGAAAGTGGGTGTAGCGTGGGCTTTGCCCGCGAAATAAAGGCTAAATTGACATGGCAAAAATCGTGGGCAGAACCCACGCTACATAAGGAGAACCCTAAAATGCCGCAAATCAAAATCCCCGCCGTTTACTACCGCGGCGGCACATCAAAAGGCGTGTTTTTCAAACGTTCCGACCTGCCCGAGGCGGCGCGGGAAGCGGGCAGCGCGCGTGACAAAATCCTGTTGCGCGTACTCGGCAGCCCCGACCCCTACGGCAAGCAGATAGACGGTTTGGGCAACGCCAGCTCGTCGACCAGCAAGGCGGTGATTTTGGACAAGTCCGAACGTGCCGGTCACGACGTCGATTACCTCTTCGGGCAAGTTTCCATCGACAAGCCTTTCGTCGATTGGAGCGGCAACTGCGGCAACCTGACCGCCGCCGTGGGCGCGTTCGCCATCGAACAGGGCTTGGTCGATAAAGGCAAAATCCCTTCAGACGGCATCTGCACGGTGAAAATCTGGCAGAAAAACATCGGCAAAACCATCATCGCCCATGTTCCGATGCAAAACGGCGAAGTCTTGGAAACAGGCGATTTTGAGCTGGACGGCGTTACCTTTCCCGCAGCCGAAGTGCAAATTGAATTTCTCGACCCCGCCGACGGCGAAGGCAGTATGTTCCCGACCGGCAATCTGGTGGACGAGCTGGACGTTCCGGACATAGGTCGTCTGAAAGCCACGTTTATCAACGCGGGCATTCCGACCGTTTTCCTGAACGCCGCCGACTTGGGCTACACGGGCAAAGAGTTGCAGGACGACATCAACAACGATGCCGCCGCTCTGGAAAAATTCGAGAAAATCCGCGCTTACGGTGCGCTGAAAATGGGCTTGATTAACGACGTATCCGAAGCCGCCGCCCGTGCGCACACGCCGAAAGTCGCCTTCGTCGCGCCCGCCGCCGATTACACCGCCTCCAGCGGCAAAACCGTGAACGCCGCCGACATCGATTTGCTGGTACGCGCCCTGAGCATGGGCAAACTGCACCACGCCATGATGGGCACCGCCTCGGTCGCCATCGCCGCCGCCGCCGCCGTCCCCGGCACGTTGGTCAACCTCGCCGCCGGCGGCGGAACGCGTAACGAAGTGCGCTTCGGCCATCCTTCCGGCACATTGCGCGTCGGCGCGGCGGCAGAATGTTCGGACGGCATCTGGGCAGTGAAAAAAGCCGTCATGAGCCGCAGCGCGCGCGTGATTATGGAAGGTCGGGTGCGCGTTCCCGATGATTGTTTTTGAAATCATGTAGGACGGACATCACTGTCCACTGTTTCAGACGACATTTGATAAAGGATTGCAATAAAGCCGAATAGCCTAATCGCCGTCATTCCCGCGCAGGCGGGAATCCACGGTCGATATTCTGTTTCCTGATTTTTATCAGAGCTTGCTTGTTAGCAAATATGGATTCCCGCCTGCGCGGGAATGACGATAGAAAATGCGGCATAAGCTTGCCCAAAAGGTCGTCTGAAACACACCCCGCCCAACGCCCATCCTTTTTCAGACGACCCCACCAAAAAAACAACCACAAACTACAAGGAGAAATATCATGTCCGACCAACTCATCCTCGTCCTGAACTGCGGCAGTTCCTCGCTCAAAGGTGCCGTTATCGACCGCAAAAGTGGCAGCGTCGTCCTAAGCTGCCTCGGCGAACGCCTGACCACACCCGAAGCCGTCATCACCTTCAACAAAGACGGCAACAAACGCCAAGTTCCCCTGACCGGCCGCAACTGCCACGCCGGCGCGGTGGGTATGCTGTTGAACGAACTGGAAAAACACGGCCTGCACGACCGCATCAAAGCCATCGGCCACCGCATCGCCCACGGCGGCGAAAAATATCACGAGTCCGTCCTCATCGACCAAGACGTCCTCGACGAACTGAAAGCCTGCATCCCGCTCGCCCCGCTGCACAACCCCGCCAACATCAGCGGCATCCTCGCCGCGCAGGAACACTTCCCCGGTCTGCCCAACGTCGGCGTGATGGACACCTCGTTCCACCAAACCATGCCCGAACGCGCCTACACCTACGCCGTACCGCGCGAATTGCGCAAAAAATACGCTTTCCGCCGCTACGGCTTCCACGGCACCAGTATGCGCTACGTCGCCCCCGAAGCCGCGCGGATTCTGGGCAAACCGCTGGAAGATTTGCGCATGATTGTCGCCCACCTCGGCAACGGCGCGTCCATCACCGCCATCCGAAACGGCAAATCCGTCGATACCAGCATGGGCTTCACCCCCATCGAAGGCCTTGTCATGGGCACCCGCTGCGGCGACATCGACCCCGGCGTGTACAGCTACCTGACCGCCCATGCCGGCATGAATATCGAGCAAGTCGATGAAATGTTGAACAAAAAATCAGGATTGCTCGGCATCTCCGAACTCTCCAACGACTGCCGTACCCTCGAAATCGCCGCCGACGAAGGCCACGAAGGCGCACGCCTCGCCCTCGAAGTCATGACCTACCGCCTCGCCAAATACATCGCCTCGATGTCGGTCGCCTGCGGCGGCATAGATGCCCTCGTCTTCACCGGCGGCATCGGCGAAAACTCACGCAACATCCGCGCCAAAACCGTTTCCTACCTCGACTACTTGGGTCTGCACATCGACACCAAAGCCAATATGGAAAAACGCTACGGCAACTCAGGCATCATCAGCCCGACAGGTTCCAATCCTGCCGTTTTGGTCGTGCCGACTAACGAAGAACTGATGATCGCACTCGACACCGCCGAACTGGCAGGCTTTTTGCAAGAAGCAGGCTGAGGTTGAGGCAATACGTTGTTGAAATAACAATGAAATAGAAAAGAGGTCGTCTGAAAGATAGGTTTCAGACGACCTCTTTGTTTGGAAAGACGATCTTATGCTTTTCTTTGTTATTTGGAAGAGAACTAAGAGGGTAGGGGATGTTTTTCAGCTTAAAAGCAAGGTTATGAAACAGATACTTTCCCGACTCAGGAAAAAGTTAAATTTCAAGAATAGATGTTTATCATCGCATCAATTTCAAACCTTGAAATAGTTTCTTAAGAAATTAAAGGGGGTAAGTAAGTAACAATTAAACGTAGTTCAGACAGGTTTTACATTTCAATCAAAATTAGAATACCTGCCGATCATGCTTGAATAGTCATTGGGTTAGATAACGAAAGATGACGATAGATTATAAAAGGGGAAGTTTATTATATTCCATTTAAAATAGTTACTTGATTGAGTAATGGTGCGGATATAGAATGCCCGTTTTCCTATATCTTATTTGACGTTTAAATAAAATCAATAAGATATTATTATTTAATAAACATAAATAATATTCGATATTAGGCTTTATGCGAATCTTCAGATTGGTCTTGTTTTTGAAATCAAGGTAAATCGGAGCGGCTGCGGATTTATCCAAGATTCGGATGTTAGTTTTGTAGAAAGCCTGTTAGTTTAATGCTCGGGTAAAGTAAATCATGGAAACAAAGTCAGCAAACGGCGGGCAAACTCCCGACACATTGGGCAAACCGGTCAAAATGCCGAACAGGTGCAAGCGGAATATGGCAGTGGTTACGCTGCTATTTGTTTTGGCGGCTATTGGCGTGGCATTTGCTTATGTTTTGTTTTGGCAGCACGAAGAAACAACTGAAGACGCATATGTTGCGGGATATTTGGTTCAGATTACGCCGCAAGTTGGCGGGACAGTGCGCAAAGTCATGTTTGACGACACGGATGTTGTGAAAAAAGGCGATGTTTTGGTTACTCTGGACGACAGTGATTTCCAGCTGGCGTATGACAGGGCGCAAAACGAGCTGATTCAGGCAATCCGTCAAAACAAGCAGCAGACGGCAGTCAATTCCCAGGCGAGGGCGCAAGTGTTGCTGCGTAAAGCCGATTTGGCACGCGCTCAGGCAGATTTGCGGCGCCGGGAGGCCCTATCCGGTACGGATGCCATTTCCGGTGAGGAGTTGAGCCATGCCCGGGCGGCGGTCGTTCAGGCGCAAGCAGCATTGAAAGCAGTGGAAGCGGAAGAGGCTTCGGCTCAGGCTGCGTTGGGTAACAATATTCCAGTGCGTGAGCAACCTGCCGTTCAAACAGCAGTGAGCAAGATTAAAGATGCCTGGCTGAATTTGCAGCGTACACAAATCCGCGCGCCTATGGGCGGGCAGATTGCCAAACGCAATGTCCAAGTCGGACAGAGAATTTCGCAAGGCGCGGCGTTGATGGCAGTTGTTCCCCTGACGGATTTGTGGGTGGATGCCAATTTTAAAGAATCGCAATTACGAAAAATGAAAATCGGACAGCCTGTGGAAATGACTGCCGATTTGTACGGCAAAAAAGTGGTTTACCACGGTAAAGTCATGGGCTTGTCCGCAGGGACGGGCAGCGCGTTTTCGCTTTTGCCGCCGCAAAACGCAACGGGCAACTGGATTAAAGTCGTTCAGCGCGTACCGGTCAGAATCAGCCTGGATCCTAACGAATTGAAAGCAAACCCCTTGCGCGTCGGTCTTTCTATGACAGTCAAAGTCGATATTGCCGAAGCGGGTTCGGGCAAGCCGATGACGGCGGCCGCCGTGAAAAATTCGGCAGCCCCGGAAACGGACAGCGTAGATTGGGCGGCGGCTAATGCATTAATCGATAAGATTTTTGAAAAATACGCCAAATAACCTGTTTCAGACGACCTTCGGTATCCCGACAGGTCGTCTGAAACGTTCATATCCGGCAAATTAGTGAAATAAGTAGTGCGATCAGGATGAGGGACTTGCTCATTCTGTTTCAAGAGAAAGTCGATACGGCAAACCCCGCCTAGGTTAAAAGCGGGAGTGGCAATGTCGGCAGTGAAGGAAGATTTTGATGAATTATCCGCCGTTGACAGGCATCAGGTTGGTCTTGGTTACATTGTCGCTGAGCCTGGCCGTCTTTATGGAAGTATTGGATACGACGATTGCCAATGTTGCCGTCCCCGTTATTGCCGGTAATTTGGGTGCGGCAACGACACAGGGTACCTGGGTGATTACATCATTTGCCGTGGCAAATGCCATTTCTGTACCGCTGACAGGGTTTCTTGCGAAGCGGATGGGTGAAGTGCGGCTGTTTGTCGGATCAGTCATCGGCTTCGTGATTACATCTTGGCTGTGCGGTATTTCACCGAATTTGCAAACCTTGGTGCTCTTCCGTATTTTGCAGGGTTTTGTAGCGGGGCCGCTGATTCCTTTGTCCCAAAGCCTTCTGATGGCATCTTACCCGCTCGAGAAGCGGACTTTGGCATTGGCACTCTGGGCAATGACAGTCGTAGTCGCCCCTGTTTTAGGGCCGATTTTCGGTGGCTGGATTTCGGACAACTGGCATTGGGGTTGGATATTCTTCATCAATATCCCTATCGGCATTTTGTCTGCGTTAATTGCCTGGCAGCAACTGCGCGACCGTGAAACCGATACGGTTAAAACACCTATTGATTACACGGGGCTGATTTTGATGATCGTCGGTATCGGCTCGTTGCAAATGATGTTGGACAGGGGGAAAGAGCTCGATTGGTTCGCATCGGGTGAAATTATCGTATTGGCAGTCGTTGCAACGGTATGCCTGACTTATTTCATCGTTTGGGAATTGGATGAAAAATATCCGATTGTCGATTTGTCTTTGTTTAAAAACCGCAACTTCACCATCGGCGTCCTGACGACTTCGCTCGGGTTTATGGTGTATATGGGCACGTTGACGCTTTTACCGCTGGTGTTGCAGTCCAACCTCGGTTATACCGCCACATGGGCGGGATTGGCAGCTGCGCCTATCGGATTTCTGCCGATTTTCCTATCTCCTTTGATAGGGCGGTTCGGCAATAAAATCGATATGCGCCTGTTGGTTACCGGTAGTTTTTTGATGTTTGCCTTTACTTTTCATTGGCGGACGGATTTTTATGCAGGAATGGACATGAGCAGCGTTGTCTGGCCGCAGTTTTGGCAGGGTTTGGGTGTGGCCATGTTCTTCCTGCCGCTGACTACCATTACTCTGTCGCACATGAAAGGTCCGCAAATCGCATCGGCAAGCAGTTTGTCGAATTTTCTGCGTGTCTTTATGGGTGGTGTCGGTGTGTCTGTCGTCAGTACCATGTGGGAGCGGCGGGAGGCTTTACATCATACGCAACTGACCGAACATATCACGCCGTATTCTCCGGATACCGCCGAAGCAGTCCGTCAGATGGCGGAAGCGGGTTTGAACGGAGGGCAGGCAGTGGGTCTGATAAACAGCACCATTACTCAACAGGGTTTTATCGTTGGCTCGAATGAGATATTTTTGGCGGGCAGTATCTTGTTCATTATCATGATTCCCATTATTTGGCTGGCGAAGCCGCCTTTCCATCACGACGGAGGCGGAGGAGGGCATTAATGAGTGTTGCTGCGGAAGGAACTGGAATCGCTAATTCGAGAGAAAAGTTCGTCTTAAAACGGTAACGACAGTTTCAGACGACCTTTTCATATGCAGAAGCTTTGGAAATCCGCTATAATTTCGCCTCATTCATTTCGCGGTCAAAGCGTTTCGCGAAAACAACATTTGGAAGATTTATCCCGACAGGCGGTCGGTTTTTTGTCAAAATGCTTGAACTAACGCTGTTTTTTATGGTATAAATCGCGTTTTACTATTTTAGAAGTTTGGAGACTAACCATGGCACGAGTTTGCAAAGTGACCGGTAAGCGCCCGATGTCTGGCAACAACGTATCACACGCCAACAACAAAACCAAACGTCGTTTTTTGCCTAACTTGCAATCACGTCGTTTCTGGGTAGAAAGTGAAAACCGCTGGGTTCGCTTGCGCGTTTCTAACGCTGCATTGCGTACCATCGACAAAGTAGGCATTGATGTCGTATTGGCTGATTTGCGTGCTCGCGGCGAAGCTTAATTTAAACCGTTAATTAAGGATTACTGCAATGCGCGATAAAATCAAACTGGAATCCAGTGCTGGTACTGGTCATTTCTACACCACTACCAAAAATAAACGCACTATGCCCGGCAAATTGGAAATCAAAAAATTTGATCCGGTTGCCCGCAAACATGTTATTTACAAAGAAACCAAATTGAAATAATCCGGTTTCTGAGAAATGGAAAAGCCTCTGTCGGACAGGGGCTTTTTTATTTAGAACCTTATATGTTCAAAGTTGCTGTGGAAAATATATAAAAGGTCGTCTGAAAAGCATTTCAGACGACCTTTTGATGTGTTTAAACGGATTAGCCGGTCAGTTGTTTGGTAATCAGTTTTTTCAGCGGCGGGAAGTTGTTGCTGGCGCGCAATACCAAGCCGCGCAGGATTTTGGCAGGCGCGGTTTCATTGGTAAAGAGTTTGAGCAGCATATTGGTGCCGTGGTAAATCGGCTGGGCATGGAGCATATGCTTGGTGCTGTATTTTTCCAGCAGGCTGGTGGCGCCGATGTCTTGACCGCGTTGTTCTGCTTCGAGAACCAGTTTTGCCAAGAGGTCCGCGCTGGATAGACCTAAGTTGAAACCGTGTGCGGTAACAGGGTGCATACCTACGGCGGCGTCGCCGATTAAGGCGCTGCGTTTGCCATAGAAGCGTTGGGCAATCATGCCGACCAAGGGGTAGTTGTGAATGGTGCTGACCAATTCCATGTCGCCCAAACGGCCTTTGAGTTGCTCTTTGACGCTGGCTGCCAATTCTTCGGGAGACATTTTTTTGATGGTGTCTGCCTTGTCGCTATCGACGGTAATGACTGTGTTGGTCAGATGTTCTTCCAAGGGTAGCAGGGCGATGGTGCGGCCGTAGTGGAAGCATTCGTAAGCGGTATGCTGGTTGGACAGGGTATGCTTCATGCGGCAGACAAACATGGTGCGACTGTAATCGTGCATATCGGAGGAAATGCCCAGTTGTCGGCGGGTTTGGGAAAAGCGGCTGTCTGCTGCCAAGAGTAGGCGGCCGCTCAAAACTTCGCCGTTTTCCAAGATGACTTGGGCTTCATCTTCGGAAGTTTTGACTTCTTTGACGCCCGTACCGGTCAGAATGGTAACGTTTTCCAGTTTGGATACGACTTCATAAGCGGCTTTGCGGATATTGTGGTTTGAAATCAGATAACCTAAGCAGTCGGCAGGTTCGCCGCGCGCTTGGGTCGGTTGCGGGAAGTGGAGTTGGTAATCGGACTGCCCGTTCAAGACTTTTGCATCGCGTAAGGGGTAAATTTCGTCTTTCGGAATCAAATCCCACATGCCCAAGCGTTGCATAATTTCGCGGGATAGGTGGGTTAGCGCTATTTCCCTGCCGTCGTAAGGCGGATTTTGCAAAACCTCCAGGGGGCTTTTTTCAATCAGGGTAACTTTTAAACCGCTTCCGGCCAGTTCGGCTGCAAAGCTGAGTCCTGCCGGTCCCGCACCTACGACGAGAATATCGCTGTGTAAGCTCATAAGGCATCCTTTTTATTTGATGAAATGGAGGTTCAGGGGATCTTGGAGTAAGGTCGTCTGAAAAAAAGAACTGGGTGTGATTATAGCAAAATAGATGGAGAAAAAAGAAGGATGTAAATGACTAGAGGAAATTTTACTTTGGCCTTAATGTAAATCAAGAATTGGGTAATGCCGGATTGCAGATGGTGGGTATTCAATACGACATATTTTGCAGTGATGGCCTCGCCAACAGGAATCGAACCTGTATTTTACGCTTAGGAGGCATACGTTCTATCCGTTGAACTATGGCGAGTGTGTTAAACTTTTCCTGCAATAAACGATAATAATCCTGCGGCAATCAGCGGACCGACCGGAATGCCGCCCATAAACGCCACACCGATAACCGTACCAATCAAAAGACCTGTTACCAAAACAGGCTGTTCGCTCATCAGCGGTACGCCGCGCCCTGCCAGCCAGGCGACAAGGATGCCGATTAATACGGCGGCAATCATTTTGAAATTGACAAATTCCGACAGCGGCGGAATTTGAACCTTCCCTGAAACCAGCGGACTTAAAACCCCGATTGTCAGCAAAATAATCCCAAAATGCAAGCCGTGTTTTTCCATGAAAGGAATATATTGCGACAAAGCAGTCTGTTGCATTAAAAGCAAAACTGCTGCGGAAATCGTAATCGAGTTGTTGTTGCTGACGACGCCGAGAAAAATCAGCGTCACCAAAAACATCGGGACGAAATTGAAATTCATCAGATTTAAGAAACCCGTGCCAATGATTCCTCGGCCAACTGAATCATAGCCTGCTTGACTTCGCTGTCGGGCAATACTGCCAAAGAAGCCACGGCTTGCTCAACGGCTTTTCGTGCTTCGGAAATCGAATAAGTCAGCGCATCGGAATGGACAACATAATCATGGATTTTTTGGAAACTGCTGCGGTCCGCATTTTCCAGAGCGTGGCGCACATCGTCCGCCACTTGTTTCGAACCGTTGTGCATCAGATAAATCAGCGGCAAAGTCGGTTTGCCTTCTGCCAAATCGTCGCCGACGTTTTTACCGATTTCTTCGGTTTCGCCCGAATAATCCAAAACATCATCAATAATTTGGAACGCCGTACCGACATACATGCCGTAGTCTTTCAACGCCTGCTCATGTTCGGGGGACGCATTGCCCAAAATCGCGCCAACCTGCGCGGCCGCTTCAAACAATTTGGCCGTTTTATATTGAATCACTTGAACATATTGCGCTTCAGTAATATCGGTATTGCCGATGTTCATCAGCTGCATGACCTCGCCTTCGGCAATAATATTGGTTGCATCCGCCATGACTTCCAAAATGCGCATACTGCCGGAATCAACCATCAATTGGAAAGCGCGCGTATATAAAAAGTCGCCGACCAACACCGCCGCCGCGTTGCCGAACAGATTATTCGCCGTTTCACGTCCGCGGCGCAAATCGCTTTCATCGACAACATCGTCATGCAGCAAGGTCGAAGTGTGGATAAATTCCACCATTGCCGCCAAAGCATACAGCTTATCTCCATCATAGCCGACCGACTTACCTGCCAAAATCGTCATAATCGGACGCAGACGCTTACCGCCGGCACTGATAATATAAGTACCGATTTGCGAAATCAGCGCAACATCAGACTGAACCGCTTGGTTGATCACCTCATTGACCCGTGAAAGGTCTTCAGGCAGATGGCGTTGGAAATAAGGCAGGTTTTCGAGCATAACACATTCTCAGTCGGCAAAATGAAGCAGGCTTGCCGTATAAATAAATGGGTTGGGTATAAGGCGGAAATAATATTGCCGCATAAAAAATATCGGCAATCCAACGCGCGATTATAGCAGCAAAGCCCGTTTGACACATCTTTCAGACGACCCTGACCCCACAAACGAAATAAACTTTGACAAAACAGGCAAATAGCAATAGAATGCCACGTTTCGCACAATGGTGTGCGGGATATTAACCATAATTCTCATGGAGTTGAGTATGTACGCGGTCGTAAAAACCGGCGGTAAACAATATAAAGTTGCCGTTGGCGAAAAATTGAAAGTAGAACAGATACCAGCCGAACTCGACAGCCAAATCGAACTGACCGAAGTTTTGATGATTGCTGACGGCGAATCTGTAAAAGTTGGCGCTCCTTTCATTGAAGGCGCAAAAGTAACAGCTAAAGTAGTAGCCCATGGTCGCGGCGAGAAAGTACGCATTTTCAAAATGCGCCGCCGTAAACACTACCAAAAACGCCAAGGCCACCGCCAAAATTTCACCCAAATCGAAATCGTGGCAATCGCCTAATTTTTGAAACTTAGGAGTATTACAAATGGCAAGTAAAAAAGCAGGCGGTAGCACCCGCAACGGTCGCGATTCAGAAGCCAAACGCTTGGGCGTAAAAGCCTACGGCAACGAACTGATTCCGGCAGGTTCCATCATCGTCCGCCAACGCGGTACCAAATTCCACGCCGGTGACAACGTAGGCATGGGCAAAGACCACACTTTGTTCGCCAAAGTTGACGGTTATGTTGAATTCAAAACCAAAGGCGCGCTGAACCGTAAAACGGTCAGCATCCGTCCTTACACCGGTTCTGAAGAATAATCCGAGTTTATCGTGATATTGAGAAAGCCGTATTTCTTAGGGAATACGGCTTTTTTGTTTGTGTCAGGTTGAGTGGTTTTACAGGTCGGCATTAGCCGGGCCATTTGTTTTTTGATACGACACCTGTCATAAGTCGTCATTCAGTCTCTTTCTGCATGAGGACAAATTGTGGCGAGAATTTGCTTTTGAATTCCGGAAACCTTTTTTCAAATACTTGTTTCTTGGAATTTTGATGAATTCCTGCCTGTCTGAGAATAGCTGCGGAGGATAGGTGCTCCGTCAAAAATGAAGCAGATCGGTTTATATACCCAAAATTTCAGGTTTCCAATAAAACCAAAAGGTCGTCTGAAAACTTTTCAGACGACCTTTTTATCAACTGTAAATCTCAGCCCCTTTCTTCACAAACTCGACCGCTTTTTCCTCCATGCCCTGCCGTTGGGCTTTTTGCTTGTCGGCGTAATCGCGCACTTCCTGCGTGATTTTCATCGAGCAGAATTTGGGGCCGCACATCGAGCAGAAGTGGGCGATTTTCGCGCCTTCGGCGGGCAGGGTTTCGTCGTGGAAGCTTTCGGCGCGTTCGGGGTCGAGGCTGAGGCGGAATTGGTCGCGCCAGCGGAATTCGAAACGCGCCTTGCTCAGGGCATTGTCGCGCAACTGTGCGCCCGGCCAGCCTTTGGCGAGGTCGGCGGCGTGGGCGGCGAGTTTGTAGGTGATGATGCCGGTACGCACGTCTTCTTTGTCGGGCAGGCCGAGATGCTCTTTCGGGGTAACGTAGCAGAGCATGGCTGTGCCGTACCAGCCGATGTTGGTCGCGCCTATGCCCGAGGTGATGTGGTCGTAGCCGGGGGCGATGTCGGTAACGAGCGGGCCGAGTGTGTAGAAAGGCGCTTCAAAGCAGTGTTGCAGCTCTTCGGTCATGTTTTCTTTGACGCGTTGCAGCGGCACATGGCCGGGGCCTTCGATCATGACTTGTACGTCGTGTTCCCACGCTTTGGCGGTCAATTCGCCCAAGGTGTGCAATTCGGCGAACTGGGATTCGTCGTTGGCATCGGCAATGCAGCCGGGGCGCAGGCCGTCGCCGAGGCTGAACGACACGTCGTAGGCTTTCATGATTTCGCAGATTTCGTCGAAATGCGTGTAGAGGAAGTTTTCCCGATGGTGGGCGAGACACCATTTCGCCATGATGGAGCCGCCGCGCGATACGATGCCGGTGAGGCGGTTGGCGGTCATCGGCACATAGCGCAGCAACACGCCCGCGTGTATGGTGAAATAGTCCACGCCTTGTTCCGCCTGCTCGATTAAGGTGTCGCGGAACAAATCCCAAGTCAAATCTTCGGCAATGCCGCCGGTTTTTTCCAAAGCCTGATAGATGGGCACGGTGCCGATGGGAACGGGCGCGTTGCGGATAATCCATTCGCGCGTCTCGTGGATATGCGCGCCGGTGGACAAATCCATAATCGTGTCCGCGCCCCAACGCAGCGACCACACCATTTTTTCGACTTCTTCGGTCAGGCTGGAGGTTACGGCGGAGTTGCCCAAGTTGCCGTTGATTTTGACGCGGAAGTTGCGGCCGATAATCATCGGTTCGAGTTCGGGGTGGTTGATGTTGGCGGGGATAATCGCGCGTCCGGCGGCAATTTCTCGGCGCACGAATTCGGGCGTGATTTGGTCGGGGTGGGTCGGGATATTCGCGCCGAAATTTTGCCCTGCGTGCTGTTTCAAGAGCTTGGCGTATTCGGGCCGTCTGAAAAGTTCGTCCAGCTTCATACGTTCGCGTATGGCGGCAAACTCCATTTCGGGCGTGATGATGCCGCGGCGCGCATAGTGAAGCTGGGTTACGTTGCTGCCGCTTTTCGCGCGGCGCGGGCGGGTGATTTGGTTGAAGCGCAGATGGGCGGTTTGCGGATCGTGTGCGCGTTCGATGCCGTATTCGCTGGAAAGCTTGGGCAGGATTTCGGTATCGCCGCGTTCGTCCAACCATGCGGTGCGGACGTGCGGCAAACCTTGTTTCAGGTCGATGTGTGCCGCCGGATCGCCGTACACGCCGCTGGTGTCATAGACGGGAATCGGCGGGTTGGCTTCCGTGCCTTGCGCCGTGTAGGTGTCGTCCTGACGGATTTCGCGCAAAGGCACGCGGATGTCGTCGCGGCTGCCTTGCAGATACACGCGCTCCGAGTTCGGATATTTGAAGCGGATGCCGATGTCTTCGCTCAAGTCGGCAAGCTCGCGTGCTTCGTTGCCGGAGGTTTTGGCGGTTTTCTTTGGCGTAGTCATAAAAAATGCTCCTGTTTTCTCGTTTGAAAAGAAGAAACAGGAGCGTTTTGCTTTTTCAGACGACCCCAATATCAAAAAAGGTCGTCCGAAAGACAGAATCCGTGAAAACTCCCCACGCAGGTATTATCCCGATCGGGTGTAAAGGGTATTTCTCAGCCGCCTGCACATCAGGCAGCACCCCTGTTTCGTTAGAATGGGATTATAAACCACGATTGGAGTTTGTTGGAAATCTTAACAGGGCTGACATCGGTATTTTAAGGAATGAATGGCTTAAATATCGAGGGGATAGCTATATTGCGTTTCCATAAATCGAAACGTCGTCTGAAAAGCAGAACAACTTTTTCAGACGACGTTTGGTATGGCACAAATTTAGGATAACGGGTTCCGTTACCCTAAATCTATGTCTTATTTATTGTTCGGATGGGATTCCATCGGTGCAGACAAAGGCAGTTCGGGCATGGTGCGGGCGGTGTCGGAAACATTGCCGGACAGGGTTTTCAGGAAGGCAACGATGTTGTCGGTGTCTTCTTTCGATAAGTCTTTGCCCAGTTGCGCTTTACCCATGATGGTAACGGCTTTGTCCAATTCCCAAACGCTGCCGTTGTGGAAATATGGATAAGTTTTGGCAACGTTACGCAAGCCGGGGACGCGGAAGAAGAATTCGTCTTCAGCTTTTTTGGTTACGTCGGCACGGCCTTTGTCGTGTTTCGGATCTTCGATGAATTTCCAGTACGGGCCTTCAACCAAACCGAATTTTTGGAAGGTTGCGCCGCCGAGGTTGACGCCGCTGTGGCAGGCGATACAGCCGTTGTCCATAAAGGCGCGCACGCCTTTGCGCTCTTGTTCGCTCAGGGCGTTGACGTTGCCTTTGAGGTAGTCGTCCCATTTGGTCGGTGTCAACAGGGTGCGTTCGAATGCGCCCAGTGCGGTGGTGATGTTTTTGAAGGAAACTGCGCCGTCTTCAGGGAATGCGGTTTTAAACAGTTCTTGATATTCGGGGATTTTGGCGATTTTGGCAGCGGCTGCTTCTTGCGAGTCGTTTGCCATTTCCACAGGGTTCACCAACGGTCCGCCGGCTTGTTCTTCAACGTCAGCCGCGCGTCCGTCCCAGAACTGCATGCCGAGCAGGGCGGCGTTTAAAGCGGTCGGGGAGTTGCGTCCGCCAAACTGTCCTTTATGTATGGCCTTGGCTGGTCGGCAGGTTGTCCACGCCTGCGGTGGCAAGGTTGTGGCAGGAGTTGCAGCTCACGGTGTTGCCTTTGGAGAGGCGTGGTTCATACCATAATTGATGGCCGAGTTTGACCTGTTCTTCGGTAAACGGGCGCAGTTTCTGCATTTCTTCGGCGCTCGGCAGCGGTTTGAAGATGCCTTGTGCGCGTTTGAGCAGCTCTTGGTCTTCAGGAGAGGCATTGCTGTCAACGGCGGCTTGGGACGCTGCTGAGGCGGTTGAAGCAGCGTCAGGGGTCGTCTGAACGGCAGAGGCTTCGGTCGGTGCGGAAGCAGGTTTTTGTTCCTTGCTTTCCTGTCCGCCACAGGCGGCTAATGCGGATAAAACAGCAAGCGACAGGAGCAGTCGGGTGTTGCGGTGGTTCATGGCGTGTTCCTTTTTGTAGTGGATATTATTATGAGTAAGCACCGTTTCCGTTGATTGCCGTGATGAATGGCGGGCGAAAATGGGGAATGACATTCCGCTTTGTTTGCGTCCGTTTGATATGTCCGGCTTTTTTTGTCCGCGAAGTATAAACAGCGGGCGGAGTTTGCCCTTTGCGGTAAATCAATATTGGATTTTCAATAGAGACAAACAATATATGCGATAGCTTCTGCATTTTCATGCGGTTTTCATGTTGAATGGGCCTCTATCGCTTGCACTGCCAAGCCGATTGGTTTAAATTAAACGACAATTTACCGTTGGAAGACACACAATGAAAATTACCGTCATCGGCGCAGGTTCTTGGGGTACAGCCCTTGCCCTGCACTTTGCCAGCCACGGCAACGAAGTCGCCCTTTGGACACGCAATCCCGAACAAGTCCGTACATTGCAGGCAGAACGTGAAAACAAACGCGGCCTGCCCGGTTTCCCTTTCCCTGAATCCTTAACCGTTTACGCCGATTTGGGTGATGCGCTCAAAGACAGCGGGCTCGTCCTTGTCGTAACTTCTGTCGCGGGCTTGAGAAGCAGCGCGGAACTCCTCAAACAACACAATGCCGACCATATTCCCGTCCTTGCTGCCTGCAAAGGCTTTGAACAAGACACAGGGCTGTTGACCTTCCAAGTATTGAAAGAAGTATTGCCTGAGAACAAAAAAATCGGCGTGCTGTCAGGTCCGAGCTTTGCCCAAGAACTCGCCAAACAACTGCCTTGTGCTGTGGTTGTCGCCTCAGAAAATCAGGAGTGGATTGAGGAATTGGTGCCGCAGCTCAACACCAACGTAATGCGCCTTTACGGCAGCACAGACGTTATCGGCGTGGCTGTCGGCGGTGCCGTCAAAAACGTGATGGCAATCGCCACCGGTCTTTCCGACGGTCTCGAATACGGGCTCAATGCGCGTGCGGCGCTGGTGACGCGCGGTCTCGCCGAAATTACCCGTCTTGCCATGGCTATGGGTGCGCAGCCCAAAACCATGATGGGGCTTGCCGGTATCGGCGACCTTATCCTGACCTGTACCGGCGCACTTTCGCGCAACCGCCGTGTCGGTTTGGGTTTGGCAGAAGGCAAAGAACTGCATCAAGTGTTGGTGGAAATCGGCCATGTTTCCGAGGGCGTCAGCACCATCGAAGAAGTGTTTAACACCGCTGTGAAATACCAAATCGATATGCCCATTACCCAAACCCTGCTGCAACTCATCCGCAAGGAAATGACCCCGCAGCAAGTTGCAGAAAGACTCATGGAGCGCAGCGCGCGCTTTGAGTAAGACCGAACGGCAAAGGTCGTCTGAAAACATCAAGCCAAAAAGTTTCAGACGACCTCAACATTCGGCAGCGATTGACATCCCTGCATCATCATCCTAATATCCTGACCGCCTGCCACCATGCGGCAATACGGAAGCCTATACATGAATCAATCACTCGACACCTTGGAAGTCAGCGTTTACCAGCTGGCCCAAAAATTTGAAACCCTTGTTGGTGAAAACCGCCGCCTTAACGAAGAAATCGACCGCCTCAAGCTCGAGCATGAACAACAAAAGCGCGAACACGAAGCCGCCGTTGACGAATTGAGCGAAGCGCTGCTCGTACAAGTCGGCAAACTCAAAGAAGACCTACAAGGCAAAATCGACAACCTTACCGCCGAAAAAGAACAATACCGCAGCGCATTAGAGCAGACTGCAGAAAAAATCCGCCGGCTCATTGCCCGCCTGCCGCAAGAAACGCAATCATAAGGACACGCCATGAGTATCGAACAAGTCAGCCTCGACATCATGAATGTCAATTTCACCATCAACACCCCGAGCGAAGAAAAAGATACCCTGCTCCAAGCCGTTGATATGCTCAACAAAAAAAGTGCCGCCATCAAAGAGAGCGGACGCATTGTCGGCAGCGATAAAATCGCCATTATGACCGCGCTCAACGTTGTCCACGACCTCCTTAAAATCACACTCAAAGACGATTTGGCAATAGGTGAATTTGAGCGTAAAATAACCGACATGAACAACGCCTGCCAAAAAGCTTTGGCGCGGTTGGAACAAAACTGATTTTTCTTTTTCCCTGCGGTGTCCGCGAAGGCATATATTCCTTTGAACCAATAAGTTCGCTTAAGGTTGCCGGGAGTTGCAGTGGGCGCGAGCGTCTATCCTTAGATGCACCCGAAACTGCCCGAGGTGACCGCCTTGTCAACAAGGTTCAAGCGGATTCAGCCAAAACGGCTCTCGCGGGGATTCCCATATCAAGCCATGCCCGATTGCGGCATGGCTTTCATTTATCATCGGCTTCGACGTCGTCTGAAAACCAAGCATCAAATTGAAAACACATCCCGATATTTTGGAACATCAGCAATGTTTTCCAGCTTAAAAACAACATTTCCCAATGCATAAAAACGCCATCATAGAAAAAACACTTTCAGACGATCCTAATCCGATTGACAAAAGCCAATCCCATCTTTAAAATTCACAACTTTCTATATCTATCTGGATTTCCACTATGAAAACCTTTTCAGCGAAACCCCACGAGGTGAAGCGCGAATGGTTCGTTATCGACGCCCAAGATAAAGTTCTGGGTCGCGTTGCAGCCGAAGTCGCACACCGTCTGCGTGGCAAGCACAAACCTGAATACACCCCCCACGTTGACACCGGCGACTACATCATCGTCATCAACGCGGACAAACTGCGTGTAACCGGTGCCAAATTCGAAGACAAAAAATACTTCCGTCACTCCGGTTTCCCCGGCGGTATCTACGAGCGTACTTTCCGTGAAATGCAAGAGCAATTCCCAGGCCGCGCTTTGGAACAAGCCGTAAAAGGCATGTTGCCTAAAGGCCCATTGGGTTACGCCATGATCAAAAAACTGAAAGTGTACGCTGGTGCAGAACACGCCCATGCCGCACAACAACCCAAAGTTTTGGAATTGAAATAAGGACACGACATGAACGGTAAATACTACTACGGCACAGGCCGCCGCAAAAGTTCAGTGGCTCGTGTATTCCTGACTAAAGGTACCGGCCAAATCATCGTAAACGGTCGTCCCGTTGATGAATTCTTCGCCCGCGAAACCAGCCGCATGGTTGTTCGCCAACCTTTGGTTCTGACTGAAAACGCTGAAGCGTTCGACATCAAAGTCAACGTTATCGGCGGCGGTGAAACCGGTCAATCCGGCGCTATCCGCCACGGCATTACCCGCGCCCTGATCGACTTCGACGCTGCGCTGAAACCTGCCTTGTCTCAAGCCGGTTTCGTGACTCGCGATGCCCGTGAAGTTGAACGTAAAAAACCGGGTCTGCGCAAAGCACGCCGCGCAAAACAATTCTCCAAACGTTAATTCGTTTTTGGAATCTCAAAAAGCCCTGCAATGCAGGGCTTTTTTATGGGCTAATTCATGTAAATATTAAAAGAATAATGAGCGTTTTTCTAAAAAGTTTGATTTTAACAAATAGGATGGTTCTATTTTTTAGGGACAGATATTAGGAGTATTTTAGGAGTGTTTGTAATACTAATCTATTTTTAACTCTATGAATTCTCATTGGTATCAAAATAATGATGAATTATAGTGGATTAACTTTAAACCAGTACGGCGTTGCCTCGCCTTGCCGTACTATCTGTACTGTCTGCGGCTTCGTCGCCTTGTCCTAATTTAAATTTAATCCACTATAACTCTTCATTTTAAGGCTTTGGGATAAGACATTTTTGGTTTAAGGGGGGGGGGGGTATATACTTTTCCTGTTAATAGTGTATGGATGGAGCTCCAAGAAAATCTTTACTTCTAAAGTTTGATTTTGAGAGGTGATGTAATATGGAAATACTTCTCAGATGATTGTTCTAGTGAGGTGTTGCAAAATAACCAATACAAATAATGGCAAAATATACCGCTTATCTTAATAAACTAACGTCTATCTTAAATTCTGCGCAATATATTCAAAATATTTCACTTCTTAACGACATTTAATACTAAAAATAGTAGAATCCAAATTGCTGACACACACCGCTCTTTTATCCCTTTTGGGCGGTGCAGCAAGTAAGACGTTTTCCCGCAATGTATTGGCCATTCATACTTCTCCCTTGGTATGAATGGTTTTTTTTATCTAAGTTTTTTATGTTGCCTTATGAAGATGAAAAGGTCGTCTGAAATATGTTTTTCAGACGACCTTTGTGATTTTGATTCTGCCTTATTTGAAAAATTGTCTGCAGCATGCCTTGAATTTTTTTCCTGAACCGCAGATGCAGGCTTGCTTCATTGTCGGGAGTGGAGCGGTTGGATCAATAAAGTACCAGTATCCGTCAATATTGACGAATGTAGATAGTTCATGATGATATGCCGTTTCAGCTCCATCTTGAAAATGGGCATTAAATTCAACTTGCGCGTGGCGTTTGCCGATGAGGGTATGGTGGATTACTTCTAATCCCAGCCAAAGGGTTCCTCGGCTCCATTGCTGTATTTCTTCTTGATTCAGCAGATTTTGCTGGGAGGGAACTGTGGTGGCAACAATATAATCAATATTATGTAACACATAGGCACTGTATCTTGAGCGCATCAGTTTTTCGGCAGTCTGCGGATGAGTTTGATAGGTATGGAAGGTGTGGCAGCATTCAGCGTAGGGGAGGGAAGAAGAACATGGGCAAGGGGTAGGGAGCATGGAAGATGTCCTATTAAGGTTTGCTTTGTTGAGGGAATAAAAGTTACTCTAGTAAGTCGTCTGAGACAAAAATATTTGAAATGTTCATTTATTCGGTATTATTTGTTTTATAGGAACATTATTTTACAAGGTTTTTTGATAGAATACCTTAGCTCCGTCCCGACAATGCCGGAATGCTATTCCGCGTCCGCTCGGACGGCCTGCCATAAATAAAATAGTTATTTCCCAGCCAAACATCAAGGCCGCCCGCTCTATGCACGAAACTTTTTCCCTCGCACCCATCGTTATCGTCCTCCTCGTTTCCGTCATCACGGTGATTTACTGCCGTAAATTCAACATTCCTTCCATGCTCGGTTATCTTTTGGTCGGTTTTATCGCCGGTCCGGGTATGTTGAAGCTGATTCCGCAAGGCCATGCCACTGATTATTTGGGTGAAATCGGTATCGTATTCCTGATGTTCAGTATCGGTCTCGAATTCTCCCTGCCCAAGCTCAAAGCCATGCGCCGTTTGGTGTTCGGACTGGGCGGTTTGCAGGTTATTGTAACCATGCTGTCAATTATCGGCATTTTAATGCTGATGGGCGTCAATTTTAATTGGGCGTTTGCCGCAGCTGGGGCGATGACCATGTCGTCCACGGCAATCGTCAGCCGCATCCTGTCCGAAAAAACCGAATTGGGACAGCCGCATGGTCAAATGGCGATGGGCGTCTTGTTGATGCAGGATATTGCCGTCGTACCGCTGATGATCTTGATTCCCGCGTTGTCAGGAAAGGGCGATGAAGGCAGCCTGTGGGCAGCGCTCGGTTTTGCCGGATTGAAAATGCTGGTCACGCTGGGCGTGTTATTCGTTGTCGGCAGCAAAGTAATGTCGCGCTGGTTCAGAATGGTCGCCAAACGCAAGTCGTCTGAATTGTTTATGATCAACGTCCTGCTGGTAACCTTGGGCGTAGCTTATCTGACCGAACTGGAAGGCTTGTCGATGGCATTGGGCGCATTCGTTGCCGGTATGCTGCTTTCGGAAACGGAATACCGTTTTCAGGTGGAAGACGACATCCGCCCGTTCCGCGATATTCTGCTTGGTTTCTTCTTTATCACGGTCGGCATGAAACTGGATATCCAGGCTTTAATCGGCGGCTGGCAGCAGATTCTGATTTTGCTGGCAATCCTGCTGGTATTGAAAGCATTGGTCGTCTTTTTCATCGCTTTGCATATGAAGCATCCGATTGCGGACAGCTTGAAAACAGCCCTCTATTTAGCACAAGGCGGCGAATTTGGTTTTGTGATGTTAAACATCTCCAGCAAAATCAATATGGTGTCGCCCGAGCTGGAGCAGGCGGCTACAGCAGCGATTCTGTTGTCCATGATTATCGCCCCATTTATCTTGGGCAGCAGCGATGCCATCGTTAGCCGTTTTGTCAAATCAAGCTGGGATATGAAGGCAGTGGATCTGCACAGTATGTTAGTGGAAACCATGAGCAAATCCGACCACGTCCTGATAATCGGTTTCGGACGCGGCGGTCAGACCGTCGGACGGGTCTTGGCTCAGGAAAACATCCCCTTTTTCGCTCTCGACCTCGATATTGCCAGGGTTCAGGTCGCGCGCAATGCCGGAGAGCCGGTCTCGTTCGGCGACGCCAAACGGCGCGAAGTCTTAGAGGCAGCAGGTTTGGAACGCGCCAAAATGGTGGTTATTACCCTGAACAATATGCACGAAACCCAGCATGTTCTCGACAATATCATGTCCTTGCATCCGAGTATGCCTGTGTATGTTCGGGCGAACAATGATGATTACGTTAAAATCTTCACAGATATGGGCGCAGAAGAAGCAGTATCCGATACCAAAGAAACTAGCTTAGTGCTGGCAAGCTACGCCATGTTGGGCAATGGCGCGACATACAGCCACGTTTATCAAACCATTACCAACATCCGACACAGCCGCTACGCCTCTCTGGAAGGCTTGTTTGTCGGCAGCGATGATGAAAACCGATTCGGTGAAGAAGGCAAATCCATATGCCGCCACGCCTTCCCTCTGACCGGCGAAGCCTACGCCATCGGCAAGACCATCCGTGATTTGCCTTTGGATAACGCAGGCATCAAACTTCTATTTATCCGCCGAAACACAAGCAGGATAGAAAACCCCGACTTGGATTTCCAGCTTCAACCAAATGATATTTTGGTCGTCGCAGGCAGACAGGAGGAAATTATTTCTTTTGAAAACTGGAGTTTGCAAGGAAATACCTAATACACTGAAAAATAAAGCTTGCGCGGCGGATGCTTTTTTGATTTAATAGCGTCTTCGCAAACGCAGCGACAAGGGTGATTAGCTCAGTTGGTAGAGCGTCTGCCTTACAAGCAGAATGTCGGCGGTTCGACTCCGTCATCACCCACCAAGTTTCCTTTCATTGTTGCAAAACAATGATGCGCGGTGGTAGCTCAGTTGGTTAGAGTACCGGCCTGTCACGCCGGGGGTCGCGGGTTCGAGCCCCGTCCGCCGCGCCAAATTTCAAAAATACTGACATCGTCGGTATTTTTTATTTTCGGGTGATTAGCTCAGTTGGTAGAGCGTCTGCCTTACAAGCAGAATGTCGGCGGTTCGACTCCGTCATCACCCACCAAGTTTCCTTTTATTGTTGTAAAACAATGATGCGCGGTGGTAGCTCAGTTGGTTAGAGTACCGGCCTGTCACGCCGGGGGTCGCGGGTTCGAGCCCCGTCCGCCGCGCCAAATTTCAAAAATACCGGCTTTGCCGGTATTTTTTTACGCGTAAGAAACGAACGTGGAGAGGACAGCTATTTGGTTTTCAGACGACGTCTTATAGAGATTTTACTTTGAAGCAGGATAGGGTAGAGGAATGATCGGCTGTATAGAGTCTGCGGTTGATTACCTTGTGCTTTCGAACCTTAGTAAATCGTGTTCTCTTTGAGTTAAGGTGAGGTAACGTTGTTTTGGTTTGAAGTTAAGCCATTGTAGGTTCTAATTTTGTTTAAGGTCGTCTGAAAACAGAAATCCATACCGGATTATGCTTTTCAGACGACCTTTATGATTGGTAGGAACGATAGACTTTCCAAGTCTGACGTTTAACGCCACGCGGCGACAAACTCATTCCAATGCTGTTTGTCCTGAGCCTGTCCGGTCAGGTAATGCTTCAGCCGTTTGACTTCCACTTCATACTCGTCCGCATCCAAAGCGCCGCTCATCAGGCGGAAGCGCAGGAACATCAAATAAGTGTTTGCCGCATCGGTTTCGCAATAATCGCGGATGTCTTTCAGACGACCTGCGTGGAACGCCTCCCAAACTTTGCTGCCGTCCATGCCCAGTTTGCCGGGGAAGCCGCAAAGTTTCGCCATATCGTCCAGTGGCACATTGGCACGCGGTTGGTACAGGGCGAGCAGATCCATCAGGTCGCAATGGCGGTTGTGGTAGCGGCTGATGTAGTTGTTCCACTTGAAATCACGGCTGTCGCCGAAATCGCCCTCGCCCATATCCCAATAACGCGCCGCTGCAATGCCGTGTATCAGCGCGCGGTAATGCAGGACGGGCAGGTCGAAGCCGCCGCCGTTCCAACTGACCAATTGCGGCGTATGGCTTTCGATAAGGTCGAAAAACTTGGCGATCATTTCCTCTTCGCTGTCGTGCATTTCGCCTATGGTGCCGACGTGGATTTTGTCCTGCCCCCAGCGCATACAGCAGGAAATGGCGACCACTTGGTGTAAGTGGTGTTGCATAAAATCAGAGCCGTTTTGGGCGCGTCGTTTCTGCTGGGCGAACAAGACCACCTCGTCATCCGGCAAAGAGGCAGGCAGGTCGTACAACAGGCGGATGCCGTTCACATCAGGTACGGTTTCAATATCGAAAGCCAAAATCGGGGTCATGGGCGACTCCTCAAATTCAGTCAAAACAGATTAAAACAGACAACAGGATAACGGCATTGTGGCATGTTTCCGCATTTATTGACAGTCAAATCACATCGCCGCCCCACCATTCCATCTGCCTGTACACCTACCCAAAACACCGTCAAAACAGTAAAATCCCCCTTTTATCCCAATTCGAACCATAAGCCATGCTCACCTTCCAACAAATCATCTTCAAACTGCAAACATTCTGGGCAGACAAAGGCTGCACCGTCATCCAACCTTTCGACATGGAAGTCGGCGCCGGTACTTCCCACCCCGCCACCTGCCTGCGCGCGCTCGGCCCCGAGCCTTGGTTTGCCGCCTACGTCCAACCCAGCCGCCGCCCCAAAGACGGTCGCTACGGCGACAATCCCAACCGCCTGCAACACTATTACCAGTTCCAAGTTGCCCTCAAGCCTGCTCCCGCCAATATCCAAGACCTCTATCTCGACTCCCTGCGCGAATTGGGCATCGACCCCAAAGTCCACGACATCCGCTTCGTCGAAGACGACTGGGAAAACCCCACCCTCGGCGCATGGGGCTTGGGCTGGGAAGTCTGGCTCAACGGCATGGAAGTGACTCAGTTCACCTACTTCCAACAAGTCGGCGGCATCGACTGCACGCCTGTACTCGGCGAAATCACCTACGGCATCGAACGCTTGGCGATGTACCTGCAAGGCGTGGAAAACGTCTATGACCTCGTTTGGGCAAAAACGCTGGACGGCAACACCGTCACCTACGGCGACGTGTACCACCAAAACGAAGTCGAACAATCCACCTACAACTTCGAATACAGCGATGCCGACTGGCTGCTGCGCCAGTTCAACGACTACGAAGCGCAAGCCAAACGCCTGCTCACCGAAGAAAACGCCAGCCTCGCCCTGCCCGCCTACGAGCTGGTCCTCAAAGCCGGACACACCTTCAACCTCTTAGACGCACGCGGCGCCATTTCCGTTACCGAACGCGCCACCTACATCGGCCGCATCCGCGCGCTGAGCCGCACCGTAGCGCAGAAATACGTTGAAAGCCGCGAGAAACTGGGCTTCCCGTTGATTAAAAAATAACGATACATCGTCTGAAACAGGTTTTCAGACGACCTTTATTGAGTATCCATTAATACAGGCCGTACGGCATATGCAGGATTTATAAGCAGGGCCTACGGACAAACAGAAAGTCTCACATGATAACCCAAACCCTTTTAATCGAACTCCTTACCGAAGAACTCCCCCCAAAAGCCCTGAATAATCTAGGCAACCACTTCGCCGCTTCTGTTGCCGAAGGCTTGGAAAAAACGCAACTGATTGACGGCGCAGCCGAATATACCGCCTACGCCTCGCCGCGCCGTTTGGCCGTTCAAGTTAAAAACGTGAAAGCCGTTCAAGCCGATCAAAAAATCGTGAAAAAAGGCCCTGCCGTGGCGAATGCCATGAAAGACGGTGCGCC
The DNA here is from genome assembly GCA_032388755.1 of Neisseria sp. DTU_2020_1000833_1_SI_GRL_NUU_006. Taxonomy (NCBI): domain Bacteria; kingdom Pseudomonadati; phylum Pseudomonadota; class Betaproteobacteria; order Neisseriales; family Neisseriaceae; genus Neisseria; species Neisseria sp. DTU_2020_1000833_1_SI_GRL_NUU_006. The sequence goes on along the minus strand of CP135593.1, from coordinate 1,731,696 downwards.
GACCAAGGCTTTGGAAGGTTTCGCACGCGGCGCAGGCGCGAAAATCGAAGACTTGACCATCGTCCACGACGGCAAGCAAGACGTGTACGCCTACGAATATATCCAAACCGGCAAGCCGTTGGGCGAACTTTTGGAAGACATTATCAATCAAGCGGTTAAGAAACTGCCGATTCCGAAAGTGATGCGTTGGGGCAGCAGCACGTTTACCTTCGTGCGCCCCGTTCACGGGCTGATTGTGCTGCACGGCGGCGACATCGTGAACGTCAGCGTTTTGGGCCTGCAAAGCGGCAATCAAACCTTGGGACACCGCTTCCTGTCCAACGGCGAAATCACCATTGAAAACGCCGACAGCTACGCCGCCCAAATGTGCGAACAAGGCAAAGTCGTCGCTTCGTTTGCCGAGCGCAAAGCCGCGATTCAGACGGCTTTGAACGAGCAGGCAGGTCGTCTGAAAGCCACCGTAGCCGCCGATGAAGCCCTGCTGGACGAAGTGACCGCGCTGGTCGAATACCCCGTTGTTTTGGAAGCCGGTTTTGAAGAACATTTCCTCGTCGTGCCACAGGAATGTTTGATTCTGACCATGCAGCAAAACCAAAAATACTTCCCGCTGCTCGACCAAAACGGCAAGCTGATGAACCGCTTCCTGTTGGTCTCCAACCTGCAAACCGACGATCCGTCGCACATCATCCAAGGTAACGAACGCGTTTTGCGCGCGCGCCTGTCTGATGCCGAGTTCTTCTACAAGCAAGACCAAAAAGCAACTTTGGAAAGCCGCCTGCCCAAGCTGGCGAACGTGGTTTATCACAACAAAATCGGCTCGCAAGCCGAACGAATCGAGCGCCTGCAAAGCATTGCCGCCCACATCGCCAAAGCTTTGGGTGCGGACGCTGCCGCAGCCGAACGCGCCGCGCGTCTGGCGAAAGCCGACTTGGTGACCGAAATGGTCGGTGAGTTCCCCGAACTGCAAGGCACGATGGGCAAATACTACGCCCGCTTGGACGGAGAAACTGAAGAAATCGCCGAAGCCGTCGAGCAGCACTATCAGCCACGTTTTGCCGGCGACAACCTGCCGAACGGCAAAGTTGCCACTGCCGTTGCGCTGGCCGACAAACTGGAAACCCTGGTCGGCATTTGGGGTATCGGTCTGATTCCTACCGGCGACAAAGACCCCTACGCACTGCGCCGCGCCGCCTTGGGTATTTTGCGGATGCTGATGCAGTATGGTTTGGACGTAAACGAGCTGATTCAGACGACCTTCGACAGCTTCCCCAAAGGTTTGCTCAATGAAAAAACGCCGTCTGAAACCGCCGACTTCATGCAGGCGCGCCTTGCCGTGTTGCTGCAAAACGACTATCCGCAAGACATCGTCGCCGCCGTACTCGCCAAACAGCCGCGCCGTTTGGATGATTTGACCGCCAAACTGCAAGCCGTCGCCGCTTTCAAACAACTGCCCGAAGCCGCCGCGCTCGCTGCCGCCAACAAACGCGTGCAAAACCTGCTGAAAAAAGCCGATGCCGAGTTGGGCGAAGTCGATGAAAGCCTGCTGCAACAGGACGAAGAAAAAGCCCTGTACGCCGCCGCACAAGGCTTGCAGCCGAAAATCGCCGCCGCCGTTGCCGAAGGCAATTTCCAAACCGCCTTGTCCGAACTGGCTTCCGTCAAACCGCAAGTCGATGCCTTCTTTGACGGCGTGATGGTGATGGCGGAAGACTCCGCCGTAAAACAAAACCGCCTGAACCTGCTGAACCGCTTGGCAGAGCAGATGAACGCGGTAGCGGATATTGCGCTCTTGGGCGAATAATATCGAGCCATAAATAAAGGTCGTCTGAAAACGGACAAGCAGCTTTGCCCAACGTTTTCAGACGACCTTTTTGATTGTTTCAGGTTCGCGGTTGCGGGGTGGGGGAGCTAGGTAACCGATTTATATAGCGAACTTATTTCGTTTTCGAGATTGGCTCTACTATTTTCGTGCAAGTGGAAACCTAAAGATTAGAAATCTTGGAAATATTTAAATATTCTTGAAAGACTGAAATATAGACTTTTGTCTGTGTGGAAATGACGAAGGTGATGCAGCATGGACTTTGCTTTCAAATGTTATGGAAAAAGCTTTTAAAGTTTTCGGCATAATTTGCCGATAAAGCTTGTGCCACAAGTTTTGGTTTGCCGGACAGCATATGGTTTGGCAAGTTTGTTCTAAAAATCATCAACCCAATGCCGGCATATGATTTTTCAAAAAAACGTCGTCTGAAAATTTTTCAGACGACGTTTTTATATTTTGTCGTTCAATGGCGTTATTCTGCCGTATCAGAAGCAGCCTCTTTTTGTCCTTTGATTGCCTCCAATGCAGCAAGTTGTGCCGCGACACCTTGTTCGATTTTCGACAGGCTGGCGGATTTTGCTTCGTGGTAGGCTTCTTCTAAGGCATAGCTGAAACCGATATCATCTGTGCCGCCGTGGCTTTTGATAACGATGCCGCGCAGACCGAGCAGGATGGCGCCGTTGAACTTGCGCGGATCCAGTTTGCTTTTCAAGCCTTTCAGGGCGGGGAGGGCGGCGACGGCGGCCATTTTGTTGAACAGGTTGCGTTGGAATTCCTGACGGATGGCTCCGCTCATGAATTTGACCGCGCCTTCGATGGTTTTGAGCATGATGTTGCCGACAAAGCCGTCTGCGACAATCACGTCGGCTTCGCCGTACAGTACGCCGTTGCTTTCGATGTTGCCGATGAAATTCAGTTTGCTGTTTTTGAGCAGTTTGAAGGTTTGTTTGACGGTGTCCGTGCCTTTGATGTCTTCGGTGCCGACGTTCAGCAGGCCGATGCGCGGGCTACCTTTTTGCGGGTAGAGGGCTTGGAAGAGTTCGTTGCCGATGATGGCGAACTGTACGAGCTGCTCAGGCGTGCAGTCGACGTTTGCGCCCAAATCGAGGGCGAGGGTCAGGTGTTCGCTGTCGGATGGCAGGAATTTGGCGATGGCGGGGCGGTCGATGCCGGGAATGGTTTTGAGGACGAAGCGGGCGGTTGCCATGAGCGCGCCGGTGTTGCCGGCAGAGACGGCGGCTTGCGCGGTGCCTTCTTTGACTTGGTTGATGGCAATGCGCATGGAGGAGTCTTTTTTATTTTTCAGGGCAAGCTGAGGGGCTTCGTCCATGCCGACGACTTCGGAGGCGTGGAGCACGGTAATGCGCTCCATCGGCGCGTTGGCTGCGGAGAGGGCTTGGCGGACGGCGGATTCGTCGCCGACCATAATGAGGTGTACGTCTTGCTGCTGTTTCAAAAAGGCAAGGGCACCGGGGACGGTAACTGGGAGACCTGAGTCGCCGCCCATGGCATCTACGGCCAATGTAATCATGTTGTTCTCCGGTTTGTGCTGTGAAGCGGAAGAGGGGCGGTGTCGGCTGCCTCTGTGGGTTTGTTCGGCTTCACAGTCGGTTTCAGACGACCTTTTTGCGATACGCGGTACGGGGTCGTCTGAAAAGGGGTGTATGTGTGGTCGGGGGCTTCGGATTGAAGGGTTGCGTTCCACATTCTAATGCGTTTTATGAAGATACGCTGAAAAGAGGCAAAATCTCGTTTTGTCGGTGTTCTACGGATTTTGCTTTTGCTGTTTCGGGAGAAGGCGGACTTCTCCGTCGCGGGCTTATTTTTTGCCTTCGGCGGCGAGGCGGTTGTGCTCGTCGATGTCGAGTGCGTCCCAAGGGTAGTTGATCCACCAGTCTTCTACGGTAAGGCCGCTGAAGTAGGGGATGCCTTCGGGGATTTTGCCGACTTTGGCTTTGATTTTTTCGTGCAGGACGGCTACGGCGATGGTGCCGAAATCTTCTTTTTGCAACTCGGTCAGGCAGAATTCCATGGTCACGCGGCTGTCGTCGACTTCATCGACTACGAGCACATTCTTGCCTTTCAACGCGTCGGGCACGGGGTCGAGCCATTGGACTTTTTTGACTTCTTCCGTCACCTGTCCTTCGTTGTCGCTGTCGTAATAGGCGGTGGTTACGGCGTAAATCGGGATTTCCAGAAAGCAGCGCAGCATACGGGCGGGGATGAAGCCGCCGCCGCCGATGGCGATCATGGCATCGTATTTGACGCCGGAGTTTTGGATTTTTTCCGCCAACGCTTTGATCACGCGGTGGATGTCGTCGTAGGTGTACCAGATTTTCTGTTTCATGGCGATTCCCGATTCAATGGGGTGTATCAGTTTGAACTGCAAGGATTTTGTGCCGCATTTTGAAGTATGGGCAGGCATGGAGTCGGGCAGTTCGGATGTAATGTAAAAAAGCCAGCATTGCATGGCAATATTCTGGCTTTTTCAGTCAGTCGAATAAGATTATTCGCCTTTGGCTTTCACTACTTTACGGCCGCGGTACATACCGTTGGGGGAAATGTGGTGCGGGCGGTGTACTTCGCCGGTTACGCTGTCAACAGACAGAGAAGGCGCGGTCAAAGCGTCGTGAGAGCGGTGCATACCGCGTTTGGAAGGGGATTTTTTGTTTTGTTGAACGGCCATTTCAAGCTCCTAGATAAATAAAACTGTGTCCTGATTAACTGCTTTTCAAACCTGCTAAAACAGCAAAAGGGTTGGGTTTGTCCTGATTGACTTGTTCCAGCGCGGCATTGTCGCAGTTTTCGTGGCGCGGGGAGAAGGGGAGCGACATTAGGATTTGGTCTTCCACCAACCCGCGTACGTCGAGTTCTTTCTCAATCGGCATGCCTTCCAACTCTTCATCGGCAAGCATTGCTTCATCTAAGTCCTCTTCGTTGGCGAACAAAACAATACGGCTGGTTTCGTCGAGCGTAAACGGCATGGGGCGGATACATCGCTGGCAAATCAGCGGCATATCGGCTTTGACGTTCAAATCGAGAAACAAACGCTGCAGTCGGTCGCGTCCGCCGCTCAGCGTAAACGACACTTTGGTCTGTTTGTCGGCCGGATAATCGTGCGAACGGACTCGTTCGTCCAATTCCTCAAGCAGGAAGCTGCCTTGCAGGGTCTGCTTTTCGGAGGCGAAAACTTCTGGGTCAATCAAATTAGGGTCTGACATAAACGGGCTATGATATAATTTCGACAGTCTAACGTCAATATTTTTAAGCAAAATATGAGTGCAAAACTGCCTTTGATATTGGGTTCGGGTTCGGTGTTCCGCCGCGCGCAGCTCGAACGTTTGGGCATTGATTTTCAAACTGTCGCGCCTGATTTCGACGAAACGCCTGCTGCGGGTGAAAACGCGGCGGATACTGCCTTACGTTTGGCGGAAGGGAAGGCGCGTTCGCTGGCGGCTCGATTTCCTGCCGCGTTGGTAATCGGCGCGGACCAAGTGGCATGGTGCAATGACCGCCAGTTGGGCAAGCCGATGAACGTCGCAAATGCACAACAAATGCTCAGGGGTTTGAGCGGCAGAAAGATTGAATTTTACAGCGCAATCGTACTTTTGAATACTGCTTCGGGACGCATTCAGCGCCATGTCGATAACACGTCGGTCATGATGCGCGCGCTGACAGACGGGCAGATTGAGCGTTATCTGGCGCGCGAGCCGGACGCGGTTTACTGCGCGGGTGCGGCGAAGAGCGAAGGCTTGGGCGCGGCGTTGTTGGAGCGCATAGACAGCAGCGACCCGAACGCGCTTATCGGTTTGCCCATCTTCAAACTGGTCGAGTTTTTAAAAAACGAAGGCGTAGAAGTCATTTAGGTCGTCTGAAAACAGCCGTTTGACGGTTTCAGACGACCTTCCGTATAGGAAACACCATCATGTCCCCGATTCTTTACCTGATTCCTACCCCTTTGGGCGCGCCCGATACGCCCTGCCTGCTCCCGCATGAACAGGCGCAGATTACCGGCTTGACCGATTTCGTCGTCGAAGCCGAAAAAACCGCCCGCGCCCATTTGAAACATTTGGGCATCACGACCCCCATCCGCGAGCTGAACCTGCAAACCCTCAACGAACACACCGACTTGAAAACCCTGCCCGAACTTCTTAAACCTTTGCAGGAAGGGCGCAGCATGGGCATCCTCAGTGAAGCAGGCTGTCCCGCGGTTGCCGATCCCGGCGCGAATTTAGTGGCATTGGCGCACCGACACGGCTATGAAGTCCGTCCGCTGGTCGGCCCGTCCAGCCTGTTGCTCGCGTTGATGGCGTCAGGGGCGAACGGGCAGAATTTCGCGTTTAAAGGCTATCTGCCGTCCGAGAAAAGCGAGCGTATCGCCGCTTTGAAGAGCTTGGAACAGCGTTCGCGCCAGCAAAATGAAACCCAGCTTTTCATCGAAACGCCTTACCGCAACGACGCGTTGCTCGCCGACGCGCTGGAAACGCTGCACCCTGAAACCCGCCTCTGCACTGCAACCGACCTGACTTTGCCGACGCAGGAAATCATCAGCCAAACCGTTGCCGCTTGGCAGAAATCGAAAACGCTGCCGAATTTGAAAAAACGCCCGACGATATTTGTGTTGCACGCGGGTTAGGAAAGTAGGGGTGGGCGGTTGGACGGATTAGAGCCTGCCATACTGAAAAAGGTCGTCTGAAACCTTCCAGATAAGGTTTTCAGACGACCTTTGTTTTATCTAAAGCTTATCCCTGCTTCAACATCATGCTGCCCATTTGACCCAGCCCATCGCCCAAGTCAGCAGAATCAATCCGCCGAAGACGATGCGGTAATAGGCAAACGGAACATAGTTTTTGCTGGACACGAATTTCAATAGCGATTTAATCGCCAAGAGGCCTGCCAAGAAGGCAGCGATGAAACCGACGGCAATCAGGCCGACATCCTGCAAAGTAAAGAGTTTGTAGTGTTTCAATACGTCATAGCCGGTGGCGGCAATCATCATCGGCACGGCGAGGAAGAAAGAAAATTCGGTCGCAGCTTTGCGCTCGATGCCCCACAGCATACCGCCCATAATCGTACTGCCCGAACGCGAAGTCCCCGGCACCAGCGCGCAGATTTGGGCGCAGCCGACCACAAGCGCGTCGATCGGGCGCATTTCGTCCACACTTTTGACTTTCGGTTTGATTGTGCTTTGGCGTTTTTCGACCCATAAAATAAAGAATCCGCCCAATACCAACATGGTGGCGACGGTAATCGGGTTAAACAGATATAATTTAATTTGTTTGCTAAACAGCAAACCTACGACTGCCGCTGGCACGAACGCGACGGCAAGGTTCAACACGAAGCGGTTGGCGGTGCGGTCTTTGCCCAGTCCGGATAAAACGGAGGTAAAACGTTGACGGTATTCAAAAATCACGGCAAGTACCGCGCCCAGTTGGATGGCGATTTCAAATACTTTGCCGTTGCTGTGGAAATTGAGCAGGTCGCCCAATACAATCAAGTGGCCGGTACTTGAAATCGGCAGAAATTCCGTCAAGCCTTCCACAATGCCCATAAGCAGGGCTTTTAATAGAGTCAAAATGTCCATATTGCTTTCTTTTTGGTTTTCAGACGACGTTTGCCCGTCTGGATTTCAGGATGAAGCGGTATCGGAATCGGAAAACTGCTGCGGTATGACGGTATTTGCCCCATCCCTCAGCAGTATCGTTTTTATGGATTTTACGCCGCCCAAAACAAACAGACAGTTCGGAAACCGCCTTATCTTTTGCAGTCATTCCGAAACTGTCTGGCTAAATTCCGTCAGCGCGCGGCTTTGCCGGAACGCTCTTGGCGGACTTTGTTAATCAGCTCGCCTATGATTTTCTGCCCATTCGCCCAATCGCTGCTGAATATGACCCGATATTTGCCTCCGACGATGACGTCCGGCGTGCCGTCGATACGGTAAGTCTCGGTCAGGCTTTGCATTTTTTTAGCGGCTGCGAGGCTGGCGGGGGCGTCGTATGCGGCAATCAGTTTTTTGCTGTCAAAGCTTTTTTGTGCCGCCGCCCAGCTTTTGAAAGTGGCGGTATCCGCCAAATTGATTTTCTGTTCGTGTACGGCTTTGAAAATAGCGGGGTTTGCCTGATACTTCAAACCCGAAGCGTTAACCGCCGCGGCAACCCGCGCCAAGCCCAACATTTCAGGCATCCAGACGACGTGTTCGGTACGCAGGTAAACGTCTTTCGGAAAAGTTTTGCTGTATGACAGTAAGACGGGATCAAAGTTTTGGCAATGTATGCAGAAATAGCCGAAAAATTCCAAAACTTCGATTTTGGATGCGTCTCGTTGTGGAATCGGTTTGTTCAAAACCGTGTAATCCACACCTTCGACCGCAGCCTGCGCGCTTGCGGAAAAGGCAAGCGCAAGGCTGAGGAGGACGGCTGCCGGTTTGGTTGTCCGTTTCATTGCTGCCTCCTTATTGAGCCGAACGCATCAGGCTGTTGATATTGTGTTTTTGCAAGTCTTTCTGAACGTTTTTTGCGGCTTCAGACGACATGCTGTTGCTTTGTACGCGGTAAACGGTTTTGTCGCCGTTGGTGCGCTCGACCACTTTGGACGAAATGCCCAGCATGGCGAGTTTGGCACGTTGCGCGTCGGCGCTGTTGCGGTCGGCGTACGAACCCATTTGCAGGATGACTTTCTTACCGCCTTCCGAAGTTTTGGCTTCGGCTTTGGCATTGTCGGCTTTGGCGGTTTGTTTGTCCGCTTCGGCTTTCTTCGCTTCTTTCGCCGCGCCTTTATTTGCTTCCTGACGGGCTTTTTCGATGCTGCCGCTGTTCAGGATTTGCTCGGGGGTTGGTTTGTTGGTTTTGGCCGTTTCGGTTTTCTTGGCTTCGGCGGCTTTCTTCTCAGCCGCTTTTTTCTCGGCAAGTTTGCGCTCGGCGCGCGCTTTTTGTTTGTCCGTCAACTCGGCTGCCTTTTTGGCTTTATCGGCGGCTTCTTTGTCGGCTTTTTCTTTTTCTGCACGTTTTTTCGCAAGCTCTGCCTTTTTCTCGGCGAGTTTTTGTCTCAACTCGCGTTCGGCAGATTCTTTGTCTTCTTTTTCAGCTTCGCGCAGGGCTTTTTCTGCTTCGCGGGCTTCGTCTTCCGCTTCATGGACGGCACGCTCTTTTTCCGCTTTTTCTTTGTCCGCGCGTTCTTTCTCGGCTTTGGCTTTATCTGACTTTTCTTTCGCTTCTTTGTCTGCGCGTTCTTTTTCTTTGGCTGCCGCATCGTCGTCGGCTTCGCTGCGTTTCTGTTCGGGCTTGGCTTCTTCTGCCGGACGCTCTTTCTCTACGGGAACGACGACAGGCTGCTCTTCAGCCTCAGGCTTGGATTCAGGTTTGGATTTTTCCTGCGGCTTGAGGATTTCAGGCTCGGTTTGCTGTTTTTGAGGCTCGGTCGTGCCCTTGAAGGCGTTCGGGGTGTCTTGATTCAGAAAATACAGGATGCCCCCGATCACGCCGGTGGCGAGGATGAGGCCGAAGAAAAAGCCGAAAAGGCCTTTGCCGTATTGAGTGTTCTTATTCATGAGATACCTATATTGATGATGCCGTTCAGACGACCTTTTGGCGGCAGAGGAATCTGCTGCTGCCATCGGCAGGGACGGGTCATTTTATCAATATCCTTTATATTGGGCAAAAATGCGCCGTTTGTTTACATGGTTTTTACGAAAACCGCCGTGATGTTAGGACGCGCTGACAATTGACCGACGACGGGCTTCTTTTGCCCGAACAGAATACTCCGCATTGGACACACCAGCAAGATACCCGACCCGTCTAAACTTTTATAGTGGATTAACTTTAAATCAGGACAAGGCGACGAAGCCGCAGACAGTACAGATAGTACGGAACCGATTCACTTGGTGCTTCAGCACCTTAGAGAATCGCTCTCTTTGAGCTAAGGCGAGGTAACGCCGTAATGGTTTAAAGTTAATCCACTATACTTTGAATCTTCCGTTTTCAGTACCCAAGGTCGTCTGAAAAAACTTACAACGCGCGGCGGAAGCTGACGGCTTTCAAAACATGGCTTCTGCCGACTTCTTCATCGCCCGCCAAATCCGCCAGCGTACGTGCCACGCGCATGATGCGGTGGAAGCTGCGGGCGGAGAGGGAGAGTTTTTCCAACAGGCTGCCCAAGGCTTCCTGCGCTTCTTTTTGGATGCGGGCGGACGTGTCGAGTTCACTGACGCTCAAGGCGGCATTGACTTTGCCCTGCCGCGCGTATTGCTTGTCGCGGGCGGCGATCACGCGCGCCAACACGACGGCGCTGCTTTCCCCCGCTTCCTGCTGCATCAGTTCGGCGGCGGACAGGCTGGGGACTTCGATGGTCAAATCAATGCGGTCAAGCAGCGGGCCGGAAATTTTGCTGCGGTAACGCGCAACGCTTTCGGGCGTACAGCGGCAGGGTTTGACGGGATGCCCGAGATAACCGCACGGACACGGGTTCATGGCGGCGACAAGCTGGAATTTGGCGGGATAGACGGCTTGGCGCGCCGCACGGGAAATGTGGATTTCGCCGTTTTCCAAAGGTTCGCGCAAAACTTCCAAAACTTTGCGGTCGAACTCAGGCAGCTCGTCCAAAAATAAAACGCCGTGATGCGCCAATGAAATTTCGCCCGGACGCGGATCGGAACCGCCGCCGACCATGGCTGCCGAGCTGGCACTATGGTGCGGGCTGCGGAAAGGACGGTGGCTGTCGAGTTGTTGCTGATGATTGGGCAGAAGCGAACGCAATGCCCATACCTCGACCAATTCTTCTTCGGTCAAAGGCGGCAGAATGCCGGGCAGCCGTTGGGAAAGCATGGACTTGCCCGTTCCCGGCGGGCCCATCATCAAGAGGCTGTGCCCGCCCGCAGCGGCGATTTCCAACGCAAGGCGGGCAGTGTGCTGGCCTTTGACATCGATAAGGTCGGGCAGTTTGGCGTTTTCAGACGACCTATGCGGGACTTGGCAGTCGGTTTGCACCAAGGGTTCGATGCCGTTCAAATGGGCGGCGACTTCACCTAACGAACGCGCGCCGTAAACGGTAATGCCGCGCATCACGGCGGCTTGCTCTGCGTTTTCCTGCGGCAGGACGAAAGAACGCCCAGCCTGCATGCCCTGCCACGCCATCGCCAACGCGCCGCGCACGGGGCGCAACATGCCGGAAAGCGCCAATTCGCCGGCAAACTCGTATTGCGCGAGCTTTTCGGGTGCGATTTGTCCGGATGCGGAGAGGATGCCCAGCGCAATCGGCAGGTCGAAACGCCCCGATTCTTTGGGCAGGTCGGCGGGGGCGAGGTTGACGGTGATTTTTTTGGCGGGGAAGTCGAAACCGCTTTGGATGATGGCGGCGCGTACGCGGTCGCGGCTTTCTTTGACTTCGGTGTCGGGCAATCCGACGATATTGAAATGAGGCAGGCCGTTGGCAAGGTGGGCTTCCACTTCGACCAACGGCGCATTCATGCCGCTCAAGGCGCGGCTGTAAACCAAGGCAAGCGACATGTTTCAGACGACCTTATTCGCCGGCTTCGGTTTGCTGTTTGATTTCTTCGACGGCTTCTTCGGCTGCGGCTTCGGCAGCTTCCAAGGCAGACTGCTCAGGCTCTTGCGCGGCTTCGAGTTTTGCCAGACGCTCTTCCAGCTCGACCAGTTTGGTGCGGGTTTTAATCAAAACCTGCTGCTGGATGTCGAATTCTTCGCGCGTGACCAAATCCATACGGTTGAACGCGCTGCCGAGCATGGCTTTGACGTTTTTCTCCATGTCTTTGGCGGGGCTGTTGGCGATGGTTTCGCTGATTTTTGCGCTGACTTCTTCAAAGAGTTGTTTGCCGAACATAATCCGTATCCTTCATATCAGAATATATAAAATCCAAGCGTATTGTATAAGGAAAAAGGTCGTCTGAAAACAGTGGTAGCAGGCTTGCCTCGCCGTAATCCGTGTTTTCAGACGACCTCGGTAATGAGTATAAAAGTAGCGTGGGCTTTGCCTACGAGAAATATATTGACCTATTCTGTTTCTTGGGCGAGTGGCAAAATATCCTGATTTTCGTGGGCGGAGCCCACGCTGCGGTTGAGGTGCGCGTTTTATGCAAATTCATAATAAAAGGTCGTCTGAAAATGCGGATAGCGATTTTTTCTAAAACCACTATTTCGTTTTCAGACGACCTTTTGTGTTTATAGATTTTTAATCAAACAGCAAAATCAGCAGCAACACAATCGCAATCACGCCCAGCCACATGCTTTGCCGCTGCTGCACTTTGACCAAATGGATATAGGCATCGCGCATTTCCTGCTGGCGGTTTTCGTCAACCAGTGCGCTGATTTTGCGCGGCAGGGAAGGGATGATTTGCGCCCAGTCGGGGGCTTCGTTTTTGAGGTTGCGCAAAAAGGCTTTAGGACCGACCTGTTCGTTCATCCATTTCACCAAAAACGGTTTGGCGGTTTTCCACAGGTCCAAATCGGGATCAAGCTGCCGTCCCAAGCCTTCGATGTTGAGCAGCGTTTTTTGCAGCAATACAAGCTGCGGCTGGATTTCGACATTGAAGCGGCGGCTGACTTCAAACAGGCGCATCAGCACCAAGCCGAAGGAAATTTGCGAAATCGGTTTGTTGAACACCGGTTCGCACACGGCGCGGACGGCGGCTTCCAATTCTTCCGCACGCGTGTTGGCGGGCACCCAGCCCGATTCGATGTGGGCAGTGGCGACGCGGTGGTAGTCGCGGTTGAAAAAGGCGAGGAAGTTGATGGCGAGATAGCGTTTGTCGTAGTCGGTCAGCGTGCCGACGATGCCGAAATCGAGGGCAATGTAGCGGTTGTCGGCGGCGACCAGAATGTTGCCGGGGTGCATATCGGCATGGAAAAAGCCGTCGCGGAAGACTTGTGTGAAGAAGATTTCCACGCCGTAATCGGCGAGTTTGTGCAAATCGATGCCGTCGGCTTTGAGTTTGGCGATTTCCGATACGGGCGTACCGTCCATCCATTCGATGGTCAGTACGTCGCTGGTGCAGTAGTCGTAAAACACTTTAGGTACAATCAGCATATCGCTGTTTTGGAAATTGCGGCCGAGCTGGCTGGCATTGGCGGCTTCGCGCATCAAGTCCAACTCGTCATGCAGATATTTGTCAAATTCTGCCACTACTTCGCGCGGTTTCAAACGCTTGCCGTCGGCAAACAGACGCTCGACCCAAGCTGCGCCGAAACGCATCAGCGACAAATCTTGTTCGATAACGGGCAAAAGGTTGGGGCGCAAGACTTTGACCGCCACTTGTTCGCCCGAATGTAGGCGGGCTTTGTGTACTTGGGCGATGGACGCGCTGGCGACGGGTTCGGTTTCAAATTCCGCATACAGCGTTTCGATGGATTGCCCCAGCGATTTTTCGATTTGCGAGCGTGAAAGTTGTGCGTCAAACGGTGGGACTTTGTCTTGCAGCTTTGCCAGTTCGACCGCGTAATCATGCGGAATCAAATCGGGGCGCGTAGAGAGAACCTGTCCGAACTTGATGAAAATCGGCCCCAGGCTTTCTAGGGCAAGGCGCAGGCGGACGGCCGACGGTTCGTTTTCAAATTCAGACGACTGCGGCAACATTTTCAACAGCGTCCGCGCCCAGCCCGGACGGACAAGCGCGGCAAACAGCTCGGCGAGATGGTAGAGGTAAAGCGTGCGGAGGATGGTTTTGATGCGTTTGAGCCGTTTCATAAGGATATATTGATATTGCGCGACAGTCGGTAATGCGGGAATTATATAGGAAACGGCAGGCCGTTGGCGGGCTGGTTTTTGAAAATGTCGTCTGAAAATGAAGCAAGGTAGTTTTAAAGCGGAATTTGGGTTGATCCGTTTTGGGTGTTGTTTAACTACTGAAAAATTGTGCGGATTGTTTGGGTATTAGGAAAGATAGTTTCAGTGTTTAAAAACAAGATTTTTTAATGGATTTTCATAATATTTTGTTTTACATGGTATTTTGATTGGTTTGTCTGCATTGTGCGGTGAACCTGTTTCCGCTGCCTTTGCAAGTGGAAGTTTTTACGGTATGCTGGATTGGATTATTTACAAATCAATAGGATTTGTTTACTTATCTTGTTGTAATTGAAAATAATTTGTTCCGCGTATCCGTAAAAACGCGAGAATTTCCGCTGTATTTTAATTAGAAAAATGTTTGGGCGTGGATTGCCTGCAATTTCATCAGCCCGTGATTTTGAAGTTTTAGATGAGGAATAGTACATGAATCCCATGTATATCACTTTTGCAATCTATCTGGTTGCTGTTCTCTTGATTGGTCTGGCCGCGTATTTCTCCACGCGCAATTTCGATGATTATATTTTGGGCGGTCGAAGCTTGGGCCCGTTCGTTACGGCGATGTCGGCGGGTGCGTCCGATATGTCGGGCTGGCTTTTGATGGGTTTGCCCGGCGCGATTTATTTGAGCGGTCTGAATGAGGCTTGGATTGCCATCGGTTTGGTCGTCGGCGCGTATTTCAACTGGCTTTTGGTGGCGGGCCGTCTGCGCGTGCATACCGAATATGCCAATAATGCGCTGACGCTGCCGGATTATTTCTTCCACCGCTTCGGCGCGGGCGGACACTTGATGAAAGTGGTTTCCGCGCTGATTATCTTGTTTTTCTTCACGATTTATTGCGCTTCGGGCATTGTGGCGGGTGCAACTTTGTTCCAAAGCTTGTTTGAAGGCATGACTTACAATCAGGCGATGTGGCTGGGCGCGGGTGCGACCATTGCTTATACCTTCTTGGGCGGTTTCTTGGCGGTAAGCTGGACGGATACGCTGCAAGCTTCTTTGATGATTTTTGCGCTGATTTTGACGCCGGTAATGGTGTATCTGGGGCTGGGTGGCGCAGAACAAATGTCTGCCGCAATTCAAAGCGTTGCCGCAGGTACGGGCAAGGAATACGACAGCTTGTTTGCCGGTACGACCGTCATCGGCATTATTTCCACAGCCGCATGGGGCTTGGGCTATTTCGGTCAGCCGCACATTTTGGCGCGCTTTATGGCGGCTGAAAGCGCGAAATCGCTGGTGTCGGCACGCCGCATCGGCATGACTTGGATGGTGTTGTGTCTGGCAGGCGCGGTAGCGGTCGGTTATTTTGGCATTGCGTATTTTGGTGCAAACCCCGATCAAGTCGCTTCAATGAAGGGCAACCACGAACGTATCTTCATCGCGCTATCTACTTTGCTGTTCAATCCTTGGATTGCAGGTATTATTTTGAGCGCGATTTTGGCGGCAGTCATGTCCACTTTGTCTTGCCAGCTTTTGGTTTGCTCCAGTGCGATTACGGAAGACTTCTACAAAGGCTTTTTGCGCAAAAATGCGCCGCAGTCAGAATTGGTGTGGATTGGTCGTCTGATGGTATTGGCGATTGCTATTATCTCGATTCTGATTGCTTCCGACCCTGAGAGCAAAGTTTTGGGCTTGGTGTCTTATGCGTGGGCAGGTTTCGGCGCGGCGTTCGGTCCGATTGTGATTCTGTCGGTATTGTGGAAACGCATCACGGCATACGGTGCTTTGTCGGGCATGATTGCCGGCGCGCTGACTGTGGTGGCATGGGCAGAGTGGGTCAAAAAACCTGCTTTGGCTGCACATGAAACCGGTCTTTTGACCATGTATGAAATCGTCCCCGGCTTCATCGCCTGCTTGATTATCGCTGTTCTGGTTTCACTGACCGACAAAGAGCCGTCTCGTGAAATTCAAGAACGTTTTGAAAAAGCGGACGCGGAATACCGCGAGGCGAAATAAGTGTTTTCAGACGACCTGCCGTTGACCGTAGGTCGTCTGAATTTTTATACGGGAAGGCAGGCTTTATTTTTATATTGATGCTCATGCTGATAATTCGGTCTTTGGGCTTTATCTGCTTTTTATCAAAGCAAAAAATCCTGTTTTCAAGGTAAATTACTTGTTCGCCCCGTATAAATTTATTACGATATTATCTATATGCTTTAAATCTTTTCAGACGACCTCGAAAAGGGATGGGGTCGTCTGAAAATCATCATAAAAACTTTGGAGAACCTTAAAATGTTTGACTTTGCTTTTCCGACACAAACGCCACTGCGCCAAGCGATTACCGATGCTTACCGCCGCGACGAAATCGAAGCCGTTCAGGATATGCTGCAACGCGCACAGATGAGCGATGAGGAGCGTCGGGCGGCGTCCGAACTCGCACGCCGCTTGGTTACGCAGGTTCGCGCCAGCCGCACCAAAGCCAGCGGCGTGGATGCGTTGATGCACGAGTTCTCGCTCTCTAGCGAAGAAGGCATTGCGCTGATGTGTTTGGCGGAAGCTTTGCTGCGCATTCCCGACAATGCAACGCGCGACCGCCTGATTGCCGACAAAATTTCCGAAGGCAACTGGAAAAGCCATTTGAACAACAGCCCCTCCCTGTTCGTCAACGCCGCGGCATGGGGCTTGCTGGTTACCGGCAAACTGACCGCGACAAACGACAAACAGATGGGTTCTGCCCTGAACCGACTCATCAGCAAAGGCGGCGCGCCCCTGATCCGCCAAGGCGTGAACTACGCCATGCGCCTCTTGGGCAAACAGTTTGTTACCGGACAAACCATTGAAGAAGCGCTGCAAAACGGCAAAGAGCGCGAAAAAATGGGCTACCGCTTCTCCTTCGACATGTTGGGCGAAGCTGCCTTTACCCAAGAAGATGCTGACCGCTATTACAATGACTACGTTCAAGCCATTCACGCCATCGGCAAAGACGCCGCCGGACAAGGCGTCTATGAAGGCAACGGCATTTCCGTCAAACTCTCCGCCATCCATCCGCGTTATTCCCGCGCCCAACACGAACGCGTCATGAGCGAACTCTTACCTCGTCTGAAAGAGCTGTTCCTTTTGGGTAAAAAATACGATATCGGTATCAACATCGACGCCGAAGAAGCCAACCGTTTGGAGCTGTCTTTGGATTTGATGGAAGCACTCGTTTCCGACCCCGATTTGGCGGGTTACAAAGGCATCGGCTTTGTCGTTCAGGCGTATCAAAAACGTTGCCCCTTCGTCATCGACTATCTGATTGACCTTGCCCGCCGCAACAACCAAAAACTGATGATCCGCCTCGTTAAAGGCGCGTACTGGGACAGCGAAATCAAATGGGCGCAAGTGGACGGCTTGGACGGCTATCCGACCTACACCCGCAAAGTCCATACCGACATCTCCTACCTCGCCTGCGCACGCAAACTGCTGGATGCGCAAGACGCCGTGTTCCCGCAATTCGCCACCCATAACGCCTACACCTTGGGCGCGATTTACCAAATGGGCAAAGGCAAAGACTTTGAACACCAATGCCTGCACGGTATGGGCGAAACCTTGTACGACCAAGTGGTCGGCCCGCAAAACTTAGGCCGCCGCGTGCGCGTGTACGCCCCGGTCGGTACGCACGAAACCCTGCTCGCCTACTTGGTGCGCCGCCTGTTGGAAAACGGCGCGAACTCGTCGTTTGTCAACCAAATCGTCGATGAAAACATCAGCATCGACACGCTGATCCGCAGCCCGTTCGACACCATCGCCGAACAAGGCATCCACCTGCACAACGCCTTGCCGCTGCCGCGCGATTTGTACGGCAGGGGTCGTCTGAACTCTCAAGGCGTCGATTTCAGCAACGAAACCGTGTTGCAACAGCTTCAAGAAAAACTCAACCGCGCCGCCGCGCAAGACTTCCATGCCGCATCCATTATCAACGGCAAAGCCCGCGATGTCGGCGAAGCGCAACCGATTAAAAACCCCGCCGACCACGATGACATCGTCGGCACAGTTAGCTTTGCCGACGCTGCGCTTGCCCAAGAAGCCGTCGGTGCAGCCGTTGCCGCATTTCCCGAATGGAGCGCGACGCCAGCCGCCGAGCGCGCCGAATGCCTGCGCCGTTTCGCCGATTTGCTGGAGCAGCACACCCCCGCGCTGATGATGCTTGCCGTGCGCGAAGCCGGTAAAACGCTGAACAACGCCGTCGCCGAAGTGCGCGAAGCCGTTGATTTCTGCCGCTACTACGCAGGCGAAGCCGAAAACACCCTGTCCCAAGACGCCAAGGCCGTCGGCGCCATCGTCGCCATCAGCCCGTGGAACTTCCCGCTCGCCATCTTTACCGGCGAAGTCGTTTCCGCATTGGCAGCCGGTAACACCGTCATCGCCAAACCTGCCGAACAAACCAGCCTGATTGCCAGCTACGCCGTTTCCCTGATGCACGAAGCAGGCATCCCGACTTCCGCCTTGCAACTTGTCCTCGGCGCAGGCGATGTCGGCGCAGCGCTGACAGGCGACCCGCGTATCGGTGGCGTGATTTTCACCGGTTCGACCGAAGTGGCGCAACTGATTAACAAAGCCCTCGCCAAACGCAACGACAGCCCCGTCTTGATTGCCGAAACCGGCGGTCAAAACGCCATGATTGTCGATTCCACCGCGCTGCCCGAGCAGGTTTGTTTGGACGTGCTCAACTCCGCCTTCGACAGCGCGGGACAACGCTGCTCCGCCTTGCGTATCCTTTGCGTTCAAGAAGATGTCGCCGACAAGATGCTCGCCATCATCAAAGGCGCAATGGACGAATTGGTCGTCGGCAAACCCGTTCAACTTACCACCGACGTAGGCCCCGTTATCGATGCTGAAGCGCAGCAAAACCTGCAATCGCACATCAATAAAATGAAAGGCGTTGCCAAGTCTTACCACGAAGTCAAAGCCGCTTCCAATGTTGATCCTGCGAAATCCACTTTCGTGCTGCCGATTTTGTTCGAACTCAACAATTTGAACGAACTCACCCGCGAAGTCTTCGGTCCCGTCCTGCACGTTGTCCGCTACCGCGCCGACGAACTTGACCAAATCATCGACCAAATCAACAGCAAAGGCTACGCGCTCACCAGCGGCGTACACAGCCGCATCGAAGGCACGGTCAAACGCATCCGCGAACGCATCGAAGCGGGTAACGTTTACGTCAACCGCAACATCGTCGGCGCCGTCGTCGGCGTACAACCGTTCGGCGGACACGGTATGTCCGGTACTGGTCCGAAAGCGGGCGGCTCGTTCTATCTGCAAAAACTGACCCGCATCCCCGAATGGGTTGCACCGCCGCTGAGCCGTATCGGGCAAGCGGACGAAGCCGCGCTCAAACGCCTCGAAGCCCTGATTCACAAGCTGCCGTTTAATGCGGAAGAGAAAAAATCAGCGGCATCGGCATTGGGACACGCCCGCATCCGCACCCTGCGCCAAGCAGAATCCGTCTTGGTCGGCCCGACCGGCGAACGCAACGCCATGAGCTGGCGTGCGCCCAAACGCGTCTGGGTACACGGCGGCAGCCTCCTGCAAGCCTTCTGCGCCCTGACCGAACTTGCCGCCGCAGGCATCGTAACCGTCGTCGAACCCGACAGCCCGCTTGCCTCCTACACCGCCGACCTCGAAGGCCTGCTGCAAGTCAACAGCAAACCTGAAAGCACAGGCGTGCATCACGTCGCCGCCCTAAGTCCGCTGGACAGCAGCCGCAAGCAAGAGCTGGCAAACCGCGACGGCGCACTCATCCGCATCCTCCCGTCCGAACAAGGCTTGGACATCCTGCAAGTGTTTGAAGAAATCTCTTGCAGCGTCAACACCACAGCCGCCGGCGGCAACGCCAGCCTGATGGCCGTTTCCGACTAAAAGGATTGAATAAACACCAGAGCGTTTGAACAAAGGTCGTCTGAAAACGTTAGCAAAACCCGCTAAGTCCGTTTTTCAGACGACCTTTTTCTGTAAATTAAATAAGCAGGGCAGATACTGTTTTTCCGTCAGGTATTGATGGTTAACCTATCGTCGTTATTTCCGTACGGCTGGGAATTCGGAAATTTGAAGTTGCAGCAGCTTTGAGATATTTCCGCAATGCAGAGGTCTGGATTCCCGCCTGCGCGGGAATGACGGCAACGGCGGTTTCAGACGACTTTTATGGGCGTATGATGAAGTTTATCCGGAAATATGAAAAAAGGTCGTCTGAAACCCTGACCCTACGTTTTCAGGTGATCTTTTTAAAGTTGCACGGCAGCGAAACCATCAGTTTTCGGATGCTTACTGTTTCAAATCGACCAATCGCGTTCCCGCCAAAAAATCGTATAAAAACTGCCGGTCGGGGTTCAGCAGGGCAAAGCCCCACGGCAGGATAAGCCAGATCAGGGCGGCGCCGAAGGCTGGCACGGGCGGGATGGCGAGCAGGTGGCGCAGGCCGGCGTAGGCGAGCAGGGGGATGAAGACGACGAAGATACACGACCAAATAAAGCGGATGCGCAGTTGCGACAATGGCGGCAGCGTGCCGTTTTTGCCGTGCAGCCCGATTTTCCAAGTCTGCATGGCGAGGGTGCGGCCGGTTTTCGTCCAGTTGGTTTTGAAGTAGAGCCACCAGATGCCTACAAAGATAACGCAGGTAACCAAGCTGGAAAGGAGCTGGGAGACGGGGTTGAGGAAAATCGCGGCGATGCCGGCAAGGAGGGCGGCGATGGCGGTCACGGCGCCGGTCAGCAGCAATTCGTACATCAGGGCGGCAAGGCGGCGTTTGACGGGGGCGGGGGGAAAGACGGTCATGACGGTCTGCTCGGTAAAAAGGTCGTCTGAAAAACGGAATGTTTGGTTTGGGCGAAACCGCCGCATCCGTTTTCAGACGACCTTTGTGTGGGAGGAATCAGCGGTGGGGGCGTTTTTGTCCGCGCGCCTGCTGGGCTGCCATCTGGTTCATTTCCTGACGGGTCGGGCGTTTTTTGAACATGGCGTGCGCTTCGTCGGCCGAACATTTTTGCGACAGGCAGACCAACGTTATCGCGTCTTTTTGGTGTTGGCCGCCGCTGTGGTACATACGGCGCAGGTTGGCTTCGTTGATGCGGCCTTTTTCAGGGTCGATGTCGAATTTTTTCAGGCGTTCGAGAAACTGGCGCTGCTGGCGGCGCGAAGTCCAAACAAAGCCGCCGGCGGCTGCGGCGACGATGATGACGGCAAGCAGGATGGCAAGCGGCCACGAATCGACGATTAAGACGATGATCAGGCTTAAAACGGCGGTGGTCAGCACGAGCAGGCCGCCGATGCGGAGTTTGGTTTGGTTGTCCATGAAGTTGTGGTTCCTTATTAAGGGTGGGAGGTCGTCTGAAAAACGGAGGCTGGTTTCGGAGAACCTGCCGCGTCGGTTTTCAGACGACCTTGAATCTCGTAATTAACGCTATTTTACAGTATTTTCGGAATGTGGTGGGAAGGTGGCGGCAGGCGGATCTTCCTGCCGCAAAGTCAAAGAAAACAATATTGTTTGTTTGCCGTTATTCCCATTCGAACAGAAATAACGGCAAACCATGCTTTTATGATTTCAATTGCTTATTATTACCACACCGCACGTTCCCTCATATCTTCCACCGCTTCCACCAACGCCGCCGCCAATGGCGGATCAAAAGACGAGTGTCCCGCCTGAATCACGCGCAACTCAGCGTCGGGGAGCGCCTGCGAAAGTTCCCACGCGCTTTGCATGGGGGTGCATAAGTCGTAGCGTCCTTGTACGATGATGGTCGGGATATGGCGGATTTTGTCCGTGTTCGCCAAAATCGCTTTGTCGCCCTTCAGCCAGCCTTCGTTGACGAAATAATGGTTTTCCAAGCGGGCGATGGCGAGCGATTGGTACGCATCTTCATCGACGTCTTGCGGCTCGAAGCGGATCAGGTAGCTTTCCCAGTCCGCCCAGGCTTTGGCGGCTTTCAGACGACCTGCTTCGTCTTCGCCGAACAGCATTTCGTGATATGCCGCAATCAGGCTGCCGCGTTTTTCTTCGGCGACGGGCGCGAGGAATTTCTGCCATTGTGCGGGGTAAATCTGGCTGACGCCGCCCGCTTCGTCGAGCCACGCCATTTCGGACGGGCGGCACAGGAATATCCCGCGCAAGACGAGTCCGGCAACGCGTTCGGGATGGGTTTCGGCATACGCCAGAGACAAGGTGCTGCCCCATGAGCCGCCGAACACCAGCCATTTTCGGATGCCCAGCATTTCGCGGACTTTTTCGATGTCGGCAACCAAGTCCCAAGTCGTGTTGTCATCGGTGCAGGCGTAAGGCAGCGAACGGCCGCAGCCGCGCTGGTCGATGATGACGATGCGGAACACGT
Organism: Neisseria sp. DTU_2020_1000833_1_SI_GRL_NUU_006; assembly: GCA_032388755.1. Lineage (NCBI taxonomy): Bacteria > Pseudomonadati > Pseudomonadota > Betaproteobacteria > Neisseriales > Neisseriaceae > Neisseria > Neisseria sp. DTU_2020_1000833_1_SI_GRL_NUU_006. The sequence continues at coordinate 1,709,790 of CP135593.1, read as the reverse complement.
CGGGATTGAAAAAGCCGCGGCAGGCAGGCGATGCGCCCGCGCCCGGGCCGCCGTGCAGGAAGATGACGGGCAGGCCGTCGGGGTTGCCGGATTCTTCCCAGTAGATTTGATGGATGTCCGATACGGGCAGCAGGCCGCTGCGGATGGGTTCGCGGATGGGGTGCATGGTGTTTCTCCTGTTGTCTGACGTTTGGATTGTACCCATCGGGCAGGCAAACGACAAACGGCAAGGGGTCGTCTGAAATCCGCTTGCGCCGCCGCGTTTCCCGACCGCCCGACTATCCGCTATAATTCCCCGATACCCGCGCAACCGAAAGAATGAAATGAACAAAATCCTGATGACCGCCGCCGTGCTGCTTCTGTCCGCCTGCGGCTTCCACCTCAAAGGCATGGGCGGCACCGCACGCACGCTGCCGTATCCCGCTTGGCACATCCAAAACGCCTCCGTCATGCAGAAGGCTTTGGAAAACGCCCTGCGCCGCGCTGACGGCAAACCCGTTTCCGCCGCCGAAGCGCAAATGACGTTGAACATCAAGGGCATCGAAACCCGTCAGGACATCTACACCATCACCCGCGCCGCGTTGGTCAACGAATACCTGCTGACGCTGCGCGTCGAAGCCCAAGCCATGCGCAACGGCGAGCCTGTGGGCGAACCGATGACCATCCTCGTCAACCGCACGATGGACTACAACGATAGCGAAGTGTTGGGCAAACAGGAAGAAAGCGAAACCATCTGGGCGGAAATGCGCGCCGACGCCGCCGACCAAATCGTCCGCCGCCTGACGTTCCTGAAAGCGTATTGATGGCGGTCATGAATATCGAACAGGTCAGCGCGGATATGCCGCTTTCGCCGCTGTACATCATTCACGGCGAAGAAGACCTGTTGCGCATCGAAGCCCTTGACACCCTGCGCGCCGCCGCCAAAAAACAAGGCTACCTCAACCGCGAAGTCTTTACGGCGGACAACGGCGCCGACTGGGACGAACTCCTGCAAAGCGCAGGCAGCGCGGGGCTTTTCGCCGACTTGAAACTTTTGGAAATCCACATTCCGAACGGCAAGCCCGGCAAAACCGGCGGCGACGCGCTGCAAACCTTCGCCGAACGCCTGCCTGAAGACACCGTTACCCTGATTCTGCTGCCCAAGCTCGAAAAAGCCCAAACGCAGGCAAAATGGTTCACCGCGCTCGCTGCCAAAGGCACGGTACTCGAAGCCAAAGCCATTAGCGCGCAAGCCCTGCCGCAGTGGATAAAGGGTCGTCTGAAAAAGGCCGGACTCGACATCGAACCTGACGCGCTCGCCCTGTTTGCCGAACGCGTCGAAGGCAACCTGCTCGCCGCCCGCCAAGAAATCGACAAACTCGCGCTGCTGCACCCGCAAAACCATACCGTCAACATCGCCGATGCCGAAGCCGCCGTCGCCAACGTCGCCCGTTTCGACGTGTTCCAGCTCTCCGGCGCATGGATGAAAGGCGATGCCCTGCGCGTCGCCCGCCTTCTGGACGGACTTGAAGAAGAAGGCGAAGAACCCGTCTTGCTGTTGTGGGCGGTTGCCGAAGACATCCGCACCCTCATCCGCCTGACCGCCGCGCTCAAACAAGGGCAGAGCGTGCAATCGGTCCGCAACAGCCTGCGCCTGTGGGGCGACAAGCAAACCCTCGCGCCGATTGCCGTCAAACGCATTCCCGCCGTCCGCCTGATCGAAGCCCTCAAAACCTGCGCCAAAATCGACCGCATCATCAAAGGCGCGGAAGATGGCGACGCGTGGACGGAATTTAAGCAGTTGGTAACGGGGCTGGCGGTGTGAAGGTGTGTATAGCCGGGTCGCTTGCGGCGAGACACATCCCGTTATTAGAGCCTGCTCGGGCATGATGAAGACTGGGGAGGGGTTGAAAACCCGACAAAAAAGAACATATTGAATGAGGCAGAAATCTTCCCGTTTCCGATAAATCGGCCATCCGCACATACACCGTCGTTTTCAGACGACCTTTCAAAGGAAAACCATGTTTCAAAACTTTGACTTGGGCACTGTCCTGCTCGCGATTCCGCCCGTCCTCCTTGCCCTGACCATACGCGAAGTCGCGCGTGGTTATACCGCCCTCCGTTGGGGCGACAGTACCGCCCAACAATACGGGCGGCTGACGCTTAACCCCCTGCCGCATATCGATCCGGTAGGTACGATCGTCGTCCCCATAATCAGCCTGCTGCTGACCCCGTTCGTCTTCGGTTGGGCGCGCCCGATGCCCATCGACCCGCGCAATTTCCGCGATCCGCGCCGCGCTTGGCGTTGGGTTTCTATTTCCGGTCCGATTGCCAATCTGATTTTGGCGTTCTTTTGGGGCTTTGTTGCCGCCTTTGCCGTTTACGCGCCCGAATCCTATCAGGAACCGTTGGTCCGAATGGCGCAATACGGCGTTATCGTGAACGCGATTTGGGTCGCTTTCAGCCTGATTCCCATCCTGCCTTGGGACGGCGGCATCTTTATCGATACTTTCCTGTCTGCCAAACAGTCCATGCAGTTTCGCAAAATCGAACCTTACGGAATGTGGATTGTCCTAATATTGATGTTCACAGGGCTGCTGGCAAAAATCATCCTGCCTATCGTTGCACTGATACAGACGGCTGTGTACCTCTTTATGACCTTGTTAATCTGAACCGTCCGCAAGACGGCGAAAAGGTCGTCTGAAACCTTAAACACACCCGCAGGGCGCATGATTGCGCCCTTTGTTTTACCTGTTTCCAAAGTAAATCCCATTGGAAACCCTGCTTAAAAATTGTACAATGGCAGCCCTTTCCATACGGCGGTTTGAACATGCGCATCGGCGGCTACATTATCGACAATCCCATTGCACTCGCCCCGATGGCGGGCATTACGGACAAACCGTTCCGCCGACTTTGCCGGGATTTTGGCGCAGGTTGGGCGGTGTGCGAAATGCTGACCAGCGACCCGACGCTTAGAAATACCAAAAAGACCCTGCGCCGCAGCGATTTTGCCGATGAAGGCGGCATCGTTGCCGTCCAGATTGCCGGCAGTGATCCGCAGCAGATGGCGGATGCCGCGCGTTACAACGTCAGCCTCGGGGCGCAGGTTATCGACATCAACATGGGCTGTCCCGCCAAAAAAGTCTGCAATGTTCAAGCCGGCAGCGCGCTGATGCAAAACGAGCCGCTGGTTGCCGCCATTCTCGAAGCCGTCGTCCGCGCGGTGGACGTTCCCGTTACCCTCAAAACCCGTTTGGGCTGGCACGACGACCACAAAAACCTGCCTGCCATCGCCCGCATCGCCGAAGATTGCGGCATCGCCGCCCTTGCTGTCCACGGACGTACGCGCACGCAAATGTATAAGGGCGAAGCGGCTTATGATCTGATTGCCGAAACCAAAGGTCGTCTGAACATCCCCGTCTGGGTCAATGGCGACATCACTTCGCCGCAAAAAGCCGCCGCCGTCCTCAAACAAACCGCCGCCGACGGCATCATGATAGGGCGCGGCGCACAAGGCAGGCCGTGGCTCTTCCGCGATTTGAAACATTACGCCGAACACAGCGTTTTGCCGCCGGCCTTGAGCTTGGCAGAATGCAACGCCACCATTTTGAACCACATCCGTGCCATGCACGCGTTTTATGGCGAAGTCGCCGGCGTACGCATCGCCCGCAAACACATAGGCTGGTACATCGACGAAATGCCCGACGGCGAGCAGACGCGCCGCGACATCAACCGCTTGGACAGCGCTGCGGCACAATACGATACCCTAGCTGCCTATCTTGAGGCTCTTTCGGAAAAAACCGACCGCTGGATGTGTGCATATCGTGAAGGGTAGGGGTGTTTCAGACGACCTTTGGTTTTTGGGAAGCGGATAAGCCATTGTGAATTATTAAAAAAACTGTACCGTCATTCCCGCGCAGGCGGGAATCCAGGCTTTGATTTTTCCGAAATGTTCAGAAATTGCCGCAGCTTCAAATTACCGGGTTCCGCCTGCGCGGCAATGGCGGCAATATCAAGTCGTCTGAAAACACAGTTTCATCGAAATAAAAAACAAATTATCTATATATAGTGGATTAAATTTAAATCAGGACAAGGCGACGAAGCCGCAGACAGTACAGATAGTACGGAACCGATTCACTTGGTGCTTCAGCACCTTAGAGAATCGTTCTCTTTGAGCTAAGGCGAGGCAACGCCGTACCGGTTTAAAGTTAATCCACTATAAACTCAACAAACGTCGTCTGAACTCCGTTTCAGACGACCTGTCATCTTTAAAAACAACGAAGGAGGATATGTTATGAAACAACCCATCCCCGATATTGCGCAATGCGTTGAACAGAATTTGCAACAGTATTTCAAAGACTTGAACGGTACGGAGCCTTGCGGCGTGTACGACATGGTGTTGCACCAAGTGGAAAAGCCGATGCTTGCGTGCGTGATGGAACAATGCGGCGGCAATCAGTCCAAAGCGGCGGTGATTTTGGGACTGAACCGCAATACGCTGCGTAAGAAACTGTTGCAGCACGGTTTGCTGTAAATATCGGTCTTGTTGCAAAGGGAGAAAACTGATGAAGCAGGAACTTCGCCATGACGGCGGTACGCGGGGGAAAACGTTGAACGTCCATTTCATCCTGCACGAGGATTTTGAAGTGCCGGGCGCGTATTGGGATTGGGCGCGGTCGCGCGGGCATCGTACGGCGTTGACTAAGGTTTATGAATCGGAGGCGTTGCCCGAAAACGCGGACGGTATCGATTTCCTGATTGTCATGGGCGGACCGCAGTCGCCCGATGAAGACAGGCAGGCTTTTCCGTATTACGACCCTGAAGCCGAGCTGCGCCTGATACGTCAGGCGGTGGCGGCGGATAAGTACATTGTCGGCGTGTGCTTGGGCGCGCAGCTTTTGTCCGTCGCCTACGGTGCACGGCACGGACGTAGCCCGCACCGTGAAATCGGCGTGTATCCGGTCGAGTTGACGCAGGAAGGTTTGAACGACCCGCATACCGCCTTGTTGGGCGCGTCTTTCCTTGCGGGGCATTGGCACGGAGATATGCCCGGACTGACGGATGGGGCGGCAGTATTGGCGGCGAGCAAAGGTTGTCCGCGCCAGATTGTCCGCTTCTCTCCCAAGCATTATGCGTTTCAGGCGCATTTGGAATTCGACCGCGCCGCCGTCGGTCTCTTGATTGCCGCCGACGGGCGCGAAAACTTGGCGGCGCAAAGCAGGACGCAGGCTTATGTGCAGCATCCTGATGAAATCGAGCGTTTCGATTTTACGCAGATGAACGCGAAACTCTTTGCCTTTTTGGATTCGTTGACCGAATCGGGGCAGGGTGGGGCGTGATGTTCCGCCTTTCATCAGTGCATCCTTTTATCCGACGACTTGAGCCATGATTTACCAAATACTCTCCTTATTGATTTGGGGCAGCTCGTTTATCGCCGCCAAATATACTTACGAGATGCTTGATGCTGCGCTGATGGTCGAGGCGCGGCTGTTGATTGCCGCGTTGATGGTGCTGCCTTCCTGTTGCCGCCATTTCGGCAAGATTCCGCGCCGCGAGTGGAAGCCTTTGTTGTGTATCGCCTTTATCAACTACGTCGTGGTGTTGCTGCTTCAGTTTATCGGCTTGAAATACACGTCCGCCGCCAGCGCGATTACCATGGTCGGGCTGGAACCCTTGTTAGTAGTGTTTGTCGGTCATTTCGTTTTTAACGATAAAGCCAAGATTTACCACTGGATTTGCGGGGCGGCGGCGTTTGCCGGCATCGGGATGATGGTGCTGGGCGGTGCGGAAGAGGGCGGCGCGGTCGATTGGTTCGGCTGTTTGCTGATTCTGCTTGCCGGATTCGGTTTCGCCGGCGTGATACGGCCGAGTCAGCAGATGATTGCCCGCATCGGCGCGCCTGCATTTACTTCTGCTTCCATGGCTGCGGCGGCGGTGTTGTGCCTGCCGTTTTCGCTGGTGTTGGCTCAGAGCTATGAAGTCCACTGGTCGTGGGGCGGCGTGCTGTCGGTTTTGTATTTGGGGGTGGGATGCAGTTGGCTTGCCTATCTCTTATGGAACAAGGGCATGAACAAAGTTCCTGCCAATGTCTCCGGCCTCTTGATTTCGCTCGAACCCGTCGTCGGCGTCATCATGGCGGTATGGATTCTGGGCGAACATTTGTCCGCCGTGTCCGCTTTGGGCGTGTTCATCGTCATCGCCGCGACGTTTGTCGCAGGATGGCTGTCAAACAGAGGAAAGAATGCGTAAGGGGTCGTCTGAAAACGTGTGAACCGGGTTTTCAGACGACCTGAAAGCAGATTGCGCCATGCAGTAAAACTACTCTTAACAATTGATTTTCTGGAAAACGGTTTTCATCTGTACATTGTGTCATTCAAACAAAATCCCCATGAAACATACGCACAAACTTTGGATAGCCCTCATCCTCACCGGCATCGTCGGCGGCATGGTCGGCATTGCCTTGACGGAGCTTATGCACTTTATCCAGCACACGGCTTACGGTTACGGCGCGGGCGGCGGGCATGTTTCCTTTCGGGAAGGCGTGGTTCAAACGTCGTCTGAACGCCGTGTCCTCGTATTGATTTTGTGCGGCGTCGCGGTAGGGTTCGGCTGGTGGTCGATCAAACGTTTCGGTAGGCCGCAAATCGAAATCAAGGCAGCCTTGAAGCAGCCCTTGCAGGGGCTGCCGTTTTTGACCACCGTTTCCCATGCGCTGCTGCAAATCATCACCGTCGGACTCGGTTCCCCGCTCGGACGCGAAGTCGCCCCGCGTGAAATGACCGCCGCGTTTGCATCCGTCGGTGGCAGGCGTTTGGGTTTGGACGAAGACGAAATGCGCCTGCTGCTTGCCTGTGCGTCAGGTGCAGGTTTGGCGGCGGTCTATAACGTCCCGCTCGCCTCCACACTTTTCATCCTCGAAGCCATGTTGGGCATTTGGACGCAACAGGCAGTAGCCGCCGCATTGCTGATTTCCGCCACTGCCACCGCCGTCGCCCGCATCGGCTTGGGCGATGTGCAGCAATACCATCCCGCCCATCTCGATGTGAACATCCCGCTGCTGTGGTTTGCCGCCGCCATCGGTCCCGTTTTGGGCGCAACGGCGGTATGGTTTCAGCGCAGTGCCAAAAAATTTCCCTTCTTCAAGCGCAACGACCCGAAAATCATTCCTTTGGCGATTGCCTTGTTCGCCCTTATCGGCATCGTTTCCGTTTGGTTTCCCGAAATACTGGGCAATGGCAAGGCGGGCAACCAGCTTACGTTCGGCGGCATGACCGACTGGCGGTACAGCTTGGAAATGACCGCCGTCAAATGGTTCGTCGTCCTGCTCGCACTCGCCGCAGGCGCATACGGCGGGCTGATTACCCCGTCCATGATGCTCGGCAGCACCATCGCCTTCGCCGCCGCAGCCGCGTGGAACACCTTCTTCCCCGCCATGTCGTCTGAAAGTGCCGCCGTCATCGGCGCGGCGGCATTTCTCGGCGTTTCCCTCAACATGCCCCTGACCGCCATAGTCTTCATCCTCGAACTCACCTACGCCCCCGCCGCCCTGCTGATGCCTTTGTGTATCACGATGGCGGGCGCAGTGGCAACGGCAAGGAAAATGGGGTTTGAATAAGCAGGGCGGGGAAAAGTAGTTGTTTAAAAAGGATATAGTGGATTAACTTTAAATCAGGACAAGGCGACGAAGCCGCAGACAGTACAGACAGTACGGCAAGGCGAGGCAACGCCGTACTGGTTTAAAGTTAATCCACTATAAATGGCGGTAGCTGGCGGGGTGCCATATCGAGAGCAAGGTGAATCGGCTGTAAACGATGGCGGGATCGGAATTGAGAATGTCGCAGCAGAAAAAAAGGTCGTCTGAAAACTTGTTTTCAGACGACCTTTGCTTTGGGGATTATTTACCCGGCTGGGCTTCATAGTGGGGCGAATAAGGGCCGTACATGATGCCGTTCGTCGCGGACGCCGAAAGCAGGCGCGTGCCTGCAACTTGGGCAATATCGAATCCTTTGTCACCGACGGAGCTTGCAATCTGTTGGACGATTGCGCTCAACATTGCGCCGAGCAGGCCTTGTCCGGCAGTATTGTTGTTCTCGGTGCTGGAAGCCGTTGCAGAACCGTGCCACAACTCTTTTCCGGTTTTCGCGTCAACCAGTTTGGCTTCCGCCGTAACCCGGGTATCGCTTTGGATGAGTTGGTAGCTGGTGCCGTATTGGTTGATTTTTATATAGAGTACGGCATCCGCGCCGAAAATCCGATTGAGTTTTTCAAGGCTGACTTGATGGATGTCGTGCGCATTGTCCAGACCGTTTTGCTTGAAGGTTTCGGCCACTGCGGCAACCGGGAACACGTAATAGCCTGATTCTGCCAACGGTTGCGTGGAAGAGGCGAGCATCCCCGCACTTGCCTTGACTTCCGGCGATTCGTTTAAGGGGGGCAATACCAAAATGGAGCGGGGTTTGCTTTCCCTGAATGCGGAATAGTCGAAAGGCTGCGGCGCGGTAGCGGAACAGGCTGACAGTATGATAGCGGTTGCAGAGGCAAAAAGGGCGGTTTTCAGGCTGCTCATTTTCGGGCTCCTTTATTTTTCAACAGGAAGTCCATGAAGGCGGAAGATTCGGGGAACAGGCGTTTTTCGGTTTCGAAGTGTTCCGCTGCCGACTGATCCTGCCCCGCTTCGCTCAACAGCATTCCCAAATGGGCGTGTGTGCCGGGTGCTTCTTTTTTATTTTCGCTCCGGGTTTTCTGGAAATATTTTTCCATTGCGTCGATTTGTTCGCCTAGGGGTTTGCCGTCGCTTTTGAGGCGTTCGTAAACATCGGCATTGTTGTTTCCCCAATAATAAAGGGTTTGCTGAGGGCTGCCGCATGCGGCAAGCAGCAGGCAGAATGCGCCCAGGCAGCCTGTTTTGATGAGTTTGTCCATTTCAGACGACCTTTCAGCGTGCAGGCGTCCAAGCACCGCTTTCGATGCCGGCAACCAAATTATTGACTGCTTCGCGGATGGCCAGGTCCAATACTTTGCCGTTCAGCGTCGCATCGTAGCCCGCAGTGCCGCCAAAGCCGACGACTTCGCGGTTGGACAATGAAAATTCCCCTGCGCCCTGCGCTGAATAAACCACTTCGGAAGTGCGTACATCCACGACGTTCAACGCTACTTTGGCATAGGCGACTTGGGATTTGCCGCGTCCTAAAATCCCGAAAAGCTGATGGTCGCCGACATCTTTGCGGCCAAACTCGGTTACATCGCCGGTAATCACATAATCCGCACCTTTAAGGGCTTGTGTTTTGCCGCCGATGCCTGCTTCCTGCTTCAGCGCGCTCAATTGTGTACGGTTGAGTACGTTGAAACGGTTAGTCTGTTGCAGGTGGGTCAGTAAAATGGTTTTCGCCTGACTGCCCAAACGGTCTTCACCGTCGGAAAATACGCCGCGCTGGTAAGTGGAGCGGTTGTCGAAGCTACCGATGGAAATAGGCGCGCGCGCACCGTGATAAGGGGTATTGTAGCTGCTGACTTTGACGGCTTCGATGGTTTTGGAAGACTCGGTCGCACAGCCGGCTGCCAAGGCCGCGGTTGCGAAAATGCAGAGGAATTTTCTGTACATATTTGATTACTCCTGGGTAACTCGGAATTTGGACTTTGTAGGGTAGATTATGCAATCCGACCGATTTTGCATTCTATGGCTGTTTGTTAATATATGCAAGATTTAACTGTATGAAATTTTAAAAATATTTAAAAATGTTAAGTAGTTGGATATGCGAAAGTCGTCTGAAAACTTATGAACACGGTTTTCAGACGACCTTTTTTATCGAAAAATTGTCAACAATTTTTCCAGAAAACTGCTGCTAAAAAGCCGAAACTAGGGGATAATACCGCCCCTGAAAGTGTTTGTTTCCAGTTATAGTGGATTAAATTTAAATCAGGACAAGGCGACGAAGCCGCAGACAGTACAGATAGTACGGCAAGGCGAGGCAACGCCGTACTGGTTTAAAGTTAATCCACTATATAAATCTCTGTTTAAAAGGAATCCTTATGCCTTCCATCAAACGCGCCCTGATCAGCCTGTCCGACAAGACAGGCGCAGTCGAATTTGCCCAAACCCTGCACAAACTCGGTGTCGAAATCCTCTCTACCGGCGGCACGGCAAAGCTGCTTGCCGATGCGGGCGTTCCCGTGATTGAAGTCGCCGACTACACCGGTTTTCCCGAAATGCTCGACGGCCGCGTGAAAACGCTGCATCCGAAAATCCACGGCGGTATTTTGGGGCGGCGCGATTTGGGCGAACACGTCGCCAAGATGGAAGAGCACGGCATCGGCAACATCGACCTCGTTTGCGTTAACCTTTACCCCTTCGCCGCCACCATCGCCAAACCAAACTGCACGCTGGAAGACGCGATTGAAAACATCGACATCGGCGGCCCTACCATGGTGCGCTCCGCCGCGAAAAACTGGAAACACGTCGCCATCGTTACCGACACCGCCGACTTCCCCGCCATCGCCGCCGAAATGGAAGCCAACGGCGGCGCGTTGAGCGACAAAACCCGCTTCAACCTGTCGCGCAAAGCGTTCAGCCACACTGCCCAATACGACGGCATGATTTCCAACTATTTAACCTCGCTTTCAGACGACGTCTTGAGCGGCACGCCCGAAATCGGCGAATTCCCAAGCCAGTTCAACCAAAGCTGGATTAAAGTGCAAGACATGCGCTACGGCGAAAACCCGCACCAACGCGCTGCGTTCTACCGCGATGTGTACCCCGCCGCAGGCAGCCTCGCCGCCTACAAACAGCTCCAAGGCAAAGAATTGTCGTACAACAACATCGCCGATGCCGATGCCGCTTGGGAAGCCGTCAAATCCTTCGACGCGCCCGCCTGCGTGATTGTGAAACACGCCAATCCGTGCGGCGTCGCCGTTGCAGCCGATACATTGACCGCCTACAAACTCGCCTACGCCACCGACACCACCAGCGCGTTCGGCGGCATCATCGCCTTCAACCGCGAAGTGGACGGCGAAACCGTCAAACAAATTACCGACAACCAATTTATGGAAGTCTTGATGGCGCCGAAGTTCACCGCCGAAGCCCTCGAAATCGCCGCCGCCAAGAAAAACGTGCGTGTGTTGGAAGTGCCGTTTGAGGCAGGCGCGAACCGCTTCGAACTCAAACGCGTCGGTGGCGGGCTGTTGGTACAAACGCCCGACATCCACCGCATCAGCCGCGCCGATTTGAAAGTCGTCTCCAAACGCCAACCGACCGAGCAGGAATGGAACGATTTGCTGTTCGTTTGGAACGTCGCCAAATACGTCAAATCCAACGCCATCGTGTTCGGCAAAGGCGGTCAAACCTACGGCATCGGCGCAGGCCAAATGAGCCGCGTGGACAGCACCCGCATCGCTGCCCGCAAAGCGCAGGACGCAGGTTTGGACTTAAACGGCGCATGCGCTGCCTCCGATGCCTTCTTCCCGTTCCGCGACGGCGTGGACGTGATTGCCGAACAGGGCATCAAAGCCATCATCCACCCCGCAGGCTCGATGCGCGATCAGGAAGTCTTCGATGCGGCGGACGAACACGGCATCGCCATGGTGGTAACGGGTGTTCGCCATTTTAGGCATTGATTCGGGAAATAAATAATGTGAACAAAGGTCGTCTGAAAAACTATTTTCAGACGACCTTTTTGCATGGCGACATAGGAAACGAATATACAAGATGAGCAGAAGGGTATCCCGATTGCCGCTATTTAAGATGTAAAGCAGGGATGACGGGAAGGGTACTCTTGATTTGAATGTACCGAATGTACGGATAGACGGGTTGTCCTGTTTATTGGTTCTCCCGTATCCATTTTTCCCACCGCTCGAACAGGGCGGGTTGCAGGGCGGCGATGACGGAACGTTTGAAAACGTGTTCGCCGCTCCAAAAGTCGTCGCCTTCCAAAGTGGACAGGTTGCCGCCTGCTTCTTCGAAAATCAGCGCGCCGGCGGCGTAGTCCCACAGTTTTTGCCCGCCGTGGACGTAAACGTCGTAGCGTCCGCTGGCGAGGTAGCACCAGTCGAGTGTGCTGCTGCCCATGCTGCGGATGGTGCCGAAGGGGGCGAGCGTGCTCATGCGGCTGGTGAGTTTGCCGGAGCGCAGGTATTTGATTTCGACGCCTGCGATGGCTTCGCTGAGTTTTTTATCGACGGTGCGCAGGGGCAGTGGTGTGCCGTTGAGGTATGCGCCTTTGCCGCGTTCGGCGTAGAAACATTCGCCGCTGACGGGGTTATAGATGATGCCGAGTTCGGCGCGGCCGTTTTTGACGAAGGCGACGGAAACGGCGAAATGAGGCAGTCCGTTGACGAAGTTGTTGGTGCCGTCTATGGGGTCGACGACCCACAGCCCGTCGGTATGCGCGTGCAGTTTCCAAAGGGTGGTTTGTTCTTGTACGCTCATTTCTTCGCCGAGCATGGGGCTGTCGATCAACAAGGGCAGGGCGGCGGCGAAGGCGGTTTGGGCGGCAAGGTCGGCTTCGCTGAGCATGGAGCCGTCTTCTTTGCGGTGCGACGGGGTATTCAGGAAGCGCGGCATGACTTCGGTTTGCGCGATGTGCCGGACGACTTTTTGCAATCGGTGTAACACTTTTTGTCCTGTTTTTGCGGTTGGGGTGCGAAATCGTATAATCGCGTTATTATATCCGTTTTCACTTGAAGAACCATGTCCAGATTTTATCTGCCTGATGATTTATATGCGGGGCAAGTCGTTGAACTGCCTGATAATGTTGTGCGTCATTTGAATGTTTTGCGCGTGCGCTGCGGGGAGGAGGTCGTTTTGTTTAACGGCAATGGCAAGGCGTATCCCGCGCGCTTGGATGTTTTTGAGAAACGCCGCGCCTGTGCGGAAGTGTTGCGCGAGGAGGAGAAGGACAACGAGTCGCCGCTGAAAATCACGCTGGTGCAGTCGGTATCGAGTGGCGAACGTATGGATTTTACTTTGCAGAAAAGCGTGGAACTGGGCGTAGTCGCGATTCAGCCGGTGATCAGCGAACGCTGCGTCGTGCGCCTGAGCGGCGAGCGGGCGGACAAACGGGTGGCGCGTTGGCAGGAAATTGTGGTGTCTGCCTGCGAACAAAGCGGCAGGAATATTGTGCCGGAGGTACGCCCGCTGCTGCCTTACCGCGAGGCTTTGAAACAGATGTCGTCTGAAACGACCAAGCTGTTGATGAGTTTGAACCGCGCCCAGAGTTTGCGTACCGTCAAGCCGTTTTCAGACGATCTGATTTTTATGGTGGGGCCGGAAGGCGGCTGGACGGACGAGGAGGAGCGGTTGGCGTTTGAGGCGGGATTCCAGTCGGTAACGCTGGGCAAGCGGGTGTTGCGGACGGAAACCGCTTCTCTGGCGGCGATTGCGGCGATGCAGACGCTTTGGGGGGATTTTGTGTAACCGAGGTCGTCTGAAAACGGGATGGGAAGCGTAAATCCCTAGATGGTTTGAAAAGTAAATTTTATTGAAATCATATGCTTATATTTGTTTTTCAAGCCATTGCCCGCTTTACCTGTTTTACGCCTTCGCGGCGTTGGGCAATTCATCCGTTTTCGCTTACAATAGCCGACTATCCGAATCAACGCTCAAAGGCCTTCACATGCAATACGCCAAAATTTTAGGTACCGGCAGCTATCTTCCCGCCAACCGCGTCAGCAACGACGATTTGGCGAAAAAAGTCGATACGTCCGACGAGTGGATTACCGCCCGTACCGGCATCAAGTTTCGCCATATTGCAGACGAAGGCGAAAAAACCAGCGACCTTGCCGCCGAAGCATCGCGCCGCGCGCTGGTTGCTGCCGGTGTCGCTGCCGATGAAATCGATTTGATTATCGTGGCGACTGCTACCCCCGATATGCAGTTCCCGTCCACCGCGACCATCGTCCAGCAAAAGCTCGGCATAGCAAACGGCTGCCCTGCATTTGATGTACAGGCTGTCTGCGCGGGCTTTATGTACGCCCTGTCCACCGCCAACGCCTACATCAAAAGCGGTATGGCGAAAAAGGCTTTGGTCATCGGCGCAGAAACGTTCAGCCGCATCGTGAATTGGAACGACCGCACGACCTGCGTTTTGTTCGGTGACGGCGCAGGCGCAGTAGTGTTGGGCGCATCCGACGAAGCGGGCATCATCCACAGCAAACTCAAAGCCGACGGCAACTACCTCGACCTGCTCAACGTGCCCGGTCAAATCGCCAACGGACAAGTTTGCGGCTCGCCCTACATTACGATGGACGGACCGGGCGTGTTCAAATTCGCAGTCAAAATGCTCGCAAAAATCGCCGACGAAGTCATCAGCGAGGCAGGTTATACCCCCGATCAAATCGACTGGCTCGTGCCGCACCAAGCCAATAAACGCATCATCGACTCCACCGCCAAACACTTGGGTCTGGACATGGAAAAAGTCATCCTGACCGTACAGGAACACGGCAACACATCCGCCGCTTCCATCCCGCTCGCGCTTGATGTCGGCATTCAAAACGGTCAAATCAAGCGCGGACAAAACCTGCTGCTCGAAGGCATAGGCGGCGGCTTCGCGTGGGGCGCGGTGTTGGTGAAATATTGATTTTTTGTTTGTTTCAAACTTATAGTGGATTAAATTTAAACCAGTACGGCGTTGCCTCGCCTTGCCGTACTATTTGTACTGTCTGCGGCTTCGTCGCCTTGTCCTGATTTAAATTTAATCCACTATAGAAGGTCGTCTGAAACTGCGCCGGTGCGGTTTCAGACGACCTTTTTGATGGATGCGTGTCCGTATAGTGAATTCAAGCAGGGGTTATCCATGTCGTTATTCCCGCGCAGGCGGGAATCCAATTTTGAATTGCAGCAATTTCTTTTCAAACAAAGATTTCTTGAGCTTACCGATGAATTCCTGCCTGTGTGGGAAGGCAGACGGCAAGTGTCATATCAAAAGAAGATGATCAGCCCTATATCCGCTTAAAACATGAAAGGTCGTCTGAAAACCTGATGCTTTGGGTTTTCAGACGACCTTTCATCATTCAGACCTTATGAAAGTCCAAAAAATGCGCTGTTCGATCAGACACAGATGGCATTTACCGTATGATTTTTCTGCCTCGTACAGGGTATTTATTTACCGTCCCGCGTACCGCCGAAACCGATATCGAAGGCCGAATTTTTGAGTTTTCCTGCAATCGAGTCGGCATTCGGACCAAAGACGCCCAGTTCGTAATTACCTGCCGGAGCATATTCCGGATTATCAGGATTGCCCGACCTGGCAACATCGACATTGCTTCGTACACCCATGACTTCCTGTCCGTCCAGATTGATTTTTTCGAGCTTGCCCTGTCTCAGCATGATGTCTCCAAAATCCAATTCAAGCGAGGAAATTTTTCCATGGCCGGTACGTTCGTCGAAATCTATGGTGTATTCCAAAGAACCGGGACTTGTGCCGTAGCCAATAGTACCTTCTACAGGATCGGTTCGTTCGTTAAAAGCATCGCCGTAATAAACCACCTTGCCCATTTTAGGCAAGGCTGACTCAAGTGTCGGGGTGCCGCTGATTTGGATATCTGTAACCTCTCCAGTGTAGCCGTTAGCTTTCAGCTTCGTTTGCGTAATGCCTGTAACTGTCGAGTAAGGCAGTTCGTAAATCCGCTTGGCACTTTTATCCGGCATGGTTGCCAACGTCAGCTTCGGCTCTTTGGGAGCGTTGCCTGCTGTCTGGTCTGTTGGCGCTTGGGTTGCAGGCGTTTGCGGTTTGGTGTTGTCTGCTGCTTGGGTTGTAGGTGAATCGCCGCTGCTGCCACCTGATTGATTTGCGGCCGGTGTGGTTGCAGGCGTTTGCGGCTTGGCGTTATTTGCTGCTTGGGTTGAGGGAGAGTCTCCACCGCTGCTGCCACAGGCGGCAAGTGCGACTGCGAGGATAGACAAAGAGAGGGCGCGTGATAGGTATGTCATGATATTTTCCCTAAGCTCGTTTATGGACAATGTAAAGGATAATGTAAAGATTTTCTTCGGGTGCGAAGATGTTCATTCTCTTATGTTTTTTATAATTTTTCAAGAAGTTATTTTAGATTTTGGTCAGTTTTTTGATAGGGGGTTAAGAGGGGAGTTTTTCATTTGATTACATTGAAGCAGGGAAGGGGAAAAGCTTTTTGTATGCGTCAATTTATTTTTCAAATGCATAACTCAATGCTTGTAGATACCTCCTAATTCTTTTCACGCAAAAAAGGTCGTCTGAAAACGTGTAGTTGCTTCAAACCGACACCGTTTCAGACGACCTTTTATTTATTATGGTTAAAATCCACATGGATTATGATAAATTGGTATAATTTCAAAACTGATTATCCAATACATTTTTTCCTTAATATAAAAATAAAATGAACCATAATAAACATTACGGGACAATCGCCCATTGGTTCGGGGAAATGAGCCGCGGCTCCATTATTTGCGACGAGTCTTCGCAACGCATCTTTGCCAACCGCCAATCCCTCCACCCCGATTATCAAGAACCTGAAACCGGACACCGTGTCAGCTTTCAAATAGAAACGGAAAACAACCGCGCCGTCGCAAGGGATGTCGAGCGCGTCAATCCGGGTTATAAAAATAATGACAGCGCGGTTATTACGCTGACCGACTGGGATTGGTCGAAGAATGGTGGTTATGGAATGGACGTTTCAAATGAAGGGCAGCCGGTGTTTGTGCTGGGACAGTTTCTTGCCGACCAAACCCGTACGCCTAGGGCAGGCGACCGCCTTGAAGGCACGCTCCGCCGCCATCCCAACGGACAATGGCTGCTGGTCAATGCCGTTATCCGCAGTACGCCTGAGTCCGAACCCGAGCCTGAATCGATACACGCTGCGTCCGCCCAAAAAGCGCAAGGTCAAACCGTACACTTTTTCCGTCCGGAACACGGTCCTAAAGTTGAAGTCAAAATTAAGCAGCCGTTGGTTGCCGAAACCCGTTATCCCGCTCCGAAATCCGCCCAAAAGAATCTGCTGCCGCCCAATCAGGTTATGAGCGGTACGATTACCACATGGGATGATGCCAAAGGCTACGGCTTTATCCGTTTCGGCGACGAATCCCAAAATATTTTCTTCCACATCAGCGCGTACCATTACAATACCTGCCGTCCGCAAACAGGACAGCGCGTCAGTTTCTACTGCAACCGCCCGATAGAAGGCAACCGCCAACAAGCCGTCAAGGTTGTCCGGCTGGGCGACGAAGCATTCCTGTTTGACGAATTGCCACCCGACTACAACAGGCTCAATATCGATATGCAGGCACTCCTGATCAACAGCGTCATCGCCGTCGTTTTCCTGACCGTTGTCGCCGTACTTTCCAATAAACTGTTTTTCATTTACGTCCTTATCAGTATCGCCGCCTTCATCCTCTATCAACAGGACAAGCAGACGGCGATGGAGTCCGCGCGCAAAATCAGACGTAAAAACGAATACCAAAACCGTATCCCAGAAAACAAACTGCACGCATTCAGCCTGCTGGGCGGTTGGCCCGGCGCATTGGTTGCGCGCGCCGCGTTCCGACATAAAACCAAGAAAGTCCCTTTTGTTCAGATTTTCTGGCTGACAGTGGCAATAAATGTTGCCATTACCTATGCCCTGCTGATACATTACGCCGATAATCCTCTGACGAATTTTCTGAAAAACTAAACTGAAACAAAGGAATATCATGTCTTTTGCATTTTTCTTTCCCGGTCAGGGTTCGCAAAGCCTCAATATGATGGACGGCTTCTCAGGACAATCGGTCGTAAAAAACACCTTCGACGAAGCTTCCGCCGTATTGGGTCAAGATTTGTGGGCGATGATTAACGGTACAGACGCCGAACTCATCGGACAGACCGTGAATACGCAGCCTATTATGTTGGCCGCCGGCGTTGCTGTTTACCGTGCCTATCTTGAAGCGGGCGGCAAAACGCCTGCTGTCGTTGCCGGCCACAGTCTCGGCGAATACACCGCACTTGTTGCCGCCGGCGCATTGGATTTTGCGGATGCAGTCAAACTCGTCCGCCTGCGCGCCGAACTGATGCAGTCTGCCGTACCGCAAGGCGTAGGTGCGATGGCGGCGATCCTCGGCTTGGAAGATGAACAGGTTAAAGCCATTTGTGCAGAAGCCGCGCAAGGCGAAGTGGTCGAAGCCGTCAACTTCAATTCACCCGGACAAGTCGTGATTGCGGGCAATGCCGCCGCCGTCGAGCGCGCCATGAATGCCGCTAAAGAAGCGGGGGCCAAACGTGCGCTGCCGCTGCCTGTATCCGTTCCTTCGCATTGCAGCCTGATGAAACCTGCTGCGGAAAAACTTGCCGAAGCGCTCCAAACCGTCGAAATCAAACAACCGCAAATCCGCGTCATCCATAATGCCGATGTTGCCGCTTACGACGATGCAGAGAAAATCAAAGACGCACTCGTCCGCCAGCTTTACAGCCCTGTACGCTGGACGGAAACCGTCAACGCACTCGTTGCAGAAGGCATTACCGAATCCGCCGAATGCGGACCGGGCAAAGTGTTGGCAGGTTTGGCAAAACGCATCAACAAAGAAGCCGTGTGCAGCGCTTTGACCAATTCCGAACAAGTCGCTACCTTTATCGAAGCGCATTAAACTTGCCGCCTTTTGTGTTTCAGACGACCTTTCTTAATGAAAGGTCGTTTTTTAATGCCTGTCGGTTGTGTTCGCATAGGGAGGTGCAGACAGCAGGAGGGTGTTTCTTATTCCAATCCACTATCAATTTATTTTGAACATTTAAGGTCGTCTGAAAAAACTTTACAGAAATAAAAATCGTTATTCATTTAAAAACAGCAATTTCGTCGCATCGGTAACTTCGTTGCGATATAATCATAGGCTTTACCAATCCGACAGATTGATAAAATATTCAATCTGCATTAATCCGGAACACCGAGCCAATGATAGAAAAACTGACCTTCGGCCTGTTTACCCAAGAAGATTCGCGCAGCTTCATGCGCTTGATGGCTTACATCCGTCCTTATAAAGTCCGCATCATTTTTGCGTTAATTGCTATCTTCGGTGTCGCCGCCACCGAAAGCTATCTTGCCGCCTTTATTGCCCCCTTGGTCAACCAAGGCTTCGCCCCGCCTTCTGCGCCGCCCGAACTCAATACCGCAGGCGGCATCATCGCTACGCTGCAAAACTGGAAAGACCAATTTACCTACCTGATTTGGGGTACGCCCTATAAAGTCTGGGTCGTGCCGGTATTTTTTATCTTTTTGGTCATCATTCGAGGCATCAGCCGCTTCGTCAGCACATATCTCTTGACTTGGGTTTCCGTTATGGCAATCAGTCATCTGCGCCGCGATATGTTTGCCAAAATGCTGCAACTCTCTTCCAAATTCCATCAGGAAACCCCTTCCGGCACAGTTTTGATGAACATGGTGCAAATGGCGGAATCATCCATCAGCAACGCCAGTAATGTCTTTATCGTTTTGACCCGCGATACCATGATTGTCATCGGTTTGGTCTGCGTCCTGCTGTATTTGAACTGGCAGCTCAGCCTGATTGTCGCCCTGATGTTCCCGTTGCTGTCTTTACTGTCCCGTTATTACCGCAACCGTCTGAAAGATATCATTGCCAGTGCGCAGCAAAGTATCGGTACGCTCAATAACGTCGTTAACGAAGTCCACCAAGGACACCGCGTGGTCAAACTCTTCGGCGGTCAGAAGAAAGCGTCCGAACGCTTTGCCGAAGTCAATGACACCATTGTCCGTCTCGGTAAAAAAATCACACAAGCCAGCGCGGCGCGTTCTCCGTTCAGCGAGTTGATTGCGTCGTTTGCTTTGGCTGTCGTCATCTTTATCGCCCTTTGGCAGAGTCAGCAAGGCTATACCACCATCGGCGAATTTATGGCGTTTATCGTTGCCATGTTGCAAATGCTCGGTCCGATCAAAAACTTGGCGAACATCAGCATCCCCATGCAGACCATGTTTATCGCTTCGGATGCGGTTTGCCAATTCCTAGATACCGAGCCTGAACAAGACAAGGGTACCAAACATCTGAAAAACGTTTCAGGTCGTCTGAAATTCGAAAACGTCGATGTCCGCTACCACGAAGACGGTAAAAAAGCCTTGGACGGCTTCAATCTTGACATCCGCCAAGGTGAACGCGTTGCTTTGGTCGGTCGCTCAGGCAGCGGCAAATCCACCGTCGTCAACCTGCTTCCGCGTTTTGTCGAACCAAGCTCGGGCACGGTTTATTTGGATGATGCCAACATCGAAGATATCAAACTCGACAACCTGCGTTCCCAATTCGCCCTTGTTTCCCAAGATGTTTTCCTGTTTGACGACACCCTTTTGGAAAACGTCCGTTACAGCCGTCCCGATGCCACTGAAGAAGAAGTATTGGCAGCCCTCAAAGCCGCGAATTTGCAAGACTTGGTTGAAAGTTCGCCATACGGCTTGAACCAACCGATAGGTGCAAACGGCAATCAGCTCTCCGGCGGTCAGCGTCAACGCGTCGCCATTGCCCGCGCCATTTTGAAAGATGCCCCCATCCTGCTTTTGGATGAAGCCACCAGCGCGCTGGACAACGAATCCGAACGCCTTGTGCAGCAAGCCCTTGAACGCTTGATGGAAAACCGCACCAGCATCATCGTCGCCCACCGCCTGACCACCGTCGAGCAAGCCGACCGCATTATTGTTATGGACGACGGGCATATCGTTGAGCAAGGTTCACACGATGAATTGATGGCGCAAAACGGCTATTATGCCATGCTGCGCAATATGCCGAAGCAGGCAGCAGGTTGATTTTCAGACGACCTGCCGGTCAGTTGAAGGACGATTTGCCTAAGAGGTCGTCTGAAAACACCGAGCCGAAGGACAAGGAAGGCTGCCGAACAGACAGAAAGGAACTATCCGCATGAATCATCAAACCCAGTCCCCCACCGTCTCTGTGATGATCCCTTACTACAACTGTAAGGAATACATTGTAGAAACCATCCAGTCCGTCCTTAACCAAAGTTATCAGAATTTTGAAATCATCATTGTTGACGACGGCTCCGCCCCGGAACACGCCGATTATTTGAGGGAGTTTCTGGCGGACAAGCCCGAAATACGTTACGCCGTACAAAACAATCAAGGCGTTGCCGCCGCCCGAAACCATGTGGCGCGGCTGGCGGGAGGCAAATACTTCCTGTTTCTCGATTCAGACGACCTCATCCTGCCGGATTACATCGAAAAATGCGTCGCGGTTTTGGAAAACAATCCCGACTGCAAGCTGGTGTATCCGTTGGCGGAATATTTCGATGCGCAAGAAGGCTTATGGAATCTGCCGGATTATGACGGTTTGGAAAGCCTGTTGAAGGGGAATCGCATCCCTATCATTTCTATGCATCGTGCCGAGGATTTCGTCTCTTTGGGTGGGTTTGATGAAAACCTGACAACACATGAAGACTGGGATTTTTGGATACGCCTCTTAAGCAACGGCGGAGAAGTCATCCGTATTCCGGAAGTGTTGTTCCGCTACCGCAAACGCCGTGACGGGTCATCGCTGATAGATAAGCTAAATAAAAATCCTGAAATTAATAGATTTAATTGGCAAAAAGTTTGTAATAAACATCAAAGTCTGCTATTAAATAATCAATTGGGATATTTAGATTTGTATAATGAAATAAATAAACTAAAAGAAGGAGCTAAAATGTTGCAGCAAAAAAATGAAGCGAATATAGATAAATTTAATAAATTAGTTCAAGAGAATAAGAATCTCCATTTCCGTATTCAAAAATTACAGAATTATAGTTCTTCATATGTTAATCACACTGCATTATTAATGGAAATTTATAAATCTCCTAGTTATAAAATAATTAGATTATTTAAAAAAATTAACTGGAGGATAAGAAAAAAACCTAAAAAGCAAATCTATTATCCAAATAGTAATATAGACGGTTACTTGGAAGCCATTAAAATATTATCATCCGTAAGTTGGAGTATGTTAGCTCCCCTACATGGTCTCTACAGGATTTTAAAAGGTAAGAGAAATTTTTAATACTAACCAATTAAATATGAAATAATGAACATGAAAAGAGATAATGTAAAACCTATTCGCCCTAGAACAGAAGATTGGAATAATCTTTCAACTCAAAAAAAGAATCAAGAAGCTGCTGTTGATATTATTATTCCTGTATATGGTGCTCCTGATGATACTTTGCGGTGTATTTATAGTGTATTGAAAACAAAAAACCAAACCCCGTTTAATTTGGTTGTTATTGAAGATGCAGGCCCTGTGCCAGAACTTCGAACTATATTGAGAGATTTAAGTGAAAAATTTTCATTTGAATATTATGAAAATAAAGAAAATAAAGGTTTTGTCTTAACTTGTAATTTTGGTTTTCAAATTCATCCTCAAAGGGATTTAATCTTATTAAATTCAGATACTGAAGTCTTTGATGGCTGGGTAGATACTATAGTTAATTGTGCTATACAAAACCCTAAAGCAGGAACTATAACGGCAATGTCAAATAATGCGACTATTTGTAGTTATCCTCTTTTCTGCGAAGATTTTTCTTATTGCTATGAAATACCTGATTCAGAGTTAAATAAATTATTTTTTAGCGAAAATAAAATTAATACTGTGAAAGCTCCTACGGGGGTTGGATTTTGTATGTACGTCCGTCGAAAATGTTTAAATCAGATTGGATATTTTAATTATGAACTATTTGGGAAAGGTTATGGGGAGGAAAATGATTTATGTATTAGAGCCGAGAAGGCGGGTTGGGATAATTTAATCGCAATGGGACTATTTGTTCGGCATTATGGTAGCAGTTCTTTTAGTAATACTCAAAGATTGGAGCGCGTTGAGAATGCTCTTAATGTTATAAATGATGAGCATCCTAAATATTTGAAGGATGTGGAAAGATTTATAAAAGAAGATCCTATATTTGAATATCGTAATAGAATAGATATAAAAAGGCTAAAAAACTACGTTGACAATAAAAATAAAAAATTAATTTTAAATGTGACTCACTCTCTTGGCGGAGGTACGGAAAAGCATGTTCTAGAAATAACAGACAAACTAATATCTGAAGGATTTTCTGTACTGTCTTTGCAGCCTGACATAAAAAATAATATTCTATTGTCAATAGAAAATAAATATCCCTTGCCTAATTTGAAGTTTAAGTTGGAAAGTGTAGAAGAAATATATAATTTTCTGAATGATATGGAATTAGATTTTATACATATACACCATTTTAAAGGATTTTCCAATAATTTTGTAGACAATTTTTTAGAAGCTGCCATTAAAAGCAATATACCATACTATTTTACACTTCATGATTATTATGCTATTTGCCCAAGAATTAATTTAATTGATGATACTGGTTTATTTTGTGGGGAACCTGATAACGAACAATGTAATATTTGTATTCGGTCATGTAATGATTCAATGGGCTATTCAATTGAACGTTGGAGAGGTTGGTATCAAAAAATTTTAGAAAATGCATATAAAATTTTTGTTCCTGACTTAGATGTTAAATGGAGATTTATGAGATATTTTGACAATATGGACTTTGTGGTTCGACCACACTTTGATTCTTGGCAATATGATGAATCCACTTTCAATAATATTCAAAATACCCACAGTAACTCTAAAATAAAAAGAATAGGTATTATTGGTGCAATAGGGTTACATAAAGGATTTTATATTTTGAAGGAAGTTTCAGAAATTTGTTCTCGGTATGGTTTTAATTTGGAATTTATTGTTATTGGCTATACACAGGATGATATTTCTTTAAAAAATCAGAAAAATGTGAAGATACTTGGGAAATATCAAGATGATAAATTAATAGAAATCATTAATAAAGAACATTTAGATGCTATATGGTTTCCTGCAATATGTCCTGAAACATATTCTTATACACTCAGTGCTTGTCTCATCACAGGATTGCCGATTATTGCTTTTGATTTTGGAGCTATTGGTAGGAGATTAAGTGGTGTAAAAAATTATATTCCTGTCCCTTTGGAGTGTATGTTAAATCCAGGTAGCATTATTCAATATTTGTTGAAAGAGAAAGAAATTTTAAAAGGGAAAACAATTGAATATGTATATTCATCTCTTGAAGATGAATATTATCAAATTTGATTGTAAGAAATTTAGCGTTGTTTATAATTTTTTGTATGAAAACCCATTTGGTATTTTAAAGTGGTGTCAAGAATGTCAAAAGTTACTGCGATGTAACTTAGTTGTTAATAAATAAAGAAATTAACTAAATATTATAAACAATGTGATTATTCCTAGTATCCGTTCAGTACAACCTTTTGGGCGTTTCAAATGAACAAAACCATCATCCTTGCCGTTCCCTATATGTACGAACTCGACAAGTGCATCGAAAAAAATCTGCGTTTTTTGGGGTTCGACGTCGTCAACCTTTGTTACGACGACAGGGATTCTTTTTATCCCAATATAGCGAGCAGGGTGAAAAACCTATATTACAAATATGTTGCCAAAGACGGCGACTACAAAAAGGTTTTGAAATATAGCCGTTATCGGGATGACATTGCACGCAAGCTGGGTTCGTTAAACGGCAAAAAAGCGGATTACGCCTTGTGTATCCGTGCCAACATCTATCCTAAAGAAATCATTGCCGCCATCCGTGCGCACAGTGAAATATGTGTCAATTACCAATGGGACGGCATTGGAAGATTCCCCGATATCTTGGAATATTTGGACTATTTTGACCAATGCTGGGTTTTCGACCCGCAAGATATTAAGCAATATCCGGAATGCGGGTTCAAAGCCACGACCAATTTCTACTTCGATTTTCCTGTCCCCGAACTGCCGTCAAACGACGGTCTCTATTTCCTCGGTGGCTACGAATTGAGGAGGGAAGGGCAGACCAAGCATTTCATCAGCGAAGCGGAACGCCTCGGGTTGCCTTTGGATTTCCATATTTATTGCAAAGACGACCGCGCCGAAAAAGCCTTCGGCACAAAAGGCATCACATATCTCGACCGCAGCAGCATCCTGAGTTTTGAAAACAATTTAAGCAAGGTACAAAGCTGCGGGGCAGTGGTCGATTTTGCCCAGTTTGACCATTACGGTTTGTCATTCCGCATTTTCGATGCCCTGCGTTTCGATAAAAAACTGATTACGACCAACCAAAGCATACGGGATACCGACCTTTATCATCCCGACAATGTGTTTTTATGGGATGGCGGCAGCTTGGACGAATTGCCTGATTTCTTGGCGCGTCCGTATCAGCCGGTCAGTCCGGATATCAAAGAAAAATATTCGTTTACCCAATGGCTCAACCGTATGCTCGGTATCGGCAATTAATTAAGGCGAACCTGTGCCGTAGCCGTTTTAAGAATTTCATCATTGCCTGATTGTATAGTGGTTTAAAGTTAATCCACTATATTTTCAGACGACCCTTCCTCTTTACCGTACGAGATTATGAAAAAGAAAACCGTTATCCTGGCTATGCCGGAGCTGTTTAAAATCCACGAGCTCATCATTGAAAATCTGGAAAAATGCGGCTTCGACGTGCTGTCCCTGACTTACGAAGAAAAAGAATTCAAATACAAAAGCATCTTCCAACGCATGCAGAAAATCTGGTATCGCAACGTCCTCGGACGAATGGATTTCAAGAAACGGGTGATGTTCCGTTTGGTGGAAGAGCGGCTGGAAGCGTTGTTGGAACAATATCCCGAGCAGGCGGATTATTGCTTCATGATTTGGCTGGGCGCGTATCCGAAAGAGTTTATTTCCAAGCTGCGCAACCACGCCAAACTGATGGTCTATTACAACTGGGAAGCGCTGACTTTCTTGAAAGAAGATTTTGAAAATATCGAATTTTTCGACAAATTTTATTTCTTCGATCCGTTTGATCAAAACAAGCTGCCCGAATACGACCATGTATTGCATCCGACCACAAGTTTCTATTTCGACAGCTTTACGCCGTCTGAAAAAACCGAAAACAAAATCCTCTTTATCGGATCGTACGCAGAAGACCGCAACAGCGACATCCGCGCCTTCTGCGATGCCGCACGCGCCATCGGTTTGGATATCGACTTCCGACTGGCGAGCAAGAAAATCGCCGAAGAGCAAGCCGCACTGGGCATCCCCGAAGTACAGTTCTTCTCGTTTGCCAACGCGTTGTCTTACCGCCAGAATTTAGAAGAAGCCGCCAAGTCCTCCGTATTGGTCGACTTCCTCAACCGCAAGCATTACGGCTTGTCTTTGCGGATTTTTGAAGCCATCGGTTTGGATAAAAAACTGATTACCACCAATCCGACCATCGTGCATTACGATTTTTACCATCCCGACAATATGTTCTACTGGGACGGCAGCAATCTCGACGAACTCAAAGACTTTCTGACCCGACCGTTCGTCCCCATCGCGCCGGAATTGAAACGCAAATACAGCTTCAGCAACTGGATAAACTGCGCATTCGATATCGAGCCGAACATACCGATCGGGCTGCCGCATATCGACAGGGATGCCATTCAACAGATATAGCGGAGAAGCAGATTTGCGGGATAGGCAGTACAAATAAAAGGGAAAATATTCACTGAGTGCTTCAGCACTTTCACAGTCTATTCACAATAAACGATGCAGCGCGGACGCCGATACCGAAAACCGCTACGATTTTTATTTCCTAGGGTCGCATGTTCCCGATCTCGACAGGGAAAAAGCCATTTCGACTTTTTCCGAATACGCCGAAAAGAAAGGCTGGAAAGTCGATTTCACGATATTCCATGTCAACGGCGGCAGTTTGAACGAACATTCCGATGTTTATCCCGACAGTATCAAAGCGACAGCAGAGCCGCTCACGTTCGAAGACAACATCAAACGCGAAATGCAAAGCTGCGTCTTGCTGGATTTTAAAGCAGCGGTGCATACGGGTTTATCGTTTCGGACAATCGAGTCGGTCGGCTATCGGAAAAGCTCATTACCACCAATGCCGAAGTTGCCAAATACGATTTTTATCATTCCGACAATATCTATAATTGGGACGGTAAAAGTTTGGACGGTTTGGCAGAATTTGTCGCCAAACCCTACTGCGAACTGTCGCCCGAAATCTACCAAAAATATAGCTTCGGCAACTGGTTGCGCTATATTCTAGACATACCGCCCCATCAAAAAATAACCCTGCCCGAATAAACGGAAAGGTCGTCTGAAATTTGACGATATAGCAGATAAAATAGGCAATGCCTGCACTGTTATTCCCGCCTGTGCGGGAATGACAATACGGAGGCTTCTTATTTTGTTTCAGACGACCTCAAAAATTAGATTCATCACACTATTTATGCTATAAGGTCGTCTGAAATGAACAGACTCCATTCCCAAAACAAGGAAGTAAACATGAGCACACAAGATTTAAGCGGCAAAATCGCATTGGTAACAGGCGCATCGCGCGGTATCGGCGCGGCGATTGCCGACACACTGGCGGCGGCGGGTGCCAAAGTCATCGGCACGGCGACCAGCGAAAGCGGCGCGGCAGCGATTAGCGAGCGTCTGGCGCAATGGGGCGGTGAAGGCCGTGCATTGAATTCTGCCGAACCCGAAACCATCGAAAATCTGATTGCCGACATCGAAAAAGCGTTCGGCAAGCTGGATATTCTGGTCAACAACGCCGGCATCACCCGCGACAACCTCCTGATGCGTATGAAAGAAGAAGAGTGGGACGACATCATGCAGGTTAACCTCAAATCCGTGTTCCGCGCCTCTAAAGCCGTATTGCGCGGCATGATGAAGCAGCGTGCCGGCCGCATCATCAACATCACATCCGTCGTCGGCGTGATGGGCAATGCCGGTCAAACCAACTATGCCGCGGCAAAAGCAGGCTTGATCGGTTTCTCCAAATCCATGGCGCGCGAAGTCGGCAGTCGCGGCATTACCGTCAACTGCGTCGCACCAGGCTTTATCGATACCGACATGACCCGCGCCCTGCCTGAAGAAACCCGCAAAACCTTCGAAGCGCAAACTTCGCTGGGCAAATTCGGCGAAGCGCAGGACATCGCGGATGCGGTATTGTTTCTCGCTTCCGACCAAGCGAAATACATCACCGGTCAAACGCTGCACGTCAACGGCGGTATGTTGATGCCTTGATTCGGCTTGGAAAATAAAGAAGGTCGTCTGAAAACGGATTTCAGACGACCTTTTTGTTTGCTTAGTCTGCTTCTAGCAGTTGTTTGTTGAGTTCCGCCTGTATCAGCAGGCCGTGGGCGAAGTTGCGGCTGTCGGCGAGGATGAGTTTGCCGCCGTAGCGTTTGGCGATGGCGTCGGCGATGGAGAGTCCGAGTCCGGTGCCTTGTTGTTCCGTGCCGAGTATGCGGTAGAAGGCGTCGGTTACGCGGCTGCGTTCGGCGGCGGGGATACCGGGGCCGTCGTCTTCCACCCAGATGGTGAGGGTGGTCGGGGTCTCGCTGAAACCTATGTCGATGCGGCCGCCTGCGGGGGTGTAGCGGATGGCGTTGTCGGTGAAGGTTTTGATGAGGGTGTAGATTTCGGTGTCGTCGGCTCGGATGCGCAGGTCGTTTTCGACGGCGACGCCGATGTCTTGCTGTTTGTTAAGGGCGAGGGGCATGAGTTCTTGCAGCACGCGGCGAAACTGGGCTTGCAGGCTGATGTCGGTCAGGTTGCGTTGGGTTTCGGAGCCTTGGGCGCGGGCGTGGGTCAGGAGCTGCTCGAGCAGGTGGCGGTTGCGCTGTATGCTTTGGAGGATGAGTCCGGTCTGTTCGCGGGCTTCGTCCGATTGGGGCAGCTTGGTGAGCCGTTCTGCCTGAAGGGAGAGGGCGGTCAGGGGGCTGCGCAGTTCGTGGGCGGCATCGGCGATGAAGCGTTGCTGGCGACGGATGTTTTCGCCTGTGCGTTGCAGCAGTTGGTTGATGGCGGTAACGAAGCCTTGTATTTCGCTGGGCACGCCTTCTCCGTCCAGCGGCGAGAGGTCGTCTGAACGGCGTTTGCCGAGTGAGGCGGAAAGGGTTTTGACGGGGCGCATGGCGCGGTAGGTGATCCATACGGTCAGCAGGATCATGAGGGGCAGGGCGATGAGCAGCGGGAGGACGCTTTGGTAGGCGGCGGTGGCTGCGAGGTCGTCGCGGTATTCGGTTTCTTGGAGTACGGCGATTTTGCCTTGCGGGGTTTGGCGGATGTAGGCGCGGTATTCGTCGTCGTCATCATCGTCATCGTCGTCATCAACGCTGCCTTTGATGGTGTGGAATCCTTCGCCGAGTGTGTCGGACAAAGGGACGGTGTCTTCTTGTCCGAAGGTTTGGATGAGGATGTGGTTTTCGCTGCCTATTTTTGTGTAGTCGGTGGTTTTGGGGTTGATGTAGGCGGCGGTTTGGCGCAACAGGTCGTCCTGAAGCTCTTCGGCTTCATGGTAGGTTTGGTAATAGGAGAATGCGCCTGCGATGATGGACAAAGGCAGGAACATCAGTATCAGGGCGATGCTGATACGGACTTGCAGGGATTGTTTGAGGGTCTGGATGAAGTGATGCATAGTGTGTTTGGTGAGGCTGTTTTAGGTTTTGTTATTAATTATGGCATGGGCGGGCATGGATGCGCGGATTGGGGTTTCAGACGACCTCTTTGGCTACCAGCCAGCCTACGCCGCGTACGTTTTGGATGTGTTCTTTGCCGAGCTTTTTCCGTAGGGCGTGGATGAGGAAATCGACGGCGTTGCTTTCGACTTCTTCGCCCCAGCCGTAGATTTTGTCTTCAAGGTCGCTGCGGGAGAGGATGATGCCGGGACGCATCATCAGGGCTTGGAGGACGGCAAATTCTTTGTTGCTCAGGAGGACGGGTTTGTCTTGTCCTTTGACTTCGACTTGGTAGGTGGCGGGGTTGAGGGTGAGCGCGCCGTTGGTCAGCAGGGTTTGGCTGTGGCCGCTGTGGCGGCGCAGGACGGCGCGCATACGGGCTTGCAGCTCCGCCATGTCGAAGGGTTTGACGATGTAGTCGTCGGCGCCGCCGTCCAGTCCGTTGAGGCGGCTGTGGAGGTCGTCGCGGGCGGTAACGATGAGGACAGGGGTTTTGCTGCCTTCGTGTCGGATTTGGGTGAGGACGTCCAACCCGTCTTTGCCAGGCAGTCCGAGGTCGAGCAGCAGCAAGTCGTAGTTCTGCGCCTGAAGGGCGGTAGAAACTTGGCTGCCGTTTTTGACCCAATCGACGGCATAGCCGCTGTCTTTGAGGTTGGCGGCTACGGCTTGGGCAATCATGTGGTCGTCTTCTGCAAGCAATACGCGCATGGTGTTCTCCTTAATCAGCGGGAAGGATAGCAGGGGAAAATTAGGAAGGGTTTAGCGGGAGGTCGTCTGAAAGGGGCGGCTGGTTTTCAGACGACCTTTTTGTTGTTTTTTCCGTACTTTATTGGGTTCCTTCGGCGTGGGTTCTGCTTGGTATGTTGGAAATTGTTTATCTAAAGGAATACTGCACTTGAATTGTTTGCCAATCTTGCCAAAAGGTCGTCTGAAAACCCGATTCTGTTTTCAGACGACCTTTTGTCTTTACAGCAACACAATATCGTATTGTTCCTGCGTGTAAGCGGTTTCGACTGCCAGCGAAATCGGTTTGCCGATAAAGTCGATGAGCATCGCCAGCGATTGCGATTCTTCGTCGAGGAAGAGGTCGATGACGTTGGGCGCGGCGAGGATGCGGAAGGACTGCACGTCGTAACGGCGGGCTTCGCGGACGATTTCGCGCTGGATTTCGTAGCAGATGGTCTGCGGCGTTTTCAGACGACCCCTGCCTTGGCAGGAGGGGCAGGGTTCGCAGAGGATTTGGCTGAGGTTTTCGCGCGAACGTTTGCGGGTCAGCTCGACCAAACCCAAGCTGGTGAAGCCGTTGAGGGTAACGCGGGTGCGGTCGAAGGCGAGGGCTTTGGCAAGTTCTTGCAACACGGCTTCGCGGTGCGCTTCCTGCGCCATGTCGATGAAGTCGATGATGATGATGCCGCCAAGGTTGCGCAACCGTAATTCGCGGGCGATGGTGTGGCAGGCTTCGAGGTTGGTGCGGAAGATAGTTTCGTCGAAGTTGCGCGCGCCGACGAAGCCGCCGGTGTTCACGTCTATCGTGGTCATGGCTTCGGTGGACTCGATAATCAGGTAGCTGCCGAAGTTGAGGTTGACGCGCGGTTGCAGGGCGCGGCTGATTTCCTGCTCGACGTTGTGGGTTTCAAACAGCGGGCGTTCGCCTTTGAACAACTCTATCTTGCCCAAGGCGCCGTGGACGTATTGCTCGGCGAAACGGGTCATGCGGCGGTGGTTTTCGGTTGAATCGACGAGAATTTTTTGCGTGTCGAGGCTGAACATATCGCGCAACACGCGCAGGCTCAAAGGCAAATCCTGATAAAGCAGGGTTTCCGGCGGCTGGATTTTTGCTTGTTCTTGAATGTGTTCCCACACTTTGGTCAGGTAGTGGATGTCGGACTGAAGCTGCTCGTCGGTGGCGTTTTCGGCGTTGGTGCGGATGATGTAGCCGTGGCACGCATCTTCGGGCAGCAGGTTGGTCAGACGTTCGCGCAGGCTGTTGCGTTCGGCATCGTCTTCGATGCGCTGGGAAATGCCGATGTGGTCTTCCTGCGGAAGGTGGACGAGGAATCGCCCTGCTAACGAAATTTGAGTGGAAAGGCGCGCGCCTTTGGTGTTAATCGGGTCTTTGATGACCTGTACCAAAACCGACTGCCCTTCGAACAACATATGCTCAATGCGCTGCGTTTCTTCGGGATTGCGGCGTTGTTCGAGAACATCGACGATGTGCAAAAACGCGGCGCGTTCCAAACCGATGTCGATGAACGCGCTCTGCATTCCCGGCAACACGCGGCGTACCACGCCCAGATAAATATTCCCGACCAGACTATGGCCGCTGTTGCGTTCGATGTGCAGCTCGCAGATATTGTTTTCTTCCAACACCGCCACGCGCGTTTCCTGCGGCGTAATGTTGACGAGCACGGTTTCGGGCGGGCGGATAGCATCCTTCGGGATAGGGATTCCTGAAAGCATGGTTTTAGTTCCTGATTTTTAATAAGAAATATAGTAGATTAAATTTGAACCAGCCCGGTTTTGCTTTGCCCAAACCTGAAAAATGATCGGCTGATTGTGTTGCTCTTCTGACTCAAATTTAATCTACCATCCGCTTGCCGTCGGTTTTGTGGAAAACAAATGACAAAAGCGGTTCGGATTGCCGTTTATCATACTTTAAAAACGGCGTTTTGGCACATGGGCGGCAGGCAGCCCTTACGCCCCGAAAACAAAGATTCAGGCAAAATAGCCGATTTCAAGTATTGTAAAATAAACCATATGCCCATATAGTGAACCCCATTAGAACTCTGAAAACAATCATGCAAACCGTTACGATGTATACAGGCGCATTCTGCCCCTACTGCACCATGGCCAAAAAGCTGCTGCATTCGCTGGGCGTCGCCGAAATCAACGAAATCCGCGTAGACCGAAGCCCCGAAGCCTTTGCCGAAATGCAGCAGCTTTCCGGGCAGCGCAGCATACCGCAAATTTTCATCGGCGATACCCACGTCGGCGGCTTCACCGATTTGTACGGCCTGCACCGCGAAGGCAGGCTGGATTCTTTATTAAACCCGTAACTTTAAACCCAACTAGGAAAACAAAATGAGCGAAGAATTGCAACCCGTATTCAGCATCGAACGCCTGTTCGTCAAAGACCTGTCTTTGGAAGTGCCCAATGCCCCCCAAATCTTCTTGGAACAAGGCGAGCCTGAAGTCGATATGCGCGTTTCCACCAACAGCGAGAAGCTGGAAGACGGCTACTACAACGTTGACGTAACCGTTACCGTAACCGCCAAACTCAACGCCGAACGCACCATGTTCCTCAACGAAGTGACTCAAAGCGGCATCTTCCGTCTGGAAAATATCCCTGAAGAAGACGTTCAACTGCTCTTAGGCGTAGCCTGCCCGAACATCCTCTTCCCTTACGCACGCGAAGCCATTTCCACCAGCGTAACCCGCGCCGGCTTCCCGCCCGTACTGCTTGCTCCGATCAACTTCGAAGCTATGTACCAGCAACAACAAGAAGGCAACGCATAATCCGCGTTCCCTGTTTGTCAAAAGGTCGTCTGAAAAATGTTTCAGACGACTTTTTTATGATTGTGAAAATGCCCTTCCGAATTTCATCTTGAATGGCATAGACATAAAATCTGTAACGTCATAAAATTCCAAACGTTTATTATTTATCGAATAAAAAGGTTACGATGAAAAAATATATTTTTGGGGTGTATGCTGCTTTGCTCGTGGGTAATGCAATATCTGCCGATTTTACAGGTAGTTGGGGGTATGTTCGTGATATTCCGGATGGTGTTTACGGTAAGTATTTCAATATTAAACAATCATCAAGATATATAATTACGGGCGAATGGCATGAAGGGCGTTCAGACGGTCCCGGTGGTAGCGGTAAGGTAAAGGGGTATGTGAAAAAAGGCGGAAAACTGTATTTGAGTTACTGTTCGGAAGGAGATAATTCTTGGTATACGCCTTGTCCGAAATATGAACAAGACAGGGGCTATTTCGTCAGATGGAATGGTGATCTGGTTGAATATTATCGGCCATATGGAAAAGGGCAGGTATATAAAAAAGGTGAAATATTTAAGCGGCAGCAAGAAAGTGAACAGATTGAAGGTCAGGAGCAGCCTCAAGAGCGACAATCTTTGAGTCAACAAAAATTACTGAAAGAGCAAGAGTCTTTGCATCGGCAGGAGTTGTTGAAGGAACAAGAACTTTTACGCCGACAGGAATTGTTGAAAGAGCAGGAGTTATTGCTGCAACGGAAATCAGGTGGAGAACCAGAGTTGTTAAACGTACAGGAAATATTTAAAGAACAAGGAGGAGAGGACGTATTCAAAGAGCAGGAGACGGCAGAAAGTCAGTGGACAGTTGAAAAACAGGAGTTGCCGCAAGGACAAAAAAATATCGAATAATGGGGATGCTCTAAAAAGGTCGTCTGAAAACTTGGGTTTGGGTTTTCAGACGACCTTTTTTCTTTGCCGCACACTATTTCACAATATCCGACAGCGGCCAGCGCGGTTTGACGTTGAACGCGCCGACGGGCTGCCGCTCCTGCAACCTCATCGCGCCGGCGAAGGCAATCATCGCGCCGTTGTCGGTGCAGTATTCCATAGGCGGAAAACAGACTTTGATTTTTTCTTCCTTAGGCTTGGGTTTGCCTTTTTCAGACGGCTGTTTGACGCTTAAGCGGGAAAATTCGTCGCGCAGCTTCCAGTTTGCCCCGACGCCGCCTGCGACGACCAAAGTTCTGAATCCGGTATCCAACAAGGCTTTTTTGGCTTTGACGGCGAGGACGTCAATCACCGCGTCTTGAAACGCGCGGCAGATGTCGTTGCGCGTTTGCTCGGGAATTTCGCCGCCGTTTTCGGCGCGGACTTTTTCGACGGCGGTCAGAACGGCGGTTTTCAAACCAGAGAAGCTCATCTGCAAATCGTGCGAATGGAGCATGGGGCGCGGGAACGAGAAGGCATCGGGGTTGCCCAGCTTCGCCAGTTCGGACAACTTCGCGCCGCCGGGATACGGCAAACCTAAGAGTTTGGCGGTTTTGTCGAACGCCTCGCCTGCCGCGTCATCGACGCTTTCGCCCATCAGCGTGTAATCGCCGATGCCGCGCACCGCCATAAACTGTGTATGTCCGCCCGAAACCAGCAGGGCGACGAACGGAAATTCGGGTTTGTCGTCCGCCAAAAGCGGGGAGAGCAAATGGCCTTCGAGATGGTGGACGGGAATGACGGGTTTGTTCAAGGCAAACGCCAAAGCGTTGGCGTAGCCCGCACCCGCCAGAAGCGCGCCGCCCAAGCCCGGCCCTTGGGTGTAGGCGACGGCATCGATGTCGTCATAGGAAACGCCCGCTTCCTGCAAACAGCCCTGCGTCAGCGGCACGACACGGCGGATGTGGTCGCGGCTGGCAAGTTCGGGGACAACGCCGCCGTATTCGGCGTGCATCGCCATTTGGGTGTGAAGATGGTGCGCCAACAGGCCGCGTTCGGTATCGTAAAGCGCAACGCCCGTTTCATCGCAGGATGATTCGATTCCAAGTACCAACATGGTTTGAGGTCGTCTGAAAATAAGGATGCGGTATTTTAACGGATTTCAGGTGGGCTTGGCTTGCTTGCGGTTAGGGAATATGCAGTGGTAGAGGCTATATCATATATATATGATACGGAGTTGGGTTTGCTATCCGGTTATACTGAGTATTTTTATTGTCTGGGTTTTTGTTATTTAAATTTGATTATATTAGACATACTAAAGAAGCATCAGGTGGGAGGATTGTCGGCAATTTTGATTTTTAGATTTAATTGATGGAAATATTATTGCTTATATTTTTATATTTTATAATTTTTAATGCTTTAAAATACGTAAAAATTGTTTTTTTGAAATAAAATTGCTGAATAGTTGAGAGAAGGCTTGTTTAAAACAGGTAAAGAAGGTAATCTATGCTCCGATTTATCTGAATTTGAAAGCAATAACAATGACCAAACAACACCCTACCGACGATATTAAGATTAGAGAAGTCAAAGAGCTGCTGCCGCCGATTGCCCATTTGTACGAGCTGCCGATTTCTGATGAAGCGGCGGGGCTGGTACACCGCACGCGGCATGAAATCGCCGATTTGGTTCACGGCAAGGACAACCGCCTGCTGGTGATTATCGGTCCGTGTTCCATCCACGACCCCAAAGCCGCCTTGGAATACGCCGAACGTTTGCTGGTGTTGCGCAAGAAATATGAAAAAGAATTGCTGATTGTGATGCGCGTGTATTTTGAAAAACCGCGTACAACGGTGGGTTGGAAAGGTCTGATTAACGACCCGCACTTGGACGGCACGTTCGACATCAACTACGGCCTGCGTCAGGCGCGCAGATTGCTGCTGACGCTGAACAATATGGGTATGCCCGCTTCGACGGAGTTCCTCGACATGATTACGCCGCAATATTACGCGGACTTGATTTCTTGGGGCGCGATCGGTGCGCGGACGACGGAAAGTCAGGTACACCGCGAACTCGCCAGCGGCCTGTCTTGTCCGGTCGGTTTCAAAAACGGTACGGACGGCAATCTGAAAATCGCCATCGACGCGATTGGCGCGGCAAGTCATCCGCATCACTTCCTGTCTGTAACCAAAGCGGGGCATTCCGCCATTGTGCATACCGGCGGCAATCCCGACTGCCACGTTATCCTGCGCGGCGGCAAAGAGCCGAATTACAGTACCGAACACGTCAAATCGGCGGCGGAGCAATTGATAAAAGCGGGTTTGTCGCCCAAGCTGATGGTCGATTGCAGCCACGCAAACAGCCGTAAAGATTACAGACGGCAGATGGAAGTTGCCCAAGATGTTGCCGCGCAACTGGAAAACGGCGAAGACAATATTATGGGCGTGATGGTGGAAAGCCATTTGGTTGAAGGCAGACAGGACAAGCCCGAGGTTTACGGGCAAAGCATTACCGATGCCTGCATCGGCTGGGATACCACCGAAGAAATGCTCGCGCTTTTGGCTGCGGCAAACCGTAAACGGGTCGCGCCTTAAATCGGTTTGTGTGGCGAAAAAGAGGTCGTCTGAAAAGTCTGTGTGTGGGTAAAAACAGACAGTTTTTCAGACGACTTTTGTTTTTGTTTTGTATAAATTGTTTATTTACAAGAGCTTCAGGGTGGTCTACGGGTAAATTATCGTAGTTTAAACAGTCTTTACTTATCAGAAGACATATTAATGAAACCTTGTGAGATACTGCCTGCGTATTGTTTAACCTACTGATGGAGAATACAACATGAAAAAGGCTTTGACTAAAACCGTTACCTTGATTGCTATCGCCGCTTCTTTGAGTGCATGCGCAGATATGAACCAAACCCAACGCAATACCGCTGCCGGCGCAGTATTGGGTGGTGTAGCAGGTAACCTGATTGGCGGCGATACCGGTGCTACTTTGGGTGGCGCGGCATTGGGCGGGGTTATCGGCAGCCAAGTTCATCGCGGACATCGCTATCGCTAAGTAGTTCATTAATATCATTATGCAAACCGTTCCGATCGTTTCATTTGTCGGAACGGTTTTTCTTTGATGGGGGCAATGGGAAAAGGTCGTCTGAAACGAGGGTTATCGTGTTTCAGACGACCTTTTAGCAATAAGAAGGATGGATAACTTATTGGCGGATGACTGCTTTGGCGATTTGGTCCGCCATGCGTTTGCTTGCTCCTTTGTGCTTGCCGACAAACTCAAGGGCTTTTTGGGAGCAACGTTCTTTTTCTAATGGGTAGGCAAGCCATGATGTGGTTTTTTCATACCATCTTTCAGCAGAAACAACCTGTTCTGCCGCCCCTGCCCGGATCGCATCTTGGCATACAGTGGTGAAATTGTAGGTTGAACAACCGAATAAGGTCGGAATGCAGCAGGAAATCGGTTCGATAACATTCTGACAACCCGCATCCACAAGGCTGCCGCCGACGAAGGCAATATCCGCAGCCAAATAATAGGCAAACAGTTCTCCCATGCTGTCTCCGACCCATATTTGCGTTTCTTTGTCGACAGGAAGGTTATCACTGCGATGTTGCACACGGTAGCCCATATCTTCCGCAAGGGAAAAGGTCGTCTGAAAACGCTCGGGGTGTCGAGGGATAATCACCAGCAGTGCATCCCCTTTATAGCGTTTCCATGCGTCAAGCAACATTTCCGCTTCATCCTGACCTTTATAGAAACGGGTACTGGCACACACGACGACAGGGCGGTTACCGATCCGTTCTTTAAATGCGGCTGCAAGTGCTTTCATCCCTTCGGGAGGCGATACATCGTACTTGGTGTTGCCGCAGACGTGGACATTAGAAGCTCCAATCAAGTGCAACCGTTCTGCATCTTCGGCAGTTTGGGCAAAGCATCCGCTCAAAATGCGCATAGCAGGCTCAACCAAGCCGCGTATTTTCAAATATCCCCGTTGCGATTTTTCAGACAGGCGGGCGTTGGCAAGAAAAAGCGGCACCTGTTTTTCAGCACACATATGCATCAGGTTCGGCCAAATTTCTGTTTCCATCAAAATACCGAAACGAGGGGCATGGTCGGTTAAAAATTGCCCAACCCATTCTGGTTTGTCGTAAGGAATATAGCGGCATTGCGCATTGGGATATAGGGTTTGCGCCGTATGCCTTCCGGTCGGTGTCATTTGAGTCAGTAATAAAGGGGCATCTGGGAAATGGTTCTGTAATGCTTCGATGAGTGGCTGAGCTGCACGGGTCTCCCCGACAGAAACGGCGTGAATCCAAATCGGATGTTGCAGCGGATTGCTCATTTTTTTGCCGAATCTTTCATCCCAGTGTTCCAAATAGGATGTTGATTTTTCAGCTCTCTTTTTTAGATAACAGCGAATAAACAAAGGAGCGATATGCCAAAGTTGATTGTATAACCAACGTATCATCATAGTGGTATTCCAAGATGTAAGGGGGCGTATGAAAAAAGTATCAGGAGAGATTATAGACGATTCAATCTAAAACAGGACGGGATGAGCAGTCCCAAAGCTAAAAGCTAATGAAAATAGCTGAAAAGAAAGGCTTGTGATTTTGAAATACTTGATATTGTAGTTGGTGGAAATAGGTATGTTTAGATAAGATTGATGAAATCAGTAGGATCATCATCTGTAAAAAAGATGATATTTGTCTAAATACAACACTTTTTTGACATATTTCAGTAGTAAAAAGATGTGTGAAAGTCAGGGTTATAGATATAACAGATGAGAATTTGTGGTTATATGTATGGAAATTATTCTTTAGAAAAAAATAGCCTTCAAAAACTTTATTGGCAAATTTCTGTTTTATTTTAAATTTAAATTGCTTTTTATATGAAAATTAGACACAAAATTGCAGGATATTATATATTTTTCTACTAATTTCAATTGTTAATATGTTCTGAGTTATATATTCATAACGAACAATACTGTTAATAATTAATAATATAGAGAACGCGTTAAGCCATGATAAAAAAAAATAATAAATGAGAAGACAGCTAGTCCAATATAATGCAATTATGTATAGATTAATTGGATTCTAAATCGATCCAGTATATTGATTGTACTGATTTATTTGTTTTAGATGGATTGAATCGGTTACATTTTTTTGTAAGTGTCAGATAAGTGGCATGTATATTAGATAAACGGCAAATATTTGTCAATCATAATATGCAAAACATATATCATTCTGGTTCGGTCTTTTCGATAACTATCATTATGTGTTTTTATCAGGGAGATAAAATATGAAACACAAAGCACACATGAATCGTTTTACCCCGCTCAATAAGGCAATGTCTCTATCGTTTGCTGCTTTCGGTTTGTTTGCAGCATCTGCCGCTTCCGCTGAAAATTACATTAGTATCAGTAGTGATGCTGGTGTTCAACGTCCTAACTATAACAACGATGGCGCAACCGATCGTTTTGGTATGGCTATCGGTGTGAATACAACGGCAACAGGTCATAGCGGTATTTCTATCGGTACCAGTACCACTTCTGCAGGGGAATCTGCCATCGCAGTTGGTTCTTATGCTGAGGCTAATGGTGTTACCGCTGCTGCCTTTGGTCAAGGCGCGAAAGCACTTGGCAATACAACGACTGCTGCCGGTCAAAAAGCTCAAGCAACTGCTCAAGGTGCTACTGCTTTGGGTACTGGTTCTCTAGCTTCTGCAATGTATTCTACCGCTACAGGTGCAGCATCTTCTGCTTCAGGTCAGTCAAGTGTGGCTTATGGGTTGCAGTCTAAAGCTTCTGCTAATTCGGCAGTGGCGATTGGCTCCCGTGCGACAGCTTCTCATGTGGGTTCCGTTGCTTTGGGTGCAGGTTCTACAACTGATGAAGCAGTGGGCACTAATAGTGCAACTGTAAATAACGTATCTTATAGTGGTTTTGCAGGTACTAATCCCCGTTCTACCGTTAGCGTTGGCTATACGGGTGGCGAGCGTACTATCACTAATGTTGCTGCTGGACGTATTAATGCAACCAGTACTGATGCTATTAACGGTAGCCAACTGTATCAAGTTGCTGCACGTTCTCAAGGCAACTCTACTGCAATCACCAATTTACAAAATCAAGTTAATGGTATTGATAACCGCTTGAATGATATGGATAAGGATTTGCGTGCAGGTATCGCCGGTGCGACTGCGATTGCATTCTTACAACGTCCGAATGAAGCAGGTAAGAGCATGGTTTCTGCTGCGGTAGGTGGCTATCGCAATGAGCAGGCTATTGCCGTGGGTTATGCTCATAACTCAGATAACAATAAATGGTCTGTTAAAACCGGTGTCAGTGTCAATACACGTAAAGACGTAAACTGGGGTGGTAGCGTAGGCTATCAATGGTAGGCCTGAGGGGGTGGTCGTTTCAGACGACCCTAGTTGAAGAATGATATCGATATAAAGGATAAAGGAAAAAAACATGAAATTATCAATCATTTTGCCGGTTATCGCGGCATTGACTTTGGCTGCTTGTGGTAATTTAAGCAAGGTCAGCAAAGAAGGTACTACTGATAACCCTGTATGGCCTGATCCTGCTAAAACTACCTTCCGTCATGATGGTACTCAGCATGGTACTTGGCCGAATTGGGATAATGTCCGTCAAATCGAAGCAGGTATGAATAAAGACCAAATTTACGAATTGATCGGTCGTCCTCATTTCCAAGAAGGCTTATATGGTGTTCGTGAGTGGGATTATTTGTTTAATTACCGTGAAAATGGTGAGCATAAAACTTGTCAATACAAGATTTTGTTTGACAAAGACAAAAATGCCCAGTCATTCTTCTGGTTACCGGAAGGTTGCGGTCCTAAAAAGCCTGCTCCTGAAGTAGTTCGTGAAGTAATTATTCGTGAAGTGGCTCCTGCACCCGCTACACGTATCCGCCAATAACAGTAATACTTTAATTTTAAAAATTAAAACCGAGTTTTGTTATTTTGCAAAACTCGGTTTTGTTATTTTGACTGTCTAAATAGTAGCGTAATGGGATTCTGCACAGACAGTGGTTATTTTATAATAATACCTCAAAATTTGGCTAGGAGCGTTTGTGTCATATTTTTCACAATCAAAAGAAAAGTTGGGTGATATTGGAACGTCCCGATATGTTTTAAGCATAATGAATGATAAAATACGCGTACTCTTTGCAAAAAAGAGAAAATAAGAAACGGATAGTAAACGATGAGTATTGGATTATTACGAGTTTTGGTTCAAAGCCAGGCAATCAACAACACCCAAGCAGAGCATTACAATAACATATTGAAAACGGGGCAGGAAATCTTGCCCATGCTTTTTGCAGATAAGATTATCAGCCCAAGGTCTTTGGGCGAGTTGGTTGCGCGGGTTTTTAGTTATCCGCTATTAGATTTGCATTATTATCCACGAAACAACATCGTTATGGATGTCTTAACTGAGGAGCAGATGGTTCAAAATCGCTGTATTCCGATTTTCCGTCGTGGGCGAAAGGTATATTTAGCGGTTTCAGATCCTACTCAAATTCAAAGTTTTCAAAAAATAGCTTTTGCTTCGGGAGTGACAGTTGATTTAGTAGTCGTCCCGGATGATCAGTTGGGTTCTTTGCTTGAGTGGTTGGGACAGCGTTCTACCACCATCTTAAAAGAAATTAGTGAAGAACAAGAAGCTGCCC
This sequence comes from Neisseria sp. DTU_2020_1000833_1_SI_GRL_NUU_006, assembly GCA_032388755.1. NCBI lineage: Bacteria > Pseudomonadati > Pseudomonadota > Betaproteobacteria > Neisseriales > Neisseriaceae > Neisseria > Neisseria sp. DTU_2020_1000833_1_SI_GRL_NUU_006. The sequence goes on along the minus strand of CP135593.1, from coordinate 1,668,239 downwards.
AGCCCTCTCAGGCGCTTTATATAGACAACGAAGAGGCTGAAGATGGGCCTATTCCACGTTTTATTCACAAGACCTTATCAGATGCGCTAAATGCAGGCGCATCCGATATACATTTCGAATTTTATGAACAAATGGCTCGTGTCCGTTTTCGTGTAGATGGACAGCTAAGGGAAGTGGTTCAACCCCCTGTTGCTGTACGCGGACAGCTGGCTTCACGCATCAAAGTAATGGCGCGTTTGGACATTTCGGAAAAACGCGTACCGCAAGATGGTCGTATTCAGATTGCTTTCCATAAACACGGTCGCCCCATTGATTTTCGTGTAAGTACGTTACCTACGCTTTTTGGTGAAAAAGTGGTAATGCGTATTCTGAATTCTGATGCAGCAACTTTAAATATTGACCAACTGGGATTCGAACCCTTCCAAAAAGAAATGCTGCTTGAGGCCATTCATCGGCCTTATGGCATGGTATTGGTAACAGGTCCGACAGGCTCCGGTAAAACCGTATCACTTTATACTTGCTTGAATATTTTAAATACAGAAGACGTCAATATTTCCACCGCAGAAGACCCGGCCGAGATTAATTTGCCCGGCATCAACCAAGTCAACGTCAATGACAAACAAGGTTTGACTTTTGCTGCGGCGTTGAAATCTTTCTTGCGACAAGACCCTGACATTATCATGGTCGGTGAGATTCGGGATTTGGAAACCGCGGATATTGCCATCAAAGCGGCACAAACCGGACATATGGTGTTTTCAACGTTGCATACCAATAACGCGCCTGCGACCCTATCCCGTATGTTGAACATGGGGGTTGCCCCATTCAACATTGCCAGTTCCGTCAGCTTAATTATGGCGCAACGACTATTGCGTCGGCTGTGTTCGAGCTGTAAGCGTGAGGTTGAACGTCCTCCAGTTCCCGCATTAAAAAAAGCAGGATTTACAGATGAAGATTTAGCAAAGGATTGGAAACTCTACCGTCCTGTCGGTTGCGATAGTTGTCGTGGTAAAGGCTTTAAAGGCCGTGTCGGTGTCTACGAAGTAATGCCGATTACCGAGGAAATGCAACGTGTCATTATGAATAATGGTACGGAAGTTGATATTATGAACATGGCCTATAAAGAAGGCATGGTCGATTTACGCCGCGCAGGTTTGTTAAAAGCTATGCAAGGTTTGACTTCATTAGAAGAAGTGATTGCTCACACCAACGATTAAACCATTGAATCGAAGAAACACGGGGACTTTTTTTTCTTCATTCTAAACATTAAACTAAGGGGTAACAAAATGGCTCAAGCAGAGCAAAAAAGAGGCTTATTCGCTCAAAAAAATAAAGGCAAACGTTTTACGTTTGAAGGTAAAAATACCAATACGGATCAATTAGTCCGAGGCGAAGTAGTCGCCAAAGACGAAGAAGAAGCGCGTAAAAAGCTCCAACGCCGCGGGATACGCCCTTTACGTATCAGTAAAGTGAAGGCAACTAAAAAGCGTCGTATTACTCAGGAAGACATCACTGTCTTTACCCGTCAACTTGCCACCATGATGAAAGCAGGTCTGCCTTTAATGCAGGCTTTTGAAATTGTCGCACGCGGACACTCCAACCCATCCATGACTGAAATGTTGATGCAAGTCCGTGCAGATGTGGAACAAGGTAGTGCATTGGGTAAATCATTTGCCAAATACCCAAAATATTTCGACCGCTTTTATTGCAATTTGATTGCGGCCGGAGAAACGGGTGGTGTTTTGGAAAGTCTGTTGGATAAACTTGCTGTATATAAAGAAAAAACACAAGCCATTAAGAAAAAAGTAAAAACTGCTTTGACGTACCCAATTTCTATTGTGGTTGTTGCGGTTGTACTGATTTTCGTAATGATGCGCTGGGTTTTGCCTGCATTTAAAGAAGTTTACTCAAACATGGGGGCAGAATTACCGGGTATGACACAAACAGTCATGAATATTTCCGATTTTTTTGTGGAGTATGGCTGGATTATGATTATTGCGGTAATTGGCATTGGTTTTGGTGTATATAAACTACATCAGAAATCTCCTGAATTTCAAAAACGTGTAGATGCCATGGTTTTGCGTATGCCTATTTTTGGCTCTATCATTCGTAAAGCAACTATTGCACGTTGGGCTCGTACTACTTCTACCTTATTTGCCGCAGGTGTCCCTTTAGTAGAGGTTTTAGATTCTGTATCAGGTGCTGCTGGCAATATACTCTATGAAGAAGCAACGCAAGACATCCGTGCAAAAGTTAGTCAAGGTCTCTCTTTGACTTCAAGTATGCAAAGTACGGATATGTTTCCGAATATGGTTATCCAAATGGCCGCTATTGGTGAAGAATCCGGATCCCTTGATGATATGTTAAATAAGGCTGCTGAATTTTATGAGGAAGAAGTTGATAACTCTGTATCACAACTATCTTCTCTGATGGAACCGATTATTATGGTGGTTTTGGGCTCCATTATCGGTACAATCCTGGTAGCAATGTATCTGCCGCTGTTTAACCTCGGTAACGTAGTAGGTTGATATGTTGGAATCTTTGGATACATTAGCGCCATTTGCTATTCCATTATCTGTCATTGTTGGTTTGTTGATCGGAAGTTTCCTTAATGTTGTCATTTACCGCGTTCCTGTCATGATGGAACGCGGCTGGACTCAGTTTGCGAAAGAGCATTTGCAACTTGAATTAACGGAAGAAGAACAGCAACCATTCAATTTGATGAAGCCGGATTCCCGCTGCCCCAAGTGTCATGCTCCGGTAAAGGCTTGGCAAAATATTCCGATTGTCAGTTATCTAATGCTTGGCGGTAAATGTGGTTCGTGTAAAACGCCCATCAGCATCCGTTATCCCCTAATCGAATTATTGACCGGTATATTGTTTGGCGTAGTGGCGTGGCAATATGACTGGACGATGGCGGCATTCGGTGGGTTGATATTGACTGCAATATTGATTGCATTGACCTTTATCGATGCGGATACTCAATATTTACCTGACAGCCTGACCCTGCCGTTGATATGGTTAGGCTTACTGTTTAATTTAAGCGGTACTTTTGTTCCATTGAAATCTGCCGTTTTAGGCGCGGTTTTCGGCTATATGAGCTTATGGCTGTTGTGTTTCATCTATAAGCTTTTGACTGGGAAAATCGGTATGGGTAACGGCGATTTTAAATTGCTGGCCGCACTAGGTGCATGGCTTGGTGTCGGCATTTTACCTGTATTGGTCTTTATGGCAGCGTTAATTGGTCTGATTGGAGCGATTATCGGACGGGTTGCCAAAGGACAATATTTTGCTTTCGGTCCGAGTTTGGCTATTGCCGGCTGGATTATTCTGGTAGCTAACGAGCCGGTACATCGTGCCGTCACTTGGTGGCTGACCGAATCAGGGTTTTAATATGACTTTATGGATAGGTTTGACGGGTGGTATCGGCAGCGGGAAATCTCAAGCAGCAAAAATCTTTTCTGATTTGGGCGTCCCGCACATTGATGCCGACGCCCTGAGCCGAAACCTGACGGCGGATAACGGTATAGCATTACCGGCTATCCGCCGTCTTTTTGGCGACAAGGTTTTTCATACCCAAAACAGTCTGAACCGTGCTGCTTTGAGGGATCTGGTTTTCAGACGACCTCAAGCCAAAAAAGAATTGGAGGAGGTGTTGCTGCCTTTGATTTTAAATGAAATCAAATCGGCAAAAACCCGCTATCCTAACGCAGCATACGGCATCATCGATGTACCTTTGCTGATTGAAAATCCGGAATTTTTAGCGGCTGTCGATAGAGTGTTGGTTATCGACGTTTCTGAAGCAACCCAAATTCTTCGCGTTCAGCAAAGAAGCGGTTTGAATACAGAAGAGATCAAGCGCATTATGAACACTCAGGCCAACCGCAAAACGCGGCTGCTCTATGCAGATGATGTCTTAGAAAATGAAGGGACTTTATCTGAATTGACCAAAAAAATTCAGGACTTGCATAGGTTTTATTTGGGATATTCCGGCAACTCGAAATTTGGTACATCATTGCCCTAACGTGAAATATCTTGAACAAAAGACAAAGCATAAATGATTTGTAAGGAACAAATAATGACTGAAGTAACGATTGTGAAATGTCCGACCTGTCAAACGCCGGTGATATGGAATGAAGAGAGTAAATACCGACCTTTTTGCAGTCAACGCTGCCGATTGATTGATTTAGGCGAATGGGCGCAAGAGAAATATACGGTTGCAGCGGAAGAAGATGATGCTTTATCTGATTCAATGGTCGGAGGCTTACAATAAGCTGTATTTAATACGTTTTTGTGAGGCTATGCAGCCCCGCTTTTTTCTCCTTGGTAGGCATTTGCTTGGTAGGATGACATTATGGTAATGGCTGTCCAAACTTATGTTTCAGACCAATGTCGGGCATTTTTCATGTCTTGTTCGATTTGTACTTTTAATTCGGCGATACTGTCGAATTTTTTTTCGTCGCGTAATTTGTGCAGAAAACGGACGTTCAGGCGTTGTCCATAAATGTTTTCATTGAAATCAAACAGATGGACTTCAAGTTTTTGGGCGCGGTTGTTGCTGACAGTAGGGTTGAATCCGAAACTTGCCACGCCGCGTTTTGTGGTGAAAGTGCCGTCTACTTCAACGACAAATACCCCGCTTAAGGCGTAATGGTGGGGAGGGAGTTGGATGTTGGCGGTGGGGGCGTTGATGGTGCGGCCGAGTTTTTTACCGTGTTTGACTTTGCCGCTTAAGGTGTAATCGTGTCCCAGCAGTTTTTTGGCATAGTCTAATCGTCCGTCAGAAAGCGCATTACGCACGGCGGTACTGCTGGTACGGATGTCTTCTACGATAACAGATGGGGTACGATCGGTTTGAATATCAGGTTGTGCTGCCAAAAGTTCGAAATCGCCACGGCGACCTGCTCCGAAACGGAAGTCATCTCCAATCAGCAGATAACGCGTATTCAACGTCTTGCGTAAAAGCAGATTGATAAAGTCTTGGGCATCCATATCGGCAAATGTTTGGTTAAACCGCAGCACCCAAACTGCATCGACACAGCCGGTTTGTTCAAGCAAATTTAGTTTGGTGCGCAAAGGGCTGATACGGTAGGGCTGTTTTTTACCGGTTTGTCGGGCAAAAAATTCTTTGGGTTGTGGTTCGAAGATAACGACGACAACTGGAAGCCCCCGTGCATCGGCTTCTTGCTTGAGTTTTTGGAGAATGTGTTTGTGTCCGAGGTGCACGCCGTCGAAATTACCGATGGTAACGGCACTTCCCTGAGGGAAGTCGGGCATGCGATGCTGACCGAGCCAGATTTTCATGAGTCATTTATGCGGTTCGTAAACGGACGGGTATTGTAAACGTTCTTGGTGTTTATATAAACCACAGGTCGTCTGAATATGTTTTCAGACGACCTGTGTCGTCTTTACCACCAAAACGGCGGACGGTAAAAAGGGTAGCCCCAAGGGTCGTAATAGTTGTAATAATAGCGTGCTTCTTGGAGTTGCTGCTGGGAGATGTGGTTTTGCCATGCCATTTTGTAGCAGGCTTGGAACATGGGGTCGGAAACTTTATCTATATATTTCAAGCGGAAGGATTTTTGCTGTTCTGTCGTTTGAACGGAGCGGTTGTCCGCCAGCTCGAACTGTTTTTGTATCAATCGGGCGGTTTCGGGGTCACACTGGGCGGCCAAGTGGATTTGCAGGTTTTGTTCTTCCTGTTTTCGAGCCTGTGCGCGTGCGGCGAGTTGCTCCGGCGTGGCAGCGCAGGCAGTCAGGAAGACGAGGGTGGAGAGCGATAAAAAGCGTAATGGGTTCATGATGTTGCCCCTTTAAGGTGATGATAACCAATGTACGCTGACGGCTGGTCGAGTGCAAGGGGTAAATAGGTAAAGGTCGTCTGAAAACGGGTTTCAGACGACCTTTTTGTTTTGCCGCTTGGATGAAAAGGTTGGGTAAACAGTTTAACCTTTATTGAGTATCTGTTTGTTTTCGCCTTCGCGCCGCAGCTCTTTGGGGAGGACGAAGACGATACTTTCTTCCGCGCCTTCGCCTTCGCGTATGGTTTCGTGTCCCCATTGCTGTATGGTTTGCAGGACTTCTCTGACTAAAACTTCGGGTGCGGACGCGCCGGCGGTTACGCCGACTTTGTGTTTGCCTTCGAACCATTCGCGTTGCAGGTAGCCGGCGTTGTCGACCATATAGGCATCGACGCCGCGTTGGGCGGCGACTTCGCGCAGGCGGTTGCTGTTGGAAGAGTTGGGCGAGCCGACGACGATGACGATGTCGCATTCTTCCGCTAATTCTTTGACGGCGGTTTGGCGGTTGGTCGTGGCGTAGCAGATGTCTTCTTTGTGCGGGTTGCGGATGTTGGGGAAACGGGCGTTCAGCGCGGCGATGATGTCTTTGGTTTCATCGACGGACAGGGTGGTTTGGCTGACGTAGGCGAGTTTGTCGGGGTTTTTGACTTGCAGCCCGGCGACGTCTTCAACGGTTTCGACCAGCAGCATCCTGCCGGGCGGAAGCTGTCCCATGGTGCCTTCGACTTCGACGTGGCCTTTGTGTCCGATCATGATGATTTCGCAATCTTGCGCGTCGAGGCGGGCGACTTCTTTGTGGACTTTGGTCACGAGCGGGCAGGTGGCATCAAATACGCGGAACCCGCGTTCGGCGGCTTCCTGCTGAACGGCTTTGGAGACGCCGTGTGCCGAGTAAATCAGGATGGCGCCTTTGGGTACGTCGGCGAGGTCTTCGATGAATACCGCGCCTTTTTCGCGCAGGTTGTCGACGACGAATTTGTTGTGGACGACTTCGTGGCGGACGTAAACCGGTGCGCCGAATTCTTCCAGCGCGCGCTCGACGATGCTGATGGCGCGGTCAACGCCGGCGCAGAAACCGCGCGGGTTGGCAAGGATGATGGTTTTTTGGGTCATATGTATGGTCCGGATTTCAGACGACCTTATGGGTTGTCGGTTGTTGTTTCCTCGGTTGGTTTGGGTTGTTTTTTGTGGAACAGTCCGTCCAAAACCAATAAAACGGCACCGACGCAGATAAAGCTGTCGGCAACATTAAACGCGGGATAATACCAATCCTTCCAGTAAAACAGTAAGAAATCAACCACATGACCGTGAATCAGTCGGTCGATGACGTTACCGAGCGCGCCGCCGATAATCATGGCTGCGCCGATTTTGCCGGAAAGGCGGAACTCGTCGCGCAGGATGGCGCGGGCGAGATAGGCGCTGATGACGAGTGCCAGCCCTAAGAAAAAGAATTTCTGCCAGCCGCCTTGGTCGGCAAGAAAACTGAACGCCGCACCGGGGTTGTACGCAAGGGTTAGGTCGAATAAGGAAGGGATGATGTTGAGTCGCTCGCCTTCTTGGAAGTGGGCGAGGATTTCCCATTTGGTCAGTTGGTCAAGCGCGATGCCGGTCAGCGCGATCAGCAGGTAGGCGGTTTTTTTGGAAAGGGAGGAAGACATTTGGTTGAAGCTGCCTGAATAAAAATAAAGCGGCTATTTTACCCGAAAGCGCAAAAGCCGTGTTTCAAAAGGTCGTCTGAAAACCTTTTATTACAGGCAAGACACAGGGTTTTGCAGGGGGTATCGCAAAACCGCGTAAACGCTGCGTGCAAAAACATTGTCATACGTAAAACAAGGTTTATTTGCTTGATAGGGTGTTGCCTTGCCGATAACATGGCGGCGTTTTTATATGCCTTCCCCGAAAGGATACAGTATGGCTAAAACAAAATCTTTATTGGCAACCGGCATTTTGGCGCTTTTCTCCGCCACCGCTTTCGCCGCCCCGCTTCCTGCCGAAATTTACCTTCCCGCAGGCGCGCATACGGTTAAAGCCGACCGTCAGGGCAACGGTGAATTCGAATACGAAGCCGAGCTGTCCGCACGCGGCAACCCGATTCCGTCTTTGGCGAAAAAAGTCATCGCCCACGCGCGCAGCAAAGGTTTTCATGTGATCGAATCTGAAATCAAACACGACGATGCCGATTTGAAATTCAAACGCGGCAGACAAGAATTGGACGTGTCCATCGAAAACAAAGGACACGGCCGCATCGAATACAAAGCTGATTTAGACTTGGACAAACGCTAAATCGATAAATACCGGAAAGGTCGTCTGAAAAGAGGTTTCAGACGACCTTTTTGCATGGCGGCGTTAATAATCGTTTATGGTTTTTATAGTGGATTAACTTTAAACCAGTACGGTGTTGCCTCGCCTTAGCTCAAAGAGAACGATTCTCTAAGGTGCTGAAGCACCAAATGAATCGGTTCCGTATTATCTGTACTGTCTGCGGCTTCGTCGCCTTGTCCTGATTTAAAATACAACATTTGCTTTATCCGTGAAAACCGCTTAGAAGAAAATACAGGTCGTCTGAAACCTCTTTTCAGACGACCTTTGCATAGGATTGGACAAACGGCATTCAAGCAGCAGGGTAGGGTGGATTCGCGTCGAATCAAAATAAAGCCAAATCATGCCGTATCGTTTTATTTGCCACCGCAATATTTTGTTTTACTGTAAAACACGGTAAAATCCGCGCTCAAAACAATATAAAGCAAAACCATGCCCGAAAGCACCAAAATGCCCGATATGGTTTCGCCTCAAATAAAAAACGCAGATTCATGCACCATTGCAACCCAAACGTCTTACGAAATCATGAAAACACTCTTACTCCTCTCCCTGCTCGCCGTGTCCGCAGCAGAAGCCGCCGATGTGCCGTCCGAGCCTCAAAACCAGCCTGCCCCCGAGTTGCAGGTCAAAACGGCAGAACCTGCCCCCGTCGAAGCAGAAGCGGCCAAACCTGCCGCCGAAACGTCGTCTGAAAAAGTCGTCAACGTCGATGCCAAAACCCTGCTCGACAATCCCCAATTGCTTTCCCGCGCCATGTATTCCGCCGTTGTTTCACGCAACATCGCGGGCATCAAAGTCGTCCTGCCGATTTACGAACAATGGCCGGGACACGATAAAAACATGGCGCTCTACGCGCACGGATTGGTTGCCCAAGACGAAGGCAAAATGAAAGAAGCCATCGGGTATTACCGTCAATTTATCGCCGAAAACCCTGATGCCCCCGTCGTCCGCTGGCAGCTTGCCACCGCTTTGTTTGAGGACAAGCAAAACGAAGCCGCCGCCGACCAGTTCGACAAACTCAAAACAGAAGCCAACCTGCCCGAGCCGCTCGTCAAAGGCATCGAATCCTACCGCAAAGCATTGCGCGAGCGCGATTCGTGGAAATTCAATGCCGGCTTGAGCGTTACCCGCGAACAAAACATCAACCAAGCCCCCAGCCGCCGCACATACGGCAACTGGACCTTCCCCGATCCTATCGACGCCACCGCCATCAACTACCAACTCGGTGCAGAGAAAAAATGGTCGCTGCCCAAAGGCTGGTACGTTACGGCAGGCGCGGACAATTACGGCAAGATTTATCCCGAACAAACCAAGTATAACGACGTAACCACCCGCTTCTCAGTAGGCGCAGGCTACGCCGACCAGCGCAACGACATCGGCTTGACCCCGTTCCACGAACGCCGCTTCTACGGCAACGACCCGTATACCTACTCCAGCGGTGCGCGCCTGCACATCAACCGCTGGTGGCAGCCTAAGCTGCAAACCTTGAGTGCCGTTGAAATGGGTCGTCTGAAAAACATCCGCCGCGCCAAATCCGACAACAACAACCGCCTGTTGAGCAATTCCGTCGTCTATTACCGAAACGCCCGCCAATACTGGGTCGGCGGTTTCGACATCTATCAGGAACGCAATAAAGAAGACAAATCGGACAGCTTTGACCGTTACAGCCTCCGTACCGCATGGGGGCAGGAATGGGGCAAAGGGCTGTCCACCATGTTGCGGCTGAGTGCGGCGCAACGCCGTTATCAAACGCCCAGCCTTTTGAGCGGTCAGGAAACCCGCCGCGATAAAGAAGCGGATATTTCGCTCGCCGTGTGGCACCGCGCTTTCCACTTCAAAGGCATCACCCCGCGCCTGACCGTCGCCCACCACAAAACATGGAGTAACGACAAATATAATGAATACGGCAAAACCAGAATGTTTGTCGAATTCAGCAAAACATTCTGATTGTGTTTGGTTGGATTGGATTGTGTAAATTTTTGGAAAAATAAATCTAAATTTGATTTTTGATAGTTTACTACTTTATTTTCGTAGATATTTATTTTAAAAAAGATTTAAAGGTTTTTCTTTGATAAAGGTAGAGGGAGGATGAGGGAGTAGGTGTGGAAAACAAGGTAGGGAGGTCGGTTATTTTGACTGGTTTGGGGCGGGGTTTTCACTTACAATCAAACAAGGTTTACATATGGCAACACTCCGCCGCTTGATGCCAAGGTTGGTTGCAGACGTTTTTTGTTTGATTTCACGGCATTGTGCGGATGTGTTTGTTTAGGCTTTTCGTCCATAAGAAAAACTAAGAAAAACAAGGAAAAACAATGCGCCGCTTACCAATTCTATCCCTCATCCTGCTTCCCGCTGTGTCTCACGCCGCTGATTTTGACGGCGCGACGCTCAGTCTGTTTTGGGGTGCGCCGTTCGCGTTGATTCTTTTGTCTATCGCTTTGGGGCCACTCTTTTTCGCGCATACCTGGCATCACCATTTCGGCAAGATTACAGCGTTTTGGACGCTGCTGTTTTTGGTTCCGTTCGCCGTTGTGTTCGGTTTCGGGGCGGGTGTGCATACGGTTGCCCATGCGCTGGTTGAGGAATATATCCCGTTTATCCTGCTGCTTTTGGCTTTATATACAATTTCGGGCGGGATTTTGGTTTGGGGTAAGCTCAATGGTACGCCTGCGCTGAATACCGGGCTGCTGGCGGCGGGGACGGTGATGGCTTCCTTTATGGGGACGACCGGTGCGGCAATGCTGATGATTCGTCCGCTGCTTAAGGCAAACCATTACCGCAAGAATAAGGTGCATGTCGTTATATTCTTTATTTTTTTGGTGGCAAATATCGGCGGCGGCCTGACGCCGTTGGGCGATCCTCCGCTGTTTTTGGGCTTCTTGAAGGGCGTGGATTTCATGTGGACGGTGAAACACATGTTGATGCCCGTATTGATCAGTACGGTGGTGCTGTTGCTGGTGTTTTACATTATTGACAGCCGTTATCACGCGCGTGAAGCCAATGTGGAACAGATTCGGCAGGAAGAGGAGGCCGATGAAGATTTGCGTATTGCCGGCAAATGGAATTTTCTGCTGCTGGCGGGCGTGGTCGGTGCGGTTTTGCTGTCCGGCTTGTGGAAGCCCGATCATCCGGGGTTTGAGATTTTAGGCAGCCACTATGCGTTGCAAAACTTGGTGCGCGATGTGATTTTGCTGGTGCTGACCGTTGTTTCGTTGCTGATTACGCCCAAACAGGTCAGGGCGGGCAATGAATTCAATTTCGACCCGATTGCCGAAGTGGGCAAACTGTTTTTGGGTATTTTCATTACGATTTCCCCTGTTTTGGCGATTTTGAAGGCAGGCGAGGCGGGTGCGCTGGGTGCGGTGGTGTCGTTGGTGCATGACGCTTCGGGCAATCCGATTAATACGATGTATTTCTGGATGAGCGGTTTGTTGTCCGCATTTTTGGATAATGCGCCGACTTATCTGGTGTTCTTCAATATGGCGGGCGGCGATGCTCAGGCGCTGATGACGGGGCATCTGTTCCATTCGCTGTTGGCGGTATCCATGGGTTCGGTGTTTATGGGTGCGCTTACTTATATCGGCAATGCGCCGAACTTTATGGTTAAAGCGATTGCCGAGCAGCGCGGCGTGCCGATGCCGACTTTCTTCGGTTATATGATGTGGTCGGTGGGGGTGTTGATTCCGCTGTTTATACTGCACACGCTGATTTTCTTCGTTTGGCAGTTGTTCTGATTCCTAAACTTCAAAAGGTCGTCTGAAAACCTGATTCTTATTGATTCGGTTTTCAGACGACCTTTTGCATTCTGCCAGGGATTAATTTGGGGCATCAATATCTTGTAATTTTATTGGAGGGCTGCTTTGCGTGGGATTCGGGGCAGGAAGCTGGAAAAAATCTGCGTAAATCTGACATAAGGCGGGCTGTTCCTGCTAAAATCAAACGTTTTACAGTTTTCATTTAATTGTTGTTTTCCGTAAGTAAGGCTTTACTTTCAGACGACCTTCCCCATGCTTTGCCATTTCAAACGTCGTCTGAAAAGTTGGAACATTTTATTCTGTTTAACTCATCACAAGTAATGCAAATCTATGATTAAAATCAAAAAAGGCCTAGACCTGCCCATCGCGGGCAGACCGGAGCAAGCCGTTTACGACGGTCCGGCCATTACCGAAGTCGCGTTGCTTGGCGAAGAATATGTCGGTATGCGCCCCTCGATGAAAGTCAAGGAAGGCGATGCCGTCAAAAAAGGCCAAGTGCTGTTTGAAGACAAGAAAAATCCGGGCGTGGTGTTTACTGCGCCGGCTTCCGGCAAAATCGCTGCGATTCACCGCGGCGAAAAGCGCGTGCTTCAGTCGGTCGTGATTGCCGTTGAGGGCGATGACGAAATCGAGTTCGAACGCTACGCGCCCGATGCGTTGGCAAACTTAAGCGGCGAAGAAGTGCGCCGCAATCTGATTCAATCCGGTTTGTGGACTGCGCTGCGTACCCGTCCGTTCAGCAAAATCCCCGCCGTTGATGCCGAGCCGTTCGCCATTTTCGTCAATGCGATGGACACCAATCCACTGGCGGCAGACCCTGTGGTCGTGATCAAAGAAGCCGCCGAGGATTTCAGACGAGGTTTGCTGGTGTTGAGCCGACTGACCGAACGCAAAATCCATGTTTGTAAAGCAGCCGGTGCGGACGTGCCGTCTGAAAACGCCGCCAACATTGAAACACACGAATTCGGCGGCCCTCATCCTGCGGGTTTGAGCGGCACGCACATTCATTTCATCGAGCCTGTCGGCGCGAATAAAACCGTGTGGACCATCAATTATCAAGATGTAATTGCGATCGGACGTTTGTTCGTAACAGGTCGTCTGAATCCCGAGCGCGTAGTTGCTTTGGGCGGCCCGCAAGTCAATAAACCGCGCCTCTTGCGTACCGTTTTGGGTGCGAAGGTGTCGCAAATTACCGCCGGCGAATTGGTTGATGCGGACAACCGCGTGATTTCCGGTTCGGTATTGAACGGCGCGATTGCACAAGGCGCGCATGATTATTTGGGACGCTACCACAATCAGATTTCCGTTATCGAAGAAGGCCGCAGTAAAGAGCTGTTCGGTTGGGTTGCGCCGCAGCCGGACAAATACTCGATTACGCGTACGACCCTCGGTCATTTCCTGAAAAACAAACTCTTCAAGTTCACGACAGCCGTCAACGGCGGCGACCGCGCCATGGTGCCGATCGGTACTTACGAGCGCGTGATGCCGCTGGACATCCTGCCTACCTTGCTTTTGCGCGATTTAATCGTCGGCGATACCGACAGCGCGCAGGCTTTGGGTTGCTTGGAATTGGACGAAGAAGACCTCGCTTTGTGCAGTTTCGTTTGCCCGGGCAAATACGAATACGGCCCGCTGTTGCGCAAGGTGCTGGAAACCATTGAGAAGGAAGGCTGATTATGGGCTTGAAACATTTTCTGGAAAAAATCGAACCGCACTTCCTGCCGGGCGGCAAACATGAAAAATGGTATGCCCTCTATGAAGCTGCGGCGACGATTTTCTACACATCCGGCGCGGTAACGCGCAAAGCGGCACACGTCCGCGACGCGCTCGACTCCAAACGCATGATGATTTTGGTGTGGCTGGCTTTGTTCCCCGCCATGTTCTACGGTATGTACAACGTCGGCGCTCAGGCATTCGGTGCGTTAACGCCCGATTTGCTGCAACAAAGCATCGCCAACGACTGGCATTACGCCTTTGCCAACGCTTTGGGCATCAATATGTCGTCTGAAGCGGGCGTGTTGGGCAAAATGCTGTTCGGTGCGATTTACTTCCTGCCGATTTACGCAACCGTATTTATCGTCGGCGGTTTCTGGGAAGTTTTGTTTGCCACCGTACGCAAACACGAAATCAACGAAGGTTTCTTCGTGACTTCGATTCTGTTTGCCTTAATCGTTCCGCCTACGCTGCCGCTGTGGCAGGCTGCCTTAGGTATTACCTTCGGCGTGGTGGTTGCGAAAGAGGTATTCGGCGGTACGGGTAAAAACTTTATGAACCCTGCACTGGCAGGTCGTGCCTTCTTGTTCTTCGCTTATCCCGCCAATATTACCGGCGACACCGTTTGGACGGCGGTTGACGGCTATTCCGGCGCAACCGCGTTGGCTCAGTGGGCGGCACACGGTTCAGACGGCCTGAAAAATGCCGTTACCGGTAAATCCATCACTTGGATGGATGCGTTTATCGGCAACCTGCCCGGTTCTATCGGCGAAGTATCCACTTTGGCGCTTTTAATCGGCGGCGCGTTTATCGTGTTTGCCCGCATCGCTTCTTGGCGCATTATTGCCGGCGTGATGATCGGTATGATTGCGATGTCTTCGCTGTTTAATGTTATCGGTTCGGACACCAATCCGATGTTCAGCATGCCTTGGTACTGGCATCTGGTCGTCGGCGGCTTCGCCATCGGTATGCTGTTTATGGCGACCGACCCCGTTTCCGCTTCCTTTACCAATGTCGGCAAATGGTGGTACGGCGCGCTAATCGGCGTGATGTGCGTGTTAATCCGCGTGGTCAATCCGGCTTACCCCGAAGGCATGATGTTGGCGATTCTGTTTGCCAACCTGTTTGCCCCGATTTTCGACTATTTCGTCGCACAAGCGAATATCAAACGCAGAAAGGCGCGCAGCAATGGCTAAGAAATTCGATAAAGACAGCTTCAGCGGCACGCTGATTGTGGTATTGGCGGTCAGCCTGATTTGCTCGGTCATCGTGGCGGGCGCAGTTGTCGGCTTGAAACCGGTTCAGGAAAAACAAAAGGTTCAGGATAAACAAAGCTACATCCTGAGCGTTGCCGGTTTGCTGGATAAAAATACCGACATCAGCAAAACCTTTGCCGACCGCATCGAACAACGCGTGGTCGATTTGGCGACCGGCGAATATGTGAAAGACGCGCCGAAAGACTTTAGCGCACGCGTTGCCGCTAAAGACCCTGCGCAAAGCATCCAAATCAAACCTGAAGACGATTTGGCAGGTATCAAAAACCGCGCCAAATACACCGAAGTTTATTTGGTAAAAGGCGATGACGGCAAAGTCAGCCAAATCATCCTGCCTATGCACGGCAACGGTTTGTGGTCGGTTATGTACGGCTTCGTCGCCATCCAGCCCGACGGCAACACCATCAACGGCATTACCTACTACGACCAAGGCGAGACTCCGGGCCTGGGCGGCGAAATCGGCAATCCGTTGTGGCAGCAAAAATTCGTCGGCAAAAAACTCTTTGACGAACAAGGCAAACTTGCCCTGCATGTTTCCAAAGGCGGAAGCTCGGACAAAGAACATGGCGTAGATGCCCTTTCCGGTGCATCGCTGACTTCCAAAGGCGTACAAGGTTCGTTTGCCTACTGGTTCGGCGAAAACGGCTATATCCCCTACCTGAACAAATTGAAATCAGCAGGAGCACAATAATGGCTGATATGAAACGCTTGAAACATTTGATGTTTTCACCCTTTATCTACAACAACCCGATTGCCTTGCAGGTTTTGGGTATTTGTTCGGCGCTGGCGGTTACCACCAAACTTCAGACGGCCATCGTGATGGGTATTTCCGTCAGTCTGGTAACCGGTTTTTCCAGCTTCTTCATCTCGCTGGTGCGCAACTACATTCCAAACAGCATCCGTATTATCGTGCAGATGGCGATTGTCGCGTCGCTGGTTACGCTGGTTGACCAATTGTTGCAGGCCTATGCCTACGAATTGTCCAAACAGCTTTCCGTATTCGTCGGCCTGATTATTACCAACTGTATCGTAATGGGTCGCGCCGAAGCCTTCGCCATGAAAGAGCCACCGCTGGAAAGCCTGGTGGACGGCATCGGTAACGGCGCAGGTTACGGCATGATGCTGATTATCATCGCAACCATCCGCGAGCTTATCGGCTCAGGCAAACTCTTGGGCTATACCGTTTTCCAAACCGTGCAGGACGGCGGCTGGTATCAAACCAACGGCCTCTTCCTGCTGGCTCCGAGCGCGTTCTTCATCATCGGCTTTTTGATTTGGGGTTTGCGCACATGGAAACCCGAACAGGCAGAGGAATAAGACATGGAACATTATTTAAGCCTTTTTGTGAAATCCGTCTTCATTGAAAACATGGCGCTGTCCTTCTTCTTGGGCATGTGTACTTTTCTGGCGGTATCGAAAAAAGTATCCACCGCATTCGGCTTGGGCGTTGCCGTTACCTTCGTACTCGGCCTGTCCGTCCCTGCCAACCAGCTCGTTTACTCGCTGCTCAAAGACGGCGCGATTGTCGAAGGCGTGGATTTGACTTTCCTGAAATTCATCACCTTCATCGGCGTGATTGCGGCTTTGGTGCAGATTCTGGAAATGTTCTTGGACAAATTCGTTCCCGCCCTCTATAACGCGCTGGGCATCTACCTGCCGCTGATTACCGTAAACTGCGCGATTTTTGGTGCTGTTTCGTTTATGGCGCAACGCGAATACAACTTCGGCGAATCCGTCGTGTACGGCTTCGGCGCGGGCTTGGGCTGGATGTTGGCAATTGTCGCTTTGGCGGGCATTACCGAAAAAATGAAATATTCGGACGCTCCCAAAGGCCTCAAAGGACTGGGCATCACTTTCATCTCCGCCGGCCTGATGGCGATGGCGTTTATGTCGTTCTCCGGCATCCAGTTATAAGAAAGGATTCGGCATGGAAATTATTTTAGGTATCGTGATGTTTACCGTCATCGTCTTGGCTTTGGCACTGATGATTCTGTTTGCCAAATCCAAGCTGGTGAGCGAGGGCGACATCACCATCAAAGTCAATGATGAAAAAGAGCTGACTATGCCCGCCGGCGGCAAACTGTTGGGCGCGCTTGCCAGCCAAGGCATCTTCGTTCCCTCCGCCTGCGGTGGCGGCGGTTCGTGCGGACAATGCCGCGTTGTCGTGAAAAGCGGCGGCGGCGACATTCTGCCTACCGAGTTGTCCCACATCAGTAAACGCGAAGCACGCGAAGGCTGCCGACTGTCCTGCCAAGTCAACGTCAAAACCGACATGGACATCGAAGTACCGGAAGAAGTGTTCGGCGTGAAAAAATGGGAATGCACTGTCATCTCCAATGACAACAAAGCCACGTTCATTAAAGAACTCAAACTTGCCATTCCCGAAGGCGAAGAAGTCCCATTCCGTGCCGGTGGCTACATCCAAATCGAAGCCCCGCCGCACACCGTTGCCTACAAAGATTTCGACATCCCTAAGGAATATCACGAAGACTGGGACAAATACAATCTGTGGCAATATGTTTCCAAAGTGGACGAGCCGATTTTGCGCGCTTACTCCATGGCTTCATATCCTGAAGAAAAAGGCATCATCATGCTGAACGTGCGTATCGCCACGCCTCCTCCGCGCGTACCCGATGCGCCGCCGGGGCAAATGTCGTCCTACATTTGGTCGCTCAAACCCGGTGACAAAGTAACCATCTCCGGCCCGTTCGGCGAATTCTTCGCTAAAGACACCGATGCCGAAATGGTATTTATCGGCGGCGGTGCAGGTATGGCTCCGATGCGTTCCCACATTTTTGACCAGTTGAAACGTTTGAACTCCAAACGCAAAATCACCTTCTGGTACGGCGCACGCTCCAAACGCGAAATGTTCTATGTTGAAGACTTCGACCAACTCGCAGCAGAGTTCCCGAACTTCACATGGCACGTCGCCTTGTCCGACCCGCTGCCGGAAGACAACTGGGACGGCTACACAGGCTTCATCCACAACGTGGTTTACGAAAACCACCTGAAAAACCACGAAGCACCGGAAGACTGCGAATTCTATATGTGCGGCCCGCCGATCATGAACCAGTCCGTCATCAAAATGCTCAAAGACTTGGGCGTGGAAGATGAAAACATCCTCTTGGATGATTTCGGCGGTTAAATATTCGGCTTCAAATACAAAAGGAAGAAACTGAGGTTTCTTCCTTTTTCGTTTAGATAAAGATGAAGGTCGTCTGAAAACAGGAAAACGGGTTTCGTTAAAATTTTCAGACGACCTTTGGATTGTTTCAGGAACAACCTTTGGATTGTTTCAGGAACAATAGTATTGTTCTCACTTATTTTGAGAATTATGTTGCTATATTATTCACAATGAGCGATTCAGACAAGCTGCAAGATGTTTGACGATGTTATCTGCTACTTGACGTTTATCTGTTTCTGGAAATGAAATCTCATTTTCGTCATCAATAATGGTGATTTGATTGGTCGTTTTTCCCATTGACTGGGAAATTTGATTTGCAACCAGCAACGGGATATTTTTCCTGATTCTTTTGACTCTGGCATATTCTAGGACGCGTTCGCTTTCAGCGGCAAATCCGATACAAAAGGGAGGGTCAGGTAAAGAAGTAATGGAAGCGAGAATATCAGGGTTTTCCGTTAATTCGATAACAGGAACTTTACCCGAACCATCTTTTTTCATTTTTTGAGAACTGCTATTTTTCACCTTATAGTCAGCAACAGCAGCAACGGAGATAAATACATCTTGGTTGGTAATATGATTGTGAACAGAGTGGAACATTTCTTCTGCACTTACGGCTTGTTCTGTATGTAAAAGTCCGGTCGGAATAGTAGTTTGGAGTTGTCCATAAATCAAAGTTACTTTAGCCCCTGCTGCCCGGCATGCCCGTGCTAAAGCCATACCCATCTGTCCGCTAGAGATGTTTGTAATACCGCGTACAGGGTCGATGGCTTCAAACGTTGCTCCGGCTGTGATTAAAATACGTTTGCCTAATAAGATTTTAGGTGTCCATAAGTCGGAAATTAAATCAGCCAAATCAGCTGCTTCAAGCATTCGGCCAAGTCCAATTTCCCCACAGGCCTGTTCGCCATATGCCGGCTGAAAGACAGTAATACCGTCTGAACGTAGTTGTTCGATATTGCGTAGATTGGCAGGATTGTTCCACATCTCTACATTCATGGCGGGAGCAACTGCTAAAGGACATTTCCGTGCGGCAACAAGATTAGCCAGGAGGTTATCCGCAATGCCATGGGAAATTTTGGCAATCGTATTGGCTGTTGCCGGTGCAATGACCAACGCATCTGCCTCGCGTGTTAAATTAATATGAGCCATGCCATTTCCTAAGCTATTTTCATGCGTATCTGTTAGAACAGGATTTCCGCTTAAGGCCTGAAAAGTCAGTGGTGAAATAAATTCGATTGATGCTTTGCTCATTACCACACTGACTGAATGCCCCTGTTTTTTCAACAAGCGTACCAACTCACAAGACTTATAAGCGGCAATACCGCCACTAATACCCAGCAGAATATGTTTACTCATGATTAAAATACATGTTCAAAATATGTTTATACTAACATGGATAAAGAATAAACAAGTAATTTTGAGGAAGACCTATATATGTCAACGAGGTGATGTAATATTCAGGAGGGTAAATATTTTCTGAATGAGCAAGATTGGTAAAACATGATGTGAAATTGAACACCAAAGGTCGTCTGAAAACTATGAACTGCACCCCAAAAGTTGGACATCCCCTCCAACTCACAAGGTGCAGTTTTTTTATGGGCAAATATACATTACACTTCAAATACCAAGCCGTACTCCACTACCTGCACATACGCAGCCGACAGCGTACCGCAGACCACTACGGCATTTCCCGAACCCACCTGAGACGATGGATACGCGCCTATCAAGAAGGCGGTATCGGCGCACTCGAACATCCCCAATCCAAAACCATGCCCCAACACCGCAAAAACCCCTTCATCGCCGACAAACCCGACCAAGAAAAAACGCAGGCAGAGCTTATCGAAGAGTTGTGCTATATGCGCGCAGAGGTTGCCTATCTAAAGGAGTTAAAAGCCCTCAGCCAAAAGCGGACCGAAAAGGACAAAGCCAAACCGTCCAAACACTGAGGGCGCAACACCCGCTCAAATACCTGCTGCACATCGCACACCTGCCCAAAAGCAGCTTTTACTACCACCACCAAGACCGGCCCGACCCCGATGCAGCCGACAAAGCCCTCCTTGTCGAAACCTACCGGCGGCATAAAGGACGCTACGGGCAAAGGCGCATTGCCGCCGCATTGGGTTGGAACCGCAAAAAAGCGGCGCGGCTGATGAAGCAGTTGGAACTGAAAGCCCTCATACGGGCGAAAAAAGCCTACCGCCATCCCGCCATGGGCGAAATATCGGAACACCTCCTCAAACGTCTTTTCACAGCCGAAAAGCCCAACGAGAAATGGCTGACAGACGTGACCGAACTCAAAGGAAAGGACGGCAAACTGTACCTCTCTCCGATATTGGACCTGTTCAACCGCGAGATCGCCGCCTACGCCATGAGCCGCAGAGCCGACAGCGAAATGGTGAAGGAAATGCTCGAAAAAGCCGCACCCCGTCTGACTGCTAAAGGAACGATTCTTCATTCGGACCAAGGCGTGCTGTACCGTACGGCGGGGTATAGGGAATTGCTTGCGGGGCATTCCATGGTTCAAAGCATGTCGCGAAAGGCGAACTGTTGGGACAATGCGCCGATGGAGAGTTTCTTTGCGGTGTTGAAGACGGAGTGTTTCTATAACGCAGGTGAATTGACGGTAGATGAATTGATGAAGCAGATAGATGACTATATGGATTACTACAACCGGGAGCGTTGCAGTCTGAAATTGAAAAAGCTGAGTCCTGTCGCATACAGAACCCAGCTTGCACAGAGCGCCTGAATAGGCTTTTATGAGTGTCCAAGACTTGGGAGCCAGTGTAGTTTTCAGACGACCTTTGGTGTTTGTTAGGAGTTGTGTTGCTGTTTGTTGATGTGTGAATTGAATTGTTTTGGGCTGTTTGGGTTTGGATTGATGGTGTTTTGAAAGTTCTGAAATAGTGTCTGAAATAAAAGTTGTTGAATTTCAGGTTGTTGTCAGGTTTTTTGGAATTTTTTGCGGTTTGGGGGTTGACGGTTTTTGAGGGGAGGGGTATAGTTCGGTTCTTCGCTGCTTCGGCGGTGGTTGAACGAACAGGTAAGTATATCACAGTTGGTCTGATTTTTCGAGGTTTTAAGAAAAGTTTTGATTGACAATGAGATGAAATGCTTTATAATTCGTTTTCGCTCTTTAACAAAACAGATTACCGATAAGTGTGAGTGCGACAGCCTCACACTGTTTGAAAGACAGACAAGATGATGTTTTAGACATTGTCCTGTCGGTTTCTTTGAAGCAGACCAGAAGTTAAAAAGTTAGAGATTGAACATAAGAGTTTGATCCTGGCTCAGATTGAACGCTGGCGGCATGCTTTACACATGCAAGTCGGACGGCAGCACAGAGAAGCTTGCTTCTTGGGTGGCGAGTGGCGAACGGGTGAGTAACATATCGGAACGTACCGAGCAGTGGGGGATAACTAATCGAAAGATTAGCTAATACCGCATATATTCTGAGGAAGAAAGCAGGGGACCATTTGGCCTTGCGCTGTTTGAGCGGCCGATATCTGATTAGCTGGTTGGTGGGGTAAAGGCCTACCAAGGCGACGATCAGTAGCGGGTCTGAGAGGATGATCCGCCACACTGGGACTGAGACACGGCCCAGACTCCTACGGGAGGCAGCAGTGGGGAATTTTGGACAATGGGCGCAAGCCTGATCCAGCCATGCCGCGTGTCTGAAGAAGGCCTTCGGGTTGTAAAGGACTTTTGTCAGGGAAGAAAAGGGCGGGGTTAATACCCCTGTCTGATGACGGTACCTGAAGAATAAGCACCGGCTAACTACGTGCCAGCAGCCGCGGTAATACGTAGGGTGCGAGCGTTAATCGGAATTACTGGGCGTAAAGCGGGCGCAGACGGTTACTTAAGCAGGATGTGAAATCCCCGGGCTCAACCTGGGAACTGCGTTCTGAACTGGGTGACTAGAGTGTGTCAGAGGGAGGTAGAATTCCACGTGTAGCAGTGAAATGCGTAGAGATGTGGAGGAATACCGATGGCGAAGGCAGCCTCCTGGGATAACACTGACGTTCATGCCCGAAAGCGTGGGTAGCAAACAGGATTAGATACCCTGGTAGTCCACGCCCTAAACGATGTCGATTAGCTGTTGGGCAGCATGACTGCTTAGTAGCGAAGCTAACGCGTGAAATCGACCGCCTGGGGAGTACGGTCGCAAGATTAAAACTCAAAGGAATTGACGGGGACCCGCACAAGCGGTGGATGATGTGGATTAATTCGATGCAACGCGAAGAACCTTACCTGGTCTTGACATGTACGGAACCCTCCAGAGACGGAGGGGTGCCTTCGGGAGCCGTAACACAGGTGCTGCATGGCTGTCGTCAGCTCGTGTCGTGAG
Organism: Neisseria sp. DTU_2020_1000833_1_SI_GRL_NUU_006; assembly: GCA_032388755.1. NCBI lineage: Bacteria > Pseudomonadati > Pseudomonadota > Betaproteobacteria > Neisseriales > Neisseriaceae > Neisseria > Neisseria sp. DTU_2020_1000833_1_SI_GRL_NUU_006. Next base: position 1,645,851 of record CP135593.1, on the reverse strand, counting down.
ATGTTGGGTTAAGTCCCGCAACGAGCGCAACCCTTGTCATTAGTTGCCATCATTAAGTTGGGCACTCTAATGAGACTGCCGGTGACAAGCCGGAGGAAGGTGGGGATGACGTCAAGTCCTCATGGCCCTTATGACCAGGGCTTCACACGTCATACAATGGTCGGTACAGAGGGTAGCCAAGCCGCGAGGCGGAGCCAATCTCACAAAACCGATCGTAGTCCGGATTGCACTCTGCAACTCGAGTGCATGAAGTCGGAATCGCTAGTAATCGCAGGTCAGCATACTGCGGTGAATACGTTCCCGGGTCTTGTACACACCGCCCGTCACACCATGGGAGTGGGGGATACCAGAAGTAGGTAGGGTAACCGCAAGGAGCCCGCTTACCACGGTATGCTTCATGACTGGGGTGAAGTCGTAACAAGGTAGCCGTAGGGGAACCTGCGGCTGGATCACCTCCTTTCTAGAGAAAGAAGAGGCTGTCGCATTCACACTTATCGGTAAACTGTAGAAGATGCGGAAAAATGCTTGAGTGAAGACAAGGTTCGCTTAAGAAGAGAATCCGGGTTTGTAGCTCAGCTGGTTAGAGCACACGCTTGATAAGCGTGGGGTCGGAGGTTCAAGTCCTCCCAGACCCACCAAGAACGGGGGCATAGCTCAGTTGGTAGAGCACCTGCTTTGCAAGCAGGGGGTCATCGGTTCGATCCCGTTTGCCTCCACCAATACTTTCCAAATCAAAGCGAGTTAAAAAGGCAGTGTAACTGCTTTCTTTTTTTCTAAAGAGAAGTCTGCTGACGAATCAGTTTGACGGAAAAAGAAAGGCTGCTATAATAATCAGCTCATTTTGATTTGCGAAGTAAATAGCAATATTGAACGCATCGATCTTTAACAAATTGGAAAGCCGAAATCAACAAACAAAGACAATGTGTCTGTTTTTGATGATTGGCCGATTGCAAACGGTCAGTTGTCTCCCGAACAGGAAAAGAAAAACAGGTACAGTATTTGGGTGATGATTGTATCGACTTAATCCCGAAAGACAAAAGGCGGGATTAAGACACAACAAGCAGTAAGCTTTATCAGAGTAGGAAATTCAAGTTTGATGTTCTAGTCAACGGAATGTCAGGCAAAGTCAGAGAAGTTCTTGAAATGATAGAGTCAAGTGAATAAGTGCATCAGGTGGATGCCTTGGCGATGATAGGCGATGAAGGACGTGTAAGCCTGCGAAAAGCGTGGGGGAGCTGGCAATAAAGCTATGATCCCGCGATGTCCGAATGGGGAAACCCACTGCATTCTGTGCAGTATCCTAAGTTGAATACATAGACTTAGAGAAGCGAACCCGGAGAACTGAACCATCTAAGTACCCGGAGGAAAAGAAATCAACCGAGATTCCGCAAGTAGTGGCGAGCGAACGCGGAGGAGCCTGTACGTAATAACTGTCGAGATAGAAGAACAAGCTGGGAAGCTTGACCATAGTGGGTGATAGTCCCGTATTCGAAATCTCAACGGTGGTACTAAGCGTACGAAAAGTAGGGCGGGACACGTGAAATCCTGTCTGAATATGGGGGGACCATCCTCCAAGGCTAAATACTCATCATCGACCGATAGTGAACCAGTACCGTGAGGGAAAGGCGAAAAGAACCCCGGGAGGGGAGTGAAATAGAACCTGAAACCTGATGCATACAAACAGTGGGAGCGCCCTTGTGGTGTGACTGCGTACCTTTTGTATAATGGGTCAACGACTTACATTCAGTAGCGAGCTTAACCGAATAGGGGAGGCGTAGGGAAACCGAGTCTTAATAGGGCGAAGAGTTGCTGGGTGTAGACCCGAAACCGAGTGATCTATCCATGGCCAGGTTGAAGGTGCCGTAACAGGTACTGGAGGACCGAACCCACGCATGTTGCAAAATGCGGGGATGAGCTGTGGATAGGGGTGAAAGGCTAAACAAACTCGGAGATAGCTGGTTCTCCCCGAAAACTATTTAGGTAGTGCCTCGAGCAAGACACTGATGGGGGTAAAGCACTGTTATGGCTAGGGGGTTATTGCAACTTACCAACCCATGGCAAACTAAGAATACCATCAAGTGGTTTCTCGGGAGACAGACAGCGGGTGCTAACGTCCGTTGTCAAGAGGGAAACAACCCAGACCGCCAGCTAAGGTCCCAAATGATAGATTAAGTGGTAAACGAAGTGGGAAGGCCCAGACAGCCAGGATGTTGGCTTAGAAGCAGCCATCATTTAAAGAAAGCGTAATAGCTCACTGGTCGAGTCGTCCTGCGCGGAAGATGTAACGGGGCTCAAATCTATAACCGAAGCTGCGGATGCCAGTTTACTGGCATGGTAGGGGAGCGTTCTGTAGGCCGATGAAGGTGCATTGTAAAGTGTGCTGGAGGTATCAGAAGTGCGAATGTTGACATGAGTAGCGATAAAGCGGGTGAAAAGCCCGCTCGCCGAAAGCCCAAGGTTTCCTACGCAACGTTCATCGGCGTAGGGTGAGTCGGCCCCTAAGGCGAGGCAGAAATGCGTAGTCGATGGGAAACAGGTTAATATTCCTGTACTTGATTCAAATGCGATGTGGGGACGGAGAAGGTTAGGTTAGCAAGCTGTTGGAATAGCTTGTTTAAGCCGGTAGGTGGAAGACTTAGGCAAATCCGGGTCTTCTTAACACCGAGAAGTGACGACGAGTGTCTACGGACATGAAGTAACCGATACCACGCTTCCAGGAAAAGCCACTAAGCTTCAGTTTGAATCGAACCGTACCGCAAACCGACACAGGTGGGCAGGATGAGAATTCTAAGGCGCTTGAGAGAACTCGGGAGAAGGAACTCGGCAAATTGATACCGTAACTTCGGGAGAAGGTATGCCCTCTAAGGTTAAGGACTTGCTCCGTAAGCCTCGGAGGGTCGCAGAGAATAGGTGGCTGCGACTGTTTATTAAAAACACAGCACTCTGCTAACACGAAAGTGGACGTATAGGGTGTGACGCCTGCCCGGTGCTGGAAGGTTAATTGAAGATGTGAGAGCATCGGATCGAAGCCCCAGTAAACGGCGGCCGTAACTATAACGGTCCTAAGGTAGCGAAATTCCTTGTCGGGTAAGTTCCGACCCGCACGAATGGCGTAACGATGGCCACACTGTCTCCTCCCGAGACTCAGCGAAGTTGAAGTGGTTGTGAAGATGCAATCTACCCGCTGCTAGACGGAAAGACCCCGTGAACCTTTACTGTAGCTTTGCATTGGACTTTGAAGTCACTTGTGTAGGATAGGTGGGAGGCTTAGAAGCAGAGACGCCAGTCTCTGTGGAGCCGTCCTTGAAATACCACCCTGGTGTCTTTGAGGTTCTAACCCAGACCCGTAATCCGGGTCGGGGACCGTGCATGGTAGGCAGTTTGACTGGGGCGGTCTCCTCCCAAAGAGTAACGGAGGAGTTCGAAGGTTACCTAGGTCCGGTCGGAAATCGGACTGATAGTGCAATGGCAAAAGGTAGCTTAACTGCGAGACCGACAAGTCGAGCAGGTGCGAAAGCAGGACATAGTGATCCGGTGGTTCTGTATGGAAGGGCCATCGCTCAACGGATAAAAGGTACTCCGGGGATAACAGGCTGATTCCGCCCAAGAGTTCATATCGACGGCGGAGTTTGGCACCTCGATGTCGGCTCATCACATCCTGGGGCTGTAGTCGGTCCCAAGGGTATGGCTGTTCGCCATTTAAAGTGGTACGTGAGCTGGGTTTAAAACGTCGTGAGACAGTTTGGTCCCTATCTGCAGTGGGCGTTGGAAGTTTGACGGGGGCTGCTCCTAGTACGAGAGGACCGGAGTGGACGAACCTCTGGTGTACCGGTTGTAACGCCAGTTGCATAGCCGGGTAGCTAAGTTCGGAAGAGATAAGCGCTGAAAGCATCTAAGCGCGAAACTCGCCTGAAGATGAGACTTCCCTTGCGGTTTGACCGCACTAAAGAGTCGTTCGAGACCAGGACGTTGATAGGTGGGGTGTGGAAGCGCGGTAACGCGTGAAGCTGACCCATACTAATTGCTCGTGAGGCTTGACTCTATCATTTGAAGAACTTCAAATAAAAAGCTTACTGACTGATTCAGTCATCACCGGATATATTGATTGAGGCTTTGCCGATTTGTACAGTTTAAGTTTGGCGGCCATAGCGAGTTGGTCCCACGCCTTCCCATCCCGAACAGGACCGTGAAACGACTCAGCGCCGATGATAGTGTGGTTCTTCCATGCGAAAGTAGGTCACTGCCAAACACCTATCCTAAGCCCCCGACAGATGTCGGGGGCTTTTACTTTGTATCGTTGACGGGTTTGGCGAACCGGACATCCCTGCCTTGTATGGCGGCGGTGGGCAAAATGGGGTGATACGCCGAATGCTCCGGTTGCAGAAGGATGGACGCTTGATGATGCGGGCGGGTACGCTCCGAAATTGAGGCGGGCTAGCAGATGTTGCGGAATCAATACATTTGGAGATAGTAAGGTTGGAAATATTTAAAATTGTTTGAGTTGAAATAATGGAAAGGATATGATAATAAGATATACAGTGGTAACGCATTCCGGGCGTTGCCGTCCATATTAACGAAACGATAGGAAAACGTCCTTATGAAAAAATTCCTCTTTGCCGCACTCTCCGTTTTGACCGCCTCGCTGTCGCTGGCAGCCGTCAACATCAACACCGCTTCCCCGTCCGAATTGGAAGCCCTGCCCGGCATCGGTCCGGCCAAAGCGAAAGCCATTGCGGACTACCGCCAGCAGCACGGTGGCTTCAAATCGGTGGAGGAGCTCAAAAACGTCAAAGGCATCGGCGAGGGCATCTTCTCCAAACTGAAGGCCGAAGCAACCGTCGCGCCCGCACCCGCAAACCCAAAAGCTAAAAACGCCGTCCCGGCACCTAAAAAATAGCCTTATTTGCGTATTCATGGAATTGAAGGTGAATACGATGGCAGAACTAAAAAACGTCCAATCCCGGAAGGGAGCGGGCGTTTTTGTTTGTTGAACCGATCTTGTTACCGTCGCTCAGAGTGGGAAAAGGACAATGTAACGCTTCGGCAGGTTCTACAATATTATGAAATTTGTAAGCTGGCGTTGTCTTTTGCACTTTGTTACATTAACTTTTGCACTTGGTGCGTTTTAAAAGTTGCGGCAGCTTTGGCACTATATCGCATAGCAGAAAATAAGAAAAGCAACATTTTCGGCACTTTATTTTCATTTTAGAATTGCAATCTATTTGGCACAGTCGATATTTTAAAAATTGTCAAAATTTCCGCGACACTATGACAAAGCCGCCGCCCCTTACATTATTAGACAAAATAAACAAAAGGTCGTCTGAAACCCGCGATACAGGCTTTCAGACGACCTTTCTTATTGCTTAAGAACGTTGAAACAGATTATTTGGCTGCTTCAGGCTGGCTGGCTGCTTGGCTGGCGGCTGCCGCTTTATCGCCTTCTTTGGCGAAGTATTTGGCGTGGATTTTGTCGTATTCGCCGCTGTCGCGTACTTTTTTCAGCGCTTCGTTCAGCATTTTGACGGTCGCTTCGTCGCCTTTGCGTGCGGCGATGCCGTAGTTTTCAATCGTGAAATCAGGCAGGGTGATGAAGTCCATGCTTTTGGTCGGGTTGTTTTTCACATAGTTGGCGATGACCGCGCTGTCGCTGACTACGGCATCGACGCCGCCGTTTTCCAGCTCTTTGATGACCAAAGGAACGCTCTCGAAGCGGGCGATTTTAGGATTGTCGTTGCCCAAGAGTTTGGAAACGGAGAAGTCGCCGGTTTGTCCGGTAACGACACCGACTTTCGCCATGTTTTTGAGGTCGTCTGAAGAGGCGACTTTTTTACCTTTGGGAACGAGGACGACTTGGGTGATTTCAAAATAAGGGTCGGTGAAATCCATGGACTGCTTGCGCTCGTCGGTAATGGTTACGCCTGAGATGACGATATCCGTATCGCCGTTTTTGAGCGCGGGGAAGAGGCTGTCCCAAGGCTGGTGTTTGACTTCGACTTTGAATCCGCCGGCTTTTGCCATCGCGTTCATCAAATCGACGTCGAAACCTTCAACGTTGCCGGCGGAATCCAATGATTCGAAAGGGGCGAATTCGGCGTTGGCGGCGACGCGGTACACTTTGTCGGCTTTAGGGGCTGACGAGGAAGCGTCTTTGCTTTGGCCGCCGCAGGCGGAGAGTGCCAGCGCGGAGCAGGCGAGGGCGGCTGCAATCCATTTTTTCATGTTCATGGGGAGGTTCCTTCTTTACGGATATTAATAAATAAACGGATAGTTTAACACGGTTTGGGGAAGTCGCTACGCGTCAGTGGTCTTTTTCTCGGAAAAAAGCGTAGGTTACATCATGGAAGAGGTCGGTATGCGGGCTGTCTTCGTAGTTCAATTCGGCGAGCGCGTCTTCAAAGGCAAGCTGGATGGACTCGACGGCTTCGTTTGCCATGTCGGACGGCAGCGAACGGATCAGGCCTTTGAGGGCGGTGGCGAGGACGTGGTTCTGCATACGCAAAACGTCGTTGGCTTCTTCCAAATATTCGAGGCGTTGTTCGATGCTGCTCATGATGTGTTCCTGGGAATCTGTTAAAATACCGCATTATAGCAAATCACGGCATTCGCTATGCGCGTGAAATGAAATGACACAACGGAAGAACGAAAGCTAAAAATGGATACGAATCGTCCCGATACGCCACAACAAACGGATGAAAGCCTGGATTGGGAAAGCCGCTTGGAAAAGCTGCGGCAAACCCGCCAATTGAACGCACCTTACACACACGCGCCTTTGGTGCGCGAATCTCAAGAGCCTGCCTTCGAGCAGAAGCCCAAAACCAAGTCGGTCAAGCTCGACGATGCCAACCGCGATGCCGTGTTGACGGAATATCTGCGCAAATGGCAGGAGGAACACAACGCCATGCTGGAGGAAGAAGCCGCTGAAACGGCGGAGACCGATGCGATGGTGATTTTGCAGGAAAACTGGCTGAACGCGCAGTCTTCGCTGCAAATGAGCGCGTCCGATCGGCAAATCGAGTCCACGCGTACGGTTTGGCTGAACCCGAAACGTAAAACGGTCGAATTTGACGCGCCGGCAAAAGACGCGCCTGCCAAAGATGAAGCAACGTCGTCTGAAAACGAAGGTTCTCAGGCGCAAGAGCAGGTTTCAGACGATCTAAAACAAGAAATACCGCCGATTACCGTCAATATCAACGTGCTGAACCCGCAGGTCATCAACCGCAGGGAAGTGTTCTGCATTTCCGAGCAAGACCTGAGCGAGCGTTTGATCAAACGCCTGCGCCCGCACGTCGCCGACGCCGTCAACGGCATGATACGCACCGCCGTGCAGAAACAAATGGCGCTGTTTACCTACCAGCTCCAACAAACCCTCAGCGAACAGGCGCCCGATTTGGTGGAACAGCTTTTGGATTACAACGTGAAAAAAATCCTGAACGACATCAAATACGAAATGAAATACAGTCAGGGGAACAAAAAAGCGTGATAACGCAGCCGCCGCTTCAGGTATCGGACTGAAAATGCTGATTTTTCCGCCGGTTTTGTATATAATGGCGGCTCACGTTATCGTGATTTAACTCCTTTCAAATAATTTATGCCCGATGAACCGTCGGGCATTTTTTTGGGCGTGGATTTTATGAACAAAAACAAATGGATTTGGATACTGATTGTTGCCGCCGTGGTAGTCGGTTATCAAAAAATGCAGCAGGGGCGGCAAGGTCAGGCAGCGGATGCCGTACCAACCCAAACGCAGCCCCAAACCCAAGCGGGAAAACGCCAATCCGAGCAGTCTGAATCCAAAAAGTCGCAACCCAAGCAGCCGAAGTCCGAACACCAAGCAGGGCAGGGCAGCGCGGAACAAATATTACAGCAAGCCTTTGAAAACCAACAGAGCGATATTCAAGTGAAAGGCGAAGGTGCCGTTCTCAAAACGCTGCCCGACGACAACCAAGGCACGCGCCATCAGCGTTTTATCTTGAAGCTGTCGAGCGGGCAAACGCTTTTAGTGGCGCACAACATCGACCTCGCCGACAAAATCAAAGGCTTGAAAAAAGGCGATAAAGTCGGCTTCTACGGCGAATACGAATGGTCGGAGCAGGGCGGCGTCCTCCATTGGACGCACCACGACCCCGCAGGCCGCCATGCCGACGGCTGGCTGGAACACGACGGGCAGATTTATCAATAAAGCTTGGAACGATTGCAAAAGGTCGTCTGAAAAACGTTTTCAGACGACCTTTTTGTATGGTTCAAATTGTCTCTTATTTCTTCGCTGCCCTTCTCGCGCGGAGGACTTCGACCACGCCCGGCAGGATAGAAATCACGATAATCGCCACCATCACCAATGCCAGATTGTTTTTGACAACCGGAATATTGGCGAAGAAATAGCCGGCATAGGAAAACGACAAGACCCACAATACCGCGCCGATGATGTTGTAGCGGATGAAAGTGCCGTAGTGCATGCTGCCCATACCTGCGACAAACGGGGCGAACGTCCGCACAATCGGGACGAAGCGGGCGATGATGATGGTTTTGCCGCCGTGTTTTTCGTAGAAAGCATGGGTTTTCTCTAAATACGACTGGCGGAAGATTTTGGAATCGGGGTTGGCAAAGAGTTTGCGCCCGAAAAACTTGCCGATCATGAAGTTGGCGGCATCGCCCAAAATCGCGGCGGCCAAAAGCAGCGCGATCATGACATGAATATTCATGCTGCCGACCGCGGCAATCCCGCCCGCGGCAAACAGCAGCGAATCGCCCGGTAGAAACGGCGTAACCACCAAACCGGTTTCGCAGAAAATAATCAAAAACAACACCGCGTAAATCCATACGCCGTATTGCGCGGAAATCTCAACCAAATGCTGGTCGATGTGGAGGATAAAATCAATAAGGGTCGAAATCACGAGATTTTCCTGAAATAAAAAAGACAGGGGTCGTCTGAAAACAGACGCGTTGCCAAATGTCTGCCATTGTATATGAAACCCATGCCGCGCGCCCCTTTTTCAGACGACCCCGTGCCTTGATACGCGCTGACAAAACAACGTACAATAAACCCGATTCCAACCCATCCGGTATGCCTTTGTGAACCAGCTTATTTTCGACTTCGCCGAACGCGGCTATCCCGGTTTCGACAAATTCCTCGGAACGGAAAATGCCGAACTGGTCTATGTGTTACAGCATAAACACGACCCGTTTATCTACGTCTGGGGTGAAGAAGGCGCAGGCAAAAGCCACCTGCTGCGCGCATGGGTCGCCCAAGCGCTCGACGCGGGGAAAAAAGCCGTCTATATCGACGCTGCCGCCACGCCCCTGACCGAAGCCGCCTTTGAAGCCGAATACCTCGCCATCGACCAAATCGAAAAACTGGGCAACGAAGAACAAGCCCTCCTGTTTGCCGTATTCAACCGTTTTCGCAACAGCGGCAAAGGCTTTCTGCTGTTAAGCTCCGAACACACGCCCCAACAGCTCGTCATCCGCGAAGACTTGCGCACCCGCATGGCGTACTGCCTTGTTTACGAAGTCAAACCCCTGACTGACCAAGAAAAAATCGACGCGCTCGTCAGCATGGCGGCGGCGCGCCAAGTCACCATAGACCCCGAAATCTTCGAATACCTGCTCAACCACTGGCGGCGCGACATGGACAGCCTGATGCAGATGCTCGACACGCTGGACAACTACGCCGTTACCATGGGCAAACGCATCACCCTGCCGCTTCTACGCCAGCTTTTGAAACAACAGGAAACCCAATGAAAAACCTCGCCATCTTCGACCTCGACAACACCCTCATCAACACCGATTCCGACCATTCATGGCCGCAATATCTCATCAAAAAAGGGCTGGTTGACGCCGCCGAAACCGAAGCGCAAAACGAAAAATTCTACCGCGACTACCAAAACGGCTGCCTCGACATCGACGCCTTCCTCAAATTCCACCTCGCCCCGCTCGCCCGTTACAGCAAAGAAGAGCTGGCGGAATTTCACCGCGAATTTATGGCGGAGTTCATCACGCCCCACATCTCACCCATGCAGCGTATGCTGGTGCAGAGCCACCAAATGTCCGGCGACGAAACCCTCGTGATTTCCTCGACCAACGAGTTCATCATCACCCCCATCTGCCACCTTTTCGGCATCACCAACATCATCGGCACCCAACTCGAAACCGGTGCCGACGGCCGCTACACCGGCAACTACATCGGCACGCCCAGCCTCAAAGAAGGCAAAATCACCCGCCTGAACCAATGGCTCGCCGAACGCGGCGAAACGCTCGAAAGCTATGGCAAAACCTATTTTTACAGCGACTCCAAAAACGACCTGCCGCTGCTGCGCCTCGTCAACGAACCCGTCGCCGTCAATCCCGATGCCGAGCTGGAACAAGAAGCCAAAGCAAAAGGTTGGCCGATATTGAACTTCAAATAAGTAAAACCGCCCCCGCCGCCCAAACGGGTGCAATGCCGTAGCGTGGGCTTCGCCCACGAAAACAAAGGGTCGTCTGAAAATAGCACAACCCCGTAGCGTGGGCTTAGCCCACGGAAAACAAAAGGTCGTCTGAAAATAGCACAACCCCGTAGCGTTGGCTTCGCCCGCGAAAACAAAGGTCGTCTGAAAATAGCACAACACCGTAGCGTGGGCTTCGCCCACGGAAAACAAAAGGTCGTCTGAAAACAAATCAAAAACAACCCCCTAAACCCGCTACAAATCTACAAATAAGGAAAACAATATGTCCATCCGCTCCATCATCCCCGCCCTGCTGCTTGCCTTCGCCCTACCCGCAACCGCGCAAACCGTCAACCCGGCAGAATACGCCCCCGCATCCCAAAATCCCGCACAACCCATCAAACCCGTCAAACTATCCATCTTGGTTTCCCCCGAAGGCAAAGCCGTAGAAGTCAGCATCCTCGAATCCAGCGGATATGAAGGGCTCGACGAAACAGCCGTAGCAACCGCAAAAAAAGACAAATACAAAGCCGCCGGATACTGGGTGAAATATAAAGGAACCATCGAGTTTAAAAACCAATAGGTCGTCTGAAATGTCCGCATTCAAACCCGTCATCGTTACCACCACCGCCCCGACCCGCGAAGAAGCCGAAAAAATCGGCAGCCTGCTTTTGGAAAAGCAACTCGCCGCCTGCGTGCAATACGAAGCCATCACCAGCCAATACCTTTGGAACGGCGAAATCTGCCGCGACGACGAAATCCGCATCACCATCAAAACCTCGCGCCACTGCTACCGCGAAATCCAAAAAACCATCATCGCCAACCACAGCTACGAATGCCCGCAAATACTGATGCAAAACGTATCGCGCGGATACGCCCCCTATTTGCGCTGGCTGAAGCAGAGTTTAGGTTGATAAAACAGCCGCGCCGTCTGAAAAACGCTCAAGCATCATTATGAATTTACAGGGAAGTCCACTATAATGACGGCTTTTGATTTTCAGACGACCTTATAGTGGATTAACTTTAAACCAGTACGGCGTTGCCTCGCCTTAGCTCAAAGAGAACGATTCTCTAAGGTGCTGAAGCACCAAGTGAATCGGTTCCGTACTATCTGTACTGTCTGCGGCTTCGTCGCCTTGTCCTGATTTAAATTTAATCCACTATACGTCTGCATCCGCAATCCTAAACCAAAAGGAAACCCATGTTCCGCACCATGCTCGGCGGCAAGATACACCGCGCCACCGTTACCGAAGCCGACCTCAACTACGTCGGCAGCATCACCATAGACCAAGACCTGCTCGACGCCGCAGGCATCCTCGTTAACGAAAAAGTCGCCATCGTCAACAACAACAACGGCGAACGCTTCGAAACCTACACCATCCCCGGCGAACGCGGCAGCGGCGTCGTCTGCCTCAACGGTGCCGCCGCGCGGCTCGTCCAAAAAGGCGACATCGTCATCATCATGTCCTACGTCATGCTGTCCGAACCCGAAATCGCCGCGCACGAACCCAAAGTCGTCCTTGTGGACGAACACAACAAAATCCGCGACATCCTCTCCTACGAGCCGCCGCACACCGTCCTATAAAACACAAAGGTCGTCTGAAACCGCAAAATCCGCTTTCAGACGACCTTTCAGCCATTTTCAGACGACCTTCGAGAAAGCCCCATCATCATGAACATCCGCATCAACAACCTCACCGTCGGCAACGACCTTCCCTTTACCCTGTTCGGCGGCATTAACGTTTTGGAAGACCTCGATTCCACCCTCAAAGCCTGCGAACAATACGTTAAAGTGACCGACAAACTCGGCATTCCCTACGTCTTCAAAGCCTCCTTCGACAAAGCCAACCGCTCCTCCATCCACTCCTTCCGCGGCGTCGGCTTGGACGAAGGCATGAAAATCTTCCAAGCCGTCAAACGCGAGTTTGACGTACCCGTCATCACCGACGTCCACGAACCCTACCAATGCGCCCCCGTCGCCGAAGTCTGCGACGTCATCCAACTGCCCGCCTTCCTCGCCCGCCAAACCGACCTCGTCGTCGCCATGGCAAAAACCGGCAACGTCATCAACATCAAAAAACCCCAGTTCCTCAGCCCCTCGCAGATGAAAAACATCGTCGAAAAATTCCAAGAAGCAGGCAACGGACAAATCATCCTGTGCGAACGCGGTGCCAACTTCGGCTACGACAACCTCGTCGTCGATATGCTCGGCTTCGGCGTCATGAAGCAAACCTGCGGCGGCCTGCCCGTCATCTTCGACGTCACCCACTCCCTGCAAACCCGCGAATCCGGTGCCGCCGCATCCGGTGGACGGCGCGCGCAAGTGCTGGACTTGGCGCTCGCCGGCATGGCAACCCGCCTCGCAGGCCTCTTCCTCGAATCACACCCCAACCCCGACCAAGCCAAATGCGACGGCCCCAGCGCCCTGCCGCTTGCCCAACTGGAAGACTTCCTGACCCGCGTCAAAGCCGTGGACGAAACCGTCAAATCCTTCGCGCCTATGGACATCCGTTAACACAGTATGGCAAACGAAAGGTCGTCTGAAAACCCGGATTCAAGGTTTTCAGACGACCTTTCGTTTTTATATTTGATGCCAAAGAAAATGCCCCTTGAAACCGAAGAATTTCAAGGGGCTGATGATGTTCTCCAGAACAGTAGTTCTAAAGTACAGAGCATTGCGACACGATGTATTTTCATACATCCTTCGAGGTCTTATTGTAGCAACGTTTCTCATTTCGCAGTGCAACAATGTGTCGCGGATTTTAGCGATTGCAGTAACGGAAGTCAACTATTTCATTTGCATGTTAATGCTTTTTTCAGATATATTGCTGTTGTTGTTTATGAAATTGCGGAGAAACAAATGACTGCTTTTAAACACAATCCACTGAATTACATCCTCGGTCTCGACATCGGTATTGCATCCGTCGGTTGGGCGATGGTGGAAATTGATGATAAAGAAAATCCGGTTCGCCTGATTGATTTGGGCGTGCGTGTTTTTGAGCGTGCGGAAGTGCCGAAAACGGGAGATTCGTTGGCAGCGGCAAGGCGTGCAGCACGCAGCATTCGCCGCCTGACCCGCCGCCGCGCCCACCGTCTGCTTCGAACGCGCCGTCTGTTGAAGCACGAAGGCGTTTTAAAACCCGAAGATTTTGATGAAAACGGCTTTATCAAATTATTACCGAATACACCTTGGCAACTTCGTGCGGCCGCATTAGACCGCAGGTTGGCACCTTTGGAGTGGGCAGCGGTTTTGCTGCATTTGGTCAAACATCGCGGCTATTTATCGCAACGGAAAAATGAAGGCGAAACTGCCGACAAGGAGCTTGGCGCTTTGCTCAAAGGCGTAGCCGACAATACCCTCGCTTTACAGGCAGGGGATTTTCGCACTCCGGCCGAATTGGCTTTGAATAAATTTGAAAAAGAAAGCGGTCATATCCGTAACCAGCGCGGAGATTATTCGCATACGTTCAGCCGCAAAGATTTACAAGCGGAACTGGTTTTGCTGTTTGAAAAACAAAAAGAATTCGGCAATCCGTATGTTTCAGACGACCTCAAAAACGGTATTGAAAACCTGCTGATGACGCAACGTCCTGCCCTGTCCGGCGATGCTGTTCAAAAAATGTTAGGACATTGCACCTTCGAGCCGGCAGAACCGAAAGCAGCCAAAAACACCTACACCGCCGAACGTTTTATCTGGCTGACCAAACTGAACAATCTGCGTATTTTAAATCAAGGAAACGAACGTCCGCTGACTGATGCCGAACGTACCACGCTTATGGACGAACCATACAAAAAGTCCAAGCTGACCTATGCCCAAGCCCGCAAACTGCTGGGCTTGAACGATACGGCATTCTTCAAAGGCTTGCATTACGGCAAAGACAATGCCGAATCCGCAACACTGATGGAAATGAAGGCTTACCACGCCATCAGCCGCGCGCTAGAAAAAGAGGGTTTGAAAGACAAGAAATCTCCTTTGAGCCTTTCTCCCGAATTACAGGATGAAATCGGCACAGCATTTTCCCTCTTTAAAACTGATGAGGATATTTCAGGTCGTCTGAAAGGCTGCTTGCAATCTGAAATCTTGGATGCGCTGTTGAAACACATCAGCTTCGACAAGTTCATCCAAATTTCTTTGAAAGCATTGCGCCGAATTGTGCCGTTGATGGAACAAGGCAAACGTTACGATGAGGCCTGCGCCGAAATCTACGGGGATCACTATGGCAGGAAAAATTCGGAGGAAACGCTTTATCTGCCGCCGATTCCCGCCGACGAAATCCGTAATCCTGTCGTCCTGCGCGCCTTATCTCAAGCAAGGAAAGTCATTAACGGCGTCGTACGACGTTACGGTTCGCCGGCACGCATCCACATCGAAACGGCGCGGGAAGTGGGTAAATCGTTCAAAGATCGCAAAAAAATTGAGAAACGTCAGGAAGAAAACCGCAAAGACAGGGAAAAAGCCGCTGCCAAATTCCGAGAATATTTACCCAATTTTGTCGGCGAACCCAAATCCAAAGATATTCTGAAACTGCGCCTGTACGAGCAACAGCACGGAAAATGCCTGTATTCAGGCAAGGTAATCGATATACGTCGTCTGAACGAAAAAGGCTATGTTGAAATTGACCATGCTCTGCCGTTTTCACGTACATGGGATGACAGTTTCAACAATAAAGTGCTAGTGTTGGGCAGCGAAAACCAAAACAAAGGCAACCGAACACCTTATGAATATTTTAACGGCAAAGACAACAGCCGCGAATGGCTGGAATTTAAAGCGCGCGTAGAAACCAGCCGTTTTCCTCACAGTAAAAAGCAACGGGTTCTACTGCAAAAATTCGATGAAGAAGGATTTAAAGAACGCAACTTGAACGATACGCGCTACGTCAACCGTTTCCTATGTCAATTTGTTGCCGACCATATGCAACTGACCGGAAAAGGAAAAAGACGTGTATTTGCCTCCAACGGACAAATTACCAATTTATTGCGCGGTTTTTGGGGATTACACAAAGTACGTGCGGAAAACGACCGCCATCATGCTTTGGACGCAGTTGTCGTTGCCTGTTCGACCGTTGCCATGCAGCAGAGAATTACCCGTTTTGTACGTTACAAAGAAATGAACGCGTTTGACGGTAAAACTGTGGATAAAGAGACGGGCGAAGTGCTGCATCAAAAAACACACTTCCCGCAACCTTGGGAATTTTTCACGCAGGAAGTTATGATTCGCGTCTTTGGCAAACCAGACGGCGAACCCGAATTTGAGGAAGCCGATACCCCCGAAAAACTGCGCGCGCTGCTTGCTGAAAAAGTGTCTTCGCGCCCCAAAGCCGTACACGAATACGTCACCCCGCTGTTTGTTTCGCGCGCGCCCAATCGGAAGATGAGCGGGCAAGGTCATATGGAAACCGTCAAATCCGCCAAACGGCTAAATGAAGGTATCAGCGTATTGCGCGTACCGCTGACTCAGTTAAAACTGAAAGACTTGGAAAAAATGGTCAATCGGGAACGCGAACCTAAACTATACGAAGCGCTGAAAGCACGATTGGAAGCACATAAAGACGATCCCACCAAAGCCTTTGTCGAGCCGTTTTACAAACATGATAAAGCAGGTAACCCGACTCAGCAGGTAAAAGCCGTACGCATAGAGCAAGTGCAGAAAACCGGCGTATGGGTGCGCAATCAAAACGGCATCGCCGATAATGCGACTATGGTACGGGTAGATGTGTTTGAAAAAGCTGGCAAATATTATTTGGTGCCGATTTACAGTTGGCAGGTGGCGAAAGGGATTTTGCCAGATAAGGCGATAATTGCCTTTAAAGACGAAGAGGAGTGGCAACTTATTGATGACAGTTTCAACTTCAAATTCCCATTACATCCTAATGATTTAGTTGAGGTAATAACTAAAAAAGCTAGAATATTTGGTTACTTTGCTAGCTGTCATCGAGGTACAGGTAATATTAATATCCGTATCCACGATCTGGATAATAAAGTCGGGAAAAATGGAATTCTGGAAGGCATCGGCGTCAAAACCGCCCTTTCATTCCAAAAATACCAAATTGATGAACTCGGCAAAGAAATCAGACCATGTCGTCTGAAAAAACGTCCGCCTGTCCGTTAAATAAACTTATCCCTGTTTCAGACGACCTGAAGCAGGGATTTTTCGTCGCACAAACACAAAGGAGAAAACACATGACATGGCGCAGCCTGCTTATCCAAAACAGCGGCAAACTGTCGCTGCACCGCGAACAAATGCTGATTCGTCAAAACGGAGAATCTTATACCGTCCCCTTGGAAGACATCGCCGTCATCGTTGTCGAGCATCGGGAAACACTGATTACCGCTCCGCTTTTATCGGCATTGGCAGAATACGGAACCACTCTGCTGACTTGCGACGAACAATTCCTACCCTGCGGCCAATGGCTGCCTTACTCGCAATACCACCGCCAATTAAAAACCCTCAAACTGCAACTGAATATCAGCGAACCCTTAAAAAAGCAACTTTGGCAACATATCGTCCGCCGAAAAATCCTCAACCAAGCATTTGTTGCCGACGAAACAGGCAATGACATTGCGGCTAAACGGCTACGCGCATTGGCTGCCGAAGTTCGCTCCGGCGATACAGGGAACCGCGAAGCTCAAGCCGCCGCCCTCTATTTTCAAGCCGTGTTTGGAGAAAAATTTACCCGCAACGACAACAATGCCGTCAATGCCAGTCTGAATTACGCCTACGCCGTGATTCGGGCCGCCGTTGCCCGATCCCTTGCCTTATATGGTTGGTTGCCCGCACTGGGACTGTTTCATAAAAGCGAACTCAATCCCTTCAATCTTGCCGACGACTTTATCGAACCATTGCGCCCGCTTGTTGACCTGACCATACTGAATCTGAAAGAGCAAGGTCGTCTGAAAAGCGAATTAACACCGCAAACCAAACAAGCCTTGATCAGAGTCCTGCACTCCCAAGTCGGCATCGAACAGCAGACCTTCAGCACACTAGCAGCCATAGACAAAATGATTGCCTCATTCCAGCCGAGCATCGTCGCAAAAAACGCCAGGCTGCTGAAACTGCCCGAAATCCTGCCTTTGAAAGAATATCAATATGAGTGAGGCAAAGTTTATGCGGATTATCGTCTTTTTCGACCTGCCGGTTACCACCGTCTCCAAACGCAAAGCCGCCAACCAATTCCGACATTTCCTATTGAAAGACGGCTATCAAATGCTGCAACTTTCCGTGTACAGCCGGATTGTCAAAGGCAGAGATGCGTTGCAGAAACACCACAACAGACTATGCGCCAACCTGCCGCAAGAAGGCTCGATACGCTGTTTGGAAGTAACGGAAAAGCAGTTTGCCGCCATGAAACTGCTTTTAGGTGAACTCAAAACCCAAGAAAAAAAGGTCAATTCAGACCAATTATTGCTGTTCTAGTCTCCGTTTTTTAGACAAAAGAAAGCGGGGAATCCTTATAAAATAAGGATTCCCCGCTGAGATATTGTAGCACTGCGAAATGAGAAAGGGAGCTACAACCTGTCCCCCGAAGAATTTCGCCAAAACGTTATTGTAGCACTGCGAAATGAGAAAGGGAGCTACAACTCGGGCGGGGGTGGTGGTTCTGTTGGCGGTATTGTAGCACTGCGAAATGAGAAAGGGAGCTACAACTTGAAATTTATTCTATTAAAAAAATTCTGAATTGTAGCACTGCGAAATGAGAAAGGGAGCTACAACACACCCGCGAAGACATCCGCCGCGGTCTGAATTGTAGCACTGCGAAATGAGAAAGGGAGCTACAACTGACACAGCACCCTAGCCAGCTTGACGTATATTGTAGCACTGCGAAATGAGAAAGGGAGCTACAACAGAGAAAAGAGTAATGAAGAATGATACCCGATTGTAGCACTGCGAAATGAGAAAGGGAGCTACAACCCGTTTTGTCGCCGTTAAGGCGAAGTCTAAATTGTAGCACTGCGAAATGAGAAAGGGAGCTACAACGAGATAATCAGTTTGTCGCCCTGTTTCAACATTGTAGCACTGCGAAATGAGAAAGGGAGCTACAACCAGAAGCAGACGTTTCATCGCTTCAACGGCATTGTAGCACTGCGAAATGAGAAAGGGAGCTACAACACACCGAAATTTGCAGCCATTTTTTCAATCATTGTAGCACTGCGAAATGAGAAAGGGAGCTACAACTTCTGCCTGATGTGGATGTTTACCATGATTATTGTAGCACTGCGAAATGAGAAAGGGAGCTACAACTTCGAAGCCGACCATGACTTATTGCCCAAAATTGTAGCACTGCGAAATGAGAAAGGGAGCTACAACCGTTTTATGTAGCGGGCGATGGCGTTCTCGATTGTAGCACTGCGAAATGAGAAAGGGAGCTACAACTCATACAAGTCAGTATGCGTCATTCGATGCATTGTAGCACTGCAAAATAGGAAAGAATAAAATCAGAAATTGGCACCGCATATTATTTCCTGCAGGGTCGTCTGAAAGCTCGAATTTCCGTTTTCAGACGACCTCTTCAACCCTCAATAAACCTACCGACTATACGGGAATAACTCAATCGGCTACAATTCCGTTTCACAAACAAATAAACTCAAAAACTTATGAAATGTCCGTTTTGTCAGCATCCCAATACTCAAGTTACAGATTCGCGGCTCTTGGAAGAGACGAACAGTATCCGCCGCCGCCGCCGCTGTTTGGAGTGCGGACAGCGGTTCAGCACGTTTGAAACGGTTGAAATGAGGATGCCGCAGGTGATTAAATCCAACGGTACGCGCGTGGCGTTTAATCCGCACAAGCTGAAAACCAGTTTGGAACGGGCTTTGCACAAACGCCCGATCGCCCAGGAAAAAATCGATGAAACGGTCGCGCTGATTGAGCAGCGCCTGTATCAGTCGGGCAAAAAGGAAGTACCGTCGCGTATGGTGGGGGAAATGGCGATGGAAGAATTGGCCAAAACAGATCAGGTCGCCTATGTCCGCTTTGCTTCCGTGTATAAAAGTTTCAACGACGTATCCGAGTTTACCCAGGCAATCGCCACGCTGGTGCAGACCGACGGCAAATAGGTCGTCTGAAAGCAGTATATCGATAATGAAGAGGATGTATATGAAGAGGATTTTATCTGCAACCGCCGCCTTGCTCCACCTTGCCGCCTGCGGCCCCGATCAGGGTGATGCAGTGCCGAAAGCCGCATCTGATACGGTTCAAACGCTGACAAGTAAAGACGGCAAAATTTCCATTTCTGTCCACAACAGCCACTTCACCGACATCATCGCCGATTCCGCCCGCCATCCGAAAAACGTTCCCGCCTCCAGCCTGATTCTGTTCCAACACGACCCTGAAGCGCGCATTACTATTTATGCGGCGAACAACGGTCCGGCGCAAACGGATGCCAAAGCCTATTTCACCGAACTTCAAAACGTCCTGCAATCGGACGAGACTCAAAATGTCCGCGTCGGCATCGCCACCGACAACCGCATGAATTACCAAACCGACCGAGAAGACCGGCAAGGAAAGTTCAACCAATATTGCATCGCCATTCACGAAGCCAATATTTATACCGTTTGCGCGTACAGCCATCACGCGGGTCAGAAGGAATTGTCGGAAGTATTGAAAGAATTGAGCTTGTCGCGTTAATGCTTTGACGAACGGAATACGGCGAAAGAAAAGGTCGTCTGAAAACGGAAAACTTTAAGAAACCTAAGTTATGTTTGATTGTATTGATACCCAAATGATGCAAAACGCCCTTGCCCTTGCGCGGCTCGGGCGTTTTTCCACTTCCCCCAATCCCCGCGTCGGCTGCGTGATTGCACACGGCAGCCAAATCGTCGGGCAGGGGTTTCATGTCAAAGCGGGCGAACCGCATGCCGAAGTACACGCGCTGCGGCAGGCAGGCAAAATGGCACGCGGTGCGACGGCTTATGTGACACTCGAACCGTGTAGCCATTACGGCCGTACGCCGCCCTGCGCCGAAGCCCTGATCGGCTCGGGCGTGTCGCGCGTGGTTGCCGCCATGACCGATCCCAATCCTCTGGTGGCAGGCAAAGGTTTGGCAATGCTCGAAGCCGCAGGCATCCGCACCGAAAGCGGTTTGCTGGAAACCGAAGCGCGCGAACTCAACCGCGGTTTCCTCTCCCGTATCGAACGCGGCCGCCCGTTCGTCCGCATCAAATGCGCCGCCAGCCTGGACGGCAAAACCGCGCTCGCCGACGGACGCAGCTACTGGATTACCGGCGAAGCCGCAAGGGCGGACGTACAAACCTTACGCGCGGAAAGCTGCGCCGTCTTAACCGGCATCGGCACGGTGCTTGCCGACAACCCGCGCCTCAACGTCCGCACCTTCCCGACACTGCGCCAACCTGCGCGTATCGTGTTGGACAGCAAACTGCAAACGCCGTTGAACAGCCACATAATTTCAGACGACCTCAGCCCCACCGTCATCGTAACCGCCGTCGATGATGAAGAACGCCTCAAACCATACCGCGCGTTCAATCATATCCGCATCTTGAGGTCGTCTGAAAACGCCGCCGGACGTATAGACCTTGCCGCACTGCTGCCCCAATTGGCAGATCTGGGCTACGGCGAGCTTATGGTCGAAGCGGGCGCGACGCTGACTTCCGCCTTTATCAAATCAGGCTTGGCAGACGAAATCGTGCTGTACCAAGCGTCGAAAATCTTAGGCGAAGGCAAAAGCCTGCTTACTCTCCCCGCCAACCCCGCCGTTTTGGCTTCGGAAGGCGGGTGGGAAAGCCGTTCGGTAGAGCTGATCGGGCAGGACGTAAAATGGGTTTTGCGTAAAAAATAGGCTGATGATTGGGGTTTGGGGTCGTTCTCAGAATCCAAGATGGTTCCAATTTTTTTGATTATTAGAGCATGAGACAGGAGACAGTCCGAAATTTTGAAAAAGTTTTTTAAACTGTTGAATATGAGGAAATAGCAGCCGTAGTTATAGTTTAAAAATGTTAATTTCTTTAAAATTCAGTATGATATATTTTGTTCTGATATAATGCGCGGGCAAGGCGTACGGAAGCCGGCGTCTTGTCTTTTTTCAACTTTAGATACTAAGGAACTTATATGTGCGGTATCGTCGGCGCCATCCGCGCCAATCACAATGTAGTCGATTTTCTGACCGACGGTCTTAAACGCCTTGAATATCGGGGTTACGACTCGTCGGGTATCGCCGTGAATATGGACGGCAAAATCAAGCGTGTGCGCCGTGTCGGCCGCGTGCAGCTGATGGAGGATGCCGCGCGCGAAAAAGGCGTGTTCGGCCATATCGGCATCGGCCATACCCGCTGGGCGACCCACGGCGGCGTAACCGAACCCAACGCCCACCCCCACATCTCTGGCGGCATGATTGCCGTCGTCCACAACGGCATCATCGAAAACTTCGAAGCCGAACGCGAACGCCTCCAATCCTTAGGCTACACCTTCGAATCGCAAACCGACACCGAAGTCATTGCCCACAGCGTCAATCACGAATACACCCAAAACGGCGGCAAACTGTTTGAAGCCGTCCGCGCCGCCGCCGCCCGTTTCCACGGCGCGTACGCCATCGCCGTGATGGCGCAGGACAAACCTGAAGAAATGGTGGTCGCACGCATGGGCTGCCCGCTCTTGGTGGCATTGGGCGACCAAGAAACCTTCATTGCCTCCGACGTATCCGCCGTCATCGCCTTCACCCGCCGCATCGCCTATTTGGAAGACGGCGACATCGCCGTATTGAGCGCGAACGGCATCGACAAACTGATTGACAAAACCGGTGCCGAAACCCAACGCAAAGTCAAAGTATCCGAGTTGTCGCTCGCTTCGCTGGAGTTGGGCCCATACAGCCACTTCATGCAGAAAGAAATCCACGAACAGCCGCGCGCCATCGCCGATACCGCCGAAGTCTTCCTTGACGGCGGCTTCGAACCCGAAAACTTCGGCGCAAACGCACGCGAAGTGTTCGACGACATCCACAGCATCAAAATCCTTGCCTGCGGCACGTCCTACTACGCCGCGCTGACCGCCAAATACTGGCTCGAATCCATCGCCAAAATCCCGACCGACGTCGAAATCGCCAGCGAATACCGCTACCGCGACGTGATTGCCGATCCGAAACAACTGATCATCACCATCTCCCAATCCGGCGAAACCTTGGACACGATGGAGGCCCTGAAATACGCGAAATCCTTAGGGCACAAACACAGCCTGTCCATCTGCAACGTCATGGAATCCGCCCTGCCGCGCGAAAGCGAATTGGTACTGTACACCCGCGCCGGTGCAGAAATCGGCGTCGCCTCCACCAAAGCGTTCACCACACAACTGGTTGTATTGTTTGGCTTGGCGGTGACGCTGGGCAAACAGCGCGGTTTGGTTTCCGCCGAAAAAGCGCGCGAATACGTCGAAGAACTGCGCCAACTGCCCGGCAGCATCCAACACGTTCTCAACCTTGAGCCGCAAATCGCCGCGTGGGCGCAAAAATTTGCCAAGAAAAACAGCGCACTGTTTTTGGGCCGCGGCATCCACTTCCCGATTGCCCTCGAAGGCGCGTTGAAGCTGAAAGAAATCACCTACATCCACGCCGAAGCCTATCCCGCAGGCGAATTGAAACACGGCCCGCTGGCATTGGTGGACGAAAACATGCCCGTCGTCGTCATCGCGCCGAACGACGGCTTGTTGGACAAAGTCAAAGCCAATATGCAGGAAGTCGGCGCACGCGGCGGCGAACTCTTCGTCTTCGCCGATTTGGACAGCAATTTCAACGCCACCGACGGCGTGCACGTCATCCGCGCCCCGCGCCACGTCGGCGTACTCTCGCCGATCGTGCACACCATCCCCGTGCAGCTCTTGTCCTACCACGCCGCCCTCGCACGCGGCACGGACGTGGACAAACCGCGCAACCTGGCGAAATCGGTTACGGTTGAATAAAGCCCGATTTGAACGGTAAAAGGTCGTCTGAAAACTGGGAAACCAAGTTTTCAGACGACCTTTTCAATCAATCCCAAAAGGATGCTTAACAATACTTTTCTATTTGCGTATCACACCTAAGTCAGCGGTTTGCGGTATCGGATTGCGTGGGATAACCATTCTTCAATCTCTATCCACATGACTCCTCCCATTTACAGCAAACCGGGCTGACCCAATGCGGGGTCGGTTGCGCGGGCGGCTTTCGCATCTTCAACGGTCAACCCCAAGGCTTTCGCCACGCCTTCGCCGTAGGCGGGGTCGCAACTGTGGCAGTTGCGGATGTGGCGGTATTTGATGAAGTCGGGCGCGTCGTCCATGGCGGCGGCAGTGTTGTCGAACAAAGCCTGTTTCTGCGCGTCGCTCATCAGGTTAAACAAGGCGCGCGGTTGGCTGAAGTAGGCGTCATCGTCTTGGCGGTAGTCCCAGTGCGCCGCGTCGCCGTTGATTTTCAAAGGCGGTTCGGCGAAGTCGGGCTGCTCCTGCCATTGGCCGAAGCTGTTGGGTTCGTAGTGCGGCAGGCTGCCGTAGTTGCCGTCGACGCGGCCTAATCCGTCGCGCTGGTTGCTGTGGACGGGACAACGCGGGCGGTTGACGGGGATTTGGCGGAAATTCACGCCGAGGCGGTAGCGTTGCGCGTCGGCGTAATTGAACAAACGCGCTTGCAGCATTTTGTCGGGGCTGGCGCCTATGCCGGGAACCAGGTTGCTCGGTGCGAAGGCGGATTGTTCCACATCGGCAAAGAAGTTTTCGGGATTGCGGTTCAATTCGAATTCGCCCACTTCAATCAGCGGATAGTCTTTTTTCGGCCAAACTTTGGTCAAATCAAACGGATGATACGGAACTTTTTCAGCATCGGCTTCAGGCATGACTTGGATGTACATCGTCCATTTCGGAAACTCGCCGCGTTCGATGGCTTCGTACAGGTCGCGCTGGTGGCTTTCGCGGTCATCCCCGATGATTTTGGCGGCTTCTTTGTCGGTCAGGTTTTTAATGCCTTGTTGGGTGCGGAAGTGGAATTTCACCCAAAAACGCTCGCCCGCTTCGTTCCAGAAGCTGTAGGTATGCGAACCGAAGCCGTGCATATGGCGGTAGCTGGCGGGGATGCCGCGGTCGCTCATGACGATGGTAACTTGGTGCAGGGCTTCGGGCAGCAGCGTCCAGAAGTCCCAGTTGTTTTTTGCGGAGCGCATATTGGTGCGCGGGTCGCGTTTGACTGCCTTGTTCAGGTCGGGGAATTTGCGCGGGTCGCGCATGAAAAAGACGGGCGTGTTATTACCGACCATATCCCAGTTGCCTTCTTCCGTATAAAACTTCAATGCAAAGCCGCGGATGTCGCGTTCGGCATCGGCACCGCCGCGCTCTGCCGCAACGGCGGTGAAGCGGGCGAACATTTCGGTTTTTTTGCCGACTTCGCTGAAGATTTTGGCGCGGGTGTATTTCGTGATGTCGTGCGTTACGGTAAACGTGCCGAACGCGCCCGAACCTTTGGCGTGCATACGGCGTTCGGGAATGACTTCGCGCACGAAGTCGCCAAGTTTTTCATTCAGCCACAAATCCTGCGACAGCAACGGGCCGCGCGGACCTGCAGTCAGGCTGTTCTGATTGTCGGCAACGGGGGCGCCGTTGCCCATGGTCAGGTGGGTTACCGGGCATTTGGAGTCAGTCATGATGATTTCCTTTATGAAATGGTCAGTGGTTTATGAAACGATTTGCCGATTGGCAAATTCGCAGTGGGTTTGTTTATTTGCTCATATGAATAAATTCAATATATCGATATATAAATTATGTTTTATTTAGGCTATGGGCTATACTATATAGAAAGAATTGTGCTATTGGAACTATTGATTCAATTTGATATTGTTATTATTGATGAAAATTTCTTGTTCGCCACGTTTTCATTATCATGCAAGAACAACAAATAGAAAAGTAAAAAAGGTCGTCTGAAGCTTTTTTTCAGACGACCTTTTGACTGAATGGCTGTCAACTTTACCGTTTACGCCGCATCGTACAAACCGCGCACCACCCTGCCGATGGCGGCGATGCCTTTTTCCAGCGTTTGAGCGTCCTGAGCGATGCTCATGCGGATGCACTCGCGGGCGTGCGGGTAATCCTGCGTGTCGATGCCGACGAAGAAATGTTCGCCCGGAATAATCAGCGTGCCTTCGGCTTTGAGCATTTCGTACAGGGTTTGCGATGAAACGGGCAGGTTTTCAAACCAGAGCCACAGGAAAATCGCGCCTTCGGGCTTGTGGATTTTCAGCGGATACGCGCCCAGCTCGCGCTTGAGCAGCGAGACGGCGGTTTGCGCCTGATTGCGGTAAAACGGCCGGATGACGTCGTCTGAAAGCTGTTTCAAACGGCCGTCCTGCAGCAGCGGTGTTGCGATGGCTGCGCCGAAGCGGGTGGGTGACAGGTTCACAATCGCGTTCAGGCTGCTGACGGCTTTGACGACTTCGGGCGCGGCAACGATGATGCCGGTGCGCACGCCCGGCAGGCCGACTTTGGAAAGGCTGAAGCAAAGGATGATGTTTTCGTGCCAGTTCAGCGTCACGTCGCTGTAAATGATGTTGGGGAACGGCATTCCGTAGGCGTTGTCGATAATCAGCGGAATGCCGTGTTCTTGCGCCAAAGCGTCCAGCCGCGCCATTTCGCCGTCGGTCAGCACGTTGCCGGTCGGATTGGTCGGGCGCGAACAGCAAATCGCGCCGATTTTTCCCGCTTTGAGTTCGGGCAGGCTTTCCAGCGCGTCAAAGTCCACGCGGTATTTGAAGAAGCCTGCTTCGCCTTCGTGTTCGACAGCTTCGATTTTCGGTTTGACGGAAACGAAGTGCTGCCCTTCGACATGCACGTCGGCATAGCCGATGTATTCGGGCGCGAGCGGCAGCAGGATGGCTTTCTCTACGGAAAGGTCGTCTGAAACCTTGAATTTGCCGCCGAAAAGGTTGAAAAGATAGAAAAACGCGTTCTGTGAACCGTTAGTCAGCGCGATATTGTCGGCGGTCAAGTTCCAGCCGTATTCGCGGTTGAGGAAGGCGGTCAACGCGTCAATCAGCGCGGCATCGCCTTGGGGATTGGAGTAATTGCCGATGTTCTCGACGGCGTGTTCCGCCGCCAGTTTGGAAAATACGTCGGCGAACACGGCGTTGACTTCGGCAATCCGCGCCGGATTGCCGCCGCCGAGCATGTTGACGGGCCTGTCGCTTTTGAGCGCGTCGCCGAGGTCGTCCATAAGTTGCAGGATGCCGCTGTGTTGCGTGAATTTTTCGCCGAATGCCGAGAACTGCATGATGACTCCGTGTAAATATGATTGGCGGGGATTATATCAGCTTGATATGGCGAGGGGTCTCCTGCCAGCCTGAAAACGGGTTTCAGACGACCTTTGATATTTAGGAAGATGTTCCGCCCGTCCATTCGGGTACGGCGCCGGTGTCGAAACCTAAAAGTGAAAGCGCGTGGGCGGTGCTGTGGGTGATGATGTCGTCTATGGTTTGCGGCTGCTGGTAGAGGGCGGGGGTAGGCGGGAAGACGATGCCGCCCATTTCGGTAACGCGGCGCATATTGTCCAGATGGGCAAGGTTGAGCGGGGCTTCGCGCACCATCAGCACAAGGCGGCGGCGCTCTTTCAGGACTACGTCCGCCGCGCGTGTCAGCAGGTTGTCGCCGAAGCCGTTTGCGACTGCGGCCAGCGTGCGCATCGAACAAGGGGCAATCAGCATCCCGTCGGTTTTGAACGAACCGCTGGCGATGGCGGAGCCTATATGGTTTATCGGATGGACGACATCGGCAAGGCGGTAGAGTTCGTCTTTTTCATATGGTGTTTCCAGCGCGCGCGTCATTTCCGCGCCTTTAGATACCACCAGATGCGTTTCGACATCGTGTGCGCGCAAAAGTGCCAAGGCCTTGATGCCGTATTGGAAACCGCTGGCTCCGCTGATGCCGATAATCAAACGTCGGGTCATGAAAGTCTTTCGTAAAAGCGTATTTTGGCAACATTATAAAGCAGGTCGTCTTAACAGGCAGGTTTCATATTTTGAAAAGCAGCTGTTTGACTGAAGGCAAGGGTAGGGGAGGTGGTTCGGCAGAAGCAGCCGAAATATGTTATAAATAAGCCCTTCTACCGACCTCAAATTGGAGCATACGACATGGAATTGGTATTTATCCGCCACGGACAAAGCGAATGGAACGCAAAAAACCTGTTTACGGGCTGGCGCGACGTGAAACTGAGCGAGCAGGGGCTTGCCGAAGCTGCCGCCGCCGGTAAAAAACTGAAGGAAAAAGGCTACGAGTTCGACATCGCCTTTACTTCCGTCCTGACCCGCGCGATTAAAACCTGCAACATCGTTTTGGAAGAATCCGACCAACTGTTCGTGCCGCAAATCAAAAGCTGGAGGCTGAACGAACGCCACTACGGTCAACTGCAAGGTTTGGACAAGAAACAAACCGCCGAAAAATACGGCGACGAGCAAGTCCACATCTGGCGCCGCAGCTACGATACCCTGCCGCCGCTGCTCGACCCGAAAGACCCGTTCTCCGCACACAACGACCGCCGCTATGCCAACCTGCCCGCCGATGTCGTACCCGACGGTGAAAATTTGAAAGTTACCTTGGAGCGTGTATTGCCGTTTTGGGAAGACCAAATCGCCCCTGCATTGCTCAGCGGCAAACGCGTCTTGGTCGCCGCACACGGCAACTCCCTGCGCGCCTTGGCAAAACACATCGAAGGCATTTCCGACGAAGACATCATGGGCTTGGAAATCCCGACCGGTCAGCCGCTGGTGTACAAATTGGACGACAATTTGAAAGTGGTTGAAAAATTCTATCTGTAAGCTTTGCGGATAATAAAAAGGTCGTCTGAAACCCTGATTTGTGGTTTCAGACGACCTTTTTTTAATCAAATCAAATTACTTCGCAGCCTTAAACGCGTCGGTAACCTGTTTGGAAGCGTTCAGCAATTCTTGCGCGCCGCCCGCCGCCAAGTAGGTTTCGGGAACGAGGTAAACCACTTGTCCTTTTTTCCATGCGGTTGTTTCGGCGACCAGCGGATTGTTCAACACGTCTTTCGCCGCCTGTCCTTCTTCGCCGATGGCAGCGCCCCTGTCAAGGACAAACAGCCAGTCGGGATTTTTCTCTTTCAAGTATTCGAAGCTGACGGGCTGACCGTGGCTGCCTTCTTTGATGGCTTCGTCAACGGCCGGAACGCCGATGTCTTTGTGCAGCCAGCCGCCCAGTCGTGAAGACGGTCCGAAGGCGGACATTTTCCCGCCGTTGACCAAAATCACCAAACCTTTGCCTTTACCTTGCGCGGCAGTTTTCGCAGCGTCGAAAGATGCGTCGATTTCGGCTTTCAGCTTATCGGCTTCCGCCTGTTTGCCGAAGATTTGCGCCAGCGCGTCGATACGCTCTTTGGCACTGTCTTTGAGGTTGGCGGTATCGGCGGTCATCTCGATGGTCGGCGCAATGGCGTTCAACTTGTCAAACGCTTTGGCTGCGCGGCTGCCGATGATGATGAGCTGCGGCTTGTAGGCGTTGAGTGCTTCGTAATCCGGCTCGAACAGCGTACCGGCAGGTTTTGTTGTTTTGAAATATTCGTCCAAATAAGGCAGTCGGTTTTTATCGACGGACAAACCGGTTTTCACGCCCAATTTGCTTAAAGTATCGAGCATACCCAAGTCATAAACGGCGATACGTTCAGGATTTTGCGGCACTTTCGCGTCGCCGCGCGTCGTTTTGACGGTCAAATCTGCGCCTTCGGTTTGGGCTGCGGAAGCGGTTTGGGCGTTTTGGTTTGAAGCGGAATCTTTCGGCGAACACGCGCCCAAAGCAAAGGCGCAGCATACGGCTAAAGCAGTTAAACGTAACATGGGATAATTTCTCCGTTGTCGGGTTCGGGGCAGATAATATGGACGGGTCGTCTGAAAATCCGCAAAGCGGATGCTCGCATCAAATACCTGTTCCAATCCTGCCGTTGTCAAAAAAGTTTGGAAAATGCCAGATTGAGAAATCTGATTGACAGGCAGGTCGTCTGAAAACCGAAGCTGATTCAGACGACCTGCCCGTATTTTACCCGCTCTTTTTAGAAGCGGTAGTTCACGCCCAAGCGTACATCACGTCCGGTACCTGGTAGGGTATTGGTCCAGCGTTGACTGTGCGGATAGTAGAACTTGTTGAACACGTTGTTAACTGAAAGATTGATATTGAGCGTGTCTTTGCCCAATGGTTTCCAGTTGGCGAAGACATCGTTCACACCGAAACCTTGGCGTACAACGTTTTCCAGTTTGCCGTCGCGACCTTTTTGACCTGCCACCAATATCGAACCCACGGCTTTTTGAACATAGCGTCCGCGCCAGCCGATTTCCAGATTCGGATTTTGGAAGCGGTAGGCAAGGGAAGCCGTCCAAGTGCGGCCGGTTTGTGCGCCAAACTCGGGGTTCGCGCTTAACAATTTATCTTTGTGTGTATCGTAAAAACGCGGTTTGCTGTGGCTTACGCCGACTTTGGCAGTCAAGCCGCCGGTGCGGTAGGACGCGCCCAATTCGTAACCGTGGTTTTTGATGTAGCCGGCATTGACGGCTTCACGGATGGCGACAGAGTCGTGGCGGTTTTGCGGATTAGCAAGCGCGTCTTTGATGGTCTGCCAGAAGTAGCTGCCGTTTGCGGCAAACGTGCCGTCGTTGTAGTTGAAACCGATTTCGGTATTGCGCGCGCGTTCGGCTTTGGTGCCGTCGGCAATCGAGATGATGCCGCGCTTGCCGTGGGTTTGCAGCGCGTCATACAGGCGCGGGCTGCGGCTGGCGTAGTTGTGGCTTGCGCTGAAGCTCCAGTGTTCGTGCGGCTGCCAAATCACGCCGAAACTCGGGTTAAGGCTGCTGCTTGAAACGGTTTTGCCGTCATGGGTTTTCACCTTGAAGCGGTCGTAACGCAGTCCGCCGGTCAGGGTAAAGCCGTTAATTTCGTGAATGGCTTCGATATACGCGCCGGTATCGGTTTTGGTCGGGTTGGACAGTTTGTAGGAATGGACAAGATCCATAACTTTCTTGTCTTCCGCTTTTTCTTCATCGGTCTTATCTATTTCTTTTTTAGGATCTTTTGGGTCTGGTTTCTTACCGGAGATCTTAAATTCGTTGTTCAAAAACGCTTGCGGCTCGATTTCCTGATGGCGGTAGTTGATACCGTATTTCAACAGGGTTTGTTCGGCAAGGCGGCTGTCGAAGTTGAAGTTCGCACCACGAGTGGCGATTCGGGTATGGTTAGGGCCGACCACATTGCCTGCGTAACCGCTGCCGCTGTCATCGGCGGAATAGCGTTCGTTTTCCAACACATAGGCGTTGGCGTTCAGTTTTTCGACAAAGCCCAGGTTTTTACCCGTGTACTCCAAGTTGGTGTTGGATTGGGTAGTTTCACGGTATGAGGGTTTCTGCCTGTCTTTTGCAGGGTCGGACTCGAAGATTGTAAACTCTTCACGCACAGTACGGATGCCCCGGTGCTGGTCTTTCATGTGGCTCAACACGATGCGGTGGTCGCCGTCGCCGAAGGTTGTTCCGATTTTGGCCAGGTAGCTGCGTTTGTCCAGTGCGCTGTAAGGTACGGTTTTGCCGCCGTCGGGACTTTTGTAGCCTTTACCTGCTTCGTAATCTTTTTCATCGTTGCGGTTGTAAGAGAACAAACCGTCGAAGTTGCCCTCTTTTCCGAATACGCTTGCGCCGTAGTTTACGCCGTCATTAGAGGCATAGCCGCTGCTGAGGCGCACGCCCCAGTTTTTATCCAAGCCTTTGAGCAGGTCTTGGGCATCGACGGTTTTGGCGATGATCGCGCCGTTGGTTGCGCCGATACCGGCAGAGGCGGAACCCGCGCCTTTTTGTACGGAAACGACTTTAACCAAAGCGGGATCGATAATAAATCTGCCTTGGTGGTAAAGGATTTGGCTGTCGGAATAGGCGTTGTCCACCTTGATGTCGACAGAGTTCTGACCCATGCCGCGCAAGGTCATGTGTTGGGATGTGCCGTTACCGCCGCCGAAATCGATGGCAGGTTCTTCTTTTAACAATTCGCGCAAATCGGTTGATGTGCTTTCGTCTTTTTGACGAAGGGTGACGATATTAGTTTTGATTTTGCTGCCTTGGCGGTCACCTTTTACGGTAACCGTATCAAGGGTAACGCTTTCTTTCGCTTCGTTTTCCGCGTGGGCAAAACCGGCGGCGAGTGCCATTGAAAGCAGGCTGAAGCGGAACAGGGGTGAAGTCATGGAAATTTCCTTCTGTTGGATAAGTTTCAGTTAATCGATAAATTATTTATTAATAATAATTTTTATTTATTTTAAAGGTAGGATATTATTTTGTAAAGGTGTGCATAGATTTGTGCCGATAGTGTCTGGTTTTTTGTTGATTGAAGTATGTGAAGCCCGCCGTCTGTAAAAGGTCGTCTGAAAATGTCTGTCTGCTTGATCAGCATTGAAAGTAGGGTGGTGATGGTGCGCAACTTGTCATGTCTGTTTTCAGACGACCCCGCATAGAAAATTTTTACTTCTTCCCTTGAATTTATCGGGACAAACCCTAATTTGCCGCTGTGTTAAGGTAAGTTTGTTGACAAACTTGCCGCCTTCTTTTTCAAACCGCATCTGCCGGATAAAGGCAGATGATTGTTTTCAAACTATTTATCG
The DNA here is from genome assembly GCA_032388755.1 of Neisseria sp. DTU_2020_1000833_1_SI_GRL_NUU_006. Taxonomy (NCBI): domain Bacteria; kingdom Pseudomonadati; phylum Pseudomonadota; class Betaproteobacteria; order Neisseriales; family Neisseriaceae; genus Neisseria; species Neisseria sp. DTU_2020_1000833_1_SI_GRL_NUU_006. The sequence continues at coordinate 1,613,834 of CP135593.1, read as the reverse complement.
GAGCATAAAACATGACCATCCGTCCTTTACACGACCGCGTCGTCGTCAAACGCTTGGAAGCTGAAGAAAAAACCGCATCAGGCATCGTCTTGCCGGGCGCAGCCGCTGAAAAACCCGATATGGGCGAAGTGATCGCCGTAGGTGCGGGTAAAATCGGCAAAGACGGCGAACGCCGTCCGCTGGATGTCAAAGTCGGCGACAAAATCATTTTCGGCAAATACAGCGGCCAAACCGTAAAAGCCGACGGCGAAGAGCTGTTGGTGATGCGCGAAGAAGATATTTTCGGTATTGTCGAATAAACATTCCGTGTATTCAGAACAACAGGTCGTCTGAAAAGGCGTACAAGGTTTTCAGACGACCTCAAACAACATTAAACAATTTTGGAGAATCAAAACATGGCAGCAAAAGACGTACAGTTCGGTAACGAAGTCCGCCAAAAAATGGTCAGCGGCGTGAACACTCTGGCAAACGCCGTCCGCGTAACTTTGGGCCCTAAAGGTCGCAACGTAGTGGTTGACCGCGCATTCGGCGGTCCGCACATCACTAAAGACGGCGTTACCGTCGCTAAAGAAATCGAACTGAAAGACAAATTCGAAAACATGGGCGCGCAAATGGTAAAAGAAGTAGCGTCCAAAACCAACGACGTAGCGGGCGACGGTACGACTACCGCCACCGTACTGGCTCAAGCCATCGTTGCCGAAGGCATGAAATACGTGACCGCCGGCATGAACCCGACCGACCTGAAACGCGGTATCGACAAAGCCGTTGCCGCTTTGGTTGAAGAGCTGAAAAACATCGCCAAACCTTGCGACACTTCCAAAGAAATCGCCCAAGTCGGCTCGATTTCCGCCAACTCCGACGAACAAGTCGGCGCGATTATTGCCGAAGCGATGGAAAAAGTCGGCAAAGAAGGCGTGATTACCGTTGAAGACGGCAAATCTTTGGAAAACGAATTGGATGTCGTCGAAGGTATGCAGTTCGACCGCGGCTACCTGTCCCCTTACTTCATCAACGACGCGGAAAAACAAATCGCTGCGCTGGACAATCCTTTTGTATTGTTGTTCGACAAAAAAATCAGCAACATCCGCGACCTGCTGCCTGTTTTGGAACAAGTGGCAAAAGCCAGCCGTCCGCTCTTGATCATCGCTGAAGACGTAGAAGGCGAAGCCTTAGCGACTTTGGTGGTGAACAACATCCGCGGCATCCTGAAAACCGTTGCCGTGAAAGCCCCGGGCTTCGGCGACCGCCGCAAAGCCATGTTGCAAGACATCGCCATCCTGACCGGCGGTACCGTGATTGCCGAAGAAGTCGGCCTGTCTTTGGAAAAAGCCACTCTGGAAGACTTGGGTCAAGCCAAACGCATCGAAATCGGTAAAGAAAACACCACCATCATCGACGGCTTCGGCGACGCAGCCCAAATCGAAGCGCGTGTTGCCGAAATCCGCCAACAAATCGAAACCGCAACCAGCGATTACGACAAAGAAAAACTGCAAGAGCGCGTTGCCAAACTGGCAGGCGGCGTGGCAGTAATCAAAGTCGGTGCCGCTACCGAAGTCGAAATGAAAGAGAAAAAAGACCGCGTGGAAGACGCGCTGCACGCTACCCGCGCAGCCGTTGAAGAAGGTGTGGTTGCCGGCGGCGGCGTAGCCCTGTTGCGCGCCCGTGCCGCTTTGGAAAACCTGCACACCGGCAATGCCGACCAAGACGCAGGCGTACAAATCGTATTGCGCGCCGTTGAGTCTCCGCTGCGCCAAATCATTGCCAATGCAGGCGGCGAGCCTAGCGTAGTGGTGAACAAAGTGCTGGAAGGCAAAGGCAACTACGGTTACAACGCAGGTTCCGGCGAATACGGCGACATGATTGAAATGGGCGTACTCGACCCCGCCAAAGTAACCCGTTCCGCGCTGCAACACGCCGCGTCTATCGCCGGCCTGATGCTGACGACCGACTGCATGATTGCCGAAATCCCTGAAGAAAAACCGGCTATGCCTGACATGGGCGGCATGGGTGGTATGGGCGGCATGATGTAAGGTTGCCCAAACCTGAGCGCAAACAAAAACCTGCACGGACAACCGTGCAGGTTTTTTTTATTTGAGGGAAGGTCGTCTGAAAACTGATTTTCAGACGACCTTTTATCATGATGGCGATGCTGTTGCTTTCCTATTTTTTGCGGCAAACGGTCCTTTTCCTTCGATAAGGGGTTGTTGCGTTTCAATCCGTTTTTCGCATTCCGCCATCAATTCTGCTTCCGTCCCTCTGCTGTGGGGGATGACGGGGTTGATGACGACGGTGATGGTGCCGGGGTGTTTGAGGAAGGCGTTTTTCGGCCAAAATTCGCCGCTGTTGAGGGAGACGGGGACGATGTCCATTTCAAACATTTTCGCCATGCGCGCGCCGCCGAGTTTGTAGCGGCCTTTTTCGCCGGGCGGCAGGCGTGTGCCTTCGGGGAAGATAGTAATCCAGTAGCCTTCGTTTTTACGCGCCATGCCTTGTTCCATCAGCTGTTTGTTGGCTTCGCGGCTGTTGCTGCGGTCTATGCCTATGGTTTTGACGAGTTTCAGTCCCCAGCCGAAAAAGGGGATTTTGAACAATTCGCGTTTGGCGACGTAAACCTGCGGCGGGAAGATTTCTTGCAGGGCGAGGGTTTCCCAGCCGCTTTGGTGTTTGGCGCAGATGATGGAGGGGCGGTCGGGGATGTTTTCGGCACCGATGAGGCGGTATTTGAGTCCGATGATGTGTTTGAGCGACCAGTTGAGGATGCGTACCCAAATTTGCGCCATTTTGTGCGCACCGCCTTGGACGGGCAGGGCGAGGAGCATGAAGGGGAAAAGTAAAATCAGGCTGGTGCTGAGGATGAACCAGTAGGTCAGATTGCGGATGAGGAGCATGTTTTTACCTGTCGGATGGGTCGTCTGAAATCTTGTTTGTGCTTGAAACGGGGCGAAACAGGGTTTCAGACGACCTCGTGTATTTACGGGTTTGCCTGTCCGTCTGAACGGTCTTGCGCGGCTTCGTGCATGATGTATTGGGAGAAGGCGAGCAGGCTGTCGAAGATTTGGGTGTTTTCGGGTAATTCTTTTTCCTGTTGCGACAGGGTTTTCTTGCCTTTGCCGGTCATGACGAGCGCGGTTTTTCCTCCAGCCTCGTGCATGGCTTGGAGGTCGCGCAGGCTGTCGCCGACCAGCCAGGTTTCGGCGGGGTCGGCTTTGAAGCGTTCGAGGATGTCGAAAATCATGCCGGGCTTTGGTTTGCGGCAGTCGCAGTTGTCGGCGGCGGTGTGCGGGCAAAACCAGATGCCGTCGATTTCGCCGCCCGCCTGACGGACGAGGCGGTGCATTTTGGCGTGCATTTCGGTCAGGTCTTGAACGGTAAAGTATTTGCGTCCGATTCCGGATTGGTTGGTGGCGACGGCTATCCTGTAACCTGCCTGCGTCAGGAAGGCGATGGCGTCCATGCTGCCTTCGATGGGTATCCATTCGTCTACGGATTTGACGAAGTCGTCGCGGTCTTGGTTGACGACACCGTCGCGGTCGAGGATGATGAGTTTCACGGTTGCTCTCCGACAGGGGATGCCAAATTGTTTTTCCATTGATCAAACGCTGACTGGAAGACGGGTTTGAGACGGTGGTAGGTTTCGGGGGTGTTGGGGACGTGGTAGAAGCCGCCGAGCGACGGGGTGTCGAGGGTGCGGACGTAGTCTTCTAGAAATGCGCCGTAGCCGTCTTCTTCATCGTCGTAATAGTAGGAGGTGAATTGCTGCCCTTGTTCGGTGAAGTCGTCGGGCGTGAGCGCGCCGTCCATGTGTTTGAGCAGGAAGCGGCGGCCGCTGGTTCTGCCTTTGAGCATATTGGCGAAATCTTCCGCGCTTTCGGGGGCGGTTTGCCAAACGGGATTCGCCAGCCCTGTCTGCGCCGCCCATATCCAGTACATGCCGATATGCGTGGCGGCGTTTTCGGACGGCAGACCTTCGGGATATTCTTCGTCTAGGTGGAAGCGGATGTTGTCGTACATGGACGGTCATGTGCTGTGATTCGGAGGGTGTTTATTGTAACGGAAAACGGGAGAGGTCGTCTGAAATCTGTCGGGACGTTTTTCAGACGACCTCTTTGTTAATAGGGGGAGTATGCTGCGGCCTGGTATGAAAACATGATATACTTCTTTTTATTTCAACCGCCTAGGATATGTCAGGGCGGTTTGTTTCGTTTGAACATTCTGAAAGTCCCTTATGTCCGAATCCACCCCCGCCCCGCTGGGCGAAAAGCAAATGGCGGTTTTGATGGCGATGTTGGTTGCCCTGATGCCGTTTTCGGTCGATGCCTACCTGCCCGCCATACCGGAAATGGCGCAGTCGCTGAGCGCGGATATACACCGCATTGAGCAGAGTTTGGTTTTGTTTATGTTCGGCGTGGCGTTCGGGCAGATTGCCGGCGGTGCGGTTTCGGACATCAAGGGGCGCAAACCGGTGGCTTTGGTCGGTTTGAGCATTTATTTTGCGGCCGTTGCCGCTCTGACGATGGTGCAGTCGGTGGACGGGCTGTTGAACCTGCGCGCGGTACAGGCGTTCGGCGCGGGGATGACGGTGGTCATCGTCGGAGCGATGGTGCGCGATTATTATTCGGGCAGGCAGGCGGCGCAAATGTTTGCCTTAATCGGCATTATCCTGATGGTCGTGCCGCTGATTGCGCCTATGTTCGGCTCTCTGTTGCAGGAATTGGGTGGCTGGCGTTTTATTTTCGGTTTTTTGGCGGCGTATTCGTTTGTTTTGTTCATCTTGGTGTTTGCTTTCCTGCCGCGTCCGAAGCAGACGGGCAAAATCGGGATGGATATTTTCGGACTGGTAGCTGGACGGTTCGCCAGAGTGCTGAAAACGCGGGCGGCGATGGGCTATCTGTTTTTTCAGGCATTCAGCTTCGCGTCGATGTTTGCGTTTCTGACGGAATCATCTTTTGTTTACCAAAAGCTGTACCATGTTACGCCACGCGAATACGCTTGGGTGTTTGCGCTGAACATCCTCACGATGGCTTCGTTTAACCGCATCACGGCATGGCGGCTGAAAACGGGGGCGCACCCGCAAAGTATTTTGAAATGGGGCATTATCGTGCAGTTTGCGGCGAACCTGACGATGGTGCTGCTGGTCCTATTGCTGGGACTGCCGCCGATGTGGGCTTTGGTGCCATGCGTGATGTTTTCGGTAGGTACGCAAGGCTTGGTCGGCGCGAACACGCAGGCTTGCTTTATGACTTATTTCAAACAGGAAAGCGGCAGCGCGAATGCGGTGTTGGGCGTGTTCCAATCCATCATCGGCGCAAGCGTGGGGCTGTTGGCGACTCGGCTGCACAATGGTTCCGCGTTGGTGATGGCGGGCATGATGCTGGCTTCAACAGTGTGCGGGATTGTGTTGCTCTGGCTCTGCTCTCATCAGGCTTGGAAAGAAAACGATAAAAGCGAATATGTGTGAATCGTGAACGGCAAAAGGTCGTCTGAAAACTTTTCAGACGACCTTTTGCCTGCGATAGACATTTAATGGCCTAAATTCAAAAAGGACGACAGCCGTCAAAACGGTGCGTGGGAAATAAAATCCCTCTTTTAATTCAGTCCACTATAATCCTGCTTATTTTGCAGCAGGGGTTTGGTTGGCAGGAGCTTGTTCCAGATCTGCTGCAGGCGCGGTCTGGGTTGCAGCCTGGCCTTGTTCGCCCATGGCTTTAACTTCAGCATCGGTGGAAGTGGCTTCAGTTGTTGCAGCTTCGGCGGCTTTGTCTTGTTTCAATTCGTTGGCTTGTTTTTTAGCTTTGTTGGTTTTTTTGTGAACATGTCCTGCTTTAGTAGCTGCTTTACCGGAAGCAGGTTGGGCCATAGCCACAGGAGCAGCGATCAAACCGGCAGAAACAAGAACGAGGGAGGTCAATTTAGACAATGTTTTCATATGTAATATCCTTTCGGGAAATTTGTCTGATAAAATAATTCCGTCAAATGCCAAATGGCAATTTGCGTAAAGACAAACGCATAACTGCTTGGTGCGATTGAGTTTTTATTGTAACGGTTAGTTTGTAAACCGAAGTCAGGTCAAGAGAAATTGAAATAAAGTTTCAAAAGGCGGGTTAACCCCCTTGTCCTGCTTTATTAATCGTACTTCATAGCTTGATTGTTTAAATTTATATATTTCATGGCATTACATTCAATGATTTTCGAACATTCCCGCTTCCGCAGTGCATCCTACATCTTGATGGGGCTTGCCCTGTTTGTGGTGCTGTACTTCCACTTTTTGCCCCTTTTGCTCGCCGTTATCCTGACCTACGTCTTCATCACCAAGACCAACGGCCTGATTCTTTGGCTGCGCCGCCGTACGCTTACGCGCAATACGTTTCTGCACAAATCGCTCAACGCACACAATATCAACCTGATTTCAACCACGCTGACCATAGGCATCGTGTTGACAGTTATCCTATTGATGTCGCTGGGGATTTACCATCTGATTCACGGCGGGCATATCCCCGTCATGCTGACCAAGCTGGCGGCGATTTTAGAAGACACGAAAAACAGCAGCAGCCTGCCGCAGTCGGTTTTGAACATGCTGCCCAACAATACCGCCGAAATCAAAGCCTATGCGGTCAAATTGATTGAAGAATACAGCGCCGCGCTGACGCGCATCAGTAAAAACAGCTTCACCTCGTTCGTGTATATCCTTATCGGCATCATCATCGGCGCGATGCTCAGTTTCCACCGCCTCAACATGCGCAAAAACCGCCGCAAAATGCCGCCCTTCAAGGCAGAGCTGGTGCGGCGGATTGTGAACTTCGAAACCAGCTTCGAGCGCGTGTTTCTGGCGCAGGTCAAAATCTCGCTGATTGATACCGCGCTGACGGGCGTGTACCTCTATCTGATCCTGCCGCTTTTCGGCGTCGAGTTGCCGTTTAAGCTAACCGTGTTGGTGATCGCCTTCATCGTCGGACTGATTCCCGTCGCGGGCAACCTGATTTCCAACACCATCATTATCATCTTGAGCCTCGGCGCGTCTTTATATGTGGCGGTCGCTTCGTTGGTGTTTTTGGTCGTCATCCACAAGCTCGAATATTTCCTGAACGCGAAAATCATCGGTTCGGAAATCGAATCAAGCGCATGGGAACTCTTGGTGGCGATGGTCGTGTTCGAACGGATTTTCGGCGTCGGCGGCATCATCGTCGCGCCGGTTTATTATGCGTATCTGAAGAATGAGTTGAAGCAGCAGAAACTGATTTAGATAGTGTTTGAAATATAGATGAAAGGTCGTCTGAAAAGCTCGAAATAGGTTTTTCAGACGACCTTTTTTCAGCTACGGCAACCTGATCCCTTCCCACGGCTGGTGAGGGAAGGTTAGGATGGGGGTGGCTTGCGGATATACGGTATAAGGGGCAAGAGCCACACTCTCTCCGATTCTCTCCAGCCGGACGGGAGAGGGCGGATTCTCGCGGGCGAAGCCCACGCTAGGTTACCCTTCACCCCAGCACAAACAATTCCTGCCCGTGCGCCTTCAGCCAACTTTTAGCATTGTCGGTATGCGGCGTCAGGGTGTTCACCAAATGCCAAAAGCGCGGACTGTGGTCGGGGTGGCGGAGGTGGCAGAGTTCGTGGATGCAGACATAGTCGGCGACGTATTCGGGCGCGCCGATCAGCCGCCAATTGAGGCGGATGCCGGTGTGCGGGCGGCATACACCCCAAAAGGTTTTGGCGTTGCTCAGGTCTGTGGCAGCGGGCGTCAGCCCTGTTTCGGCTGCGTGTTTTTCAAGGCGGGGCAGCAGGTATTCGCGTGCGCGTTCGTTCAAAAGGCGGCGCAGGTGGTCGATTTGTGCGGCGGTTTCTTTTCGGGGAAGCAGGATTTCAGACGACGTGATACGGATATGGCTTTGGCTGTGGGTATCCAGCTTGGCCTTTAATCCCCGATACCAAATCCACTCGGGTAAGTTTGGGTGGGAAACCGGATGTATGGGCGTTTTGGCAAGCGTGTTCCGCAATATCGTTTCGTTTGCCGCCAGCCAGTTTGCCAACGCGCGGTCTTGAAAAAAGGGTGGGACGTTGATGCTGACCGTTTGCGTATCGACGGAGCGAAGAATCAGATTTTTCTTGGCACTGCGTTTCAGTTCGATTTCGATGCACAAACCGTCGGAAAGAGGATAGGTGAAGCGTTTCATAGTTGTAAATAGGTTTCAGACCGGATACATCGTCTGAAACAGGGACTTTCCATATCAGGCGGCAAACTTCGGATAATATACAAAATCAAACATCTGCGCTACAAGGTTCAGCCGAACAAACCGCTGATATATTTGCTGATGGTGATGGCGCTGAGTACTGCCATCAAACCGACCACTATCACGCCGGAAACAGTGAGCCACAGCGGGTGTTTGTAGTCGCCGACAATTTTGGTTTTGTAGGCGGCAATCAGAATCAGACCGAGGGAAATCGGTAAAATCAGGCCGTTTAATGCGCCTACGAACACCAGCACCTGCGCCGGTTTGCCGATAGTGGAAAATACGGCGGTAGACACGGCGATAAAGGCAATAATCCATTTGTTTTTATTGCGTTCGATAGACGGGCTGAGACCGGAGAAGAACGACACCGAAGTATAAGCCGCACCAATCACCGAAGTAATCGAAGCCGCCCAAATCACCACGCCGAAAATCAGCAGGCCGATGTATCCCGCCGCATATTCAAACGGTGTGGAAGCAGGGTTGTCGGGATTGAGCTGTACGCCTTGGCTGACCACGCCTAAAACCGCCAAAAACAATACAATACGCATAATCGAGGCAATCAGGATCGCCCGCACCGAGCTTTGGCTCACTTCCGGCAACGCCGATTTGCCTTTGATGCCTGCGTCCAGCAGACGGTGCGCACCGGCGAAGGTGATGTAGCCGCCGACCGTGCCGCCCACCAGTGTAACAATCGCCATTGCATCGAGTTCTTCCGGCATAAAGGTATGCACGGCGGCATCTGCCAGCGGCGGATTCGCCTGCCATGCCACATAAACCGTCAGCGCAATCATTACGAAACCCATCACTTGGGCGAATTTGTCCATCACTTTGCCTGCTTCTTTAAACAGAAACACACCGATGGCAATCACGCCGCTGATCACGGCACCGGTTTCCGGCGACAGTCCGGTCAGCAGGTTCAGACCCAAGCCTGCGCCGCCGACGTTACCGATATTGAATGCCAAACCGCCCATCACAATCAGCACAGCCAAGAAATAGCCTGCGCCGGGCAAGACCTGATTGGCAATATCCTGCGCCCGTTTTTCGGAAGCGGCGACAATCCGCCAAATATTGAGCTGCGCCCCGATGTCGAGCAGAATCGAGAGCAGAATCACAAAGCCGAAACTTGCCCCCAGTGCTTGGGTGAAAGTGGCGGTTTGGGTCAGAAAGCCCGGACCGATGGCGGAAGTCGCCATCAGGAATGCAGCGCCGATTAAGGCATTTCTGCGGTTTTTTTGATCAGACATAATCGCTTATTCTCTATAAAATTGGCTGTTACTGTGTTTGGGCGAAACCTGCGGTTTTCAGCCTGCGGTTTTCAGACCGCCTATGAACTGTTTTTCAAGCAGAAACTTTGATGCCTGCCGCCAGTAGTTCCTGCCGGATTTTTTCGGCAAACACCACGGCGTGCGGCCCGTCGCCGTGCAGACAGATGCTGTCGGCTTGCACGGCAACCAGGCTGCCGTCCACTGCTTTGACCTGCCCGTCCCGCACCATCTGCAATACTTGGGCGATGGCTTCCTCGTCGCTGTCCACCTGCGCATCGGGGCGACTGCGGGGAACCAGCGTACCGTCGGGCAAATAGCGGCGGTCGGCGAATACTTCGGAAATCACGCCCAAGCCTGCGGCTTTTCCGGCTTCCAAGAGCAGGCTGCCGGAAAGTGCCATCAATTTCAATTTCGGGTCGAAATCCGCCACAATTCGGGCAACGGTATCCGCCAGCGCACGGTTTTTCGCCGCTTGGTTGTACATTGCGCCGTGCGGTTTGACATAAGCCATTTCCAAATCCTGATCACGGCACAAGGCCTGCAATGCGCCCAACTGGTAATTCAGACACGCCCGCAAATCGGCTTCGGACAGATTCATTTCGGTACGGCCGAAGTTTTCCCGATCGGGATAGCCGGGGTGTGCTCCGATGCGCACGCCGTTTTGTTGGGCATACGCCAATGCCGCCCGAATATCGGCAATGCTTCCGGCGTGTTGGGCGCAGGCGATGTTGGCCGAAGTAATCACCTGCAACAGGGCTTCGTCGCTGCCGCAGCCTTCGGCGAGATCGGCGTTTAAATCAACCTGCTTCATGGGCGATTCTCCGTATTTGGTTCAGATAGGCTTGGTTTTTGCGCCGCAGGGCGGAGGCTTCTTTCAAGCCGATTATTTTGAATTTGACTTTGCTGCCGAAACGCACCTGTGCCAGCCTGCCCAAATCGGCGGCGGCAACGGTGGCGATTTTCGGATAACCGCCGGTGGTTTGCGCATCGGCCAGCAGGATAATCGGTTTGCCGCCGGGCGGCACCTGCACGGTTCCTGCCTGAACAGCGTGGGACAGCATTTCCAAAGGTTGCGACAGGGTCAGCGGCTGTCCGTCGAAGCGGTAGCCCATGCGGTTGCTGTCGCTTTGCAGCGTCCACGTTTCCCGTTCCAGATTCAGACGCCCTTTTTCACTGAAAGCGGCATATTCCGACGAAGGAACAAGGTGGACGGTATCGGTAAACGGTATCGGGGCGATGCCGACTTTGGACAATTCCTGCGCACCTTTGCCGATGGGGAGACAATCGCCTTTTTGCAGCATTCTGCCCTGATGGCCGCCGAAACCGGCTTTCAGGTCGGTGCTTCTCGAACCCATCACTTCCGGCACATCAAATCCGCCCGCCACACACACATAGCCGTACATGCCCTGCACGGCACGCACCAGATTCAAGGTCTGACCTTTGCGGGCGGTATAACGCCAATACGAATGGACCGGTTCGCCGTCCAACTCCGCCTGATACACGGCACCGGTGAGACAAAACGGCGTATCCCGTTCAAACACCAGCATTATCCCGCCCAAAGCGATTTCGATTGCGGCCGTGCCTTCGTCGTTGCCCAATAAAATATTGCCCGCCGCCAAAGCAACCGTGTCCATCGCACCGGCATGACCGATGCCGTAACGCCGGTGTCCGTAGCGACCAGTATCCTGAATATGCGCCGGTGCCTGCACTGCCGAAACGTGAATCATGGCTCAATCCTTTCTGCAACAAAGCGGACTTGGTCGCCTGCCGCCAGCAGGGTCGGCGGATTCAAATCGGCTCGGAACAAGGGTAATTCGGTTCTGCCGATAATCTGCCAGCCGCCGGGCGAAGCGAACGGATACACACCGGTCTGACTGCCGCCGATACCGACCGAACCGGCGGGAACGGACGTTCTCGGCACGGCACGGCGGGGCGTGTGCAATGCTTCGGGCAAGCCGCCCAGATAAGGGAAACCGGGCTGGAAGCCCATCATAAATACGGTATAGGTTTGCGCCGTATGGCGGCGGACGATTTCGGAAATATCCGTCTGATGGAAAGCAGCGACTTCCGCCAAATCCGGCCCGTATTCGCCGCCGTAGCAGACGGAAATTTCCACCAGTTTGCCCTGATGGTCTGTAACGGCGGTGTGTTCCCACACATATTGCAATTCATCGGCGAGCGTCGCCAAATCGGTATCGAAACGGGTGAACACGGTCAGATTGTTCATGCCGACCACCACTTCCTCAATCCTGTCGTGCTGCTCGAGCGCAGCGGCAAACGCCCACAACTTTTGCTGTTTACCCAGTTCGGAAGGTGCATTCAGTCGGCAGACCAAAGCGGATTCGCTGATTGGTGTGATCTCTATTCTCATTTGTTGTTCATTTTGGTTATGTTTTAATGAATCTATATGCAGGGGCGGCGGTTTGTCAATATCTTCTGTGCCGCATCATCAAACCGTCGATTGGAAAAGTGCTGCCCTGCCGCTGCACTTTTTCAGACGACCTTAAACCGTTTCTATTAAAATACCGTATTCCTACTTTTTTTCATGCGGTATTTATGTTTTCCGAATCCTCTTCCGCAGCCCTCCTGCAAGGCTTAAATCCCGAACAACTCTCCGCCGTAACCTGGCCGCCGCAATCCGCCCTCGTTTTGGCGGGCGCGGGCAGCGGCAAGACGCGCGTGCTGACCACGCGCATCGCATGGCTGTTGCAAACCGGTCAGGCAAGCGTACACAGCATTATGGCGGTAACGTTTACCAACAAAGCCGCCAAAGAGATGCAAACCCGACTCGGCGCGATGATTCCCATCAACGTCCGCGCCATGTGGCTCGGCACGTTTCACGGTCTCTGCCACCGCTTTCTACGGCTGCACCACCGCGACGCCGGCCTGCCGTCTTCCTTTCAAATCCTCGACAGCAGCGACCAGCTTTCCCTTATCAAACGCCTGCTCAAAAGCCTCAACATCGCCGAAGAAATCATCGCGCCGCGTTCGCTGCAAGGCTTTATCAACGCGCAAAAAGAATCCGGTTTGCGCGCTTCCGTGTTGAGCGCGCCAGACCCGCACACAAGCCGCATGATTGAATGCTACGCCGAATACGACAAAATCTGCCAACGCGAAGGCGTGGTCGATTTCGCCGAACTCATGCTCCGCAGCTACGAAATGCTGCAAAGCAACGAAATCCTGCGCCAGCACTACCAAAACCGCTTTAATCACATTCTGGTCGACGAGTTCCAAGACACCAACAAGCTGCAATACGCCTGGCTCAAACTCATGGCGGGCGGCAACGCGGCGGTATTTGCCGTCGGCGACGACGACCAAAGCATCTACCGGTTCCGCGGCGCAAACGTCGGCAACATGACCGCGCTGATGGAAGAGTTCCACATCGACGCGCCCGTCAAACTCGAACAAAACTACCGCTCCGTCGGTAACATCCTCGCCGCCGCCAACGCCGTCATCGAAAACAACGACGAACGCCTCGGCAAAAACCTGCGCACCGACGCCGAGGCAGGCGACAAAATCCGCTACTACTCCGCCTTTACCGACCTCGAAGAAGCCCAATTCATCGTTGACGAAACCAAAGCCCTCGAACGCGAAGGCTGGGATTTGGACGAAATCGCCGTCCTCTACCGCAGCAACGCCCAATCCCGCGTTATCGAACAAAGCCTGTTCCGCAGCGGCATCCCCTACAAAATCTACGGCGGACTGCGCTTTTACGAACGCCAAGAAATCAAACACGCGCTCGCCTACCTGCGCCTTGCCGTCAACCCCGACGACGACAACGCCCTCTTGCGCGTCATCAACTTCCCGCCGCGCGGCATCGGCGCGCGTACCGTCGAAAACCTTCAGACGGCCTCAAGCGAACAAGGCATCACCCTCTGGCAGGCAGCCTGCAACGCCGGCGCAAAAGCCGCCAAAGTCGCCGCCTTCGTCCGCCTCATCGAAGCCATGCGCAACCAAGTCGGACAAATGCCCCTGTCCGAAATCATCGTCGGCATCCTCAAAGACAGCGGCGTGACCGAACACTACCGAACCCAAAAAGGCGACAACCAAGACCGCCTCGACAACCTCGACGAACTCGTCAACGCCGCCATCGAATTCAAACCCGAAGACAGCAACTTCGAAATCCTGCCCGACAACATTTCAGACGACCCCGCCTTCCCCATCCTCGCCTTCCTAAGCAACGCCGCCCTCGAATCCGGTGAAAACCAAGCAGGCGCAGGCGAAAAAGCCGTCCAACTCATGACCGTCCATGCCTCCAAAGGCTTGGAATTTAACGCCGTCTTCCTCACCGGCATGGAAGAAGGCCGCTTCCCCAGCGAAATGAGCCTTGCCGAACGCGGCGGCCTCGAAGAAGAACGCCGCCTCATGTACGTCGCCATCACCCGCGCCCGCAAACGCCTCTACATCACCATGGCACAACAACGCATGCTGCACGGACAAACCCAATTCGGCATCGTCTCCCGCTTCGTCGAAGAAATCCCCCCCGAAGTATTGCACTACCTGTCCGTCAAAAAGACCGCCTACGACAGCTACGGCAACACGCGCCAAGCCGCCACCCCCAAAGACAAAATCATCGACGACTACAAACAGCCCCAAACCTACGCAGGCTTCCGCATCGGACAAAACGTCCGCCACGCCAAATTCGGCACCGGCGTCATCATCGATGCCGTGGACAAAGGCGAATCCGCCCGACTGACCATCAACTTCGGCAAACAGGGCGTGAAAGAGCTGGATACCAAGTTTGCGAAATTGGAAGAGATGTAAAAGGGGGATGGCAGAGGTCGTCTGAAACCCGTAGCGTGGGCTTTGCCCACGAATCAAACCCAAAATTTCAGACGGCCTCTTTTAGTCATTATCGTGGGCGAGGCCGCATGCTACAATGTACACCGACAGGGCAAAAGGCCGTCTGAAAACGAGGGCAACGAGCTTTGCCCAAACCTCCGCCGTCATTCCCGCGCAGGCGGGAATCCAGACCTCGGCATTTCGGAAATATTCCAAGGCTGCTGCGACTTCAAACTTCCGGATTCCCGCCTGCGCGGGAATGACGGACGGTAAAAGTCAGGCATGAATACCCAACCCCTGTTTATAGCTGAAATCAATAAGGAAGAACATTATGTCCCAAGTTTTTAAAGATTTTGATTTGTCCTCCGTATGGGAATCTGATAGTTGGGCAGATAAAAACTACAAAGAAGCCCCGTTTACCCCTGAAATTTTGGCTGCCGTAGAAAGTGAACTAGGCTATAAATTGCCGCAAAGTTTTATTGAATTGATGGCAGTACAAAACGGCGGGATATTTGTCAAAACCTGCTTTCCGACCACGCAAAGAAATTCGTGGGCGAAAGATCATGTGCAAATTTGCGAGGTATCGGGAATCGGTTTTGAAAAAGAAGGGAGTTTGTGCGGCAAGATGGGGCAAAAACTTTGGCTGGAAGAATGGGAATATCCGCCTATCGGCGTGTATTTGGCCACTGACCCGTCAGGAGGTCATGCCCTGTTTGCCCTGGACTACCGGGAGTGTGGAAAAGACGGAGAGCCGAAAGTGGTGCTTGTCGAACAAGAATTGGATTTTGAAATAGTCGAACTTGCCCCCGATTTTGAAACCTTTATCCGCAGCTTGCGGCATGAAGATGAGTTTTCAGATGAGTAAATACAAAATTGAAAAGGGTAGGCCGTCTGAAACCCGTAGCGTGGGCTTTGCCCACGAATCAAACCCAAAATTTCAGACGACCTCTTTTAGCTGTCATTATCGTGGGCAAAGCCCACGATACAATGTACACCGACAAGGCAAAAGACTATCTGAAAACGGAAGGAGCAATTCTTGCCGAAATCTCTGCCGTCATTCCCGCGCAGGCGGGAATCCAGATGTAGGTCGGATACTTGTATCCGACAAAAACATTTGATGTGTCTATCGTTTCCGAAAAACCGCTGTTTGGAAATGTCGGATTCGAGAATCCGACCTACGGGCAAAAAAAACCGTAGCAGGAGAGAATAGAAACCCGTAGCGTGGGCTTTACCCACGAATCAAACTCAAAATTTCAGACGACCTCTTTTACCCAACATTATCGTGGGCAAAGCACACGCTACAATGTACACCGATGGGGCAAAGGTCGTCTGAAAACGGAAGGAG
This sequence comes from Neisseria sp. DTU_2020_1000833_1_SI_GRL_NUU_006, assembly GCA_032388755.1. Classification (NCBI taxonomy): domain Bacteria; kingdom Pseudomonadati; phylum Pseudomonadota; class Betaproteobacteria; order Neisseriales; family Neisseriaceae; genus Neisseria; species Neisseria sp. DTU_2020_1000833_1_SI_GRL_NUU_006. The sequence continues at coordinate 1,598,217 of CP135593.1, read as the reverse complement.
CAATTTTTGCCGAAACCTCCGCCTTCATTCCCGCGCAGGCGGGAATCCAGGTCTTGGCATTTCGGGAATATTTCAAGGCTGCTGTAATTTCTAACTTATGGATTCTTGCCGTATTTTCCTTGCGTCGATAGCAATGGGAGTAACGGGGGGAGCAAGGCAGGCGTTTGAGGTAGTGTGGGTCAGGATTTAAAAAGCTGTTGAATAGTCGTTCAAGCGAATTATTCGAAAGGTTGTCTGAAAGCCTAAATCTGTCTTTCAGACGACCTTAATGGGCGTATTCGGCTTTCTGTTCGCTTGTTGGCGCAATAAAGGCGAACATATGCTCCTTTGATGGACATTCTCTGCTAGGATTCGGGCAAGCCTTCAACAATGATCTTTTTATCCATTCTTCCTACGGAGATAACACAATGAAAATAAAGCTATTGTTTTCTGCTTTGGCACTGTCTGCATTGATGATGGACGCTCAGGCACATGTTACGATTCGCAATAATTCTAATGGTGTATTTCTGGAAAATCAGACCATTTCCGCCTGAATGTGCCTACCAATCGCAGCAAAGCGGTGACTAAAGTGAAAATGGTTGTTGCTGAAGGCGTTAAATTGTTGTTTGTTTATCCTATGCCGGGTTGGACTTATACGACTGAAAAAAATGCTGAGGGCAATATCGTCAGCATTACTTACAAAGGCCGTATGGAAGCGGGCGAATTTACTTCGTTCCCGTTTATCGCGTTGAATCCTAAAGGCGATGTCTCAGTGAAATACAAAGCGTATGTAACCTACGCGGATGGCGTTGTTGTGCCGTTTGATGGTTCGGAAGAGGCAAAAGGCTATCAACCGACAATTCATCTGAAATAATCGCTCGGGACGTTTGCCTGATGCCGGCGGGTCAATCAGGATATTGAACAAGTTGGCAATCGGGCGGTAACGTTCTCCCTATTAAAAAAGGTCGTCTGAAAACCGGAAATCCGTTTTCAGACGACCCGTCTTTATTTTTTCCAATAAGCCGGCGTCAGCAAGATCAACACCGTAAAAATTTCCAAACGACCCAGCAGCATCACAGCCGAACACAGCCATTTCTGCACATCGCTCAATACCGCATAGCTGCCCGCCGGGCCGACTTCGCCCAAGCCCGGACCCGCATTGGTAATACACGCGATGACGGCGGTGAAAGCGGAGATAAACTCCATCCCGCTTGCCATCAGCAAAAAGCTGAACACAATCGTCGTCATGAAATAAATCGAAATAAACGCCATTACCGTCAGCGCCATGCGGTCGGGAATCATGCGTCCGTTGACCTTGACCGTGCGCACCGCTTTCGGGTGCAGCAGAATCATCATCTCGCGCAGGCTGAATTTGAACAAGACCAATGCCCGCACGTTTTTGATGCCGCCGCCCATAGAGCCGGAGCTTGCCAGCAAATTGGACAGGAAAAACATCCATAGCGACACGATCAGCGGCCATTGCGCGAAATCCGTGTTGGAAAAACCGCTTGCCAGCCCGATGGAGACAAAGTTGAAGCTGACAAAACGCAGCGAATCCCCCAAGGTTGCATAAAAATCTTTCTGCCACAGATACACTGCCGATATCAAAATACTGCCCGCCAACAGCGCCAGCAGGACGCGGCATTCCTCGTCCCGCCAATAAGATTTGAGCGAACGCCGTGTCAGCGCCGTGAAATGCGTGGCGAAGTTCACACCGCCCCAAAGCGTGAAAAACATGACCGCCCATTCGACGGTCAGCGTATCAAAATAAGCGATGCTGGCATCGTGTGTAGAAAAACCGCCCAGCGACACCGCCGACATCGCGTGGCAAAGCGCGTCAAACCAGCTCATCCCCGCAAAATGCAGCGTCAGAAAAGCCGCCGTCGTCGTTAACGTGTAGAAGAACCAAAGCTTTTTCGCCACCTGCGAAATGCGTGGCGCCATCTTGCTTTCCTTGTCCATCCCCGGAATTTCAGCCTTGAAGAGCTGCGTTCCGCCCACGCCCAGCATCGGCAGAATCGCAACCGCCAGCACGATGATACCCATGCCGCCCAGCCAGTTGAGCATATGCCGCCAAAAATTTATCGAAGGATCAAGCGTGTCCAAACTTGTCATGACCGTCGCGCCCGTCGTCGTCAGTCCGGACATTGCCTCAAAAAACGCATCGGTAAAACTGATGCCCGGTATATGAATATAAATGGGCATGGACGCCACCAGCGCAAACGCCAGCCACAGCATTAAAACCAACGTAAACCCGTCGCGCGGGCGCAGCTCGCGGCGGAAATGGAAGGTCAGCAGCCAAACCGCGCAAGAGGTCAGCGTCGTCGCCAAAGCCGTGTAGGCAAACGCCGGAAACGCGTTGTCCAGAAAAAAATACGACATCAGCGTCGGTACTGCAAGCACCAATGAAAACAGCAGCCCCAGTCTGGACAAAATGTGGATAATGGGAAGTAACTTGTACATATCAATTAATCTTAACAAACCGGACGAGCCACCCGGTATTTTCAGACGACCTTATCGTCATCAGTAATCGAAAACAGACGTTATTTTAACAAATTATTGCCTTGCCTATACGGTAAAAGGACAGAAGCGCAGGTCGTCTGAAAACCACATCTGCAAACAGTCCCGCGTTTGCCAGAAAACCCGCTTAAAGGTAAAATCCCGTATTCCAACATGGGTACTGCATCATGACTAAATTTATTTTCGTAACCGGCGGCGTCGTATCTTCACTCGGAAAAGGTATCGCCGCCGCTTCTATTGCCACCATCCTCGAATCGCGCGGTCTGAACGTGACCATGCTCAAGCTCGACCCCTATATCAACGTCGATCCCGGTACCATGAGTCCGTTCCAGCACGGCGAAGTGTTCGTGACCGACGACGGCGCAGAAACCGACCTCGACTTGGGACACTACGAACGTTTCATCAACGCCACCATGACCCGCCGCAACAGCTTCAGCACGGGGCAGGTGTACGAAAACGTCATCGCCAAAGAACGCCGCGGCGACTACCTCGGCGGTACGGTTCAAGTCATCCCGCACATTACCGACGAAATCAAACGCCGCATCCACGAAGGCGCGACGGGTTACGATGTCGCCATCGTCGAAATCGGCGGTACGGTCGGCGACATTGAATCGCTGCCGTTTTTGGAAGCCATCCGTCAGATGCGCAGCCAGTTGGGACGCAACAACACTTTGTTCGCCCACCTGAGCTACGTTCCCTACATTGCCGCCGCCGGCGAAATCAAAACCAAGCCGACCCAGCATACCGTTAAAGAAATGTTGAGTATCGGTTTGCAGCCCGACATCCTGATTTGCCGCATGGACAGGAAAATGCCCGCGGACGAACGCCGCAAAATCGCCTTGTTCTGCAACGTGGAAGAGCGCGCGATTGTCGGCAGCTACGACGTGGACAGCATCTACGAATGCCCCGAAATGCTGCACGACCAAGGCATCGACAACATCATTACCGAGCAATTGCAGCTCAACGTACAACAGGCGGATTTGACCGCGTGGAAAAAAATCGTCCATGCCATCAAAAATCCGAAACACACCGTCAAAATCGCCATGGTCGGCAAATACGTCGATTTGACCGAATCCTACAAATCGCTGATCGAAGCCTTGAAACACGCGGGTATCCACACCGAAACCGACGTGCAAATCACCTTCGTTGACAGCGAAAACATCGAGAAAAACAACGGCGACGTTTCCATGCTCAAAGACATGGACGCCATCCTCGTTCCCGGCGGTTTCGGTTCGCGCGGCGTGGAAGGCAAAATCGCCGCCGTGCGCTACGCCCGCGAAAACAACGTGCCATACTTGGGCATCTGCCTCGGTATGCAGATTGCGCTGATCGAATACGCCCGCGACGTGGCAGGCTTGAAAGGCGCAAACTCCACCGAGTTCGACCTCAAATGCGCCGCACCCGTTGTCGCCCTGATTGATGAATGGCAAACCGCCGACGGCAGCGTCGAAACCCGCGACGAATCTGCCGATTTGGGCGGCACCATGCGTTTGGGCGCGCAAGAGGTTGAATTGAAAGCAGGCAGCCTCGCCGCCAAAATCTATGGCAGCGAACACATCCGCGAACGCCACCGCCACCGCTACGAAGTCAACAACAACTACGTTCCCGCGCTGGAACAGGCAGGCTTGGTCATCGGCGGCGTATCCGCAGGACGCGAACGCTTGGTTGAAACCATCGAACTGCCGAACCACCCTTGGTTCTTCGCCTGCCAGTTCCACCCTGAGTTCACGTCCAACCCGCGCAGAGGCCATCCTTTGTTTACCGCGTTTGTCAAAGCTGCGTTGAACAATAAAAAAGTCTGACGCCGGCAAAAGGTCGTCTGAAAATAGAAAAAGCACCCTAATTAAGGTGCTTTTTCTATTTTCAGACGACTATGGATTATTCATTCAAATAAAAATGGCTATTGTCTTATTCTTGCGAAATGGAAAAACGATTCTTAGTATTTTAAGAAGGATGTCAGGGGAAAAACAATTTTAAAATTTCAAAATTTTAGCCTGTCCTGAATCGATGAGCTATGCCTTTCTATTTGAATTGACTATAAAAAATATCGAATTGTTGTAAAAAGTCTAAGCTCTAATGAATAATAATTCCTATCAAGATGAAAAAGATTGTTTAAATATCGAAAGTTCATTATGATTGCGCAAATTGTTCCACGGGTCTTGCTGTTTTTGGTTTTGAGTCTCTTATTTTTGTAAAACGATAGACCTAAATTTGATTCTTTGATTAAAGAGGAGTTTGTATGAAAAAAGCCATTATTGCCCTGACTATCGCGGCTTTGCCTTTTGCAGCATCCGCCGAAGTTGTCCTGTACGGACAAGTTAAAAGCACCATCACCTCCGGACAGGTGAAAATCAAAGGTAACGAAGGTACGGAAAAAAGCGCGACTGCAACCCGCATCAACGACAATACTTCACGCATCGGCTTCAAAGGCAGCGAAAAACTCTCAGACGACCTCAAAGCCATCTGGCAGGTGGAACAGCGCACTTCCATTTTGGGCGAATCCAATAGCCAAAGTTTCGGCAACCGTGATTCCTTCATAGGCTTGGAAGGCTCATTCGGTAAGGTTCGCGTCGGCAATATGAACAATATGCTCAACGAGATGGATACCATCGACCCTTGGTTGTATAAAACCAACGCGATGGGTTTGGGCATCAACACACGCACCGGTGTGCGCACCACATCCGTACGCTACGACAGTCCTTCGTTCGGCGGGTTCAAATTCAATGCGTCCTACGCGCCACGCGACAACCGCAATCCGGACGACAAATATAAACATGAAAAACCCAGCAAAGAACAATATACCGCCGGTTTGACTTATGAAAACAGCGGTTTCACCACCAACCTTGCCTACGGCCATTACAAAGGCGCGTACACCGACAAGAACGGTAAAATCAAAGCCGCACAAATCGCTAAAATCGAAAGCTACTATGACAAAAACAACCTGTTCGTCGGTGTAGGCGCGCAATATACCAAAGGCCATGAAAGCGCAAATAAATATCTGGGTTACTTTACCGATGATTTCAATACTTACAAAGGCGCTGACATTACTGCCGATGCCGGTAAAAATGAAGCCGTCAAAGTTGCCGATGCAGCCGTTACCGTGGGTTATACCTTCGGCAACCTGAACCCGCGCCTCACTTACGCCCACGGCTGGGCGGCAAAAGGCGTGAACAGCGGCGAGAAACTGGTCGATAAATTCGACCAAGTAGTAGTTGGTGCCAACTACAAATTCAGCAAACGTACTTCTATGCTTGCTCATGCCGGTTATATGAAACTGGGCAGCAAAACCCGCCTGACGCCGACCCAAACAGGGTCTGTTGAGCAAAAAGCCGTTTCTTTGGGCATGGTTCATAAATTCTGATGAAACCGTAAGGATAATCAGAAAATATAAAAGGTCGTCTGAAACCTGATTTTGGGTTTCAGACGACCTTTTTGCTTTAGGAGCGTTTTACATCTGCACCAAGCCGTTGACTGTGATGCTGATTTCTTCTGAGCCGGGAGAAGGGGCTTGGATAGCGTTGTTTTCGTCGCTTGCCGAACGCTTGAACATGGCAGCTTCGGTATTCATCATTTTGGCGCGGGCGAAGCCGTTGTCTATGGAGCGGTTGCCGATGTGGCCTAAATTGAGTTTGACGATTTTGTAGTTGGAGAAGCCGAGCGTTTTTGCCAAATCTTGCGCGCGGTCTTTGAAGCGCAGGATGGCGGCTTTGCTGACTTGATCGACGGCGGCTTCGCGTTTTTCTTTGGATATGCTGAAGCCGATGCGGTTGAGCGTGGCAGTTTGCAGCGTTTCGTCAATCAGGCGGTTGATTGCATCAAAGTCTTTGCTTTCGACTTTGAACACGGCTTCTTCTTCCCAGCCTGTTTGGATGCGTTTGCCGTTGTTGTTGTATTCATAGCGTGGGCTGGCGCTGCGGTTGAGGATTTCGGTTTGGAGTTTGTTGTTTTGTACGGCTTTGTTGAAGTCATTGAATTTTTTCTGAAACGCTTTGTTCACCGTAGCGCGGTCTTTGCCTTCGGAAGCAATGCTGAAGTAGGCGGTCATGGTGTCGCGGGTTATTTCGAGATTGGCAGATTCTGCAAATTCGATCATGTTGTAATGAAGGGTGTCGGTTTCGGCTGCGGCGGGCAGGGCGGTTGTGAGTATGAGGGCGGCAAGGATGGGACGTAACATGAATTTTCCTTTTGGTATCGGATGTGGAAACGGATGATGTTGGGTAATTTGTGTCGGGTCGTCTGAAAGCGCGGCTTCAATGAAGTTGAAAAAGGTTCTGACTTTGCTGCAACAGGTTTCAGACGACCTTTGACGGTGTCAGCCGAAAAAGCCCATTTTGACTTGGATGAGTTTTTCAAGTTCGGGCAGGACGCGGCGGCGGGAGACGAAAAAGATGATGTGGTCGCCGTCTTGGACAATGGTGTCGGTGTGGTGTCCCATGATGACTTCACCCGTTTCGGCGCGGACGATGGCGGCGATGTAGCAGTCGCCCGGCCATTTGATGCCGCTGATGCGCCTGCCGACGATGGCGGAAGTGTTTTTGTCGCCGTGGACGACGACTTCGATGGCTTCCGCGCTGCCGCGTCTGAGGGGGTGGACGGCAACGATGTCGCCTCGGCGGATATGGGCGAGGATGGAGCCGATGGTGATGAGGTGCGGCGACACGACGATGTCGATTTTGTTGCCTTCGAGCAAATCGACGTAACTGGAGCGGTTGACAATGGTGACGACGCGCTTGGCACCGAGGTTTTTCGCCAACAGGCTGGACATGATGTTGTTTTCGTCGTCGTTGGTCAGGGCGCAGAATACGTCGATTTCGTCGATGTATTCTTCGTCCAGCAGCGTTTCGTCGGTGGCGCTGCCTTGCAGGACGAGGGTGCTGTCGAGGTTTTCGGCGAGCCACTCGGCGCGGCGGGGGTTGTGTTCGACGATTTTGATGTCGTATTTGGATTCGAGCTGCTTGGCAAGGCGGTAGCCGATGTTGCCGCCGCCGGCAATCATGATACGGCGGGTGCGCGCTTCTTTGGGGCGCAGTTCGCGCATGATGGTGTTGACGCTGTTGGTGTCTGCGGCAAAAAGTACCTCGTCGCCTTCGATGATGACGGTTTGCGGCGTGGGGACGATGAGGCGGTTGTTGCGGTATATGGCGCAGATTTGGCAGTCCGCGCCTTCGGGGAGGTGTTGGTTGATGTCGGCGATTTCACGGTTGACGAGCAGCCCGCCTTTACGCGCCTGTACGATGACCATGCGGACTTTGTCACCGGCAAACCTCAATACCTGCAATGCGCTGGTGTAGCTGAGCAGCCCGACGAGCTGTTCGGTAACGAGCTGTTCGGGGCTGATGGTTTCGGTGATGTCGAAGACGGTAAGGCTGCCGTTTTCCGTATCGTCGTTTTCGGGGTAGGGGTATTCCAGATATTCGCTGGAACGCACGCGGGCGATGCGGCTGGGGATATTAAAGAGATCGGCGGCGATTTTGCAGGCGACGATGTTGGTTTCGTCGCTGCGGGTCAGGGCAAGCAGGAGGTCGGAATCTGCAGCGCCCGCTTGTTCGAGGATGAACGGGGATGCGCCGTTGCCGAGTATGGTTTGGACGTCGAGGCGGCTGCCGATGTGTTGCAGGGCTTTTTCGTCGATGTCGATAACGGTAACGTCGTTGCTGGAAACGGAGGCGAGGTTTTGCGCGACGGTCGAGCCGACCTGTCCGCTGCCGAGGATGAGGATTTTCACGGTTTGGGCGGGTGGGTTGGTAAGGATGATGGGATTGTATAACAAAAGGTCGTCTGAAAACCTATTTTCAGACGACCTTTTGTTGATTTCAGGCAGGGTTTACCAGTAGCCCAGTACTTTCCACCAGATAATGCCGATGGTGCCGAAAATCAGGATTTCGACCACGCTCATGATGAAGCCTGCTTTCCACCATTCGGTCATGCTGACATAGTTCGAGCCGTAGATGACGGGGGACGAGCCTGAAGCATAGTGGGTCAGCGACATCATGATGCCGGTGGCGGATGCCATAATCAGGGCGAACAGCATCGGCGGTGCGCCCAAGGCGAGGCCTGCGCCGTAGAACGCGCCGAACATGGCGGTAACGTGTGCCGTGCCGCTGGCGAATACGTAGTGGGCGTAGAGGTAGGCGAGTACCAGAAGGGCGCAACCGGCTTCCCAGCCCAAGCCGAGATGGGAAATGCCGCCCTGCATGGATTCGGACAGCCATGCAATCAGTCCCAATTTGTTGAGGAAGTTCGCCATCATGACCAAGGCGGCAAACCAGACGATGGTGTCCCACGCGCCTTTTTCTTTCAGCGCGTCGTCCCAAGTCAGCACGCCGGTGAGCAGACACAGGCTCAGGCCGAGGAAAGTGGTGGCGGTGGCATCGACTTTTACGCCGAACAGCATTTCGGGAACGCCCGCCCACAAAAGCAGCAGAATCACGAAAATGCCGAGCATGATTTTTTCGTCGCGCTTCATTGCGCCCATTTCTTTCAGTTTTTCTTTGGCAAGGGCGGTCGCGTTAGGCGTTTGTTTGATTTCGGGCGGATACAGGAAATACAGCACCAGCGGCATCAGGAACATGGCGACCAGACCGGGGACGACCATGGCGGCGAACCATGTGCCCCAAGAGAGGTGGATTTGCGAATCGGTGGCTTTGGCGACCAATTCGACGACCAAAGGGTTGGGCGCGGTTGCGGTAACGAAGATGCAGCAGGTGATGATGTTGGCGTGGTAGTTGACCAGCGCGAGGTATTTACCGATTTTGCCTTCCGTGCCTTTTTCGGGGTCGGAATCGAAACTCAGGGCGATGGAACGCATAATCGGATGCACGATGGCGCCGCCGCGCGCGGTGTTGCTTGGTGTGACCGGACCGATGACCAAGTCGGCCAAAGCCAAGCTGTAACCTACGCCCAGCGTGCGTTTGCCGAAAAGGGAAATCAGAAGGTAGCCGATACGCATCCCTAAGCCGGTTTTCAACAAACCGCGCGAGATGATGATGGCAATACCGATCATCCAGATTAACGAGTTGTTGAGGCTGCTCAGTGCGTCTTTGGTTGCGTCAGCGGCTTTTTCGTTGGTAACACCGGTCAGCGCGACCAAAGTAATGCCCAAAATCGCCATTGCGCCGATGGGCATGGCTTTGCCGATGATGCCGGCGATGATGCCGACGAACAGCGCCAAAAGATGCCATGCGTCGGGCGATACGCCCTGCGGCACGGGTATGACGAACCAGATAATCAGCGTCAGCGCGAGCGCAACCGCAGCAGGAATTGGCTTGAAGCCCATGTTGAGTCTCCTAGTTTGAGGTATCGGGGAAATCGGATTTCAGACGACGTGTGCCTGATTTTGGTGGGAACAGGTCGTCTGAAACGTATTTGGCAGCAGTTGTTTTTATGTTTTTCTTTTGGTGGTTTGGGTAATGCGTATTTTTTGTTGCCATCTTTTTCAGACGACGTTTTCTTGAGGTTATTGGGTTTTGCCCTCTCCCTAACCCTCTCCCACGGGGAGAGGGGATAGATTGCAGGAAGTCCGATAATGGTCGGTTTCAGTAACATCATTCTCTCTCCGTGGAAGGGGGCAGATTGCAGAAAATCCGATAATGGTCGGCTTCAGCACTATCATTCCCTCTCCCCGTGGGAGAGGGCTAGGGAGAGGGTAAAACCTCAGATTTAGCAGGTTCGGTTGTGAAACCCAACAAATACTTAAACCCTAATCATTATGTTGGGTCATAACCCAACCTAAAGGTATTTTTCAGACGACCTCCTATATAGAAAAGGTCGTCTGAAACCCCGTATCGGATTAATCCTGCTCAGCAGGCAGTCCGTACTCTTCGGGGAAGGTACGCAGCGAGCTTTGCAACACGGTAACCGCGCCGTCAATCAGACCGCAGCGGCCACTTCGGGGCAGCAGTTGGCACAGGCTTTGCAGGGCGCGGAGGTCGTCTGAAGTGCCGATGCCGGTATCCACGCGGTTGAGCAGGCGTGAAAGTTGGAATGTGCCGCCTTTACACGGCGGGCATTGTCCGCATGAGTTGGACGCAAAAAATTCCACATACTCAGCCACTTTGCGCACCACGCTGGTTCCCTCGGAAATCACAATCATCGCGCCCGTACCGAGGCTGGATTTGCGTTCGCGCACGGACACGAAGTCCAAAGGCACGTCCAAATCTTTCGCGGTCAGAAGCGTGTTTGACGGGCCGCCGGTGAAGACGGCTTTAAACGTGCGCCCTTCGAGCATACCGCCGCCGTGGTCGAAAATCAGCGATTGCAAGGTTGTGCCCATCGGCAGTTCGTACAGGCCCGGATTCAACACGTCACCGGAAAGCGAGTAGAGTTTCGTGCCTGCGGCATCGCCCAAACCCAGCGATTTGTACCATTCCGCGCCTTTGGCAAGGATTTGCGGGATGTTGGCGAAGGTTTCGGTGTTGTTGATAAGGGTTGGTTCGCCCTCTACGCCGCTTTCGGCGGGGAACGGCGGCTTGCGGCGCGGGAACGGGAAACCGCCTTCCAACCATGAAATCACGGCGGTTTCTTCGCCGCCGATGTAGCGGCCTGAAGTTTCGACCAATTTCAGGTCTAAAGGTTTGCCCAGATAGTTTTCGATGCGGATGAACAAATCGCTTTTTTTCCATTGCTCGATGGCGGGCACGATGGAGGCGACGGATTCGGTCTGGTGCGGGTTGACATACATAATCGCTTTGTTGGCGCGGCAGGCGACGGCGGCAATCAGAACGCCTTCGATGACTTGGTGCGGCGTTTTTGCCAGCAATACGCGGTCTTTGAACGTACCCGGTTCGTCTTCGTTGGCATTGCAGACGACGTATTTGTCGCCGTGTTTGCTTTGGGCGGCAACGGCCGCTTCCCATTTGCGCCAGGTCGGGAAACCTGCGCCGCCCATGCCGCAAAGATTGGCGTCTTGCAGCTTGGAAACGATGCTTTGAGGATCGGCAAGCGCCGCCAGCAGGCCTTCGCCACCGCCGACTTTGCGCCACGCGGCCAAATCCGCGCCGACTTGGCGGGACGGGTGCAGTAAGTTTTGATTGGCTTGGTTCATGATTGTTGCTCCTGCAAACTGGCGTGTTCGCGCAAATCGAATTTGCCGTAGTCGGGATATAAAACGGGGGCTTTGATGTCGCTGGTCAGTCCGGCGCGGGTCATTTCGCGTTGCAGATCGTGGACATGTCCGACACCGCCGCGCACTTTTTTCAGCGGCAGTCCGCAATTTGCGGCGGCTTTACCCGCGCGGCGGCCAAAGCTGATGATGTCCAGAAGCGCATTGCCCATCAGGCGGTTGCGGCCGTGGATGCCGCCGGTTACTTCACCGGCGCAATAGAGGCCTTCCACGCAGGTCGCGCCGTCGCCGTTGATTTCGACGCCGCCGTTTTGGTAGTGCAGGGTCGGATGAATCATTACAGGCTCGACAGCGGGGTCGATGCCGCATTTGTGGGCGACGTGGCCGAGCGTAACCAAACGGTTCAATACGTCGGGATCGTTTTCAATCAGGCGCGGCGTATCGAGGAACACGCCGACTTGTCCGTCGCGCACCACGCCGCGGCCTTCGCGGCACTCGCGTAAAATAGCGGCGGCAACGACATCGCGCGGCTGCAATTCGTCAACGAAACGCTCGCCCAAACCGTTGACCAGTTTGGTGCCTGCGGAACGGACGGCTTCGGAAATCAGCGCGCCCGCCAAGTGCGGCGGATGAGCGACGCCGGTCGGATGGTATTGGAAGGAATCGATGTCGCGCAGTTTCGCGCCGATGCGGTATGCCATCACCAGACCGTCGGCGGTTGCGCCGTAGTGGTTGGAAGTGGCGAAACCCTGCAAATGCAGCCGTCCGCTGCCGCCGGTTGCCAAGACCACGGCTTTGGCGTGAACCAATACCAAAGAGCGTTTTTCCAAATCGTACAAAATCGCGCCGACGCAGCGGCCGTGTTCGTCCGACAATAATTCGATGGCGGGGTGGCGGTTGAGCTGGGTAATGTTTTCGTCAAGTTCGACCGCCTCGCGCAGTACGCGCATCATTTCGAGGCCGGTAAAGTCGCGGTAGCTCAGGATGCGCGGCACGGTCGTACCGCCCGCACGTTTGCGGCTCAACATGCCGTTGCTGTCCGCGCCTTTGGCAAGGTCGAAAGTCATGCCCAAGCCGATCAGCCAACGGATGGCGGACGGCGCGTCGGTAACCATTTGCGCCACCAATTCTTTTTTGCCTGCGTTGTGGCCGCCTTTAATGGTGTCGTCAAAGTGCTGTTGCAAGCTGTCTTCCGCGCCAACCGCCGCCTGAATGCCGCCTTCGGCCATCACGGTATTGCTGTCGCCGATACGCAGCTTGTTCGCCATAATCACACGTGCGCCTGCTTCGGTTGCGGATAACGCCGCTGCCGCACCCGCACCGCCGCCGCCGATAACCAGCACGTCGGTGTTCAAGTGTTCCGCGCCCGACAAATCATAGTCGTCAATCAGCGGATGACTGATCAGCAGTTTCGCTAAATCAGGATGGCAGTAATCGCCCGTGTTCGGACCGATGGGCAGTTTGACGCGCGCATTTGCCTGATAGTCGGGGTGAAACTGGCTCAACAATTCGTTTTTTTCCGGCAAGTCGCCGCGCAGTTCCAATGAGGAAGCGCGCAGGTTGGCAAGGGCGGTTTCGTAGTCTATGCCTTGGATTTCGTTCGCCATCACATTGCCTCCTCTTCAAATTTGACTTTCATTTTGCCGCTGTCGATTTCTTGCAGGCGGCGCATCAAATCCACCGGACGCAGCGTGCGCGCCGCTTTCATGCGGCGGGCGAACAGACCTAAGTGGTTCGGACGGATGTGTTCGGGGCAGGAAAGGGTGCAGAGGTTGCACATCACGCATTGATCAAAGGTCAGCGCAGCCGCGCCGAAATCGCCCGATACCACTTGCGCTACGCCGTTTTCCACTTCCAAACCTTTGGGGCAGGCTCTGTTGCAGCCGCCGCAATGACGGCAGTGTTGCGCTTCGGGGAAGGCTTTGGCGGTGTCGTCCAGCCAGTTCCAGCCGTCGCCGACCTCGCTCACGTCGTAATATTGGATATGCTCGGGAATGAAGTAGTCCAAGAAGCTGACCTGCATCCCTTCTTCGACTTTGGTTTCACACGCCAATGCAGTCGTTACCTCGTGCTCGCCTTCCTTGCGGATCATGCAGCGGCACGAACCGCACACGCCTTGCCCCATACAGCCGACGTTGGCAGTAATCGCGCTGCCTGAACGGGCATAGGCCTGAATGATTGACGAGTCGGCGGAGGCTTTGACCTCGTGGCCGTCTATGGTCAGGGTTAACAAGTTTTCACTCATGGTAGTGTCCTGTGGAATGAGATAGGGGAAATTGGATGTGTGTATTTTTATTACAAATTTTTTAGAAGTGCGGATATTTTTGGGAAATATCTTATAAATCAATGTCTGAATGTCTTTTATCAGTGTATCAGAATTTGGATTTCTTGATGATGGCGGAGCTGTGAAGGTAGGATAGGGGCAGTTTATGAACACAAAACAGCGGTTTTCAGACGACCTTTACGCCATCTTGTTATTTTGTAAGATAAAATAGACGTACGATAAAAGAATAAGAGTTAAAGACCGTTTTGAGATACGAGTAAATATCATTATTAAGCAATTAATATGAAAGTATATATCTATGTATTTATTAGATAAATTTGCAAAGTGTAAGCAAATGAAAATGATGTTATAAAATTTCAGAAAAACGGCTAAGTTTGACTTCTATCAAAAATCATCATGGGTAGAATGACACGGCTTTTACATTTGTGTATGGTGGAAAAAAGAAGGATGGGTCGTCTGAAAAGTAATTGTTTATTTTTAAATTTATGGTTTTAGTAGGTTTGGTTGCAGCGATGAAGCCGAAGTTTTCAGACGACCCCTTAAGATTTGAATCATCAGTTTGCTTGTAGTTTTATTTCTGTTTGTGAAAATTGCCGACAATATCCGTTATCATCATCCGAGTAGAATGATGGGTTATTAAGTTGTATAAGAATCAATCAATTATAAAAATTATATTGTCGCTCATATCGATTGACAGCACTATTACACCGATTAAGGTCGTCTGAAAAACGACATCTATAAAAAGTGAACAAACCCTCCCTACCATGAGAAAAGGAACACAATCATGACCGTCATTAAGCAAGAAGACTTTATCCAAAGTATCTGCGATGCCTTCCAATTCATCAGCTATTACCATCCGAAAGACTACATCGACGCACTCTATAAGGCGTGGCAGAAGGAAGAAAATCCCGCCGCCAAAGACGCGATGACGCAGATTTTGGTCAACAGCCGCATGTGTGCGGAAAACAACCGACCCATCTGTCAAGATACCGGTATCGCAACCGTCTTCCTCAAAGTCGGCATGAACGTCCAATGGGATGCGGACATGAGCGTGGAAGAGATGGTTAACGAAGGCGTACGCCGTGCCTACACTTGGGAAGGCAATACGCTGCGTGCGTCCGTCCTCGCCGACCCCGCCGGCAAACGCCAAAACACCAAAGACAACACCCCCGCCGTCATCCATATGAGCATCGTGCCGGGCGACAAAGTCGAAGTAACCTGCGCGGCAAAAGGCGGTGGCTCTGAAAACAAATCCAAACTCGCCATGCTCAATCCCTCCGACAACATCGTCGATTGGGTATTGAAAACCATCCCGACCATGGGCGCGGGCTGGTGTCCTCCCGGCATCTTGGGCATCGGTATCGGCGGTACGCCCGAAAAAGCCGTGTTGATGGCAAAAGAATCCCTGATGAGCCACATCGACATTCAAGAGTTGCAGGAAAAAGCCGCGTCCGGTGCAGAATTGTCCACCACCGAAGCCCTGCGCCTCGAACTCTTTGAAAAAGTCAACGCGCTGGGCATCGGCGCACAAGGTTTGGGCGGTCTGAGCACCGTGTTGGATGTCAAAATCCTCGATTACCCGACCCATGCCGCTTCTAAGCCGATTGCTATGATTCCGAACTGCGCCGCCACCCGCCACGTCGAGTTTGAATTGGACGGCTCAGGCCCGGTCGAACTGACTCCGCCGCGCGTTGAAGACTGGCCAGATTTGACTTACAGCCCCGACAACGGCAAACGCATCGATGTCGACAAACTGACCAAAGAAGAAGTTGCCAGCTGGAAAACCGGCGACGTATTGCTGCTGAACGGCAAAATCCTCACCGGCCGCGATGCCGCACACAAACGCCTCGTCGATATGCTCAACAAAGGCGAAGAATTGCCCGTCGATTTCACCAACCGCCTGATTTACTACGTCGGTCCCGTCGATCCGGTCGGCGATGAAGTCGTCGGCCCGGCAGGCCCGACCACCGCTACCCGCATGGACAAATTCACCCGCCAAATGCTCGAACAAACCGGCCTCTTGGGCATGATCGGTAAATCCGAGCGCGGCGCAGCCACCTGCGAAGCCATCGCCGACAACAAAGCCGTGTACCTCATGGCAGTCGGCGGTGCGGCATACCTCGTGGCAAAAGCCATCAAATCCTCCAAAGTCTTGGCATTCCCCGAATTGGGCATGGAAGCAGTTTACGAGTTTGAAGTCAAAGACATGCCCGTAACCGTCGCCGTGGACAGCAAAGGCGAATCCATCCACGCCACCGCCCCGCGCAAATGGCAGGCAAAAATCGGCATCATCCCCGTCGAGTCCTAAAACCTTGATGCCAGGTTGAAAAAGGTCGTCTGAAAACTCGGAATACGGTTTTCAGACGACCTTTTGGCTAATACGGTTTCAATGGCGTAAAACCGGCATCCGTATTCCTGCAAAACCCTGCGACAAAGTGTAAAAAACCGCTATAATTGCCGACAATTTTCCCTTTCAGACGACCTTCTTAAACCGAGGTCGTCTGAAAAAACAAACAAGGAAGAAATCCGATGAAAAACTACCAAGCGCCCGACGAGAAGGGCTTTTTCGGCGAACACGGCGGACTTTACGTCTCCGAAACCCTGATTCCCGCCTTGCAAGAGCTGGCGGATGCCTATCAAGCAGCGAAAAACGACCCGTCGTTTTGGGAAGAGTTCCACCGCGATTTGAAACACTACGTCGGCAGACCCAGCCCCGTTTACCATGCCGCGCGATTGTCCGAGCATTTGGGCGGCGCGCAAATCTGGTTGAAGCGCGAAGACTTGAACCACACCGGCGCGCACAAGGTAAACAACACCATCGGTCAGGCGCTGCTTGCCCGCCGCATGGGCAAAAAACGCGTCATTGCCGAAACCGGTGCAGGTCAGCACGGCGTGGCTTCCGCTACCGTCGCCGCCCGCTTCGGCATGACTTGCGACGTGTACATGGGCGCGGACGACATCCAGCGCCAAATGCCCAACGTGTTCCGCATGAAATTGTTGGGCGCAAACGTGGTCAGCGTCGACAGCGGCAGCCGCACACTGAAAGACGCAATGAACGAAGCCATGCGCGAATGGGTCGCCCGCGTGGACGACACGTTCTACATCATCGGCACCGCCGCCGGCCCTGCGCCGTATCCCGAAATGGTGCGCGATTTCCAATGCGTTATCGGCAACGAAGCCAAAGCGCAGATGCAGGAAGCCATCGGCAGACAGCCCGATGTCGCCGTTGCCTGCGTCGGCGGCGGCTCGAACGCCATCGGTCTGTTCCACCCGTATATTGGTGAAGAAAACGTGCGCCTCGTCGGCGTGGAAGCCGGCGGTTTGGGCGTGGACACCCCCGACCACGCCGCGCCGATTACCAGCAAAGCCCCCATCGGCGTATTGCACGGCTTCCGCAGCTACCTGATGCAGGACGAAAACGGTCAAGTCTTGGGGACGCACTCCGTTTCCGCAGGCCTTGACTACCCCGGCATCGGCCCGGAACACAGCCACCTGAACGACATCAAACGCGTCGAATACACCGTCGCCAAAGACGACGAAGCACTCGAAGCCTTTGATTTGTTGTGCCGCTTCGAAGGCATCATCCCCGCGCTCGAATCCAGCCACGCCCTCGCATGGGCAGTCGCCAACGCGCCGAAAATGGGCAAAGACCAAGTGATTCTGGTCAACCTGTCCGGCCGCGGCGATAAAGACATCAATACCGTGGCGAAGTTGAAAGGGATTGAGTTGTAAGCATTTCCGTTGAGCGGATAAAGACAAGAGGTCGTCTGAAAACTGAGTAAATAGGTTTTCAGACGACCTTTTACCTTTTCAATAACAAAGTAAAGTTATGGAGGTTTGGTCTGCCTCATCATGCCGTTATAATGCGGGTTGCAGCATTTTGAAAGGGCAGGGTGATGGAAGAATGGTTTGAACGGACTATTATCGGCCGCTATACGGCGGAGCGGGAAAAGCAGTTTTTTGCGCATTACTTGGAGCGGTTTGCTCCTTGCCATGTTCAGACCGTTGTCCAACAAGGCGGTCAATGGTTGGGGTTGTCTGAAAACGTGGTTGCCATACCCCGTGATGTATTGATGACGGCAGATGCTATGGCTTGGGAGAGTCATTCTATTGATGTGCTGCTGATGCCGCACAGTCATGAAACTGCCGCGCTGACGCAAGTGCTGCATGAAGCGTCCAGGGTGTTGAAACCTGAAGGGCGGTTGGTTTTGACGGGGTTTAATCCGAAATCTTTGTGGTTTTTCAGTAAGTGGTTTGATGGAGCGCGTTTGCCTAAAAAGGAGCATTGCCTGACTTTGTCCGCTTTGAAGCAGCAGTTGGCGGATTTGGATTTTGAGGTGGAGTTCGGAAAGTTTATGGTGTACCTGCCTGCTGTGAATTCGCAAAAGGGGCTGCGGTTTTGGCGTTTTATGGAGAAGGCGGGGGACAGGTGGTGGCCGCAGTGCGCGGCGGTGTACGGTTTGGTTTTGGTCAAGCGTATGGCGGGGGTGACGCCCTTGCCGGAGTTTGAAAAAATATTGGGAACGCAGACGGTGGCTTTGGGCGCGGCGCGGATTTCGGATTGAGAAATTTTGTGTTGGGTAAAACCGGCATGACTGTTTTCAGACGACCTTTTGAGGCCGAACATTTGAAAACGAGAGGTTTGACTCCATAAAAATAGCCTCTTCTATATTTGTCATTCTGCCTTGAATTTGCTGCTTTCTGCCTGTAAAGCTGATTGGTTGCAAATTGTCAGGCCGCTTTGGCATCGGTAGAATCTTAGGTCGTCTGAAAAAGGCGATGTTGATTGTATTAGCTTGAGGATAAAGAAAAATGCCGGAATTGCCTGAAGTGGAAACGACGTTGCGCGGTATCAGCCCGCATATTCAAGGTAAAAAGGTGGCGGATGTCGTGTTGCGCCAAACCAAGCTGCGCTGGCAGGTCAATCCGCAGTTGGCGGAGCTTTTGGCGGGGCAGGAAGTATTGAGTTGTCGTCGGCGGGCGAAATATCTGATTATTGGTTTTGCAACGGGTATTTTATTGATTCATCTGGGCATGTCGGGCAGCTTGCGGATTTTTACGGACGGCGATACGCGGATTGATCATCCCGACAAACACGACCATGCGGACATTGTGTTTGCGGACGGAACGGTATTGCGCTATCACGACCCGCGTAAATTCGGCGCGATTCTGTGGTATGAAGGCATTGCCGAGCATCATCCGCTTCTTGAAAAACTGGGCCCCGAGCCGCTTTCAGACGACTTCTCCGCCGAGTATCTGTACCAAAAATTTAAAACACAAAAACGCGCGGTCAAGCTGGCTCTGATGGACAATGCCGTCGTGGTCGGCGTGGGCAATATTTATGCGAACGAAAGCCTGTTTAAATCGGGCATCTCGCCACACCGCCCTGCGGACAAGGTTAAGAAAAAAGAATGCGCTGTCTTGGTGGAAACGATTAAAGCGGTATTGCAGCGCGCGATTGAAACCGGCGGTAGCACGTTGCGCGACTTCGTCAACAGCGACGGAAAAAGCGGCTATTTCCAGCAGGAATATACGGTGTACGGCAGGCACAACGAACCCTGCGTCCGTTGCGGCGGTTTGGTGCAGAAGGAAGTTTTGGGGCAGCGCGGGACGTTTTATTGTCCGAACTGCCAAAAATAATCTATGAACCTGTTTTCAGACGACCTCTTTGTCATCTGGGTCGTCTGAAAACGTTATTACTATGATTTGATACACATTTAAGACGAAAAGAAAAACAGTTATGCACTCACAAAAAGCACCGTTTTTTACCCGTTTGGGCAGATTGTTCCGCCTGGCGGTATGGCTGTTCCGAACCGGAAGGCATTTGCGCCGTATCGATGCCGGCAATCCTGCCGAACGCGATCATGCGGTCATTACTCTGGGAAAAGGCGCACTGGAAGCCTTGGATGTCGAATTGGAAATCGGCACGCCGCCCGCGGATAATGTGAAGGGTGTTTTGGTGGCGGCAAACCATGTGTCTTGGCTGGATATTTTCGCCATGAGTGCGGTGTATCCGAGCAGCTTTATCGCCAAGCAGGAAATCAAAGACTGGCCGGTCTTGGGCAAAATGGGGCAAAACGCAGGCACGGTGTTTATCAACCGAAATTCCCGACGCGATGTCGAGCCGATTAACCAAGCCATTTGCGCCGCGTTGAAAGCCGGGCAGAATGTCAGCTTTTTCCCCGAAGCGCGGACTTCTTTGGGCTTGGATATTTTGCCGTTCAAAGCCGCGCTCTTCCAATCCGCCATCGATGCCGACGCGCCTGTTCAGGCAGTTACGCTGCGCTATTATGATGATGCCGGTAAAAGGACGACTGTGCCGTCTTATGCACAAGTCGATTTGGTGCGCTCACTTTGGCGCATCGTTTCCATGAAAAAACTGCGCATCCGTATCGATTTTGCCGCCCCGATTCGCCCCGGCAAAGACGAAGACCGCTTTATGTTGAAAGACAAAGTAGAAAGCAGTATCCGCGGAGTCGTATTGTCCGATGCACACGATTCCGAAAAATAATTCCAAGTCAGGGGCTTGTTTTCTTTCAGACGACCTCTATTTAAATGGAACGTTCGCAGGTTGGGTTTCATAGCTTCAGGTAATTAATATTATTTGAACTATAAATTATACAAATCAAACTCCCTGCGCTAGAATGCATGCATTCACTCGTATCATTCCCTAAACCTAAAATTTCAAGGAGATCCAAAATGGCTTTGCAAGATCGTACCGGTCAAAAAGTACCTTCCGTCGTATTCCGTACCCGCGTGGGCGACACTTGGAAAGATGTTTCCACCGATGATTTGTTCAAAGGCAAAAAAGTAGTCGTATTCTCTCTACCCGGCGCATTTACTCCGACTTGTTCTTCTTCCCACCTGCCGCGTTACAACGAATTGTTCGGCGCGTTCAAAGAAAACGGCGTTGACGCAATCTACTGCGTATCTGTAAACGATACTTTCGTGATGAACGCTTGGGCTGCCGAAGAAGAAGCTGACAACATCTACATGATTCCTGATGGCAACGGCGAATTTACCGAAGGCATGGGCATGCTGGTCGGCAAAGAAGACTTGGGCTTCGGCAAACGCTCTTGGCGTTACTCCATGCTGGTTAACGACGGCGTGGTTGAAAAAATGTTCATCGAGCCTGAAGAGCCGGGTGATCCTTTCAAAGTGTCTGACGCTGACACTATGTTGAAATTCATCGCTCCTGACTGGAAAGCTCAAGAGTCTGTTGCCATCTTCACCAAACCCGGCTGCCAATTCTGCGCTAAAGCTAAAAAAGCTTTGCAAGACAAAGGTCTGTCTTACGAAGAAATCGTATTGGGCAAAGATGCGACTGTTACTTCCGTTCGCGCCATCACCGGCAAGATGACTGCTCCTCAAGTCTTCATCGGCGGCAAATACATCGGTGGTAGCGAAGATTTGGAAGCTTACTTGGCTAAAAACTAATTGCTTGATGCTTGAGACGGTTTGAAAAAGCCGTCTGAACAGAAAAATAGAGTTATTCAGACGATACGCTACACGGTCGTTCTGAATAGCTCTATATTTACAAGTAGAATTTGAGATTATTGTTTTAAATCGAGATTTTAGAAATAGTTATCGATTTTTTATTTTTGATAGTTTATTAAATAGATCGTCTGAAAACCTGATACGCTTCACGCTGATACCGCTTCGGACGCTCAACAAAAAAGGACAAAGATTATGAAAAAAATTCAAGCAGATGTCGTCGTAATCGGCGGCGGTACTGCCGGCATGGGCGCGTTTCGCAATGCCCGTTTACATACGGATAATGTTTACCTGATTGAAAACAACGTGTTCGGTACGACCTGCGCGCGCGTGGGCTGTATGCCTTCCAAACTCTTGATTGCTGCTGCAGAGGTGCGACATCACGCATTGCATACCGATCCGTTCGGCGTGCATTTGGACAAAGACAGCATCGTCGTCAACGGCGAAGAAGTGATGCAGCGCGTCAAATCCGAGCGCGACCGTTTTGTCGGCTTTGTCGTTGCCGATGTGGAAGAATGGCCTTCCGACAAACGCATTATGGGTTCGGCTAAATTTATCGACGAACATACCGTCCAAATCGACGACCATACCCAAATCACTGCAAAAAGTTTCGTGATTGCTACCGGTTCGCGTCCCGTTATCCTGCCGCAGTGGCAGCCTTTGGGCGACCGTTTGATTATCAACGACGACGTTTTCTCATGGGATACGCTGCCTAAGAGCGTTGCCGTGTTCGGACCGGGCGTTATCGGTTTGGAACTGGGTCAGGCATTGCACCGTTTGGGGGTGAAAGTCGAAATTTTCGGCTTGGGCGGCGTCATCGGCGGCATTTCCGACCCCGTCGTTTCAGACGAGGCAAAAGCCGTGTTCGGCGAAGAATTGAAATTGCATTTGGATGCTAAAACCGAGGTCAAACTCGATGAGAACGGTAATGTAGAAGTCCATTGGGAGCAGGACGGCGAAAAAGGCGTATTTATTGCTGAATATATGCTGGCAGCCGTAGGCCGCCGTCCGAACGTTGACAATATCGGTTTGGAAAACATCAATATCGAAAAAGATGAGCGTGGCGTACCCGTTGCGGATCGGCTGACCATGCAGACCAGCATTCCGCATATCTTTATCGCGGGCGACGCGTCCAACCAACTGCCCCTGCTTCACGAAGCCGCCGACCAAGGCAAGATTGCCGGCGACAATGCGGGCCGCTACCCGAATATCGGCGGCGGTTTGCGCCGCAGCACCATCGGCGTGGTGTTCACCAGTCCGCAAATCGGCTTTGTCGGTTTGAAATATGCGCAGGTTGCCGAACAATACCAACCCGACGAATTTGTCATCGGCGAAGTATCGTTCAAAAACCAAGGCCGCAGCCGCGTGATGCTGGTAAACAAAGGCCATATGCGCCTGTATGCCGAAAAAGCCACCGGCCGCTTCATCGGCGCGGAAATCTTAGGCCCTGCCGCCGAACATTTGGCACACCTGTTGGCGTGGGCGCATCAAATGAAGATGACCGTTGAGCAAATGCTGGATATGCCGTTCTACCATCCCGTTATCGAGGAAGGTCTGCGTACCGCGTTGCGCGATGCCGATGCGAAGCTGAAACAGGCTTGATGGGTTGATCTGCTCGGTCTGCTAGAATGAAAGGTCGTCTGAAAACCTGATTTAAGGTTTTCAGACGACCTTTTTGTCTTTGCGTTGCAGAGTAAAATCAGTTGTGGCGTCATTGCTGTGTAATGTGTAGTTCGGATATTTGTATTCGACGAATATTTGATGCTTCTGTTTTCTTTACGCGTTTTTGCAGATGGAGATGTCGGATTCAAGAATCCGACCTACGGCAGGCTACGGCAGGCTTCCTTTAAGCGTTGTTGCAAATGGAGATGTCAGATTCAAGAATCTGACCTACGGCTGTCCTCTCTCCCAAAATTAAAGGTCGTCTGAAAACTTAGAATTAAGGTTTTCAGACGACCTTTTTATCTCTCAATTCAAATATCGTCGGATAGTTCAATATCGGTTTCATCGGTTTCCACATTTTTCCGATACTGCCCTGGTGAAATCCCGTATTGTTTTTTAAACGCTTTGCCGAAGTGGGTTTCGGATTGGAAACCGACGTTCAGCGCGACAGACAAGACGGAATCGGCGGTTTGCCGCAGCAATACGGCGGCTTGGCGCAGGCGGATGAGGTTGACGAAGGCGTGGGGGCTGATGCCGGTTTGCTGTTTGAACAGGCGCATGAGTTGGGCGCGGGAGAGGTTGGCAAGCGCGGTCATTTTTTCGATGTTCCATTCGTCTTCGGGGCGGCTGACGACGGTTTGGATGAGCTGGCGCAGGCGTTTGTCGCGCAGGCCGTTGAGTATGCCGCCCAAAGGCGCTTCTCCGCCTTGTTCGAGATGGGCGCGGACGATGAGGACGAGGAGGACGGAGGAGAGGGCATTGACGATGGCGCACGAGCCGGAAAGCGTGTGTGCGCTTTCGTATTGCAACATGGAGATAAGACATTGCAGCGAGGGATGGTCCATCTTGATAAGGACGGTTTCGGGCAGGTCGTGCATGATATCGGCGTGTTCGTCGTATTCGAAACGGGCGCAGAACAAATCGAGGCTTTTTTCGCCGCCGCTGCCTGAAGATTCGATGGTAAACGCGCCGTCGTTGCTGATATGAATGGTATCGCCGCAGTTGTTGCAGTCCGCTTCGCTGCTGATGATGTGTTCCGCGCTGCGCGGGAAAAAAATAAGGTCGCCGGTTTGCAAGAGACGCGCTTCGGGTTCGCCTTCGATTTTGATGTAGCTTTCTCCTGCGACGACGAGGTGTGCGATACCGTGCGCGCGCCTGCGTTCGTGCGGGGCGTACCATTTGTCGCGGAACAGGCACTGTATGTCCACACTGCCGGTGATTTGCGCCAGTTCGATGAGTTTGTCCAAAGTGTCCATAAGTGTTTTTTGCAAGTGAATGAGATGATTTGACGATTATATTAGTCAAATTATTGCAATAATGCCATTCATCGGATGTAAAAAAGTGCAACATCCTTCATTTCAAACACATTAGAAAGGAAATCAAAATGTTTCAAAATTGGCCCGAACACACCGCACACGTTAAAAAATCATTCGGCGAGCTGGGTAAAAACCACCCGAAAATGCTGCAAGCCTACGGCGCGCTGGAACAAGCCGCCGCAGCCGAAGCATTGGATGCGAAAACCCGCGAGCTGATTGCCCTCGCCGTCGCCATCACTACCCGTTGCGAAAGCTGTATCAGCGTACACGCCGCTGCAGCCGCCAAAGCGGGCGCGACTGAAAGCGAAATCGCCGGTGCGCTGGCGACCGCCATTTCCTTGAACGCAGGTGCAGCCTACACTTATGCCCTGCGCGCTTTGGAAGCGGTTGACGCGCAGCGTTGATTTTGTCTCAAAGGGTCGTCTGAAAACAACTCCCGTTTCAGACGACCCTTCTGTTGACGGAACATTGCTTTTTGCCGCCGAACCGTTTAGATTGATATTTTTGTTCAACCGTTTGGAGAAACGACCATGAAAAAATTGCTGACTGCCGCGCTGACTGCCGCCGCACTCGTCCTGCCTGCCGCCGTATCCTATGCCGCGCCCGCCGCCAAAGTCGCCGGCGCGCAACCTGCCAAAGCAAAAGGCGTATGGATTGACGTACGTTCCGAAGAAGAATTCAAATCCGGCCACCTGCAAGGCGCGGTCAACATTCCGCACGAGCAAATCGTCGAACGCATCAAAAGCGTCAGCCCCGACAAAAACGCGCCCGTCAACCTCTACTGCCGCAGCGGCCGCCGTGCCGGAGTTGCGCTTACCGAGTTGAAAAAAGCAGGCTACACCAACGTAACCAACCACGGCGGTTACGAAGACTTGGTGAAAAAAGGTTTGAAATAACCAGCAACAAGGTCGTCTGAGACGTTTCAGACGACCTTTTATCCAAGGAAAAACATGAAACCGATACGCACCTTCGCCGCAGCCGCCATCCTCGCCGCCCTGACCGCCTGCGCCTCACACGGCGGCGATACCGCCCGACAACCCGATTCCCGACAAAGTTCCGCCATGAATCAAACCCATACCGCCATTAGCAAATACAGTTTTGACGATACCGTCCGCCGTTTGGAAACCGCCGTCAAAGAAAAAGGCATGACCGTGTTCGCCGTCATCGACCACCAAGCCGCCGCGCGTCAAAGCGGTTTGGACATGCAGCCCGCGAAAGTCATCGTCTTCGGCACGCCCAAAGCCGGCACGCCGCTGATGCAAAAAGACCCTGCCTTCGCCCTGCAACTGCCGTTGCGCGTCCTCGTTACCGAAACCGACGGGAAAGTCCAAGTCGTGTTCAACGACACGCGCGCGCTGGTGTCGGGCAGCAAAATCGAGTTTGCCGAAGTGGAAAACACGCTCGCCAATGCTGAAAAGCTTATTCGCAAAACGGTAGCGGAATAAGGATAAGCCAAATAATTGAAAGGTCGTCTGAAACCGAAAAAAGGTTTCAGACGACCTTTTATTGTTAACAGGCTTATCATTCTTCAGAAGCGTCGAATACTTCTTCATCCCAACTGCTTTTGAGCGCGGCGTGGATGGTGTCCATATCGAAGCCGCGATAGGCGAGAAACCGCGCTTGTTTTTGTTTATCTTTCAAATCGGTGGCGGGCTGTTTGAATTTTTTGCGCAACACGGCAACTGCGGTTTGCAGTTCGCACGCTTTGTCAGGCATGAATTCGCGGCTGACGGTTTCGTCTATACCTTGCTGCGCCAATGCCTGTTTCAGACGTAGGGAACCGTGCTGACGGCTTTTACTGTGGATGTAGGCTTCGGCGTAGCGTTGGTCGGATTGCCAGTTGCGTTCGGCAAATTCGTCCAACACGTTTTCCAATTCTTCTTCGCTTTCGGCATACGGGGCGAGCTTGCGCTTGAGTCCGACACGGCTGATTTCCTGTCGGGAAAGAATGTCCATCGCGCGGGCGCGCAGGGATTTTTGGGGTTTCATGCAGAGGTCGTCTGAAAAGGTCGATTCGTAGGTCAGATTCTTGAATCTGACTTGCAGGTTGCAAGATAGTGGGAGATAAGAAACTTGCATTTCGTCATTCCCGCGCAGGCGGGAATCCAGTGATTTGAAATCAACACAACTTTTAAACAATTCTGAAAAATTAAAGTCTGGATTCCCGCCTGCGCGGGAATGACGAATCTTTTTATTTCCACTGCTTTATTTTCAGACGACCTTTGAAGCCGGAATAAAGGTCGTCTGAAAACAAGGATACTGATTATTCGTCGTCCTCCGCTTTTTTCGGTTGCAGGTTTTCGTAGATTTCGGGCAGTGAGCCGATAATCCAGTCGGGCTTGGTCGCTTTGTCTTGTGAGAGCAGGGTCATGTCGCCGTAGCCGAAGGTTACGCCGACGCTGAGGCAGCTGGCGGCTTTGGCGGCGATGATGTCGTTGCGGGAGTCGCCAACCATAATCATGTTGGCAGGATCAATGCCCAAAACTTCGGCGGCGTGTTGCAGCGGCAACGGGCTGGGTTTCTTTTCGGGCAGGCTGTCGCCGCCGAGAATCAGGCTGAAGTAGTCGGCGAGTCCAAGCTGTTTCAAGAGTTCGGCGGCGAGGATTTCGTTTTTGTTGGTAATGACCACCAGCGGGATGCCCAGTGATTTGAGCAATGCCAGCCCGGCTTCGGTTTCAGGGTAGGGGCGGGTGAAGTCGCTCAAGTGGTCGCGGTAGTATTTCATGTAGAACACGAAACCTTTTTCCCATAAATCGGGCGCGGCTTCTTGGTCGCGGTCGTTGGTGATGACGCGGTGGACGAGTTTGCCGATGCCGTCGCCGACGTAGCTTTCTACTGTTTTGGCGGGCAGAGGCTCCATGCCGAGATATTCGCGCATGGCTTCAGCTGCGGCGGCAAGGTCGGGGACGGAATCGCATAATGTGCCGTCCAAATCAAAGGCGGCGGCTTGGACGTGTTCGATGGCGGCGGTCATGATGTGTTTTGCTCGTGAATGACAGGGACGCGTATTTTAACATTGTTTCCCGACAGGTAGTTTTCAGATGGATTGTTAACAATATAGTTGGAGCTTGAAATGGCATTTCATTGATTTTCAGAAGCTTTGACTTTGAAAGGCAGGCTGATTCAATTTTCAGACGACTTTTTTTAAAAACAAAGGTTTTTGGGGTGTGTTCGGAAAACGGGGATGTTTTGTAAAGGGATGGGAGAAGCAGTTTGAATGTACCCTTTTGTCGTCTGAAAAATAAAACCATATATAAATTAACTAACTCTCGTTTCTGCGACTACATGCTATTACATTTCATTTGGAAATTGGTTATAGTTACAAATGTAAAGCCCTTAAACTTCAACCCGACATAAGAAGGAAGAGAAATGTCCCAATCCGCCGCAAAAGAAACCCTTAACCCTTTCGAAATCGCCCGCAAACAGGTCAAAACCGCCTGCGACCGGCTCAATGCCGACCCTGCGGTGTATGAAATCCTGAAAAGCCCGCAACGCGTTTTGGAAGTTACCTTCCCCGTCAAACTCGACAACGGCACGGTCAAAACCTTCACCGGCTACCGTTCGCAACACAACAACGCCGTCGGTCCCTACAAAGGCGGCGTGCGCTTCCATCCCAATGTGAATTTGGACGAAGTCAAAGCCCTGTCGATTTGGATGACCATCAAATGTTGCGTTGCGGGCATTCCTTACGGCGGAGGCAAAGGCGGCATTACCTTGGATCCGCGCGATTACTCCGAAGCAGAGTTGGAACGCATTTCACGCGCTTATTCTGAAGCCATTTCTCCGCTTATCGGCGAAAAAATCGATATTCCTGCACCTGATGTGAACACCAACGGCAAAATCATGTCGTGGATGGTCGATGCCTACGAAAATGTCGTTAAAAAATCCGCGCCTGGCGTGTTCACCGGCAAACCGGTCGAATTCGGCGGCTCTTTGGCGCGTACCGAAGCGACAGGTTACGGCGTGAACTTCGCTGCCGTTCAAGCTTTGGAAAAACTCGGCAAAGACGTCAAAGGCGCGACCTACGCCATTCAAGGCTTCGGCAATGTGGGTTATCACACAGGCTATTACGCGCATCAATCCGGCGCGAAAGTCGTTGCCGTTTCCACCGTCGATGTCGCCATCTACAACGAAAACGGCTTGGATATGGAAGCCTTGTTCAAAGAGTTCCAAGAAAAAGGCTTCATTACCAACGAAGCGGGTTACGGCAAGGAAATCAGCAATGCCGAACTCTTGGCACTGGATGTGGACGTACTCGCTCCTTGCGCGCTGGAAAACCAACTGACTTCAGAAAACGCGGGCAAAGTCCGCGCCAAAATCGTGGTCGAAGGCGCAAACGGCCCGACTACACCTGAAGCCGATGCCATCCTGCGTCAAAACGGCGTATTGGTCGTGCCCGATATTCTGGCGAACTGCGGCGGCGTGGTCGTTTCCTATTTTGAATGGGTGCAAAACCTGCAAGGCTATTACTGGGAATTTGACGAAGTTCAGGAAAAAGAAACCGTCGTCCTGCGCCGCGCGTTCCGCGATATTTGGAATCTGGCGCAAGAGTATGATGTGGACCTGCGTACCGCGTCTTACATGATGAGTATCCGCCGCGTTGAAAAAGCGATGAAGCTGCGCGGTTGGTACTGATCAAATTTTGAAGCGTTAGCTTGAGAAAAGGTCGCCTGAAAAATTTTCAGACGACCTTTTGGTTTGTGCGGCGGATAGTGCTTAAAAATGGAGCGGGCGGACGGGTGGCATTGCGGGACGTATGTTTGCGGATAGGGGAGGTACGTCGATTGTCAGGTTTTTGTCGGAAGAACGGGTGTGGATGTCGAGATTGACGTGCAGCGGCAAACCCGAACCGGCAGCCGGGGCGGGTTGATAGATTTTGCCGTCGAGGTTGATGCACCTGAATGGCGTTTTTTCCCCTTTACTGGAGGTGAACGCCAATTTTTCCAGTGTTTTTTCTTCATCTTTATCGGCATGGGGGTAAGACAGGCAAAGCAGTGTGCTGAATCTGCGATCCTCCTGCCAAACGGTAACCCCTGCCTTTTTGATATTCTTCACAGAATAGGCAAACTTGATTTCGTAGGGATGTTTCAGTTTGGCCTTAAAGATGGGAGAGAGCTTTTCAGACGACCCTTTGTCTAACACATAGGTGTATTGATCACCGAGCATGACCCAGCCGCCTGCAGGCGCATCTTCCGTAGCAGAGCCAAGCTTTCCGAAAGAGAGGATGCTGTCGTTGCCTTTGTGGACGGAGGGTGTGCCGTCGTCTGAAAAAGCAGTGCAGCCTGCAAGAAGGAATACTGCGGATAAAAAGGGGAAGGCGTATGTTTTCATGATGTTTGTTTGGAGGTATTTAAAATCAGGCAAATGGCGGAACGCTCAATCCGAATTGTTCCAACAAACCGGCCGTTTCGTAAACGGGCAGGCCCATCACGCCGGTGAAGCTGCCTTGCAAATGCTCGACAAACACGCCGCCCAAACCCTGAATGCCATACGCGCCCGCTTTGTCCATCGGTTCGCCGCTTCGGATATAGGCGGATATTTCGTCGGCAGACAAGGTTTTGAAACGTACATCGCTTGTTTGCAAAACGCCGCGTGTCTTCCCTTGCCAATATACGCATACGGCAGTCAGCACCTGATGCGTCTGCCCCGAAAGCCGGGCGAGCATTTCGGCTGCTTGGGCTTCGGTTTCCGGTTTGCCGAGAATGTGGTTTTGATAGGCGACCGTGGTGTCGGAGGTGAGAATCGGATATTCGGGCTGCGCGTCGTGGGTGGCAAACCATTGCTCGACAGCGGCGGCATTTTTTTCCTGCGCCATACGTTGCACATAATCGGCGGCGTTTTCGTCGGAATGCGGTGTTTCATCGATGTCGGCAGGGATACGGATAACTTTGAATCCGAGGTTTTCGAGGATTTCGCGGCGGCGCGGGCTGCCGGAGGCTAGGTAGAGTGTGTGCATAACACTTTCTTTTTTAAAAGGATATAAGGTCGTCTGAAAATTATTTTGACTGTTTGTGTTGTCCGGACAGGCGCACATAATGCGCGGACGAGTATTTCAAAAATTCTTTTTCCTTGTCGGTCAGCGGGCGGACTTGTTTGACGGGCGAGCCGACATAGAGATAGCCGCTTTCCAGCCGTTTGCGCGGCGGCACGAGGCTGCCTGCGCCTATCATCACGTCGCTTTCGACGACAGTATCGTCCAGAATAATTGTTCCCATACCGATTAAAACGCGGTCGCCGATGCGGCAGCCGTGCAGCATGACTTTGTGTCCGACGGTTACGTCTTCGCCGATGACAAGGGGTGAACCTTCGGGTTTTTCGGCGTTTTTGTGCGAAACGTGTAAGACGCTGCCGTCCTGCACATTGCTGCGTGCGCCGATGCTGATGCTGTTCACGTCGCCGCGCAAGACGGCATACGGCCAGACGGAAACGTCTTCGGCAAGCGATACTTCGCCGATGATGACCGAAGTTTCATCGATAAGGCAGGATTCGTGGATTTGCGGGGTATGGTTTAAGAATGGGCGGATGGGGTTCATGTTGTCTCTTTCTTTTTGACGGTATGGCAGGTTTCAGGCGACCTGCGGCTCGGTATGGTGGAAGTATGCCCTGTTGATGCAGGGGAAGCAAGAAAGCTATACGAACTTCCTGTAGATATGCAGTTATGAATTTGCCAATAATAATTTTTAAGGTTTGGGAATCATTTTCTGTAAATCCTGAATCATTTGTTTACCGAAGTGTTGCCGAAGGGGAGGGTTATTCGTTACTTTTTTGTATTTTTGAATAATTGAAAATCATTATCTTGCCATTTAAATTAAAATAATATATATTTTTAAAAAATATTTCATAAAATAACAAAACCCTATAGTTAGTTTTCAAACACATTTGGTGGTTTCCAATCCTACAAACCTCCGCTTCCATCCCATATCCGTTTTCAAGCCTATCCAATCCACCTTGTTTAAATAAAGGCGGCCTGAAGGTCGTCTGAAACTTTATGAAGGATATTCACATGAGCGAAACACAAGAGCTGACGTTTGCCAAGCGGCTGAAGGAGCAAACCGCACCCATTCACGACAGCGTGGACAACTTGGTCATGTCTGTCGAGCCGTTTGCCAACAAAGAGAACTACATCAAATTCTTAAAACTGCAATCCGTGTTCCACAAAGCGGTCGATCATATCTATAAAGACCCGGAGTTGAACAAAGCCATTCCCGAGCTGGAATACATGGCGCGTTACGACGCGTTAACGCAAGACTTGGCGGATTTGGGCGACAAACCTTACGAATACGGCAAACCGCTGCCGCATGAAACCGGCAATAAATCCATCGGTTGGCTGTATTGCGCCGAAGGTTCCAATTTGGGCGCGGCATTTTTGTTTAAACACGCGCAAAAGCTGGATTACACCGGCGAACACGGCGCGCGCCACCTCGCCCCCCATCCGAACGGACGCGGCAAACATTGGCGTGCCTTTGTCGAGCATCTGAATGTTTTGGGCTTAAGCCCTGAAGCCGAAGCCGAAGCGATTCAAGGTGCAAAAGATGCGTTTGCGTTCTACAAAGTCGTTTTGCGTGAAACCTTCGGTCTGCCTGAAGGTGCGGAAGCTCCGGAAGACTTTGTTCCGCAGCGTCATTAATGGTTTGAGACCTTTGCAAAAAAGCCCTTCCCCCGACAGCCAAAACCCAAACACAGGTTTTCGGCTGTCGGGGGAAGGGCTTTTTTCAAGGTCTCAGCAAGATTTCTTTATGAAGCCTGTTGCCGTCATGGCGGGCTGTTCCGCTATAATCCTTGCTTTGCAAATATCTTTAAAGAGAGGGGAGATATGAAAATCCGTACCAAAATATGCGGTATCACCCGCCCCGAGGATGCCCTTGCCGCCGCCGAAGCGGGCGCGGATGCCGTCGGGCTGGTGTTTTACGCAAAAAGCAAACGCGCGGTAACGTCGGTGCAGGCGAAGGAAATCGTGGCGGTGCTGCCGCCGTTTGTGTCGGTGGTTGCGTTGTTTGTGAACGAGCAGTCGGACGTTATCCGCGAAATCCTGCACCAAGTGCCGATAGACGTGATTCAGTTTCACGGCGATGAAGACGATGACTTCTGCCGCCAATTTGACCGTCCGTATCTCAAAGCCGTGCGCGTGCAGTCTGCCGCCGATATTCAGACGGCCTGCGCCAAGTTCCCCAACGCGCGCGCGCTGTTGTTCGACGCTTACCATCCGACCGAATACGGCGGCACGGGGCAGAGTTTTGATTGGACGCTGTTGCGCGGCAATATCGGCAAACCGTGGATTTTGGCGGGCGGGCTGACGCCGGAAAACGTCGCCGATGCGGTGAAAACCAGCGGCGCGGCGGCGGTGGACGTATCCGGCGGCGTGGAAAGCTCGGCAGGGATTAAAGACAGGGAAAAAATAGCGGCGTTTGTGGCGGCTGCAAAGGTCGTCTGAAACTGGAAATCTGATTTTCAGACGGCCTTTGTTGATAAAGGAATGAGATGGAACGTTATTCTGTACATTTGAAACTGCTGGGGATGGCGGTATTGTGGGGTGCATCTTGGCCGATGGGGCGGATGCTGGGGCAGTCGCTGCCGCCGCTGACGGGCGGGGCGGTTCGGTTTGTGTTGGCTTCGGTTTTGTTGTTGGGTTGGCTGTTTGCGCGCAGCAGGTTCGCGACTTTGGCGGCTTTGTCGGCGCGGCAATGGCTGGGCTTGACGGCAGCCGCTTCCGTAGGGGTGTGCGGCTATGCGGTGTTTTTCATGCTGGGTTTGCAGGCGATGCCTGCGGGTAAGGCGGCGGTGGTTGTGGCGGTGAATCCCGTGCTGACGCTGCTGCTGGCGGCTTGGTTCTTCGGCGAACGTTTAAACGCGAAGATTTTGGCGGGTATGCTGCTGGCGGTCTGTGGTGCCATTGTGGCGGTCACGCAAGGACAGCCCTTGACGGTGTTGTCGGGCGGCATCAAGGCGGGGGAGTGGCTGATTTTCGGCTGCGTGGTCTGCTGGGCGGCTTATACCTTAATCGGGCGTGCGGTTTTGCGCGGGATAGACGCGTTGACGGTAACGGCGGCAACTTCATTCATCGGCGCGCTGATGTTGTCAGCGGTAGCGTTGTGGACGGACGGATTGCCGTTTGAGGCAATGGCGGCGATGGATGCACGCGGTTGGACGGCATTGGCGTGGCTGGTCATCGGCGCGACGGTATTGGCCTACGCGTGGTATTTCGAAGGCGTGAAGACTTTGGGCGCAGGCAGCGCGGCGGCGTATATTACGCTCGTGCCGATTTTCGGTATGCTGTCTTCGGCTTGGGTTTTGGGCGAACCGCTGCATATTTCGCTGGTTGCGGGCTGCGCGGCAGCGGTCGGCGGCATGACGCTGATGCGTTACGGGCAGAAGGTCGTCTGAAAAGGTGGCAACCTGCTGCTTTGTGTTCAATATTTTTTATCAAGGAAATCATGATGTCCGCTCCGCTTGAAATCGAAACCCACCCTTTTCCCGCCTTGCTGCCGCCGCAGGCGACGGTGATGATGATGGGGACGTTTCCGCCCAAGGAAGACAAACGCGCGATGCAGTTTCATTATCCGAATTTCCAAAACGATATGTGGCGCGTCTACGGGCTGGTGTTTTTTAATGATGCGGCGCATTTCCAAAGGTCGTCTGAAAAAGCGTTTGATGCGGAGAAAATCAAGGCGTTTTTGCGCGAACGAGGGATTGCGTCCTGCCCGACCGTATTAAAGGCGGTGCGGGAACACGGCAATGCGTCGGACAAGTTTTTGCAAGTGGTCGAAACCGTCGATTTGGCGGCGGTGTTGGCGCAGATGCCCGACTGCCGCCATATCTGCACCACCGGCGGCAAGGCGACGGAAGTCCTGCTTGATATTCAGGGCGGCGGTATCAAAATGCCGAAAACGGGCGAAACCGTGCCGTTTCCGTTTGCCGGACGGGATTTGACCCTAACCCGCCTGCCGTCCACTTCGCGTGCTTATCCTTTGAGTTTGGCGAAAAAGGCGGCGGCGTATCGGGCGTTTTTCGAAATGGCGGGTTTGGTGTGAGGTACTTATACCGTCGTTACATCTCGCCTGCGCAAGGATGAGTTGCCGTGGGGTACATACTTGGAGGTTTTAAGATACGGATGTTTGAGAAACAGTTTCTTAAATTCAAACATGGCTTCCCGCCTGTGCGGGAATGACGGCAGGCAGAGGGTACCTTATTATTAAAGGTCAAATGAACCGTTATAGTGGATTAACTTTAAACCGGTACGGCGTTGCCTCGCCTTAGCTCAAAGAGAACGATTCTCTAAGGTGCTGAAGCACCAAGTGAATCGGTTCCGTACTATCTGTACTGTCTGCGGCTTCGTCGCCTTGTCCTGATTTAAATTTAATCCAATATATCTGTATTAACGCGGCGGTATTCGGTAAAAAAGGTCGTCTGAAAACCTTGAATCTGGGTTTTCAGACGACCTTTTGTCCTGATGGGGCTGTCTTTATTTGTTGGCGTTCAGATAAAGGTTGATCAGGCGGGTGGTGGAGCTGTCGTGTTTTTGTACGCCGGTTTCGCCGGTCAGTTCGGCGAGGATGGTTTTGGCGAGCTGTTTGCCGAGTTCGACGCCCCATTGGTCGAAGCTGTTGATGCCCCAGATGATGCCTTGGACGAAGGTTTTGTGTTCGTACATGGCGATCAGGCTGCCCATGTTGCGGGGGTTGATTTTGTCCATGAGGATGAGGTTGGTCGGGCGGTTGCCTGAGAAGGTTTTGTGCGGAACCAGCTCTTCGATGCGCTCTGCTTCCATGCCTTGGGCTTTGAGTTCGGCGCGGACTTCGTCGGGGGTTTTGCCGCGCATGAAGGCTTCGGCTTGGGCGAAGACGTTGGCGAGTAGGATTTCATGGTGGCCGCGCAGGTTGCTGCGTTTTTCAAGCGAGGCGATGAGGTCGATCGGGGTAATGTGGGTGCCTTGGTGCAGCAGTTGGAAGAAGGCGTGCTGACCGTTGATGCCGGTTTCGCCCCAAATAATCGGGGAGGTTTCGTAGCCGACTGCTTTGCCGTCGAGGGTAACTTGTTTGCCGTTGCTCTCCATGTCGAGCTGCTGGATGAATTTGGGCAGGCGGTGGAGGTGTTGGTCGTAAGGCGCGATGACGTGGCTGCCGCCGCCGTAGTAGTTGATGTACCAGATGCCGATGAGGGCGAGGATGACGGGCATGTTGCGCTCGAGCGGGGTGTTGATGAAGTGTTGGTCCATCAGGTGCGCGCCGTTGAGCATTTCGATGAAGTTTTCTTCGCCCAAATAGAGCATGATGGGCAGGCCGATGGCTGACCAGAGGCTGTATCGTCCGCCGACCCAGTCCCAAAATTCGAACATGTTGGCGGTGTCGATGCCGAATTCGGCAACGGCTTTTTGGTTGGTGGAGACGGCGACGAAGTGTTTGGCGACGGCGGCTTCGTCGCCTGCGTGGTCAAGGAACCATTTGCGCGCGGTCAGGGCGTTGGTGAGGGTTTCTTGGGTGGTGAAGGTTTTAGAGGCGATGATGAAGAGGGTGGTCTCAGGGTGGACTTTGGACAATACGTCGCGCAGTTGGGAGCCGTCCACGTTGGAGACGAAGTGCATGTTGAGGCGGGGGTGTCCGAAGGGTTTGAGCGCGGTACACATCATCAGCGGGCCGAGGTCGGAGCCGCCGATGCCGATGTTGACGATGTCGGTGATGACTTGGTTGGTATAGCCTAACCAGCTGCCGCTGCGGACTTCGTGTGCAAATTCGCCCATACGTTGGAGGACGTGGTTGACTTTGGGCATGACGTCTTCGCCGTCAACGACGATGGGGGAGTTGGTGCGGTTGCGCAGGGCGACGTGGAGGACGGCGCGGTTTTCGGTGGTGTTGATTTTTTCGCCGCGGAACATCTGCTGCATGCGTTCGGGTACGCCGGCTTCACGGGCAAGCTCGAACAACAGTGCCATGGTTTCGTCGTTGATGCGGTTTTTGGAGTAATCCAGCGTCAGTCCGCCGACTTGCAGCCAGTAGCGTTCGGCACGCTGCGGGTCTTGATCGAACATTTCGCGCATGTGTTGTTCTTTGGTTTCGTCAAAATGTATCCATAATTTTGACCAAGCCGGTAAGTCGTGAAGGTGTTTCATCGGATGCTCCTGAGGTTGGACGGTTTTGTGGGAAAACGGCCGCGAGGTCGTCTGAAACGGGAACGGGCGGGTTTCCGTTTTTAGGGTTGGGTGTGAATGCGGGGTGTCTGCCGTTATTTGGGTTCAGCAGGGAAGGAAAACGGCGGCACTGATTTTTTGGCCGGTATTTTCAGACGACCTTGGGATATGTCGGGTCGTCTGAAAATGTATAGTGGCTTAACTTTAAACCAGTACGGCGTTGCCTCGCCTTGTCGTACTATCTGTACTGTCTGCGGCTTCGTCGCCTTGTCCTGATTTTTGTTAATCCACTATATTGTTTAGTCTTTGTCGTAATCGATGTGTTTGTTGTGTATGCTTTTTTTGCTTTTTTGCAGTTGCAGGCTGGCGGCATCGCCCAAGCGCAGGGCGAGTCCGATGGCGAGGATGTCGATGACGGCGAGTTGCAGCAGGCGGGACACCATGGGGGTGTAGAGTTCGGCGTTTTCCTGCGTGGCGATGCTCAATACGCAGTCGGCAAGCTGTGCCAGCGGGGAGTCGTTGCGGGTCAGGGCGATGACGGATGCGCCGTTTTCTTTGGCGATGCTGACGGCGTCTAAAAGCTCGATGGACGAGCCGGTGTTGGAAATGGCGACGACAACGTCTTGGTCGGACAGGACGGAAGCTGCCATCAGTTGGGTGTGGGTATCGACGTAGGCGACGGTGGAAATGCCGAAGCGGAAGAATTTGTGTTGTGCGTCTTGGGCGACGATGCCGGAGTTGCCGACGCCGTAGAATTCGACACGGCGCGCGTGCATCAGGGTGGCGATGGCGTTTTCCAGTTCGGACTCTTTCAGGAAGCGGCGTTCGCCCAAAATGGAGGCGGCGGCGTTGCCCAATACTTTTTCGACAACGATGCTCATGTCGTCGTCGGCGTTGAGCTCTTCATGGACGTAGGGCATACCTTCGTGGCCTATGCTGGCGGACAGGGCGAGTTTGAACTCGGGCAGTCCTTTGTAGCCCAGGCTGCGGCAAAAACGGATGACGGTCGGCTGGCTGACGGATGCGCGCTCGGCGATTTCGGCGACGGCGGCATGGACAAACCATTTGGGTTCAGCCAAGGCGCATTCGGCGACTTTGCGTTCTGCGCCCGACAGGTTTGACAGTGATTCGCTGATTTTGCTTAACATAAATATGCCCTTCGGTGTGTGCCGCCCCTTGTCGGGGCGGCTTGTGTGATTAAACGTTTTTCAAGTGGTTGTCGAGTGCCGCCGCTGCGCCGGTGATGCCCGGAAATTCGCTTAAGACGACATAGACGGGAATCGCGGCGAGATAGGCTTCGAAACGGCCTTTGTTTTCAAAGCGGCTGCGGAAAGGTGAGGTTTTAAAATATTCCAAAACGCGGGGGATGATGCCGCCGCACAAATACACGCCGCCGCGCGCGCCCAGCGTCAGGGCGAGGTTGGAGGCAACCGTGCCGAGCATGGCGCAGAAGAGGTCCAAAGTCTGACGGCAGAGCGGGGAAGTGCCGCTTAAGGCTTTTTCGGTGATTTCGGACGGTTTGAGGCGGTAGTTTTTCAGTTTGTCGCGTTTGGCGAGTGCTTCGTAAATCAGGCTCAAACCTGCGCCGCTGAGGAAGCGTTCGGCGGAAACATGGCCGTATTTGTTTTTCGCATACTGCCAAATCAAAACTTCCATGTCGTCAAACGGCGGGAAACTGGAATGGCCGCCTTCGCCGGCAAGCGCGACCCAGCCTGCGGGGCTGTGCACCAGTCCACTCACGCCCAAACCGGTTCCCGGCCCGATGACGGCTTTGGGGGCAAATTCGATGGGTTTATGCCCGCCTACCTGCATCAGGTCTTTGCTTGAAGTCTGCGTTACCGCCAATGCCTGCGCGGTAAAGTCGTTCAAGAGGATGAGGGTGTCCAGCTCCAATGCCTGACGGGTGGTTTCGATAGAAAACGCCCAGTGGTGGTTGGTCATTTGCACCCAGTCGCCCAAAATCGGGTTGGCGATGGCGAATGCGGCGTGCCGGACTTCGGCTCCGCCTGCCTGTTCCAAATAGGCTTTGGCGGCATCGACGATGGTGTCGTAGTCTTTGCACGGCAAGACTTGGGCTTTTTCAATCTGCTGCGGGGCGGTTTCGAGCGCGAAGCGGGCGTTGGTGCCGCCGATGTCGGCAACCAGGCGCGGATAGTTTTTGCCGACGGGTTGTTGAATATCAGTTTGAGTAGAAGACATGGCAGTTCACTCCTTGATGGTTCAATACCAGGCTGGTCGGATATTCCAAATCGGCGCGCGCGGCGGCTTTGTCGAACACGGCTTTTTTCTCCGCACCCTGAATCGCCAAAAAGACGTTTTCCGTTTTGGCGATGGCGCCCAAGGTCATGCTGACGCGCTCGTGCGGCGCGGTAACGGGCGTGGTGTGGATGAGGGTCGGGTCGTCTGATTCGTTGATGGCTGCCTTCAGCTGCGGCGCTTTCGGGAAGAGGGAGGCGGTATGTCCGTCGCCGCCCATGCCCAAAATCAGTACGTCAGGTTGTTTGTAATGTTTCAGCGCGTAGGCAACGACGCTGTCGGGTTGTAATTCAGTTTCAGTTTTACCCGCTTCGACAACGGGAATCCAAGTCGCTGCGGCGGCTTTGTTTTGCAGCAGGTATTCGTGTGCCAAGGCGGTGTTGCTGTCGGCGTGGGTCGTCGGCACGATGCGCTCGTCAACCAAAGTGATGCCGACTTTTTGCCAGTCCAAATCTTTTTGCGACAGGGCTTGGAAGAAGGGAATCGGCGAGCGGCCGCCGGAAACCGCCAACACTGCGCTGCCTTTGTTATCCAGCGCGTTTTGCAGCGCGGCGGCGACTGCGTCTGCCAAAGCCTGTGAAGCGGCTGCTGCGTTTTCGTATTCATGCCAAACGAACATAAAAGTGTCCTTTCTCTGTTTTCAGACGACCTTTTGTTAAGAAGGGGGCAGGAGGTCGTCTGAAAGGCAGTGTTTGTGAGCGGGAAAGTAAGTGAGAGCCTGTATTGTCGATGGCAGCGCGAATGTCGGCGGAAACGCCTAATCTGCCGCCTTATGGTTTTCAGACGACCTTTTTGAACCGTGAACGCTTCAAACAAAGGTCGTCTGAAAAGGCTTTACTGGTCTTCGTGCCACTTGTGTCCGTCGCGCGCCAACAGTTCGCGGGCGGCTTCCGGGCCCCATGAATGCGCGTCGTAGCCGTGCGGCGGGGTGGTGTTGCTTGCCCAGTTTTCCAGAATCGGCATCACATATTCCCAAGCGGCTTCGAGTTCGTCGCGGCGGTTGAAGAGGGCGAGCTTGCCGTTGATGACGTCCAACAGCAGGCGTTCGTAAGCTTCGGCGCGGCGGCCTTCGAGGACTTTTTCCAAGTCGGCTGCCAGCGGCACGATTTCGACTTTGTTGCCTGCGCCCGGCGTTTTCATCTGCGTATAGAGGCGCACGGATTCGGTCGGCTGCAATTCGATAACCAAACGGTTTGGCGCGGCTTGGCTGTTTTCAAAAATATGGTTTTGCAGCGGACGGAAGTTCAATACGATTTCCGCCACTTTGCCCGCCATGCGTTTGCCGGTACGCAGGTAGAAAGGAACGCCTTTCCAACGGTCGTTTTCGATTTCGGCTTTGATGGCGACGTAGGTTTCGGTGAAGCTGTCTTGCGGAACGTTGATTTCTTGCAGATAGCCGTTCATGCCTTTGGCGGCGGTGTATTGTCCGCGCACGACGTTTTCGTTGACGGATTCGATGGTCAGCGGTTTCAAAGATTTGATGACTTTGACTTTTTCATCGCGCACTGCGTCGGCATCCAAGCTGGCGGGCGCTTCCATCGCGGTCATGCACAGCATTTGCATCAGGTGGTTTTGCACCATGTCGCGCAGCGCGCCGGTAATGTCGTAGAACTCGCCGCGTTCTTCCACGCCGAGCTGTTCGGCGATGGTCAGTTGTACGCTTTCGATGTATTTGTTGTTCCACAACGGCTCGAACATCACGTTTGCAAAACGCAGCGCCAGCAGGTTTTGCAGGCTTTCTTTGCCTAAGTAGTGGTCGATGCGGTAGATTTGGCTTTCTTTGAAGTAGCGGGCGACATCGATATTGATTTGTTGGGAAGAGGCGAGGTCGGTACCCAGCGGTTTTTCCAAAACGACGCGCGCGTCGTCGGCGTTCAGCCCTATTTTGGCAAGGTTTTCACAGGCTTGCGCGAAGAATTTCGGCGCGGTGGAAAGGTAGATGATGACGTTGTCGGTTTCTTTGCGGGCTTTGACTTTTTCGCCCAAAGCGGCAAAATCGGATTCTTGGGTAACGTCGACTTTCAAATATTCGATGCGTTTGACGAACGATGCCCAAGCGTCGTCTGAAAAGTTTTGTTTGACATGGATTTTGGAGTTGGTTTCCACTTTTGCCAAAAAGCCCGCCGTATCCAAATCGCTGCGGCTGACGCCCAAAATACGGCCCTGAGGATTGAGCAACCCTGCAACGTGCGCCTGATACAGACAAGGCAGCAGCTTGCGCATCGCCAAATCGCCGGTCGCACCGAACAACACCAAATCAAAATTTGTTTGTGTACTCATCGTTTTATCTCTCGTTGAGGAAGGCCTTGTGCCGGTGTCGCCGGATGCCGTGAAAGACGGGCGGTTTCGGCAGAAAAGCAATGGAAACCAATCGCCTGCATCAAAATTTCAAAACAGGCGGGCTAATGAGTAGTAATACTACACATGGCTACACATTTTGTCTATTCTCATTTTTACAAATTATTTGACTTAGTTTAAAAGTTTGATGAGTTTGGTCTG
The DNA here is from genome assembly GCA_032388755.1 of Neisseria sp. DTU_2020_1000833_1_SI_GRL_NUU_006. Taxonomy (NCBI): domain Bacteria; kingdom Pseudomonadati; phylum Pseudomonadota; class Betaproteobacteria; order Neisseriales; family Neisseriaceae; genus Neisseria; species Neisseria sp. DTU_2020_1000833_1_SI_GRL_NUU_006. Next base: position 1,557,025 of record CP135593.1, on the reverse strand, counting down.
GTAGATTTTCACAAATGACGCATATCACGATTTAAATCAAATTTCTTACATTTAGCGGATTATTTTGTAACTAAATTACAAGTTTTATATTATAATAGCCTACATATATAGAGTGAGGTTTTCAGACGACCCCTTGTACGGTTTGAAAGGTCGTCTGAAATGCTGAACGCCCCACACCCAATACAAAAAATCAGAAACGCGCAAACAAAAATCCCATACCACCCCTTCCGACAGGAGACCGAACATGACCCCCACTCCTATCCACCCCAAGCTCGCCGAAATCACCGAGCGCATCATCGAGCGCAGCCGTCCGACCCGCGAAAAATATCTGGCGAAAATCCGCAGCGCCAAACAAATGGGACGGCTGGAGCGCAACCAACTCGGTTGCAGCAACTTGGCGCACGGTTACGCCGCCATGCCCAAAAGCATCAAAATCGAAATGCTTCAGGATACCGTTCCCAACTTAGGCATCATCACCGCCTACAACGACATGGTTTCCGCACACCAGCCGTTTAAAGACTTCCCCGATCAAATTAAAGACGAAGCGCAGAAAAACGGCGCGACCGCGCAAGTCGCTGGCGGCACGCCTGCCATGTGCGACGGCATCACGCAAGGCTATGCCGGTATGGAATTGTCGCTATTCTCCCGCGACGTGATTGCCATGAGTACCGCCGTGGGTCTGTCGCACCAAATGTTTGACGGCAGCCTGTTTATGGGCGTGTGCGACAAAATCGTACCGGGTTTGATGATTGGCGCGCTTTCGTTCGGTCATATTCCCGGCATCTTCGTCCCCGCAGGCCCTATGTCCAGCGGTATCGGCAATAAAGAAAAAGCCCGTACTCGCCAGCTTTTCGCCGAAGGCAAAGTCGGCCGCGACGCCTTACTTGAAAGCGAAATGGGTTCTTATCACAGCCCCGGCACCTGCACTTTCTACGGCACGGCAAACTCCAACCAAATGATGATGGAAATGATGGGCGTACACCTGCCCGCCGCCGCCTTCGTCCATCCTTATACCGATTTGCGTGAAGCCCTGACCCGCTACGCCGCCGGACACCTCGCTCGCGGTATCAAAAACGGCACCATCAAACCTTTGGGCGAAATGTTGACCGAAAAATCCTTCATCAACGCCCTGATTGGTCTGATGGCGACCGGCGGTTCGACCAACCACACCATGCACCTCGTTGCCATGGCGCGCGCCGCCGGCGTAATTTTGAATTGGGACGACTTTGACGAAATTTCTTCTATCATCCCGCTGCTTATCCGCGTGTACCCCAACGGCAAAGCCGACGTGAACCACTTTACCGCGGCAGGCGGCCTGCCTTTCGTCATCCGCGAATTGCTGGACGCAGGCTTGTTGCACGACGATGTCGATACCGTCGTCGGACACGGTATGCGCCACTACACCAAAGAGCCTTTCCTCATCGACGGCAAACTCGAATGGCGCGAAGCCCCCGAAACCAGCGGCAACGACGACATCCTGCGCAAAGCCGACAACCCTTTCTCCCCAGACGGCGGCCTGCGCCTGATGAAAGGCAATATCGGACGCGGCGTGATTAAAGTGTCCGCCGTGCGCGAAGGCTGCCGCATCATCGAAGCGCCCGCCATCGTGTTCAATGACCAACGCGAAGTGTTGGCCGCATTTGAACGCGGCGAGTTGGAACGCGATTTTGTGTGCGTCGTCCGCTACCAAGGCCCGCGCGCCAACGGTATGCCTGAGTTGCACAAACTGACCCCGCCTTTGGGCATCCTGCAAGACCGCGGCTTCAAAGTGGCGCTGCTGACCGACGGCCGTATGTCCGGCGCATCCGGCAAAGTACCCGCATCCATCCACATGACGCCCGAAGCCCTGATGGGCGGCAACATCGCCAAAATCCGTACCGGCGACCTGATCCGCTTCGACTCCGTTACCGGCGAACTCAACGTCCTGATTAACGAAGCCGAATGGAACGCCCGCGAAGTCGAACACATCGACTTGAGCGCCAACCAACAAGGCTGTGGCCGCGAACTCTTCGCCAACTTCCGCAGCATGACCAGCAGCGCAGAAACCGGCGCCATGAGCTTCGGCGGCGAATTTGCCTGATGTACGTTTCAGACGACCTTTGTGAACGAAAGGTCGTCTGAAAAATTATTCAAGCCGTTTAAAACAGACGTAAGTCGGATACTCGAAATCCGACACAGCCGCCCAAGATGTCGGATTCAAGAATCCGACCTACAGCCCCAAAGGTCGTCTGAAAACTTAAAACCCCATCCCATTTGACCTCAACAAAAACGACAACCCCATCCCACCTGGAGAATCGAAATGTCCAAACTGACCCCACGCGAAATCCTGACTGCCGGCACAGTAGACGTAGGTCGGATTCTCGAATCCGACGTTATTGTGGCATTTGTCGGATACGGGTATCCGAATATAGCCCCCAAAGGTCGTCTGAAAACTTAAAACCCCATCCCGTTTGACCTCAACAAAAACGACAACCCCATCCCACCTGGAGAATCGAAATGTCCAAACTGACCCCACGCGAAATCCTGACTGCCGGCGCAGTTGTGCCTGTGATGGCGATTGACGACTTGAGTACCGCCGTCGATTTGTCCCATGCCCTTGTCGAAGGCGGCATCCCCACCCTCGAAATCACCCTGCGCACTCCCGTCGGCCTCGACGCCATCCGCCTGATTGCGAAAGAAGTGCCCAACGCCATCGTCGGCGCGGGTACGGTTACCAACCCCGAACAGCTCAAAGCCGTCGAAGACGCAGGCGCGGTTTTCGCCATCAGCCCGGGTTTGCACGAATCCCTCGCCAAAGCCAGCCACAACAGCGGCATCCCCCTGATTCCCGGCGTTGCCACTCCGGGCGAAGTCCAACTGGCTTTGGAACACGGCATCGATACCCTCAAACTCTTCCCCGCCGAAGTCGTCGGCGGCAAAGCCATGCTCAAAGCCCTCTACGGCCCTTATGCCGAGGTGCGCTTCTGCCCGACCGGCGGCATCAGCCTCGCCACCGCCCCCGATTACTTGGCACTGCCCAACGTCTTGTGCGTCGGTGGTTCATGGCTGACACCGAAAGAAGCCGTGAAAAACAAAGACTGGGACACCATTACACGCCTCGCCAAAGAAGCGGCGGCGTTGAAACCTAAAGCCTGATGCTCCCACATCCCAAAGGTCGTCTTAAACCGTTTTCCAGGGTTTCAGACGACCTTGTTCTTTCAGGCGGCGTATATTCGGACGAAATCCGCTATAATCCGTACAATTTTTTCCATTTTCGCGGTTCGCAAACCTCCCGCGTTACCAAAACTAGGATTCACCATGCAACACCCACAAGCCTTGGTCATCTTCTCCGGCGGCCAGGATTCCACCACCTGCCTGATTCAGGCGATTCAAACCTACGGGCGCGAAAACGTCCAAGCCATCACCTTCCAATACGGACAACGCCACGCCGTCGAGCTGGAACGCGCCCGCTGGATCGCTCAGGATTTGGGCGTCAAACAAACCGTACTCGACTTGAGCCTGATGCAGCAAATTACACACAACGCCCTGATGGACGACACCGCCGCCATCGAAACCGCTTCAGACGGACTGCCCAATACCTTCGTGGACGGACGCAACGCCCTTTTTCTGCTATACGCCGCCATCTACGCCAAAGGACAAGGCATCAGGCACATCATCGCGGGCGTGTGCGAAACCGACTTCTCTGGCTATCCCGACTGCCGCGACGTGTTCGTCAAATCCATGAACGTCACCCTCAATCTGGCGATGGACTACGCCTTCCAAATCCACACCCCGCTGATGTACCTGACCAAAGCGCAAACTTGGGCGCTGGCGGACGAAATGGGCGCGCTGGACTACATCCGCGAAGAGACACACACCTGCTACAACGGCATCGTCGGCGGCTGCCACGAATGCCCGAGCTGCGTGTTGCGCGAGCGCGGGTTGGCGGAATATTTGGAAAGTAAAAGGGTCGTCTGAAAATATAGTGGATTAACTTTAAACCAGTACGGCGTTGCCTCGCCTTGCCGTACTATCTGTACTGTCTGCGGCTTCGTCGCCTTGTCCTGATTTAAATTTAATCCACTATACAACCATCATCCGATACAAGCCTTATCATGACCAAACTTTATATGTTCTATCTCGGCGGTAACGCAGGCCGCTCCAATATCGAAGTGCACGACATCCAATTTGCCGTGTGCGACGATTACCGTGAAGCCATCCCTGCGCTCAAAGCCGCATGGTTCGGCGATGCGGACAAAATCCACATTGACGGCTGGCAGGTTGTCGAATGGGTGGACGGTTACGATGTCGATGTATCCGACCACGCCGAGCCAAAGGGGTCGTCTGAAAACGCCCCGCACCTGTATTTCGTCAATGTCGGCGGCTATCGCGCGGGGCAGCTTGCCGAGGCGCACGCTTTCGGACTGTTCGCCGCCGCCACGCCTGCCGAAGCCAAACAAAAAGCCCTGCAAACCCTGTTGACCGACCATGTTCAGCAGCATAAAGACAACTTAAAAGACGTGGACAACCTGCTCCGGCTCGACCGCATCGGCAATCACACCATCCGCCTGACCCCGAATCCGCACGGCAAGCCTGCCGAAATCGGCTTTCAGGGCTATTTACCGATTTAAAGTACCGACCATGAAAATTACCAAGATATTTACCTTCGACTCTTCACACATGCTCGACGGGCATGACGGCAAATGCCAAAACCTGCACGGGCATACCTACAAACTCGAAATCACCGTTTCAGACGAACCCATACGGGGTGGCGCGAAAGACGGCATGGTGATGGATTTCACCGACCTCAAAGCCATTGTGAAAAAACACATTACCGACCCTTTCGATCATGCGTTTATCTACAATGGCGGCAACGGTCGCGAATGCCAAATCGCCGCGCTCTTGGAGGGCTGGAACATGAAAACCCTGTGCCTGCCCTGCCGCACCACCGCCGAAAATATGGCGGTCGAAATGTATGACCGTTTGCAAAACGCGGGGCTGAAAGTGTGCAGCGTGAAATTGTGGGAAACGCCGACATCGTGTGCGGAGTATGAAGGGGAGTAGGGCGCGGTTTTGCCAGCGAACCAAAATCATCCGTTAAAAAGCAAAAAGCTCGTCTGAAAATCCGATTGCCCATGTTTCAGACGACCTTCCATATCAAATACACCCATTAAAAGGAACACCCATGAAACTCCTTTCCACCCTCTTAGTCCTCCTCGTCGCCGCCGAACATTTCTACATCGCCTGGCTTGAAATGACGCAGATTCCCAGCGAAAAGGCGGCGGAAATGTTCAAGCTGCCTTATGAATTTATGGAACAAAAGCGCGTGCAGACCCTGTTCAGCAACCAAGGGCTGTATAACGGCTTTCTCGGCATCGGGCTGGTGTGGTCGCGGTTTGCCGCGCCGGACAACGCCGTTTACGGCGCGACGATTCTGTTTCTCGGCTTCGTGTTGATTGCCGCCGCATGGGGTGCGTTCTCTTCCGGCAACAAAGGCATACTCGTCAAGCAAGGCCTGCCCGCGATGCTGGCGGCGGCAGCGGTGTTGGCGGTATGAAAAAAATCAGCGTCGCCCCCGAAAATCCGCAATACCGCATCGTTGAAATTTTCGAGAGCCTGCAAGGCGAGGGTTGGAACACTGGTATGCCTGCCGTTTTCGTCCGCTTGGGCAAATGCAATCTGGCGTGCGGCTGGTGTGATACCGATTATTTGAAATTCGGCATGATGAGCCTGTCCGACATCTTAGGTCGTCTGAAAACCTACACTGCGCGCAATATCATCATCACCGGCGGCGAGCCGACCATCCAGCCGCATCTCGATACGCTGCTGGACGCGCTCAAGGCAGAAGGTTATTTCCTCTGCATCGAAACCAACGGACTCAAGCCCGCGCCGCCGCAAATCAACTACGTCGCCACCAGCCCCAAAGCCTGCTACGCCGCCAAATATGAAACCAACTGCATCGCCGAGGCCAACGAAGTACGCATCGTGGCGGACGGCGATGTCGTTGCGTTCTGCGAAAACATGGAACGCAAAATCCGCGCGCGCCATTACTACCTTTCGCCCTGCGAACAAAACGGTGTGATGAACATCTACGACACCATCCGCCAAATCGGTATCTTAAACAGCCGCCCCGACGCGCCCGTGCATTGGCAGTTGAGCGTGCAGACACACAAATGGGCGGGGATAGAGTAGGGGAATGGTGAAGAATCAAATGCCAACCTAATACGCAAATATCATTCTTCTAAATCCTTATATTATTGAAAAGGTCGTCTGAAAATTTTCAGACGACCTTTTTTACAACTTTTGGATTTGTTTGATTGAGAATGAAAGATGGTCATGCAGATGAAAATGATGTATCGGGGACTGTGTAAATTATTTGATTCATGCCCGTCAGTTACCTATACTCCGACCGTTTATTTCATCCTATTACAGAAATTTGATAAAAATTCTTATTTAATGCATAAAAAGCCGTTTGCTGCCGAATGGTGCAAGGAGGTTTGGAACTCCGCTGCCGTTCGGACGGCTAAATAATTAGGAGACACCATGCCATTATCTAAATTTCGTCCGGCACGTTTGCCGGTTGCTGTTGCTGCGGCACTTTTATCTGCTTACTCCTTAGGTGCTGGGGATGGGGTTGAGCAGGTTGATTTGCCTACTGTCCAAGTACGGGGCGTCGGCAAACAGACAACCTCCAACTACACCATTCCCGCTTCCTCCGCCGCGACAGGCATCCGCCTGACCCAGCGTGAAACGCCGCAGTCCTTGTCTGTCGTCACTGAAAAACAAATGGACGACCAAGGTTTGGATACCTTGCAGGACGTATTGAAACAAACACCGGGCGTGTTCCACAGCAAAATGGGCAACAACGTCTCCGGCCACAGCGAGTTTATTTCGCGCAGTCAGGCGATTGACAGCATTTCTGTGGACGGCGCGCCCAAGTTCCTTTACGACAGTAAAGCCATCCGCCGCGGCACCAACAATCTGGACAGCGCATTGTACGAACAAGTTGTCGTCGTGCGCGGCGCAAGCGGTTTGTCCAACGGCGGTATGGGCGAACCGGGCGGTACGGTTGCTTTGGAACGCAAAAAACCGACTGCCAAGCCAGCCGTCAGCGTGGAAGCCGGTGTCGGTTCTTGGAAACACTACCGTTTCGTCCTTGATGCCAATCATCCTCTGAATGCCGACAATACCTTGCGCGGCCGCGCCATTTTGGTCAGCGACCACGGCGGCGATTACTTGCCGAACACTTCGCGCCACAATCACACTTTCTACGGTATTCTGTCCTACGACCTCACGCCGCAAACCCAATGGCGCCTCGGTACGGAAATACACCGTTTCCGCAATACCGGCAGCTCTCCTTTCAGCTATCTGACCGTAGCGGGAGACCCTGACAACAATCAACCTTTCGAACCGTTTGCAGCCTCACCGCGCAGCAATTCCTCAGCAAAATGGGCTTACGGTAAAGAAAACAGTGCGGAAATCTTCACCTCTGTCAATCATGAGTTTGAAAACGGTTGGACTCTGAACGGCAACTACAGCCATACTTATGGAAAAAGTGACGCGGTTGCCGGCATGGCCGGTCCTTTTGTCATTAATCCGGACTATTCCGCTCAATTCGTTGCCGAGCGCGACCAAGCCAAGTACACCGACCAAGATTTTTCTCTGAGTTTGGACGGCGATTACCCGCTTTTTGGACGCAGACATGAATTCAATGCCGGCATCAGCTATCAGTACAATAAGGAAACTCCTTCATATTACAAAGAAAATGAAGATGGGATTGTCCCTGATTTGCGCCTTTTTGACGGAAATTTCACAAAACCGTCCATACCCTACCTTCGCGACGGCTTTGCTCATATGAAAAACTTCTCTGTTTATGGTTCGACCCGTTTCAAACTGACTGACAGGCTGGCATTGATAGGCGGCGGACGGTTTGTCGATTGGCAATACCGCTACAGTTCTGATCGCAACAATTTTGCCGACAGCAGGCATAAAAACAAGGTATTTATCCCCTATTTGGGCGCAAGTTATGATTTAAACGACAATCTGACAGCCTACACCTCCTATACCACCATATTCCGCCCGCAAGTGCGCAATTTGGATCGAAACGGCAAACCGCTCGAACCGCAACGCGGCAAAACATATGAACTCGGCTTAAAAGCCTCATGGTTTGAAGGCCGTTTGAACGCTTCTGCGGCGGCGTTTATCAATAAACGCGACCATTTGGGGAAAGAAATTCGCGATGATGAACATCAACGTATTTACTATGAATCTGTTAACAACACAACGACCAAAGGCGTGGAATTGTCCGTCGGCGGACGCCTAAGCGACAAATGGCTGATCAATGCTTCTTATGCGTACTCCAAACTCAAAAACGATTCGGGCAATTTGGTCAACCCTTCTTATCCTACCCACCTTTTCAAACTCTTTACGGCGTATGACGTAACCGACCGTTTGAACTTGGGTGCAAACGTCAACTGGCAAAGCAGCACAAACGCAGTATCTGATGAATACCAGCCCCTCACCGCTGCCGGTAAAGAAGCCTTAACCCAACGTCCATGCGCTACGCTGGACTTGACCGCGCATTACAAAATCGGCAAATCCACCCGCATCGGTTTGGACTTTGAAAACGTGTTCAACAAACGCTACCGCCCCATGCCCGACATCCACGTTTACGGCACGCCTCGCAGCCTGACTGCTACGTTGAAACACACTTTCTAAAGTAGGCAAAAGAAAAGGTCGTCTGAAAAACCCGATTTGAGGTTTTCAGACGACCTTTGTGTTTCTATAGCAAGCATACTTAACTTTAATACGGTATATCATCAAATTCCGTCATTCCCACCCCCGCCTACGCGAGGACAGGCTACGGTGGGAATCCATCGTAAAATTTGAGAAACCTTAATTTGGAAAACAGTTTCTGAATTTCAAAAATGGATTCGCGCCGTAGCCTGTCCTCGCGTAGGCGGGGACGGGAATGACGATAACCGATAAGTTGCGTATCGAAAAAAGTTATTTAGCTATATCAGTCCGTCAGTCGTTTACAGGTTAGGATTGACGATGATTTTGACGGCGGATTCGTTGTTGTGAATCAGACGCTCGAAGCCTTCGGAAATCAGCTCGTCTAGCTTGATACGCTGGGTGATGAAAGGTTCGAGGTTGATTTTGCCTTCTTCCACCAGTTTGATGGTTTCGGCATGGTCGTTGCAGTAGGCGATGGTGCCGCGTACGTCCAGCTCTTTCATCACAACGCTGTGGACGTTGATGGTGGCAGGATGGCTCCAAATGGATACGATGACGACTTTCGCGGTTGGGCGGCAGGCTTCGACCATGGTGTCCAGCACTTTATTGACGCTGGTACATTCGAATGCGACGTCCACGCCTTCGCCGTTGGTCAGTTTTTTCACTTCTTCGACGACGTCGACTTCGGACGGGTCGAGGATGTAGTCGGCAACGCCGGATTCGCGGGCTTTGTCTTTACGCGCTTTACTCAATTCGGTGATGATGACTTTGATGCCTTTGGCTTTTAACACGGCGGCAAGCAGCAAACCGATCGGGCCAGCGCCGCCGACCAATGCGACATCGCCTGCTTTTGCTCCGCTGCGGACATAAGCGTGATGACCGACGGACAGAGGCTCAATCAAAGCGGCTTGGTCTAACGGGATTTTGTCGGAAATCGGATGCACCCAGCGGCGTTTGACGGCAATTTTTTCGGCAAGACCGCCACCGCAGCCGCCCAAACCGATGAAGTTCATGTCTTTGGAGAGGTGGTAGTTGCTGCCTTCGCCGGTCGGTACGTCATCGCGGATGATGTAGGGTTCGACTACGACGTGTTGTCCGACTTTGAGGTCGTCCACGCCTTCGCCGACGGCATAAACCACGCCGGAGAATTCGTGTCCCATCGTTACGGGCGCGGACTCGCCGGAAATCGGGTGCGGATGGCCGCAGGGCGGGATGAAAATCGGACCTTCCATAAATTCGTGCAGGTCGGTACCGCAGATGCCGCACCAGGCGACGTTGATACCGACGGTGCCGGGGGCGACGGTCGGTTCGGGGATGTCTTCGATGCGGATGTCGCCTTTATCGTAAAAACGTGCTGCTTTCATTGTAACGCTCCTTGTTTTGAGGTTGGAAAGAAAGGTCGTCTGAAAGGTAGGACGGCTTTTCGGGGAAGGGTAGGTGTGCGTTTGAATGACGACAGTTTTTATTATAGTGGATTAACTTTAAACCAGTACGGCGTTGCCTCGCCTTGCCGTACTATTTGTACTGTCTGCGGCTTCGTCGCCTTGTCCTGATTTAAATTTAATCCACTATATTGGCAGGGTTTGTGTCGTTTGATTGCTGTTATTTTACTACTTTTTGCTTTGGCAGGCAGGCCGTATTTCCAATAAACAAAAAAAGGTCGTCTGAAAACCTAGAAACAAGGTTTTCAGACGACCTTTCGTTTAGCCCGACAGGAAATGCGGATTACAGGCTGTAATACATTTCAAATTCCAACGGATGCGGCGCCATGCGGATGCGGCGTACGTCTTCTTCTTTGAAGGCGATGTAGCTGTCGATCCAGTCTTTACTGAACACGCCGCCGCGCAGCAGGAATTCGTGGTCGGCTTTGAGGGCGGCGAGGGCTTCTTCCAAAGAGGCGCAGACGGTTGGGACGAGTGCGTCTTCTTCCGGCGGCAGGTCGTAGAGGTTTTTATCGGCTGGGTCGCCCGGGTGGATTTTGTTTTGAATGCCGTCCAAACCCGCCATCAGCAGGGCGGCGAACGCCAAGTATGGGTTGGCGGTCGGGTCGGGGAAACGCGCTTCGATGCGGCGTGCCTTGCTGCTGTTCACGGACGGAATGCGGATGGACGCGGAACGGTTTTTGGCAGAGTAGGCGAGTTTGGTCGGCGCTTCGAAGTGCGGCACAAGGCGTTTGTAGGAGTTGGTGGACGGATTGGTAATCGCGTTCAGGGCTTTGGCGTGTTTGATGATGCCGCCGATGTAGTAGAGGGCGGTGTCGCTCAAGCCGGCATAGCCGTCGCCTGCGAACAGGTTTTGACCGTCTTTCCAGATGGATTGGTGGACGTGCATGCCGCTGCCGTTGTCGCCCATGATGGGTTTAGGCATGAAGGTGGCGGTTTTGCCGAAGTTGTGGGCAACGTTTTGGATGACGTATTTCATGTCTTGGGTTTGGTCGGCGCGTTTGACCAATGTGGCGAAGCGCGTGCCGATTTCCATTTGGCTGCCGGTGCCGACTTCGGCGTGGTGGACTTCGACTTCGATGCCGAGTTCTTCCAAAATGTTCACCATGGCAGAGCGCAGGTCTTGTCCGGCATCAATCGGGGCGACGGGGGCGTAGCCGCCTTTGACGGCGGGACGGTGGCCGGTGTTTTGACCGTCCATGTGCAGCCCGCTTGCCCATGCGCCGCTTTCGGACGTGATTTCGTAACGGGTTTTGTGCATATCGGTTTCAAACTCTACGCCGTCGAAGACGAAGAATTCGGGTTCGGGGCCGAAGTAGGCGGTGTCGCCGATGCCGGAGGATTTGAGGTAGGCTTCGGCGCGGCGGGCGATGGAACGCGGGTCGCGGTCGTAGCCTTGACCGTCGGCGGGGTCGATGACGTCGCAGGTAAGGACGACGGTAGTGTCGTCGTAGAAGGGGTCGATGAAGGCAGTCGCGGGGTCGGGACGCAACTGCATGTCGGATGCCTGAATGCCTTTCCAGCCGCCGATGGACGAGCCGTCAAACGCCTGACCGTTTTCAAACCACTCTTCGGGGTCGTCGAGGACGATGCGGGCGGGGACGGTGAAGTGGTGCTGCTTGCCTTTGGTATCGGTAAAGCGCAAATCTACGAAGCGGGCTTCGCTTTCTTCAATCAGTTTTACTGCGTCTTTGATAGACATTTTCGGCTCCTAAATGGGAAGTAACGGATACGGAATCTCGCGGAAAATCTGCTGCATTTTATCACGCCGAAGGTCGTCTGAAACCGCAAATCCGTTAAATTTCTGACTTGCGGAATATAGTTTCAGACGACCTGATTGTCAACAATCCGATGCGTATTTGGATTTATTGGAAAACAGCGCTGTGAGGCGGCAAAGGCGGTTATAATGGGCGGTCTTTGCATTTGTCCTGCCGGATAGGATTTTTATGAACACTGCTCCCCGTTATGCCGTTTTCGGCAACCCCGTCGCACACAGCAAATCGCCGCAAATCCATCGGCAGTTTGCCTTGCAGGAAGGCGTTGAAATCGAATATGAACGCATTTGCGCCGACATCGGCGGTTTCGCGCAGGCGGTCGAAGCGTTTTTTGCCGACGGCGGGCGCGGGGCGAATGTTACCGTACCGTTCAAGCAGGAAGCGTTTGCCTTGTCGGACGAACATTCCGAACGCGCGTTGGCGGCGGGTGCGGTCAATACGCTGATTTTGCTGGAAAACGGTAAAATACGCGGCGACAATACCGACGGGCTCGGACTGACGGACGATATTTCAAAGAGGCTGGGCGTGGAATTGTCGGGCAAAACCGTCTTGCTGCTCGGCGCGGGCGGCGCGGTGCGCGGCGTGATTCCCGTGTTGAAGGAATACCGCCCCGCGCTCATCGTTATCGCCAACCGAACCCATGCCAAAGCGGCGGAAATGGCGGCGCATTTCGATATTGAAGCCATACCTTTAGATGAACTGGAAGGCGGCTTCGACATCATCATCAACGGCACATCCGGCGGCTTAAGCGGCCAGCTTCCCGCCGTATCGCCCAAAGTCTTTGAACATTGCACCTTGGCTTACGATATGGTTTACGGCGAAGCGGCAGAGCCGTTTTTAGCGTTTGCCCGCCAATCAGGCTCAAAACAAACCGCCGACGGATTGGGCATGCTGGTCGGACAGGCGGCAGCTTCCTACCGGCTTTGGCGCGGTTTCGCACCCGATGTCCTGCCCGTCGTCCAATATATGAGAGAGTTATAAAATGTTCCGCATCATCAAATGGCTGATTGCCCTGCCTTTGGGCGCATTTATCTTTTTCAACGCTTACGTGTACGGCAACATCATCACTTACCGCGCCGTCGCGCCGAACAAAACCGCCTTCATGGCGATGCGGATGCGGCAGTTTCAAAGCGAAGGCAAAGATGTCGCACTCGATTACCGCTGGGTACCTTACGACCGCATTTCGGTCAACCTGAAAAAAGCCCTGATTGCCTCCGAAGACGCCAAATTCGCCGAACACGGCGGCTTCGACTGGGGCGGCATCCAATACGCCATCAAACGCAACAAACAAAGCGGCGAAGTCAAAGCAGGCGGCTCGACCATCAGCCAACAGCTTGCCAAAAACCTGTTTCTGAACGAAAGCCGCAGCTATATCCGCAAAGGCGAAGAAGCCGCGATTACCGCGATGATGGAAGCCGTTACCGACAAAGACCGCATTTTCGAGCTGTATCTGAACGCCATCGAATGGCACTACGGCGTATTCGGCGCAGAAGCCGCGTCCCAGTATTTTTATAAAAGACCCGCCGCCAACCTGACCAAACAGCAGGCCGCCAAACTCGCCGCCCGCGTCCCTGCGCCGCTGTTTTACGCCGACAATCCAAAAAGCAAACGCCTGCGCAACAAGACCAATATCATCCTGCGCCGCATGGGTTCGGCGGAGCTGCCTGAAAGCGATATGGATTGAGGTCGTCTGAAAATCAGGTGAAGGGGTTTTCAGACGACCTTTGTGCAACTGTAACCCTGTTTGCCGTATCACATATATCTCCTATCTTCCCAGTTTTTAATACTTTTTCCGTCATTCCCGCCCCCGCCTGCGCGAGGACAGGCTACGGCGGGAATCCATTGTAAAACTTGTAAAACCTTGATTTAAAAAACAGTTTCTGAATTTCAAAAATGGATTTCCGCCGTAGCCTGTCCTCGCGCAGGCGGGGGCGGGAATGACGACAACCGGTAAGTTGCGTGTCAAAAATAATATAGTCCATAAGGACGTTGGCAACGCCTTATCATTGCAATTTTAATCCACTCCAGAAAACGCCCGTTTCGTCATCTTTACCCCGCCTGTGCGTGAATGACGAAACGGGCGTTTTTGAATGGTTTTCTTTCTGCGCCGCTGTCTTCGGCAAAATTTACGCCACGAAATCCAAACCTATGTCCAACGAGCGGCTGCTGTGGGTCAGATAGCCGAGGGCGATGCCGTCCACGCCGGTTTGCGCCACGCGCTTCAGGCGGTCGAAGCCGATGCCGCCCGATGCTTCGCAATAGACGGTGTGGGGGTGGGCGGTTTGCGTGTGGCAGCGGTTTGCCGCTTCTTTCAAGGTTTCGTCGTCCATGTTGTCCAGCAAAATCCGTTCCGCGCCAGCCGCGATGGCTTCGTCCAGTTGTGCCAATGTGTCCACTTCGACTTCCACGCAGGTCAACGGTCCGACCGCCTGTTTTGCCTGCCGCACGGCTTGGGCGATGCTGCCGCAATAGGCGAGGTGGTTGTCTTTGATGAGCACGGCGTCGTCCAAACCCATGCGGTGGTTCACGCCGCCGCCTGCCCTGACGGCGTATTTTTGCAGGACGCGCAGCAGGGGGATGGTTTTGCGGCTGCACACGATGTCTGTACCGTATTCGGCGACTTCGGCGACGGCACGCGCGGTGGCGGTGGCGATGCCACTCAAGTGCGTGAGGTAGTTGAGCGCGGTGCGTTCGGCGGCGAGCAGTGCGCGGGCGTTGCCTTCGACGGCGGCCAGCGTCTGACCTGCGCGGACGGCTTGTCCGTCTCGGTTTTCGGCTTGGAAGCGGACGGACGGATCCATCGTCTGAAAGGCGAGGCGTGCCAAGTCCATGCCGGCGATAACGCCGTCTTCGCGGCTGACGAGGAAGAGTTTGGCGGTTTTATCGGGGGCGATAACGGCGGCGGACGTAATGTCGCTACGCCTACCCAAATCTTCGCTCAAGGCTTGTTCCACCATGGGGCGCAACAGGGTGTCGGGCAGGGGGAAGAGGGTGTTTTCAGACGACATGGGGTTTCCTTTGTTGAAAAAGATGGATGTTGCACCGATGGGGCAAAACTTCATTTTATAGTGGATTAACTTTAAACCAGTACGGCGTTGCCTTGCCTTAGCTCAAAGAGAACGATTCTCTAAGGTGCTGAAGCACCAAGTGAATCGGTTCCGTACTATCTGTACTGTCTGCGGCTTCGTCGCCTTGTCCTGATTTTTGTTAATCCACTATAGGTCGTCTGAAAACGGGCTAACGGCTGCCCAGCGGCAGTCCGATGTCCGAAATCAGCCTGTCGGGCAGGACGTCGTCGCGGAAGCGGTAAAGCTGCGCGGGGCGGCCTTTACTGCCCGATACGCCGGTATCCGACGGCTCGATGAGGTTTTGCTGCTGAATCTGGCGGCGGAAGTTTTGCTTGTGCAGCAATCTGCCGCTGATGGCTTCGACGCTGTTTTGCAGTTGCAGCAGCGTGAATTCGGGCGGCATCAGTTCGAAAATCACGGGGCGGTATTTGATTTTGGCACGCAGGCGGGACAGGGCGGTCGCCAACACGCGGCGGTGGTCGTGGCGCATGGGCTGCCCCGTGAGCGCGAAGTCGAAGTTTGCCTGCGGCTCGGCGGCCTCCGCTATCAGGCCGCTTTCATACAGCATTTCATAGCGTTGCAAAACGTATTCTTCCGACCAGTTTTCCGGTTCGACCCCCCAACACAAATGAATGCGTTTGAGCCGCTTTTGGCGGACTTCCTCCGTGTCCGCCGAATTTGCCCAAATGCGCAGGCGGCTGACGATGGCGTCGCGCTGCCCGCTGTCTGCGCGCAAGTCTTCCCACGGGAAATAGTCGTAGCAGTCCTGCCATTTCGCGTCGGGATGCAGGATGCTGTCGGCTGCCTCGCGCACCAGCCCCAAATAGCTGACGTACAAGACGGGCATGCCGTGTTCGTTGCGGCGGTGGGTATCGACAAAGGTGTAAAGCTGTTCCACATAGCCCATAGGCTGCGAAGTCTGCTTGGCGACCCACAGCTTCACGCCCGCCTGCAATGAATTGCGCAGGGGGGAGAGCGGGCCGTTGGGCAGGAGCGTGCCTTGGGCGACGGTCAATACCCGCAGGCCGCCGTCGGTAACGGCAATCAATACGGGAACCAGCTCAACGATGCTTTGCGGCGGGGCTTCGGCTTCGGGGTAGGCGTCCATGTTCGGCTTTCTGCGGGTGGGAAAGGCTTTATTGTAAACCAAAGCGGTTTGTCGGAACGAAGTGGGTCGGTTTTGCGGTATCTCAAACCTGTTTTCAGACGACCTTGCATATTATACTCAAGTTGAGCATAATATAAAAACAGTTTGAAAAACAGACGGCAAACCTTCATGCCGCCTCAAAAACCAGCTACAAGGAAACATCATGCAAACCGCCGCCCGCCGCTCGTTCGATTACGATATGCCACTCATCCAGACGCCGACTTCCGCCTGCCAAATCCGTCAGGCGTGGGCGAAGGTTGCCGATACGCCCGACCGCGAGACGGCAGGTCGTCTGAAAGACGAAATCAAGGCTTTGCTGAAGGAGAAAAACGCGGTCTTGGTGGCGCATTATTATGTTGATCCGCTGATTCAGGATTTGGCCTTGGAAACAGGCGGATGCGTGGGCGATTCGCTGGAGATGGCACGCTTCGGCGCGGAACACGAGGCCGGTACGCTGGTGGTGGCGGGCGTACGCTTCATGGGCGAGAGCGCGAAAATCCTCTGCCCTGAAAAAACGGTGCTGATGCCTGATTTGGAAGCGGAATGTTCTTTGGATTTGGGCTGTCCGGAAGAGGCGTTTTCGGCGTTTTGCGACCAACACCCCGACCGCACGGTGGTGGTGTACGCCAACACTTCCGCCGCCGTGAAAGCGCGTGCCGACTGGGTGGTAACGTCTTCGGTGGCGTTGGAAATCGTGTCGTATCTGAAATCGCGCGGCGAGAAACTGATTTGGGGACCCGACCGCCACCTCGGCGACTACATCCGCCGCGAAACGGACGCGGATATGCTGTTGTGGCAGGGTTCGTGCATCGTCCATAACGAATTCAAAGGGCAAGAACTGGCGGTGTTGAAAGCGGAACACCCCGACGCGGTGGTGCTGGTTCATCCCGAATCGCCGCAAAGCGTCATCGAACTGGGCGACGTGGTCGGCTCGACCAGTAAATTGCTCAAAGCCGCCGTATCGCGTCCTGAAAAAAAATTCATCGTGGCGACCGATTTAGGCATCCTGCACGAAATGCAAAAGCAGGCGCCCGACAAAGAATTTATTGCCGCACCGACGGCGGGCAACGGCGGAAGCTGCAAAAGCTGCGCGTTCTGCCCGTGGATGGCGATGAATTCGCTGGGCGGCATCAAACACGCCCTGACAAGCGGATGCAACGAAATCCTGTTGGACAGAAAGCTGGGCGAAGCCGCCAAACTGCCTTTGCAACGTATGCTCGACTTCGCGGCAGGGCTGAAGAAAAAAGATGTGTTCAACGGCATGGGCCCCGCCTGATTTGCCGTCCATATTTATAGTGGATTAACAAAAATCAGGCAAGGCGACGAAGCCGCTGACAGTACAAATAGTACGGAACCGATTCACTTGGTGCTTCAGCACCTTAGAGAATCGTTCTCTTTGAGCTAAGGCGAGGCAACGCCGTACTGGTTTAAATTTAATCCACTATACCGTTTCAGACGACCTCTCAAACAAGGACAACACCATGCAAACCGATTGCGACGTATTGATTGCCGGAAACGGGCTGGCGGCACTGACGCTCGCCCTGTCTCTGCCTGAATCGTTCCGCATCGTCATTTTGTGCAAGAACCGGCTGGACGACACCGCAAGCCGTCATGCGCAAGGCGGGATTGCGGCGGCGTGGTCGGGAGAGGACGACATCGAAAAACACGTTGCCGATACCTTAGAAGCGGGCGCGGGTTTGTGCGACGAAGCCGCCGTCCGCGCCATCCTGTCGCAGGGCAAACCGGCAATCGAATGGCTGCTGGCGCAGGGCGTGGCGTTCGACCGGAATCATAACGACCTGCACCTGACGCGCGAAGGCGGGCATACCTGCCGCCGAATCGCCCACGTCGCCGACTACACGGGCGAAGCCGTCATGCAGAGCCTGATTGCCCAAATACGCCGCCGCCCGAACATCCGCGTTTGCGAGCGGCAGATGGCGTTGGACATCCAAACCGAATCAGGCGCAGCGTGCGGACTGACCGTCCTCGACCGCCGAACACAAGGAACCTACCGCATCCGCGCACGCCATACCGTACTCGCAGGCGGCGGCTTGGGACAGATTTACGCCGCCACCACCACGCCGCCCGAATGCACGGGCGACGCCATCGCCATGGCGATACGCGCAGGCTGCGCAGTCGAAAACCTCGAATTTATCCAATTCCACCCCACAGGCTTGGCAAGGCCGTCTGAAAACGGACGCACCTTCCTGATTTCCGAAGCCGTGCGCGGCGAAGGCGGCATTCTGACCAACCAAGCGGGCGAACGGTTTATGCCGCATTACGACCGCCGCGCCGAACTCGCGCCGCGCGACATCGTTGCCCGCGCCATCGCCGCCGAAATCGCCAAACAAACGCAAGACTTCGTCTCGCTCGACATCAGCCATCAACCCGCAGAGTTCGTCCGTCAGCATTTCCCGTCCATCCATCGGCACTGCCTGTTCCAATGCGGTTTGGACATCACGCGCCAAGCCATCCCCGTCCGCCCCGTGCAACACTACACCTGCGGCGGCATCCAAACCGACCCCTGCGGCAGAACCTCCCTGCCGCAGCTCTACGCCTTAGGCGAAACCGCCTGCACAGGGCTGCACGGAGCCAACCGCCTCGCCAGCAACTCCCTGCTCGAATGCGTCGTTACCGCCAGGCTTGCCGCCCAAACCATCGCAGACGGACAAGCATTCCAAACCTTACCGTCCAAAAGGTCGTCTGAAAACCCCTCTGTTGAAGCAGGTATCTTTTCAGACGACCTCCAAAACACATTCAGCCGCCCCGTCCTGCAAGCGTTCAACCAACGCCATCTCGGCATCCTCCGCAACGATACAGGCCTGCGCCGCGCCATCGCCCAACTGCGGCTTTGGAAACAAAACCAAGCCGAACCGCACACCGCATCCGAATACGAAAACCGCAACCTGCTCGAATGCAGCCTCGCCGTCGCCCAAGCCGCATACGCCAGGCGGCAAAACATCGGCGCGCATTTCAATACCGATTTGGCAGAGCGTGTCGAGTGGAAAAAACAGGCGGCAGGCTGATGATGGATGCCTCCGTATAAAAGATAAAAGGTCGTCTGAAAACTGATTTTCAGACGACCTTTTGGCTGCCTATTCCTGCCCACCCATCTTTTTCCGATACCATGCCAGCTTCCGTTCCAAAAATTCCCGATGCGCGTCCAATTCCTGCCGTTTTTGTTTCAAAGCCGCCTGATGTTCCTGCAAAATCCGGTAACGTTCGGGGACGGTTTCATCACCCAAATGCCGCAGCCGCGCGTATTCCTTGATTTGCGCCAGCGGCACGCCCATGTCTTTCAGCCGAAGGATGAAACCCACCCATTCCAAATCGCGCGCACCGTATTCGCGGTAGCCGTTGGCGTTTCGTTCGGGGCGCAGCAGCCCTTCCTGCTCGTAGTAGCGCAGCGTGGCGGCGGACAAACCCGTTTGCTCGGCAAATTCCTTGGTCTGCATCAAATCTCCTTGCTATAAAGTTCGCTTGATAGTTTAACCTGACCGTGCAATTTTGCCTATTTCAGTATGGAGATGAAAAATGTTGAATAATCAGGATTTAATGGCACGCGGCTTAGCAAAGCTGAACGAAATCGACGGCGAACAGGGCGACAAGGTAATGCAGGCGTTGGCGGATATTTCGCCTGATTTGGGCAAATACATCATCGGTTTCGCATTCGGCGAGATTTACCAACGCCCGCAGCTTGATGTGCGGCAGCGCGAGCTGGTAACGCTGGCGGCTCTGGCGGCGCAGGGCGGCTGTGAAAACCAGTTGCGCGTGCATATCCACGCTTCGCTGAACGTGGGGCTGACGCGCGATGAAATTGTGGAGGCGTTTATCCACTGCATTCCGTATTTGGGTTTTCCGAAGGTGCTGAATGCGGTGTTTGTGGCGAAGGAGGTGTTTGCGGCGGCAGAGTGATGCAGGCTGCCTGAAACCTAAAGGTTACCTGAAAGGGAGTTTCTGCGAAGCTAAAGCACAGCCTGCACTTTGGAAATTGAAGTGCAGGCTGCATCAAATAACCGAAAGGTCGTCTGAAAAGCTACCTGAAAATGCGGGAAAACAAAACTATCCCCGCCCCGAAGTAATCACCGCGTGCTCGCGGAACACGCGCCATTTGCCGTCGTTCCCGATACGCAGCATCAAGGTAAACACGATTTCCTGCTCGCCCGCGCCGTAGCCCAAATCCATACGGAGGGTGGCGGTAACGAAGCCTGTGCCGCCCTGTACTTCGGCGATATTGAAATGAATGGACGTATTAATCGGCGGTGCGCCCGCATCGCGGCGTTCGCGGAAAAACGCCATGTTCTGTTCGTAGTCAAACGACAGCACATTGCCGTCCGGCTGGACGATAAAGATGTGCAAATCAGGCTCGTAGCAGCCCGCCAATTCGTCCAAACGGTAATGGCAGCCTGCATCGCTCAAAGTGCGGACGGCGTTCATCAAATCTTGGTTCAAGGTCATTTCTTGCTCCTGTTGTGGTGTGAAAACAGGATTATCGGCGGTTTTTTATTGACGATAAATCCGTCAATCTACAAAACACTTCTGCTAAAATCACAGCAATTTTTTCATCTTTACTCTTTAATAGAAAATGACCACATCAGTAATGAAACGATTCTTGGCAAAATCTGAAGAATTTTGCAACGCCATGTTTAGAGAAATAAAAAAGATACCGTGTACGGATGAAACAGAGCCTCGCATATCGGCCACATTGATTATGGCGGATATCTCTTCAGAGCATCACTCTGCCATCCTTACGCTGGCAAGAAATGGAAACTTTATATCTTCAACCAGTTTGTTAAGGTTGCAGTACGAAGCATTATTGCGTGCGTATTGGTTATATTGGTATGCGAAAGACGAACGTGTCGATGCCTTACATCAACCGATTTCTGAACAGAATGTTAAGAAAATAGAGAATTGGATGCCTAATATTACGGAAATGCTGGCAGATTTGAATAAAGCCGTTGACACAGGAAAATTACCGAAAAAAGCAGTTCAGTTATTTCAAGAATTTAGAGAACGGCACATTAAGCCGACCAATTCATTCATACATGGTGGAATGCACGCTTTCAATCGGCAGCGGGATGGTTATATTGAACCCATGCTCATTCAAATTGTACAAAACTCTAATGGAATTCAGACATTAAATGCAATGTTGCAGGGAACAATGTGTGATGGAAGTGGGTTATCTTTATTTCCTATTGTCCAAATGCAGTATCTATATATGGATTGTTTACCTATGGATTTAGATAAAATTATTCAAGAATTTTACAGCAAGGAAGTAACATCGTTATAGATTGCCTCCAATATAACTAAACATTTTAAATTTAAAAATCAAAAAATAATGCAAACCCATTCAGACGACCTCCGTTTTTTCGTTGCCGTGGTGGAAAACGGTGGTTTTACCCGCGCGGCGGCAGTGCTGGAGACTGACAATTCCGCCGTCAGCCGCAGCGTGAAGCGGCTGGAAGCCAAGCTTGGCGTTACCCTGCTCAACCGCACCACGCGTCAAATCAGCACTACCGAAGAAGGCGCGCAGTATTTCCGCCGCGCCAAAAAGATTCTGGAAGACATGGCACAGGCGGAAGCGGAAATCCGCGCGGCAAGCGGTGTGCCGCAGGGTTTGCTGCGTGTCGATGCCGCCACCGCGCTGGTGTTGAACCGCCTTGTGCCGCTCATCGGGGCGTTTTGCCGCCGTTATCCGCAGGTGGACGTGTCGCTGACCTCGTCTGAAAACCGCATCGACCTGATTGAACGCAGGGTCGATGTCGCCATCCGCGCGGGACGGCTGGACGATTCGTCCCTGCGCGTGCGCCCCCTGTTCGACAGCTACCGCAGAGTGGTCGCCGCGCCCGATTATCTGGCGCAACACGGCATGCCGCAGAACCCTTCCGAATTGGAACGGCACTGCTGCTTGGGCTATTGCGAGCCGAGCGTGCTGAACGTGTGGGACATAGCCTGCGACGACGGACAGGCATACACCGCCCGCCCGAAACTCTGCGCCGACAGTTGCGAGACGGTCAAACGGCTCTGCCTGTCCGGGCAAGGCATCGCCAGCCTGCCCGATTTCACGGTGGACGCGGATTTGGCAGCAGGACGGCTGACGGAACTCTTTCCCGACCGCCGACTTGTCGTGCCGACCCCGTTCAACGCCGTCTATTACGCAGGACGTGCCGTCAGCCCGAAAATCCGGGCGTTTGTGGATTTTTTGGCGGAAGAATGGGGACGGGATACAGTGTTTGAAAACCGTCCAAGGGCTACCTGAAACGCCAAAAGCAGCCTGCACTTTGGAAATTGAAATGCAGGCTTGCTTTGTGCGGTTTGTGTTTTCATGCGGCTTAATGTGCAGGTCGCATGAGGAGGTGGAGGCATGTCTAAAAATTACTTCATACGCCGGATGCTGCTGTGCAGGCGGTATGTACCGTGTTGCAGCAATTGGCTCAAAAAATGTTCCAGTTCGGCCAAATTGTCTGTGGCGTACACAATTTGACAACAGGTGTCGCCACTGGTTTTGTCCGCACTTTCCACGTTTTCCCAGCCGCGCAGCCAGTTTTCAAATTCATCGAAACGAGCGTGCTGCATTTTCATACTGGTAAAATGACGAGTGCGGGTTTCTTTGAGTATGAAGCCGTCAATCATGACGATCATATCCAGCATTCGGTGCACGTGTTTGGTTAAACCTTGAAACTTCGACGGCAAATGCCACTCGTAATTTTTCTTGCTCAAAGGTCGTCTGAAACCACTATTTCAGACGACCTTCTTTCAAATCCGAACAAATCAATCCATTCCATCTGTTTCCCCTCTAAATATCATCCGTGCAAGCAACAATCGGTGCAATCGGTTAAAATGGGTCGTCTGAAATTTGTTTGACCGAATTGAGAAAACCATGTCCCAACAATACGTCTATTCTATGCTGCGAGTGAGCAAGGTTGTGCCGCCGCAGAAAACCATCATTAAAGATATTTCCCTTTCTTTCTTCCCCGGCGCGAAAATCGGTTTGCTCGGTTTGAACGGCGCGGGTAAGTCCACCGTGCTGCGGATTATGGCGGGTGTGGATAAGGAATTTGAGGGCGAAGCCGTGCCGATGGGCGGCATTAAAATCGGCTACCTGCCGCAAGAGCCGGAGCTTGATCCGGAAAAAACCGTGCGTGAGGAAGTGGAAAGCGGTTTGGGCGAAGTAGCCGCCGCGCAGAAACGTTTGGAAGAAGTGTATGCCGAGTATGCCAATCCCGATGCGGATTTTGACGCGCTGGCGGAAGAA
Organism: Neisseria sp. DTU_2020_1000833_1_SI_GRL_NUU_006; assembly: GCA_032388755.1. Taxonomy (NCBI): domain Bacteria; kingdom Pseudomonadati; phylum Pseudomonadota; class Betaproteobacteria; order Neisseriales; family Neisseriaceae; genus Neisseria; species Neisseria sp. DTU_2020_1000833_1_SI_GRL_NUU_006. Next base: position 1,533,623 of record CP135593.1, on the reverse strand, counting down.
CAGGGCCGCTTGGAAGCGATTATCGCGGCGGGTTCGTCCACGGGCGGCGGTGCGGAACACGAATTGGAAATCGCCGCCGATGCGCTGCGCCTGCCGGAATGGGATGCCAAAATCGGCAATTTGTCCGGCGGTGAAAAACGCCGCGTCGCTTTGTGTAAACTCTTGTTGAGCAAGCCCGACATGCTTCTGCTGGACGAGCCGACCAACCACTTGGATGCGGAATCGGTCGAATGGCTGGAGCAATTCTTGGTGCGCTTCCCCGGCACAGTCGTTGCCGTAACACACGACCGCTACTTCCTCGACAACGCCGCCGAATGGATTTTGGAACTCGACCGCGGCCACGGTATTCCGTGGAAAGGCAATTACTCGTCTTGGCTGGAGCAGAAAGAAAAACGCTTGGAAAACGAGGCAAAATCCGAAGCCGCGCGCGTGAAGGCGATGAAGCAGGAATTGGAATGGGTGCGCCAAAATGCCAAAGGCCGCCAAGCCAAGTCTAAAGCGCGTTTGGCGCGTTTTGAGGAAATGAGCAACTACGAATACCAAAAACGCAATGAAACGCAGGAAATCTTCATTCCCGTCGCCGAGCGTTTGGGTAACGAAGTGATTGAATTTGTGAACGTTTCCAAATCGTTTGGCGACAAAGTGCTGATTGACGATTTGAGCTTCAAAGTGCCCGCGGGCGCGATTGTCGGCATCATCGGTCCGAACGGCGCGGGTAAATCGACGCTGTTCAAAATGATTGCGGGCAAAGAGCAGCCCGATTCAGGTGAAGTGAAAATCGGGCAAACCGTGAAAATGAGCCTGATTGACCAAAGCCGCGAAGGTTTGCAAAACGACAAAACCGTATTCGACAACATTGCTGAAGGTCGCGACATTTTGCAGGTCGGGCAGTTTGAAATTCCCGCCCGCCAGTATTTGGGACGCTTCAACTTCAAAGGCAGCGACCAAAGCAAAATCGCGGGGCAGCTTTCCGGCGGTGAACGCGGACGTTTGCACTTGGCGAAAACCTTGTTGAGCGGCGGCAATGTCTTGCTACTGGACGAACCGTCCAACGACCTCGACGTAGAAACCCTGCGCGCGCTGGAAGACGCATTGCTGGAATTTGCCGGCAGCGTAATGGTGATTTCGCATGACCGCTGGTTCCTCGACCGCATCGCCACGCATATCTTGGCTTGCGAAGGCGATTCGAAATGGGTGTTCTTCGACGGCAACTATCAGGAATATGAAGCCGATAAGAAACGCCGTTTGGGCGAAGAGGGTGCGAAACCGAAACGGATTAAATATAAACCGGTAACGCGTTGATAGGAAAATAAGAAAACGTCGTCTGAAAACTTGAAAAAGGGTTTTCAGACGACGTTTTTATAGTGGATTAAATTTAAATCAGGACAAGGCGACGAAGCCGCAGACAGTACAGATAGTACGGCAAGGCGAGGTAACGCCGTACCGGTTTAAAGTTAATCCACTATATTGTGATGACTGTTTATTTATGTACCGAGAAGATTAAACCTTAATTTCCGATTTATTTATCTGTGGCAGTTTCAGACGATGTTGACTAAGGGAGAAATATGCCGCATCAAACCTTATTTTTGAGAGGCGAGGAAGCCGCTTAATTCGAACTCGAAAGGCATTCCGTTTTGTGCGCCAGAGCGGGTAATAGACAGGGCGGCAGCGGCACAGGCCTTGCGTACGGCGATGTCTATGCCTTCGTGCCAGAATACTGCTAATGCACCGTTGAAGGCATCGCTGGCACCTGTGGTGTCAGAGGTTTGTACTTTAAAACCTGAAACATGGCGTAGGCGGCCTTTAGGGTCTTTATATACGGCGCCTTTACTGCCTGAAGTCATCAGGACGGGACAGGGGGATTTCAAAATCAACTCTTCGGGGGACAAGCCTTGCGGCGCTCCCAGGCTGGCGGCAAGCTCGTAGCGGTTGGGCGTTAAGATAGTAATTTGCTCCAGCAATTCTTTTGGGATGGCGCGGGCGGGCGCAGGATTGAGGATAAAGGGTTTATTGTATTTTGCTGCCAGCCTTGATGCGGCCATCACGCACTCCATCGGAATTTCAAGCTGGCTGAGGATGATGTCGGCTTCGGCAAACCGTTCTTCTGCGGCTTCGATGTCGGCAACGGTCAGATACATATTTGCGCCGGCAATAACGATGATGGAATTTTCTTCGTCGGCAACGGTAATGTTTGCCATGCCGCTGTTTTGTCCCATGATGGTTTGGACATAATCGGTACATATACCTTCGTGGCGGAGGTTGGTTACCATTTCCAGTCCGAAATCGTCGTCGCCGACTGCACCGATGATGGTTACGCATGCACCTAGGCGTGCGGCGGCAACTGCTTGGTTGGCACCTTTGCCTCCCATGTAGCGATGGAATGAGCTTCCCAGCAAAGTCTCGCCCGCGCGCGCGAATTGGGTGGCGCGGGTTACTAAATCCATGTTGATACTACCGACGACGACGACTTTGGTATGGAGCATTCCGATATATCCCTTTTGAAACACGATACGACCGTATCAGGCGGTCTTTATTAATATTGAAATATGCAGGAAACCGCATTCTCTATGCCGATAGGCATTTTGCGTCATTGTACCCGCTGGAATTGCAAATGCAATATTAATTCCCGTTTTTCATATTTTAATATCGGATTTTGTTGTAATTAAATCGTAAAATTTCGGAAATTTCATACCGTTTGAATGCTAAATTTGTACATTGGTCGGTTTTTATTTTGTTTTTTATAAAATTTAAATAGAATGAAAAATTTTTTCTGTTTTACATACCATTTTTCTTTCAAGGTCGTCTGAAAACCCGCCGTGCTCGTTTTAGCGAAACTCACTTTGTTCGTTTTGGCAAACCCCGCTTCACTCGTTTTCAGACGACCTTTTTCCAACCCTGCTACAATACGCCTTTTATTGTTCACGCCGATTTTGCCATGACCGAGCCGACCTACATCCCGCTGCGCCTGCATACCGAGTTTTCGATTACCGACGGTATGGTGCGGATTAAAAAACTGATTGCCAAAGCGCAGGAATACGGTTTGCCTGCTTTGGGCATCAGCGATTTGATGAACGAATTCGGTTTGGTGAAATTCTATAAAGCCTGCCGCAGCGCGGGGATTAAGCCTGTCGGGGCGGCGGACGTGTGGATAGGCAATCCGAATGCGCCCGACAAGCCGTTCCGCGCCATGCTGATTATCCGCAACGATGCGGGCTATCTGCGCTTGAGCGAACTTTTGACGGCGGCTTATGTCGGCAAAGACCGCAATGTCCATCATGCGGAACTCAATCCCGAATGGCTGGAAAACGGCGACAACAGCGGCTTGATTTGTTTGAGCGGCGCGCATTACGGCGAAGTGGGCGTGAATCTGTTGAACGGCAATGAAGACGCGGCGCGTGCGGCGGCGTTGAAGTATGCGGCGTGGTTTCCCGATGCGTTTTATCTGGAGCTGCAACGCCTGCCCGAGCGTCCCGAATGGGAGGCTTGCGTTTCGGGCAGCGTGAAGCTGGCGGAGGAGTTGGGTTTGCCGGTGGTGGCGACGCATCCGACGCAGTTTATGAGCCGCGACGATTTCAACGCGCACGAGGCGCGGGTGTGCATCGCGGGCGGCTGGGTGCTGACGGACAAGAAACGTCCGCGCGATTTCACGCCGAGCCAGTTTTTCATTCCGCCGGAAACGATGCTGGAGCGTTTCGCCGACTTGCCGGAAGCCTTGGAAAACACGGTGGAAATCGCCAAACGCTGCAATATCCATATCACGCTGGGCAAAAACTTCCTGCCCCTGTTCCCGACGCCCGACGGTCTGTCGCTGGATGATTATCTGGTGAAACTGTCCAACGAGGGTTTGCAGGAACGCATGGTTCAGCTTTATCCCGACGAGGCGGAACGGGCGGCGAAAATGCCGGAATATCAGGAGCGGCTGGATTTTGAGTTGAACATCATCATCCAGATGAAATTCCCCGGCTATTTTCTTATCGTACAAGACTTTATCAACTGGGCGAAAACGCACGGCTGTCCGGTGGGACCGGGACGCGGTTCGGGCGCGGGTTCGCTGGTGGCGTATTCGCTGAAGATTACCGACCTTGATCCACTCAAATACGCGCTGCTGTTCGAGCGTTTCTTAAACCCAGAACGTGTCTCCATGCCCGACTTCGATGTGGACTTTTGCCAAAGCAACCGCGGGCGCGTGATTGAGTATGTGCGCGACAAATACGGCGCGCAGGCGGTGAGCCAGATTGTGACCTTCGGCACGATGTCGTCCAAAGCGGTGATACGCGACGTAGGGCGCGTGCTGGAGCTGCCGTTTACCCTGTGCGACAAATTGTCGAAGCTGATTCCGCTGGAAGCCAACAAACCTTTGGGTTTGGACGACGCGATGAAGGCGGAGCCGCAGATTCAGGAATTGATTGAAGCGGAAGAAGCGGACGAACTGATTACGCTGGCGAAAAAGCTGGAAGATTTGACGCGCGGTTTGGGTATGCACGCGGGCGGCGTGTTGATTGCGCCGGGCAAGATTTCCGATTACAGCCCCGTGTATCAGGCGGACGAATCCGCCTCGCCCGTATCCATGTACGACAAGGGCGACGTGGAAGACGTGGGTTTGGTGAAGTTCGACTTTTTGGGCCTGCGCAACCTGACCATTATCGAAATGGCGCAGAACAACATCAAAAACACCACCGGCGATATTGTCGATGTCGGCAAAATCCCGCTCGATGACCAAGCCGCCTACAAAATCTTCCGCGACGCAAACACTACCGCCGTATTCCAGTTCGAATCGACCGGCATGAAAAAAATGCTGAAAACGGCGCACACCACCAAGTTTGAAGAACTCATCGCCTTCGTATCGCTCTACCGCCCCGGCCCGATGGACAACATCCCCGACTTCGTCGCGCGTATGAAGGGGCAGGAATTCCAATACATCCACCCGCTGCTGGAAGGCATCCTCGCGCCGACCTACGGGATTATGGTGTATCAGGAACAAGTGATGCAGGCGGCACAGATTATCGGCGGCTACTCGCTCGGCGGTGCGGACTTGCTGCGCCGCGCCATGGGTAAGAAAAAGCCCGAAGAAATGGTGAAACACCGCGAAATCTTCGCCGAAGGCGCGGCAAAACAAGGCATTTCGCGCGAAAAATCCGACGAAATCTTCAACTATATGGAAAAATTCGCCGGCTACGGTTTCAACAAATCCCACGCCGCCGCCTACGCCCTGATTTCCTACCAGACCGCATGGCTCAAAGCCCATTACCCCGCCGAATTTATGGCGGCGACCATGTCGTCTGAATTGGACAACACCGACCAGCTCAAGCATTTCTACGACGACTGCCGCGCCAACGGCATCGAGTTCCTGCCGCCCGACATCAACGAATCCGACTACCGCTTCACGCCGTATCCGAACATGAAAATCCGCTACGCACTCGGCGCAATTAAAGGCACGGGCGAAGCCGCCGTCGAATCCATCATCGCCGCGCGGCAAAGCGGCGGCAAGTTTACCGGCCTCTTGGACTTCTGCGAGCGCGTCGGCAAAGAACACATGAACCGCCGCACCCTCGAAGCCCTGATACGCGGCGGCGCGTTCGACAGCATCGAACCCAACCGCGCCATGCTCTTGGCAAACATCGACCTCGCCATGAACAACGCCGACCAAAAAGCCGCCAACGCCAATCAGGGCGGGCTGTTTGACATGATGGAAGACGCCATCGAACCGGTGCAGCTCATCGATGCACCCATGTGGAGCGAATCGGAAAAACTCGCCGAAGAAAAAACCGTCATCGGCTTCTACCTGTCTGGCCACCCGTTCGGCCCGTATGCCCAAGAAGTCCGCCAAATCGCCCCGACCAAATTAGGCCGTCTGAAACCGCAAGACAGCGTGCGCCTCGCCGGATTCGTTACCGCCGTGCGCACCATGATGGGTAAGCGCGGAAAAATCGCCTTCGTCAGCCTCGAAGATTTGAGCGGACAGATTGAAATCATGGTCAGCGGCCAGACGCTGGAAAACTGCGCCGACTACCTCAAATCCGACCAAGTACTGATTATCGAATCCAAAGTCAGCCGCGACGACTACGGCGGCGGCGACGGGCTGCGCATCATGGCAAACCAAGTCATGACCCTGCAAATGGCGCGCGAACGCTACGCCCGCAGCCTCAGCCTCGCCCTTGCCCCCGGCCACGACATCGCACGCCTCGCCGCCATCCTCACCGCCCACCGCCTGCCCGACACATCGCACATCCCGCTGCAACTGTCGTACAGCAACGACAAAGCGTCGGGCAAGTTTCAAGTGCCGCCGAAATGGATGGTGACACCCAGCTCCGCGTTATTCGACGAACTGGAAAAACTGCTCGGCAGCAGGGCAGTGCGCGTGAATTGGTAGTTATAGGTAAACCATAAATTTGCTTCGGAACCGATTAAAACTTCTGTAAAGAATTTGACAAAAAATTGACGTTTCAGGTCGTCTGAAATCCAAACTCCGGCTTTCAGACGACCTCAAATAAGGATCAACATGAAATACAAAGACCTACGCGACTTCATCGCCTTGCTCGAGCAGCAGGGCAAACTCAAGCGCGTCGCGCATCCCGTTTCCCCGCATTTGGAAATGACCGAAATCGCCGACCGCGTGCTGCGTGCCGAAGGGCCGGCGTTGTTGTTTGAACACCCGATTAAGCCCGACGGCACGCGCTACGATTATCCCGTGTTGGCGAACCTGTTCGGTACGCCCGAACGCGTGGCGATGGGCATGGGTGCGGACAGCGTGTCCAAACTGCGCGAAATCGGGCAGACGCTGGCGTATTTGAAAGAACCCGAACCGCCCAAAGGCATCAAAGACGCATTTTCCAAACTGCCGCTGCTGAAAGACATTTGGAGCATGGCACCAAACGTGGTGAAAAATGCGCCGTGTCAGGAAATCGTATGGGAAGGTGAAGACGTTGATTTGTATAAACTTCCGATTCAACATTGCTGGCCGAAAGACGTTGCGCCGCTGGTAACGTGGGGCTTGACCGTAACGCGCGGACCGCACAAAAAACGCCAGAACTTAGGCATTTACCGCCAGCAGTTAATCGGCAAAAACAAGCTGATTATGCGCTGGCTGTCGCATCGCGGCGGCGCGCTGGATTATCAGGAGTTCCGCAAACTCAATCCTGATACGCCATATCCCGTCGCCGTCGTGCTCGGCTGCGACCCTGCCACCATTTTGGGCGCGGTAACGCCCGTTCCCGATACCTTGAGCGAATACCAGTTTGCCGGACTGCTGCGCGGTTCTCGGACAGAACTGGTGAAATGTATCGGCAACGATTTGCAAGTGCCCGCACGCGCTGAAATCGTGCTGGAAGGCGTCATCCATCCGAACGAAACCGCGTTGGAAGGCCCATACGGCGACCACACGGGCTATTACAACGAGCAGGACCATTTCCCCGTGTTCACGGTCGAACGCATCACCATGCGCGAAAACTCGATTTACCATTCCACCTACACAGGCAAACCGCCCGACGAACCCGCCGTTTTGGGCGTGGCGTTGAATGAAGTGTTCGTACCGCTCTTGCAAAAGCAGTTTCCCGAAATCACCGATTTCTACCTGCCGCCCGAAGGCTGTTCCTACCGCATTGCGGTGGTCAGCATGAAAAAACAGTACGCCGGACACGCCAAGCGCGTGATGATGGGTTGCTGGTCGTTCCTGCGCCAATTTATGTACACCAAATTCATCATCGTGGTCGATGACGATGTGAACGTGCGCGACTGGAAAGAAGTCATCTGGGCCGTAACCACGCGCATGGACCCCGTGCGTGACACCGTTTTAGTGGAAAACACGCCCATCGATTATCTGGACTTCGCCAGCCCCGTCAGCGGACTCGGCGGCAAAATGGGCTTAGATGCAACCAACAAATGGCCGGGCGAAACCGACCGCGAATGGGGACGTGTGATCAAAAAAGACCCTGCGGTTACGGCTAAGATTGATGAGATTTGGGAGGAGTTGGGGTTGTAAACCCGAACATCAAAAAGGTCGTCTGAAAACGTTTTTACAGCGGATTGGAACAGGGAAGATTCAATTACCGTCATTCCCGTGCAGGCGGGAATCCAGAAGTTTAAAGTCGCGGCAACCTCTAAATATTCCTGATAAATCAGGGCTCGAATTCCCGCCTGCGCGTAAATGACGGAATAGGGATTCCTTGTTTGGATTTACTATAACGCCAGTATATTTTACGGAGTTTAAATAGTGGTATTGGATTTTGTATCTGGCGTTCTCGAACTCTTTGCCGCCACTTGGGATTTCCTGAGTTACGGCAAAAAGCGCATTTCCGTTCTGCGCCGCCCATATCGGCATGGCGGCCGGCGGAAAGTACGGCGCGTATTGACCGGACGTAAGATAGAGATTGCCGTCTGGCTGGTATTTGTGATGATATTGGCAGCGGGAGTGGTATTTGCTTGGACAATCATTGCTTGGGTGGTGTGGCAGGCTTTCAGGTAATTAGGTAATTTGAAACGTCGATAAGGTAACGATGACCTGACTGCAATTTCAAAAAAGGCCGTCTGAAAACAGATTTTCAGACAACCTTTGATTTGTTATTTCAAATTTAAATTCGTTAAATTTGAAATAACGGATTTATCCGGCTTTCTATAGCAAACATACTTAACTTTAAATCCGGTATGTCATCAAATTTCATCATTCCCGCGCAGGCGGGAATCCATCGTAAAACCTAAGAAACCTTAATTTGAAAAACAGTTTCTGAATTTAAAAAATGGATTCCCGCCTGCGCGGGAATAACGGTAGAGGTTTCGGCAAAAATTGCTCCCCCCCCCTGTTTTCAGACGACCTATTGCCCCGTCGGTGTGCATTGTAGCGTGGGCTTTGCCCACGATGATGCTAGGTAAAAAAGGTCGTCTGCAATTTTAGGTTTGATTCATGGGCAAAGCCCACGCTACGGGTTTCTATTCTCATGCTACGGTTTTTGCCGTAGCAACTGTCGGATTCTCGAATTCGACATTTCCAACTGATTGCCGGCAAAATGGCTTGTAACAGTATCTGTTAATCATGACGGCGAACACCCTATAGCGAAATTACCCTTACCCTTTGACTTCATAGATCTCCTGCAACTAGTTTAATCTTTCCCAAAGTTAAGCCTGACGGTTTATTTGTCTATAACGACAAGCACTCATAAAATTCCAGTCAACACAAAAAGGTCGTCTGAAACCAGAATCCGGATTTCAGACGACCTTTTTTTCTACATCAATAAACAATGTTCAGCAGGCAATCAATAGAAGCCTTCGCGCTCTTCGCGGGTGGAAATGTAGATATTTTTCACTTGAGTATAAGCAGCGAGCATCATTTTGTGGGTTTCGCGGCCGATACCTGAAGTTTTGTAGCCGCCGAACGGTGCGCCTGCGGGCAGGCGGTTGTAGCAGTTCACCCAAACGCGGCCGGTTTCCAGCGCATTGGAAACGCGCAGGCAGCGGTTGATGTCGGTACTCCAAACTGCGCCGCCCAAGCCGTATTCGCTGTCATTGGCCATTTTGATGACTTCTTCTTCGGTTTTGAATTTAATCACGGTGGCAACCGGGCCGAAGATTTCTTCTTGGGCGACGCGGGCGCTGTTGCTGCCGGCTTCAATCAGGGTCGGCTCGACAAATTCGCCTTTGCCCAACTCGCCTTCGATTTTCTTACCGCCGGTGATAATGCGGCAGCCTTCCTGTTCGCCGATTTTGACGTATTTCAAAATGGTTTCAAGCTGACCGGCGTTGACTTGCGAACCCATTTGGGTGTCGTCTTCCCAAGGCAGGCCGACTTTGATTTTTTTGAATTCTTCCGCCAAGGCGTTGACGAATTTGTCGTAAATGCCTTCCTGAACGAAGATACGCGAACCGGCGCAGCATACTTGGCCTTGGTTGAACAAAATACCTTTTTGCGCGCCTTCGAGGGCTTTGTCAAACGGCATGTCGTCAAAGAAGATGTTGGCGGATTTGCCGCCCAGCTCCAAGGTGGCGGGAATCAGCATTTCAGCAGCGGCGATGCCGATGTGGCGGCCGATTTCGGTCGAACCGGTAAAGGCGAGCTTGTTGAAGCCTTTGTGGTGCAGCATGTATTCGCCGGATTTAGAACCGCGTCCGGTAATGATGTTCAACACGCCTTTAGGCAGCAAGTGGTTGATTTTTTGAGCGAACGACAACAGGCTCAGCGAAGTGCTGGAAGACGGGTGGATAACGATGGTACAGCCTGCGGCAAGTGCGGGCGCGATTTTCCAAGCCGCCATCAGGAAAGGGAAGTTCCACGGAATAATCTGACCGACGACGCCGATGGGTTCGCGCAGGACGATAGATAAGTCTTCGGAGTCAAGCTGGGTGGCAGTGCCTTCTTCGCCGCGGATCACGCTGGCAAAGTAGCGGAAATGGTCGGAAGCCAGCGGGATGTCGGCGGCGCGGGTTTCGCGGATGGGTTTGCCGTTGTCCAGCGTTTCCTGCAAGGCGAACAATTCCAAGTTGTCGTCAATCACATCGGCGATTTTGTTGAGTATGGCGGCGCGTTCGGTGGTGGTGGTTTTGCGCCATGTTTTGAACGCTTCTTGCGCGGCGGCAACCGCAGCATCAACATCGGCATCGGATGCGTCGGTAAATTTGGCTAACAATTCGCCGTTGGCAGGATTGTATGAATCCAAAAGCGCGCCGGGTTTGGTCCACACGCCGTTAATCAAGAGGCCGTACTCTTTATCAAACACATTTAAATCTTTTGCCATGATGCTGTCTCCTTGGTTGTCTTTCTTAGGTTTTGGACGTTCCTCAAACGTCGTCTGAAAACAGGATAGTATTTTTTCTCTTTCAGTTCAAGCACTAAAAATGATAACGTTCTCGAAATTCCAAATATGTAATTTTCTAAAATAGGAAATTGAAGCCGATAAGGCTTGACCCCGTATGGAAATGAAGCGAGTTTGTCAATATATTTAAAGTTTTCAGACGACCTTTTTTACATGATATGTGTAAGAATTTTTCAGCGCTTTAACAGGTATATTTTTACGCAGATAAAATGTTATGGTATAACATTTTATTTCCTATTTTTCAAAAAGATAGGGTGTTGACACGACGAAATGAAGGAGGGTATTCTCGTTTGCAGGAAAGGCGTTATACCGCCCGACCGTTTACGGATTTCTTACGAATGCCAAGGAGAACACCATGAAGATGCAAGCAGTTGTTGTGAATCAAAATGTAGCAGGCGATGTAGAAGTTGTAGAACGCGAACTGCGCCCGTTGGAATACGGCGAGGCGTTAGTTGAAGTCGAATATTGCGGCGTGTGCCATACCGACTTGCACGTTGCGGCAGGCGACTACGGCGAAAAACCGGGCCGCGTGTTGGGACACGAAGGCATCGGCATCGTCAAAGAAGTCGCTCCGGGCGCGAACGCCCTGAAAGTCGGCGACCGCGTCAGCATCGCATGGTTGTTCCAAAGCTGCGGTTCGTGCGAATACTGTAATACCGGCCGCGAAACCTTGTGCCGTTCCGTATTGAACGCAGGTTACACCGCCGACGGCGGTATGGCGACCCACTGTATCGTCGATGCGGACTACGCCGTCAAAGTACCCGACGGCCTCGACCCCGCACAAGCCTCCAGCATTACCTGCGCCGGCGTAACCACTTACAAAGGCGTGAAAGTTTCCGGCGTGCGTCCGGGACAATGGATTGCCGTTTACGGCGCGGGCGGTTTGGGCAACTTGGGTGTCCAATACGCGAAAAAAGTATTCGGCGCACACGTTGTCGCCATCGACATCAACGATGAAAAACTGGCATTCGCTAAAGAAAGCGGCGCAGATTTAGTCATCAACGCCGCCAAAGAAGACGCAGCCAAAGTGATTCAAGAAAAAACCGGTGGCGCACACGCAGCCGTTGTCACCGCCGTATCCGCCGCCGCGTTCAACTCCGCCGTGGACTGCGTCCGTGCAGGCGGCCGCGTCGTCGCCATCGGCCTGCCGCCCGAATCTATGGACTTGTCCATCCCGCGTCTGGTCTTGGACGGCATCGAAGTGGTCGGCTCGCTGGTCGGTACGCGCAAAGACTTGGAAGAAGCCTTCCAATTCGGCGCAGAAGGCTTGGTGGTACCGAAAGTCCAACTGCGTGCTTTGGACGAAGCTCCGGCGATTTTCCAAGAAATGCGCGAAGGCAAAATCACCGGCCGCATGGTTATCGACATGAAAAAAGAATGCGGCTGCGGTCATCATTAATTTGATGTAGGCAGTTAACTAAAAAGGTCGTCTGAAACCTTGCTTTGGGGTTTCAGACGACCTTTAATTTATCGGCATGAAAATATAGTGGATTAAATTTAAATCAGGACAAGGCGACGAAGCCGCAGACAGTACAGATAGTACGGCAAGGCGAGGCAACACCGTACTGGTTTAAAGTTAATCCACTATAAAAAAACTTGCGCCGTCATTCACGCACCGACAGGTATGATGGCAGTTGACTCAACGAATGGCCAAACCTCTAAATCTTCGCAAGTATTCTCATAAAAAGGTCGTCTGAAAAACCCGAAACCTGTTTTTCAGACGACCTTTTATTCCAACTTACAAGCGCGTAACGCTCAACACGCCTTTGACGTCGCCGAGGCTGGCGAGGACGCGCGGGAGGTCGTTGACCTGTTTGACTTCGAGCGTGAACCTCATGCTGGCTTCCAAGTCGCGGGACTGGGTTTGCACGGCGGTAACGTTGAGTTTGTGGCGGGCGAGCGCGTCGGATACGTCGCGCAAAAGTCCTGAGCGGTCTTGGGCGCGGATTTCGACATCGACGGCGAACACTTGCCCTTCCTGCAATGCCGCCCAGCTTGCGTCCAATACTTTTTCGGGTGCTTGTTCGGCAAGGTGTTGGAAAGAGGGGCAGGTTTTGCGGTGTACCGAAATGCCGCGTTCGCGGGTAACGAAGCCGACAATATCGTCGGGCGGCGCGGGTTTGCAGCATTTGGCAAGCGTGGTCATCAACCCGTCTTCACCGTCGATGAGCACACCTGTTTTGCCGCCTTTTTTGATTTTGGACTGTTTGACGATGGTGGTTTCGCTAACCGGTACGGGCGGCGGTTCATTCAGCGTGCCGCAGGCTTTCTGGATGGCGCGGTTGGAAATTTCGCCCTGTCCGACGGCGGTGTAGAGGTCGTCGAGTTTTTTGTAGCCGAGGTTTTCGGCAAGCTCTTGCAGGTTGGGCTTGGGCGTGAGTTTGGCAAGCTGTTTGTCGAGTTGGACGCGGCCTTCTTCGCGCACGGTGTCGGCGTTTTGCTGGCGGATGTAGGCGCGGATTTTGCCGATTGCCTTGCTGGATTTGACCCAGCCTTCATACAGCCAGTTGACGGAAGGATGCCCTTCTTTGGCGGTAATGATTTCGACGCGCTGTCCGTTTTCGAGCGGGGTGGACAGCGGCACGATTTGCCCTTCGACTTTCGCGCCGCGGCAACGGTCGCCGATGCTGCTGTGTAAGGCGTAGGCGAAGTCGATGGGGGTCGCGCCGGTGGGCAGGGAGAGGACTTTGCCGTGCGGGGTCAGGACGTAAATCGTGTCGTTGAAAAGCTCGGTTTTGAAGGCGGCGGCGAGGTCTTCCTTGCCGCTTTCCGCCATGTTTTCGCGCCAGTCCAAGAGTTGGCGCAACCAAGCGATTTTTTGTTCGTAGGCGGAATCGCCCTTGCCGCCCTCTTTGTAACGCCAGTGGGCGGCGACACCGAATTCGTTGAATTGGTGCATATCGAAGGTGCGGATTTGCACTTCCACGCCTTTGTCTTCCGGGCCGACGATGACGGTGTGCAAACTTTTATAGCCGTTGCCTTTGGGGTTGGCGATGTAGTCGTCGAACTCGCCCGGGATGGGCTGCCAGAGGCTGTGGACGATACCCAGCGTGGTGTAACACTCGGGAACGGTATCGACCAGAATCCGCACGGCGCGGATGTCAAAGAGGCCGTCGAAGCTGAGTTTTTTCTTCACCATTTTTTTGTAAATGGAGTAGATGTGTTTCGGGCGGCCGGCGACTTCAAAATGGACGTTGTATTTTTTAAGCTCCGCGCGCAGGATGTTGAGGAAGTTTTCGATGTATTCGAGGCGTTCGGTGCGTTTTTCGTCCAAAAGCAGCGCGATTTCGCGGTATTTTTCAGGTTCTTGATGGCGGAAGCCGAGGTCTTCGAGCTGCCATTTGAGCTGCCACACGCCTAGACGGTTGGCGAGCGGGGCGAAGATGTCGAGGGTTTCTTTGGCGACGGCGCGTTTTTCGGGGCTGTCGGGGATATTGCTGAGGAACTGCATGGTGCGGGTGCGCATGGCGAGCTTGATCAACACGACGCGGATGTCGGTAACCATCGCCAGCAGCATTTTACGCATGGTTTCGGCTTGCTGGGCGCGCTCTTCGGAAGTGGCGAGGCTGTCCACCCGGGCGAAGTGGGTGAGTTTCTGCACTTCGTCCACACCTTTGACCAGCTCGGCGACGGTGCTGTTGCAGCGTTCGGAAACCAAGAGGTTCCAATCGGGAACGTAGCGTCCGATGTCGGCAAGCAGGGTGGCGGCGACGGCATCGGAGAGCAGGTCGAGTTCGTTGACCATCTGCGCCGCGCCGAGCAAATGGTCGAGCAGCGGTTCGCCATACGGCGTGGCGGCATCGGCGGGATAGTGTTCCTTTGCCAACGACCATGCGGCGCCGATGAGGTTTTTATCGTTGTCCGGCAGCGCGGCGCAGTAACTGTCGAACCATTCGCGCAATTCTTGCGGAGTCGCGCTTTGCGTGTCTTGAATCGGGCTGGTGGCGGTCATGATGGTGTCTTTTCGTTTCGATAAAAACAGGTTTATTGTAACAGGTTGCCAAAGGGATTTGCGGGCTGTTTTGCGGGATAGAGTGGATTAACTTTAAACCGGTACGGCGTTGCCTCGCCTCAGCTCAAAGAGAACGATTCTCTAAGGTGCTGAAGCACCAAGTGAATCGGTTCCGTACTATCTGTACTGTCTGCGGCTTCGTCGCCTTGTCCTGATTTAAAGTTAATCCACTATATTGTCTGTAAGCGGGTTGTTTCAGACGACCTTAAATGATATGGTTCGTCCGTTTGATGAACTTGAAAAGGAGTATCCGATGAAGCTGTATATTTACGACCATTGCCCGTTTTGCGTGCGTGCGCGGATGGCGGCGGGACTGTTTGGCGCGGACGTTGAAGAAGTCGTGCTGGCAAACGACGACGAGGCAACGCCGATCGGCATGATCGGCGCGAAACAAGTGCCCATCCTGCAAAAAGAAGACGGTTCGTTTATGGGCGAGAGTTTGGACGTTGTCCGCTATCTCGACCGCGAGGGTCGTCTGAAAGATGAAACCCGCCCCGAAATCCAGGCATGGTTGGACAAAGTGGGCGAATACAACCTGAAACTCGTCCAGCCGCGCGTGATCAAACTCGGACTGCCCGAATTTGAAACGCCGGAAGCGGTGAAATATTTCACGGACAAAAAAGAGAAAAGCATCGGCAGCTTTGCCACCAATTTGGACAAAACCGGTCAGTATGTGGAGCGGCTGCACGAGGATTTGGCAGAACTGGAAACGCTGATGACCGAAAACGGCGCAGGTTTGAACGGCGAAATCGGCATGGAAGACATATTGGTGTTCCCGATATTGCGCAACCTGACCGTCGTGCGCGGTGTCGAGTGGCCGCAGAAGGTTATGGACTACCTGCTGCGCATGAGCGAAGCATCGGGTGTGCCGCTGTATTTCGACCGCGCCTTGTAATAACCGAATCCGTCGGATAAAACAAACGGAAAGGTCGTCTGAAAACAGTTTTCAGACGACCTTTCCGTTTGCGCCCGCCCTACCTTCTGGGAGTGAATGGAATCAGGCGGAGCAAGCATGGCGGAAATTGTTGATGTATGACCCCGAACAGATCGGGTGATACAGCAATAATTCCCGGCTGTGCTTATTGTGCGGCAGGTGCAGAAGCAGCGGCTGCGCCCTCAGCGGCGCTGCGTTGGTAGCCTTTGTCCTTCATACATGCATCGAACACGGCGCGGTCTTGGTTTGCACCGGAAGCTTGTTGACATTGAGCGATTGCCTCTTCAACGCTTACGCTAGGGGTTTTAGCTTCTTCAGTAGTTTTGCTGCTGGAGCAGGCACCCAGCATCAGGCTTGCAGCGGCAACGGCGATCAATAAAGTTTTCATGTCGTATATTCCTATTGTGATTGATGGTTTACAGCGCAAATTTGCGTCTGTCCCAAAACAGAGTCCCATCAGTACGATTTAGTTTCATTTACATATGAAAGTTTTTGATAAGTTTGAACTATGACAGTAAATGCCGTCAGGAAATGATAAGCGGTTTCAAAAATTTAAGGGACATAAACGCCGGCGGTACGGCAATGTAAAAAATTTCCTTTCCATCCCGGCGACACCGCCCAATCCCAACGTCCCGACCGCCTGCCGTTGGGCGGCGCAAGGGTTTTATGGCATAATCCCGCTTACCTTTCCATACCGCAGAGACCACATCCCCCTTCTGCGGTTTGCCGTAAACCGGCCGCACACTTTGCCGGCGGCATCCTATCAAACACACAATCAAAACATCCTCCCGTTTCAGACGACCCCATGCGGCATTCCGCATCCCGTCCGGACAGAAAGATACCGCCATGAATCCATTCGCCTCACTCGGGCTTGGCAGCGAAATCGTTTCCGCGCTGACCGAACAAGGTTACGAAAACCCGACGCCCATCCAAGCCGCCGCGATTCCCAAAGCACTCGCCGGCCACGACTTGCTCGCCGCCGCCCAAACCGGTACAGGCAAAACCGCCGCCTTTATGCTGCCCAGCCTGGAACGCCTCAAACGCTACGCCACTTCCAGTACCTCGCCCGCGATGCACCCCGTGCGTATGCTCGTATTGACCCCGACGCGCGAGCTTGCCGACCAAATCGACCAAAACGTGCAGGGTTACATCAAAAACCTGCCGCTGCGGCATACCGTCCTTTTCGGCGGCGTCAGCATGGACAAACAAACCGCCGACCTGCGCGCCGGCTGCGAAATCGTCGTCGCCACCGTCGGCAGGCTGCTTGACCACGTCAAACAGAAAAACATCAATTTAAACAAAGTCGAAATCGTCGTCCTCGACGAAGCCGACCGTATGCTCGATATGGGTTTCATCGACGACATCCGCAAAATCATGCAGATGCTGCCCAAGCCACGCCAAACCCTGCTCTTTTCCGCAACCTTCGCGCCCCCCATCCGCAAGCTCGCCAAAGATTTTATGAACGCGCCCGAAATCGTCGAAGTCGCCGCGCAAAATACCACCAGCGCCAATGTCGAGCAGCACATCATCGCCGTTGACGCGCTCAAAAAACGCAATCTTTTAGAGCGGCTGATTGTCGATTTGCAGATGAACCAAGTCATCGTGTTCTGCAAAACCAAACAAAGCGTCGATCAAGTCACCCGAGACCTCGTGCGCCGCAACCTTGCCGCCCAATCCATCCACGGCGACAAATCCCAGCAAAGCCGCCTCGAAACCCTCAACGCCTTCAAAGAAGGCAGCCTGCGCGTCCTCGTCGCCACCGACGTCGCCGCACGCGGTTTGGATATCGCCGAGCTGCCCTTCGTCATCAACTACGAACTGCCGACCCAGCCCGAAGACTACGTCCACCGCATCGGACGCACCGGCAGGGCGGGCGCGGACGGCGTCGCCATTTCCCTGATGGACAAAACCGAGCAGAAAATGTTTGAAGCCATCAAGGAGCTGACCGGCAACGACTTGGCAGTCGAACGCATCGAAGGTTTCGAGCCGAACTGGTGGGGAAGTGACGCCGACAGCGATGCCGCCGCAGACACCCAAGCCGCCCCAACCCGCAGCCGCGGCAGCGACAGAAACCGCTCCGAACGGAACAACCGCAGCGAACGCAATGAACGTAACGAGCGCGGCGACAAATCCCAAAAAGCCGACAAAACCGATCCCGGCGCCGCCTGCGGCACCATCGCCGGACGCAGCCGCCGCAGCCGCAGGGAACGCCAACCCTGCGCCCTGCTGCAACCCAATTACGGCGCAAAATAAAGCCGGTTCCCCATAAAACCCGAAAGGTCGTCTGAAAAAGATTTCAGACGACCTTTTTTGAAGCGCCTGCCTATTCCCGTACCAAATGCGAAAGCGGCAGGGAGGTAGTGGTTTTGATTTCTTTCAATACGAAGCTTGATTGCGCGTCCTGTACGCCGTGGTGGGAAAGGAGTGTATCCAAGACGAAATGGGAAAAAGCATTCATATCGGTGAAAAATGCGTGGAGCAGGTAGTCGGTTTCACCGGTAAGGGCGAAGCAGCTCAATACTTCCGGCCATCCTTGTACCGATTGCGCGAAATCTTCGCGTGCGTCTTTTGCTTTGCTGATGGAAACGCGGATAAACGCCTGCAAGCCCAAATCGACGGCTGCGGGAGAGAGTAGGGCGGCATAGCGGCGGATGATGCCTGCGTCTTCCAGTTGTTTGAGGCGGCGTAAGCAGGGCGAGGGGGAGAGGGAGATGCGTTCCGCCAGCTCAACATTGGTCAAACGTCCGTTTTCCTGTAAAACCTGTAAAATTTTCAAATCGGTTTTATCCAAAGTAATCTGCTGGGTCATTTGCGTTCTTTCTCCGAACCCTTTTGCCGGGTCAGTTGGTTAAGTTGGTGGCATTATATCCTAAATAAGTTGTTTTTAACATATTATCCTCTAATGACGGGTGGTTTGTCGGTATAATCTGTGTTAAATGATTTGTAATTTTGGAGATTTTTACAACGGTTTTATTTCAAAGGGACGGCTTGCCCAAACTGCCTTTTCAAGCCATAATCGCGCCATGTGCAGGAGAGAGCTACATCAGGTTACATGTAGCCGCCGAAGGCGCAGATGCCCTTAAATCGCTCAGGCAACAGGGACTGCACATTGAAATAAAACATCTGGAGAGCGGTGCGATCGCACCCACCGAAGGGGAGAAGGCCGTCTGAACCACCATTCAGACAACCGCGCAAGCAGTGAGCAGACTGGTTTGCCATCAAGCGGGTATGCCGAAAATCTCAGGTTCAAGGACAGATAGGGTCTTCCGCGCTGCTTATGTGCGGACGGCATCTGAACAATAAATCCGGAGAAGCTGAGAATGACTGCCCTGAAAACCACCCCGTTTCACCAAGCCCATCAAGATGCAGGCGCGAAGCTGGTCGATTTTGCCGGCTGGGAGCTGCCCATCCATTATGGTTCGCAAATCGCCGAACACGAAGCTGTGCGCACTGACGCAGGCATATTCGACGTATCCCATATGCTCGTTACCGACGTCGCCGGAGCGAACGCCAAAGCCTTTTTCCGCAAACTGATTGCCAACGACGTTGCCAAACTCGCCTTCGTCGGCAAAGCCCTTTATTCCGCGCTGCTCAACGACAATGGTGGTGTGATTGACGACTTGATCGTTTACCGCACCAACGAAGCCGAAACCCAATACCGCATCGTATCCAACGGCGCGACCCGCGAGAAAGACACCGCCCAGTTCCACAAAGTCGGACAAGAATTCGGCGTCGCCTTCAACCCTCGTTACGACCTCGGTATGCTTGCCGTGCAAGGTCCTAAAGCCATCGAAAAACTCCTGACCATCAAACCCGAATGGGCGGAAGTCGTCCACAACCTCAAACCGTTCCAAGGCGCGGATTTGGGCAACGACTGGTTTGTCGCCCGCACCGGCTACACCGGCGAAGACGGCGTCGAAGTCATCCTGCCCGGCACCGAAGCCGTCGCGTTCTTCAAAGCCCTGCAACAAGCCGGCGTACAGCCCTGCGGCCTCGGCGCGCGCGACACCCTGCGCATGGAAGCCGGCATGAACCTCTACGGCAACGATATGGACGACGACACCAGCCCGCTCGAAGCTGGCATGGGCTGGACCGTTGATTTGAAAGACGAAAACCGCGATTTCGTCGGCAAAGCCGCTTTGTTGGCATTGAAAGAAAAAGGCGTTGCCGTCAAACAAGTCGGTTTGCTGCTCGACAAAGGCGGCATCCTGCGCGCGCATATGGAAGTGTTGACTGACAAAGGCAAAGGCGAAACCACCAGCGGCGTATTCTCGCCCAGCCTGAAACAATCCATCGCCATCGCCCGCGTACCGAAAGATTTTGACGGCGATACCGCAAAAGTGCTGATACGCGGCAAAGAGGTGGACGTGCGCGTATTGAAGCTGCCGTTTGTGCGCAACGGACAGAAACAGTTTGATTGATGCGGTTTCAGACGAGCTTTGTTAAAGTAAAGGTCGTCTGAAAACAAACGTAAAACAGCCTGTCGATCATATCCGAAGGCTTCATTCTTTAAGCCAAAAACCAATGGAGAATCAAACCATGAGCAACAACATCCCAGCCGAACTGAAATACGTTGCCAGCCACGAATGGCTGCGCCTTGAAGAAGACGGTACCATCACCGTCGGCATTACCCACCACGCGCAAGAGTTGTTGGGCGACATCGTGTTCGTCGAGCTGCCCGAAGTCGGCGCGAACCTTGCTGCTGAAGAACAAGCCGGTGTGGTTGAGTCTGTGAAAGCCGCGTCCGACGTGTACGCGCCGATTGAGGGCGAAGTCGTCGCCGTCAACGAAGATTTGCCCAGTGCGCCGGAAACTGCCAACAGCGACCCATACGGCGCAGGCTGGTTCTTCAAAATCAAACCTGCCAACCCTGCCGACTACGACGGCCTGCTGACCGCCGAACAATACGCGGGCGAAGTGGATTGATTTTAAAATGGCGCGGCAGGCATATTGCTGCGCTCCGATTTTGAAAGGTCGTCTGAAACCCCGTTTTAGGTTTTCAGACGACCTTTGTTTCGCTTGATCGATAAAACATGAATTACTGCGAATTTATTGCCGCCTTCCCAAGCGATACGGACAATCCGAACAAACATTACCACGATAAGCAATACGGTTTTCCGATTTCAGACGACAATGAGTTGTTCGGACGGCTGGTGTTGGAAATCAATCAGGCGGGTTTGAGCTGGACATTGATGCTGAAGAAGCAGCAGGCGTTTCGGGCTGCATTTAAAAATTTCGACATCGACGCTGTCGCCGCATTCGACGAAGCCGACATCGAACGCCTGCTTGCCGACGCAGGCATCGTCCGCAACCGCTTGAAAATCAATGCTGCGATTTATAACGCACGGCAAATCAAAAAGATACAGCAGGAATACGGCTCATTCAAAAACTGGCTGGATGCACACCATCCGCTCGACAAAGACGGGTGGGTGAAGCTCTTTAAAAAGCATTTCAAATTTGTCGGCGGCGAAATCGTCGGCGAATTTTTAATGAGTACCGGCTACCTGCCCGGCGCGCATATTGAAAGCTGTCCGGTTTATCAAGAAGTTTTAGAATGCCGCCCGAAATGGGCAGAGGTCGTCTGAAAACGGGTTTTTAATATCACTTACCGTATTTATTTTTAAATAAATGTTTTCAGACGACCTCCCGAATCCAAACGTCGTCTGAAACATCAAAACACCTGCCTTCGCGGCAGATTCCTACAACAAAAAAGGAGTAGAAATGAAACTATCCGAACTGTTCAACCCCAACGAATTTGCCGCGCGTCATTTGAGTTTCGGCGACGAGGCTGCGCTTTTGGAAGCGCTCGGCGAAAAGAGTATGGACGAATTTGTCGGCAACACCGTGCCGCAAAGCATCCGTATGCCGTCCGAACTCGACCTGCCCGAAGCCCTGACCGAGGCGGATGCTTTGGCGAAGCTGAAAGGCATTGCGTCGAAAAACGTGATCAACAAATCCTATATCGGCTTGGGCTATTACCCGACCCGCGTGCCGAACGTGATTTTGCGCAACGTATTGGAAAATCCGGGCTGGTACACCGCCTACACGCCGTATCAGGCGGAAATCGCGCAGGGGCGTTTGGAAGCGTTGCTGAACTTCCAGCAGGTGTGTATCGATTTGACCGGTTTCCCCGTGGCGGGCGCGTCTTTGCTGGACGAAGCGACCGCCGCCGCCGAAGCGATGGCGATGGCGCACCGCGTGGGCAAGGTGAAATCCGAGCGTTTCTTTGTGGACGAGCGCGTCTATCCGCAGACTTTGGACGTGATGAAAACCCGCGCCAAATATTTCGGCTTCGAGCTGGTGGTTGGCGATTTTGCCAAAGCGGATGAAGGCGAATACTTCGGCGCGCTGTTCCAATACGTCGGCAAAGACGGCGACGTGCAAGACTTGCAAAGCGTCGTAGGTCGTCTGAAAACCAAAGGCACGATTGTTGCCGTTGCCGCCGACATCATGAGCTTGGTCTTGCTGAAATCGCCTGCCGAATTGGGCGCGGACATCGCGTTGGGCAACACGCAACGCTTCGGCGTACCGATGGGCTTCGGCGGGCCGCACGCCGCTTATTTCGCGTTTAAAGACGAGTTCAAACGCTCCGCCCCGGGCCGCATCATCGGCGTATCCAAAGACGCATCGGGCAAACCCGCGCTGCGCATGGCGTTGTCCACCCGCGAGCAACATATCCGCCGCGAAAAAGCCACGTCCAATATTTGTACCGCGCAAGCATTGCTGGCGAACTTGGCGGGCATGTACGCCGTTTATCACGGCCCCGAAGGCGTGAAACGCATCGCCAACCGCATTCACGCGCTGGCTTCCGCCTTTGCCGACGCGCTGGTTTCAGACGGCCTGAAAGTGGTTCACGAAGTCTTCTTCGATACCGTTACCGTTGATTTCGGCAGCAAAGACAAAGCGGACAAAGCGTTCCAAACCGCTTTGGAACTGGGCTACAACCTGCGCCGCGTCAGCGACACCCAAATCGCCGCCGCCTTCCACGAAACATCCGTGCGCGAAGACCTTGCCGTGTTGTACTATGCCTTCACCGGCAACAACACTTTCACGCTTTCAGACGACGTCAAAGGTCGTCTGAAAACCGAATTCCTGCGCCAAGACAATATCTTGCAACATCCCGTGTTCAACCGTTACCACACCGAACACGAAATGCTGCGCTACCTGAAGAAACTCGAAGACCGCGATTTGGCGATGAACCGCAGCATGATTTCGCTGGGCAGCTGCACCATGAAGCTCAATGCCACCGCCGAAATGCTGCCGATTACCTGGACGGAGTTCACCGACATCCACCCCTACGCCCCCGAAGCGCAAACCGCAGGCTACCGCGAACTTCTGACCGACATGGAAAACAGTCTGAAAGCCATCACCGGTTTTGACGCGATTTCCTTCCAGCCCAATTCCGGCGCGCAGGGCGAATACAGCGGTATGCTGTCCATCCGCCGCTATCAGGAAGCCCAAGGCGAAGCACACCGCAACATCTGCCTGATTCCCAAGTCCGCCCACGGCACCAACCCCGCCACCGCCGCCATGCTCGGTTTGAAAGTCGTCGTCGTCGATACCGACGAACACGGCAACGTCAATATCGACGACTTGAAAGCCAAAGCCGAACAACACCGCGACGCCTTGTCCGCCATCATGATTACCTACCCGTCCACCCACGGCGTGTACGAAGAAGGCATCCGCGACATCTGCCGCATCATCCATGAAAACGGCGGACAGGTTTACATGGACGGCGCCAACCTCAACGCCCAAATCGGCATCATGCAGCCTGCCGAAGTCGGCGCGGACGTGTTGCACATGAACCTGCACAAAACCTTCTGCATCCCCCACGGCGGCGGCGGCCCGGGCGTCGGCCCTATCGGTTTGAAAGCCCACCTCGCTCCGTTTGCACCGGGACACGCTTTGACCGACACCCACAGCGCCAGTGCCGACCAAACCGCCGTTGCCGCAGCCGCCTTCGGTTCTGCGTCCATCTTGCCGATTACTTGGATGTACCTGACCATGATGGGCAAACAAGGCATGGAGCAGGCAACACGCTGGGCATTGCTCAACGCCAATTACGTCGCCAAACGCCTGAGCGAAGACTATCCGATTCTGTATACAGGCAAAAACGGCCGCGTCGCTCACGAATGTATCGTCGACTTGCGTCCGCTCAAAGCCGAAAGCGGCATCACTGAAACCGACATCGCCAAACGCCTGATGGACTACGGCTTCCACGCCCCGACCGTTTCCTTCCCCGTTGCCGGCACACTGATGATCGAGCCGACCGAAAGCGAGAGCAAAGCCGAACTCGACCGCTTCATCGCCGCCCTGAAACAAATCAAACAGGAAGTGCTGAAAGTCGAACGCGGCGAATGGCCGAAAGACGACAACCCGCTGGTCAACGCCCCGCACACCGCCGCCGACGTAACCGGCGAATGGGCGCATCCGTACTCCCGCGAAGAAGCCGTCTTCCCGTTGCCTTTCGTGCGCGAAAACAAATTCTGGCCGAGCGTCAACCGCGTGGACGACGTGTACGGCGACCGGAATCTGGTCTGCTCCTGCCCGCCGATGGAAGCGTATGAAGATTAAGGTTTGACATGAAGAAAGGTCGTCTGAAAATTTCAGACGACCTTTGTTTTGATAAACAATAAAATATTTCGTAAAAAAAATTGTTTACGATTTTACTTTATTGTTTAAATTATTAGGTTTTGATTATCTTCTTTTGCCAAAAATCAAAGACAACACAGCTAAAACCAAGAAACAGATAAACAGGATTTTAGCGATACCTGCCGCGCTGCCTGCAATGCCGCCAAAACCAAGGAAGGCTGCAATGATGGCAATGACGAAGAAGACTACTGCATAATGTAGCATAATTATTCCTTTCGGATTTTCAATGATAAAACGGTCAAGGGAGAAATCCCCGACCGTTTTTTAGTGTTAGTGGGGTTTGATATTAATTTTCGTTCAGCCAGTCATCAACTTCTTTTTCGGCTTCTTCTTTGGAACGGCCGTAACGTTCTTGGATTTTACCTGCCAATTGGTCACGTTTGCCTTCGATAATATCCAAATCATCGTTGGTCAATTCGCCCCATTTTTCTTTGGCTTTACCTTTGAGCTGTGCCCATTTGCCTTTGATAATATCTTCATTCATGGCTATACCATCCTATGTTATTGATTAATAGAATACTCACGGATGTAACCGCTTACACAAAACATTAACTGAGAATTTGTTTGTTGGCAAGTATGGCGCAAGTTATGGAAATGTTGAATTGCAATAAATGATTCAACCAATTTATCTGACAATCAATGAGTTGTACTTATTTGTTAAGTTTTGAAAAATGCCTGCATTTTATTAATTAGTTGCTACTAGGCCAAATTGTACTTTTAAATCAACATGAAGAAATTAAGAATATATTAATATTCAGAGTTATTTTACAACCGTTTATTCAATATTAAAGCCGTTCATTTATAGATTATTGAGAAGGGATTGGAGTCGGAAAAGGCAAAAGGTCGTCTGAAAATTTTCAGACGACCTCATGATTATTTGATGACCCGCGCCAGCAAGGCTTTTTCTTTGCCCTGCATATTCGGGATTTTGACTTGGATGCCGTTGCCCGGGGCGACTTCGACGGCTGCGCCTTTGCGGGTCATTTGTTCCAGCGTGACGGTTTGGTTGCCTTCGGGGTGGATGATTTCCAAGGTGTCGCCGACGGCGAAGCGGTTTTTGACTTCCACCGTTGCCCAGCCTTCGGCGTCGATTTCGGTAACGTGTCCGACGTATTGGCTTTGTTTGGCGGTGGAATGGCCGCTGAGGTAGTTTTGATAGTCTTGGGTTTGGTGGCGTTCGAGGAAGCCGCTGGTGTAGCCGCGGTTGGCGAGGCCTTCAAGTTCGCTCAGCAAACCGTAGTCGAACGGACGGCCTGCAACGGCGTCGTCAATCGCTTTGCGGTAGGACTGGGCGACGCGGGCGACGTAGTAGAGCGACTTGGTGCGGCCTTCGACTTTGAGGCTGTCCACGCCGATTTTGGCGAGTTTTTCGACGACTTCGATACCGCGCAGGTCTTTGGAATTCATGATGTAGGTGCCGTGTTCGTCTTCCATAATCGGCATCATTTCGCCTGGGCGGTTGGACTCTTCAATCAGGAAGACTTTGTCGGCGTAGGGGTGGCGTTTCTGACCGTTGATGCCTTCGAAGTTTTGGTTGGCTTCTTCTTGGGCTTTTTCAAAGTTGAAACCTTGCAGAAGCTGGGCGTCGCCCGCATCGCTTTCAGTGGCGTTGTGGACTTTGTAATCCCAGCGGCAGGAATTGGTGCAGGTGCCTTGGTTGGGGTCGCGGTGGTTGAAATAGCCCGACAATAGGCAACGGCCTGAGTAGGCGATGCACAATGCGCCGTGGATGAAGACTTCGAGTTCGATGTCGGGGCATTCTTGGCGGATTTCGGCGATTTCTTCCATGCTCAATTCGCGCGACAGGATGATGCGCTCGACGCCGATGTTCTGCCAGAATTTCACGCCCCAGTAGTTGGTGGTGTTGGCCTGTACGGACAGGTGGATCGGCATTTCGGGCCATTTTTCGCGCACGGTCATAATCAAACCCGGGTCCGCCATAATCAGCGCGTCGGGTTTCATGGCAATCAGCGGTTCCATGTCGGCGACGAAGGTTTTGAGCTTGGAATTGTGCGGCAGGGTGTTGACGGTCAAAAAGAATTTTTTGTTGCGCTCGTGCGCTTCTTTAATGCCTTGCTCGAGGACGTCGAGTTTGGCGAATTCGTTGTTGCGGGCGCGCAGGGAGTAACGCGGGCTGCCGGCATAAACGGCGTCTGCGCCGTAGTCGTAGGCGGCGCGCATACGTTCGAGGCCGCCGGCGGGAAGGAGGAGTTCGGGTGCTTTCATGTTTGTGCTTTATAAAAGGTTTCAGACGACCTTTTGAATCACGGGGAAAGGTCGTCTGAAAAGGTGTTTTAAGGATGGGCGGATTATCCGCTTTTTTATTGGGACGGTCAATTTTACGGCAGCATATTGGGATTGTTTGGCGTTGTTTTTTCAGAAGAAAACGGATTTAAGAGTGGCAATGGGCGGATAGGCGCGACGGGCGGGGAAATGTAAAAAAACGGACGGCAACCCGATTAATTTAACAAAAAGGCATTCAAAGAATGTATTTTCTTGTAAAATATCGAGTTTCATTTTTCCAATGTTCGGGAATCGGGCGGCTGCCGCAAACCGTTTCCCGGAGTTTTAGACAGGCGGACGAGTATGGATTTTCGGTTTGACATTATTTACGAATACCGCTGGATGTTTTTCTACGGCGCGCTGACTACGCTGGGCTTGACCGTAGTGGCGACGGCAGGCGGCTCCGTATTGGGTCTGCTGCTCGCGCTGGCGCGCTTGATTCATCTGGAAAAGGCGGGTGCGCCCATGCGTGCGCTGGCTTGGGTTTTGCGTAAGGTTTCGCTGCTGTATGTAACGCTGTTCCGTGGTACGCCGCTGTTTGTGCAGATTGTGATTTGGTCTTACGTCTGGTTCCCGTTTTTCGTCCATCCTACCGACGGTTTGCTGATCAACGGCGACGAGGCGGTGGAAATCCGACGCTCTTACGGCGCGCTGATTGCCGGTTCGCTTGCCTTGATTGCCAACTCCGGCGCGTATATCTGCGAGATTTTCCGCGCGGGCATCCAGTCCATCGACCGCGGTCAGATGGAAGCGGCGCGTTCGCTGGGTCTGACTTATCCGCAGGCTATGCGCTATGTGATTCTCCCGCAGGCGTTGCGCCGTATGCTGCCGCCGCTTGCCAGCGAATTTATTACGCTTTTGAAAGACAGCTCGTTGTTGTCCGTTATCGCCGTGGCGGAGCTGGCTTATGTGCAAAGTACGATTAGCGGCCGCTATTCCGTTTATGAAGAACCGCTCTATACCGTCGCGCTTATTTATCTCTTGATGACGACTTTCTTGGGCTGGGTGTTCCTGCGCTTGGAAAACCGCTACAACCCGCAGCATCGTTGATTTCCGAATAAGCCGATTGTTTTCGGCTGGGGCAATGTCAAAAGGTCGTCTGAAAACCGATTTGGGTTTTCAGACCACCGTTTGGGTTTTGGGATTTACAGACCGAATAGGGCGATTTCGCCTTTGCCTTGTTGGAAATCTCATTCAACTTGAACAACTGACGCAAACCGGAATGCTGCCTTCGGGCGGCGGTTCGGCAAGGTCGGCGAACTCTGCCTGTTCGTCAAAGGGACGGGCGAGGCAGCGGCGCAGGCGTTCGATTTCGCGGTAGTCGCCGTTTCGGGCTTGGGCGATGGCCTGTTCGGCAAGGTAGTTGCGCAGGATGTAGAGCGGGTTGGTCAGGTTCATGCGTATTGCGCGTTCGGCGGGATTGCTGTTTTCGGCGCGCAGGCGTTGGCGGTAGCGTCCGAGCCAGCGGATGAAGGCGGGCGGAACGCCGTTTTTGAAGGTTTGTTCGAGTTTGGACGGGAGGGGTTCGCCGTGTGTATTGCTGACTCCGGACAGGTTTCTGAAAAACAGGGTGAAGTCGGTTTTTTGATCTTGCAAGGCGGTGAAGAGGTCGGCGATAAGGCTTTCGTCGTCTCTTTTGTCTGCTTGCTGCAAACCGAGTTTGCGGCGCATTTTCTCTAAATAGGTCGTCTGAAAAATTTCTGTCCAGCCGTCGATGAGTTTCTCGAGGGTGTCGTGTGGGACGAGGGCGTCGAAGCAGGAGGCGAGGGCAGCGAAATTCCAATGGGCGACGAAGGGCTGGGCATTGTAGGCGTAGCGGCCTTGGGTGTCGGAGTGGTTGCAGACGTGGCGGCGGTCGTAATCGTCGAGGAAGCCGAAAGGGCCGTAGTCTATGGTGAGTCCCAGTGCAGACATGTTGTCGGTATTCATTACGCCGTGGCAGAAGCCGACGCTTTGCCATGCGGCGACGGTATAGGCGGTGCGGTTTCGGATTTGTTCCAACAAGGCGGCGTAGGGATTGTCGGCATCTCGGCAGTCGGGGTAGTAATGCCGGATAAGGTAGTCGGCAAGTTGTTGAATTTCGGCTTCGCGGCCGGTGTAATAGAAGTATTCGAAATGGCCGAAACGCAGAAAGCTCGGGGCGATGCGGATCAGGACGGCGGCGGTTTCGACGGTTTCCCGATAAACGGGGTCGTCGCTGCCGCACAGGGCGAGGGCGCGGGTTGTGGGGATGCCGAGACCGTTTATGGCTTCGGAACAGAGATATTCACGGATGGAGGAGCGCAAGACGGCGCGCCCGTCGGCAAAGCGGGAGTAGGGCGTTTTACCTGCGCCTTTGAGCTGCCACTCTTGGCGTTGTCCCGCGGCATCGACGGAATCGCCAATCAGGAGCGCGCGCCCGTCGCCAAGGCGCGGGGTATAGACGCCGAACTGATGGCCGCTGTAAACGCCGGCAATGGGCGCGGGCGCGTATTGCGGCGCGTTGCCGCTGAGGTAGTCAAGGTTGGCGGTCGTCTGAAAATCTGTATCCAGATTCAACTCTGCCGCCAAATCGGTGTTGAAGGCAACCCAGTAGGGCGCGGTCAGCGGCTCAGGGGAAACGCGGGAATAGAAAAACGGCGAGAGTTCGGCGAACTGTTGGGTAAGCAGGGGGAGTGTGTGCATGGGATTCCTGACAGGGGCGGGCGGGTTTGTATAACGCGCGGGTATGTTTATTGTGTTTTAGAGTTGGATGCTGTGTGTTTGATTTTCAAGCATTTTTAAAACAATGCCTGCTGCCGTTGTTTCAAATAATCTGCCAGCGGTTTGGGCAAACCGTAATCCGCCAAATTTTCGGGTTTCACCCAGAAGCGGTTATCTTTTGATGCGTTTTCAGAATGGGGTAGCGTGTCGGGCGAACTGATTTGCGCTTCAAACGGCGTAATCATCAATAAACGATGCGTCAGGCGGTGGGTGAGGGCGGGTTGTTCTTCGAGGTCGTCCCACGGGGAGGCTGCGCACTCTGAAAAAATGCCAAGCTTCTCGGCGCAATCGTATGTTTCGTTCAGGGTTTCAAAACACAGCACGCAATACAGCCCGCCCCAAATGCCTTTGGCAGGACGTTTTTCCAGCAAGATTGCGCCGTCTTGGTTGCGGACAATCAGCCAGTAAAGCGGTAGGGTTTGCACTTCGGGGGCGGTTTTTTTGCGCGGCAGCTCGGCGATGCGGTTTTGCTTTTTCGCTTCGCAGATGTCCGCCATCGGGCATTGATGGCACAAGGGTTTTGTCCGTTTGCACACGGTTGCGCCCAAGTCCATCAAGCCTTGCGTGTAGGCGGGCATATCGGCGTTTTCAGACGGCAGCAGGCTTTCGGCAAGCGTCCAGAGCGAGTTTTCGAATTTTTTGTCCTGCGGATTGCCGTCGCGGGCGAACACGCGGCAGAGCACGCGTTTGACGTTGCCGTCCAAAATGGTTTCGCGGCACTTGAAGGCAAAGGCGCAAATGGCGGCAGCGGTGCTTCTACCTACGCCGCAGAGGGTTTCCAAGTCTTTGCGCTCTGACGGAAACGTGCCGCCGAATTGTTCGACGACTTGTTGCGCGGCTTTGTGCAGATTGCGCGCGCGGCTGTAATAGCCCAAGCCCGCCCACAGCGACAATACTTCGTCTTGCGGCGCAGAGGCAAGCGCTTGTACGGTCGGGAATTTTTCCAAGAAACGCGGATAGTAGTCCAACACGGTGGCAACCTGCGTCTGCTGGAGCATGATTTCGGAAAGCCAGACGCAATAAGGGTTTTGCACTTGCCAAGGCAGGTGGTGCCTGCCGTGTTGTTTTTGCCAGCAGATGAGTCGTTCGGAGAAGGGGCTGGGTGTGTTCATTAATATCAATCGGGAGTTTTATTTATATTTAAAACAGTATGTTATGGTATAACATTGTGAAAATAATTCTTATTGACATACAGTTTGTAGGGGTATATAACTCATATAAAGAGACTTTATTGCAATATTGAAATTATTTATCAACAAGCAAGGAGTATCAGCATGAAAGCAATGGTTTATCACGGCGCAAACGACATCCGTTTTGAAGAAAAACCCCGTCCGCAGATTATCGATCCGACCGATGCGGTGGTGAAAATCGTCAAAACCACGATTTGCGGTACCGACTTGGGTATTTGGAAAGGCAAAAACCCCGAAGTTGCCGACGGCCGTATTCTCGGCCATGAAGGCATCGGTATTGTAGAAGAAGTCGGCGAGGCTGTAAAAAACATCAAAGTCGGCGATAAAGTCATTATTTCATGCGTCAGCAAATGCTGCACTTGCGACAACTGCAAAATCCAACTCTATTCACACTGCCGTAACGGCGGCTGGATTTTGGGCTACATGATCGACGGCACGCAAGCCGAATACGTCCGCACGCCTTATGCCGACAACAGCCTTGTTCCGCTGCCCGACAACGTCAATGAAGAAGTCGCGCTGCTGTTGAGCGACGCCTTGCCGACCGCCCACGAAATCGGCGTGCAATACGGCGATGTCAAACCCGGCGACACCGTATTCATCGCAGGCGCAGGCCCTGTCGGCATGTCCGCCCTGCTGACCGCCCAACTGTACAGCCCCGCCGCCATCATCGTTTGCGATATGGACGAAAACCGTTTGAAACTGGCGAAAGAATTGGGCGCAACCCATACCGTCAGCCCTGCTTCAGGCGACGTCTCCAAACAAGTCTTTGCCATCGTCGGTGAAGACGGCGTGGACTGCGCCATTGAAGCCGTCGGCATCCCCGCCACATGGAATATGTGCCAAGACATCGTCAAACCGGGCGGTCATATCGCCGTCGTCGGCGTACACGGTCAATCCGTTGATTTCAAACTTGAAAAACTCTGGATTAAAAACCTCGCCATCACAACCGGCCTGGTAAACGCCAACACCACCGAAATGCTGATGAAGGCAATTTCCAGCAGCTCCGTTGATTACACCAAAATGCTGACCCACCGTTTCAAATTCAGCGAATTGGAAAAAGCCTACGATGTGTTC
This sequence comes from Neisseria sp. DTU_2020_1000833_1_SI_GRL_NUU_006, assembly GCA_032388755.1. NCBI lineage: Bacteria > Pseudomonadati > Pseudomonadota > Betaproteobacteria > Neisseriales > Neisseriaceae > Neisseria > Neisseria sp. DTU_2020_1000833_1_SI_GRL_NUU_006. The sequence goes on along the minus strand of CP135593.1, from coordinate 1,501,937 downwards.
AAACACGCCGCCGAAAACCAAGCCATGAAAGTGGTTTTGGAAGCGGATTGATTTGAAACAGATTATTGAGTTTTAGAAAGAAAAAGGTCGTCTGAAAACAGGTTTTCAGACGACCTTTTTCTTTATGGGGCTGATTGAATTGGAATGGCGTTATAGTGGATTAAATTTAAATCAGGACAAGGCGGCGAAGCCGCAGACAGTACAAATAGTACGGCAAGGCGAGGCAACGCCGTACTGGTTTAAATTTAATCCACTATATCGTTTTGAATGTATGCAAGCGGGTAGTGTGGCTTTATAGTATTTGTAAAGAATTTGTCAAGAAATACACGGTAATATCGTAATGAATGACGATTGTTTGAGTTAAATCTAGCCCGCACGTTATCGGATTGTGTTAACCTTACGCTAAGCTTGATAATAGTTAACATTTTGGCGTTTTAGTTTCCCCGTTTATTAATTATTGCAAGCCAGGGTTCCGCACCATCATCGCTTCATTTTTTCCTCCACAAATGCTTCGGGATGCAGTTTATCCCCCCGCAACAATAAGAACCCGAACATTCTCCCTCTTGTATTTTAAGGATTAAACAATGAAATCGCTCAAAACGTTCCTCATTTGGGGCATTGTGGTTTTGGTCGGCGTAGCGTCCTTTACCACTCTGGCTCTCAGTCGGGGCGAGCAGGTCAGTGCGGTATGGATGGTCACCGCCGCCGTATCGGTGTACTGCATCGCCTACCGTTTTTACAGTCTCTACATCGCCAAATATGTGATGCAGCTTGATCCGAACCGCCTCACGCCCGCCGAGCGGCACAATGACGGTTTGGACTATGTACCGACACACAAAGGCGTATTGTTCGGACACCACTTTGCCGCAATTGCGGGCGCAGGTCCGTTGGTCGGTCCCGTACTGGCTGCGCAAATGGGTTATCTGCCGGGTACGCTGTGGATTATCTTCGGCGTAGTGTTCGCCGGCGCGGTACAAGACATGATGGTCTTGTTCGTCTCCATGCGCCGCGACGGTAAATCTTTGGGCGATATCGTAAAACAAGAACTCGGCACTGTACCCGGCGTGATCGCGTCCATCGGTATTTTGATGATTATGGTCATCATCATGGCGGTGTTGGCGCTGATTGTGGTGAAAGCACTGGTTCACAGCCCTTGGGGTACGTTCACGATTGCCGCCACCATGCCTATCGCGCTGTTTATGGGTATTTACACCCGTTATATCCGTCCGGGCAAAATCGGCGAGATTTCCATCGTTGGCTTTATCCTGCTGATGTTGGCGGTCATTTACGGCGACAATGTGGCGCATAGCTCCATCGGTCACTGGTTTGACCTTGACGGCCTCCAGCTCACTTGGGCGATTATGATTTACGGCTTCGTAGCATCAGTATTGCCGGTATGGCTGCTGCTGACTCCGCGCGACTATCTCTCTACCTTCCTGAAAATCGGTACGATTGTCGCACTCGCCATCGGCATCCTCATCGTCAGCCCTGCGCTGCAAATGCCTGCCGTAACGCACTTTATCGACGGTTCCGGCCCGGTATTCTCAGGCGCATTGTTCCCATTCCTCTTCATTACCATCGCTTGTGGTGCGGTTTCAGGCTTCCACGCGCTGATTTCTTCCGGTACCACGCCGAAAATGCTGGAAAACGAAACCCACGTCCGCATGATCGGTTACGGCGGTATGTTGATGGAAAGTTTCGTGGCGATTATGGCGCTTGCCGCTGCCGCATCGCTTGATCCCGGCGTGTACTTCGCTATGAACAGCCCTGCCGCTCTGATCGGTACAGATGCCAATACTGCCGCCGAAGTGATTACCACCAAGCTGCAATTCCCTGTCGATGCCGCAACCCTGTTGCACACCGCTAAGGAAGTGGGCGAAAACACCATCCTTTCCCGTGCGGGCGGTGCGCCTACCCTCGCAGTCGGTATGGCACACATCATGAGCCGTCTGATTCCGGGCGAAGCCATGATGGCATTCTGGTATCACTTTGCCCTGTTGTTTGAAGCCTTGTTCATCCTGACCGCCGTCGATGCCGGTACCCGCGTCGCACGTTTCATGATTCAAGACTTGGGCAGTATTTTCTACAAACCTTTCGGCAACACCGACTCCATCCCTGCCAACCTGATTGCGACCTTCTTCGCCGTGGCATTGTGGGGCTACTTCCTCTACACCGGCGTGACCGATCCGTTGGGCGGCATCAACTCGCTCTGGCCTTTGTTCGGCATCGCCAACCAAATGCTGGCAGGTGTAGCCTTGATTATGTGTGCCGTTGTGTTGATTAAGATGAAACGCGACCGCTATGTCTGGGTGGCACTCGTTCCTGCCGTCGGCGTACTATTTGTAACCTGCTACGCTGGTCTGCAAAAACTGTTCCACAGCGACCCGCGCGTCAGCTTCCTTGCCCATGCCGGCAAATACAGCGAAGCATTGGCTAAAAACGAAGTCCTCGCGCCCGCTAAAGACATCGGCGAAATGTCGCAAATCATCTTCAACGACCAGATTAATGCCGGTCTGACCGCATTGTTCCTCTCCGTCGTCGTCGTCGTTGCCATCTACGGCGTGCGTACCGCTATGAAAGCACGCAAAGTCGGCTGGTCAACCGCTAAAGAAATTCCGGCGGTGTACCGCGACGGCAAACAACCGGAGGCACAAAGTGAAGCGTAAACTCGCCGCTTGGTGGAAAACCGCCAAACTTACCGCCAACCTCATGGCAGGCGTGCCCGATTATGAAAACTACGTTGCACAACAACGCAAACATAATCCCAACGCCCCCGTCATGACCGAGCTGCAATTTCAAGACTACTGCCGCAAACGCCGCTGCGGTGCAAACGGCGGAAGATGTTGCTAATCGCTTGAATGGTTGAAAAAAGGTCGTCTGAAAGTTTTCAGACGACCTTTTTATATTAATGCTGCTTGAAAAAGAACGGGCTAGTATTCGCCCAATAGCTGCTCGCGGGTCAGCAAGAATACGAATCCGTCGCCGCCGCTGGTTTCCAACCAAGTGAACGGCAGCTCGGGATAGGCGGCTTCCAATACGTCGCGGTTGTGTCCGATTTCGACCAACAGTAAGCCTTTAGGGTTCAGGTATTTGGCGGCGTGCAGCAGGATTTGGCGGGTGGCGTCCAAACCGTCTTCGCCGCTGCCCAAGGCGAGTTCGGGTTCGTGCAGGTATTCGTCGGGTAACATATCGACCGATTCGGCATCGACATAAGGCGGGTTGGAAACAATTAAGTCGTACGCGCCTTCCAATCCTTCGAACAAATCGGTATGAATCAGGTTGATGCGCTCTTCCAAACCATAATCTTCAACGTTGATGGCGGCCACTTCCAGTGCATCCAAACTCAAATCAACGGCGTCGATTTCAGCAGCAGGGTAGTGGTGCGCCATTTGGACGGCGAGGCAGCCGCTGCCGGTACACAAGTCCAATGCGCGGTGAACCAATTCGGGGTGTTCTATCCAAGGGGTAAGGCTGTCGCCGAGCAGTTCGTAAATAAACGAGCGCGGTACGATGACGCGTTCGTCAACATAAAAATCGAAATCGCCCTGCCATGCCTGATGGGTGAGGTAGGCTGCGGGGATGTGTTCGACTGCGCGGCGTTCCAGCACTGCCAATACTTCTTCTTTCTCGCTTTGCAGCAGCTTGGCGTCGAGGTAAGGTTCCAGCGTGTCCAGCGGCAGGTTGAGGGTGTGTAGGATGAGGTAGGCCGCTTCGTCGTGTGCGTTGTCCGAGCCGTGCCCGAAAAACAAACCGGCATCGTTGAAACGGCTGACGGCGAAACGCAGGATGTCGCGGACGGTGGTCAATTCTTGGGCTGCTTGAGTAAACATATTCATCAAAGTCCTTAATGGTCGGAACACCGTCTTTCAGGCGGCGGAATCGGGAAGTCATTTATTGCAAAGCGGAACGATTATAACAGAGGTCGTCTGAAAGCATGGTTTCAGACGACCTCTTGATTACGGGAGCGGTTATTTTTTGCCTTTTGCCGCTTTCACATCTTTTTCGGTGATGGTGCCGCCGCCGTTATCAAATGCATTCATAATGTAGGTCGAAACTGCTGCTACGTCCGCTTCGTTGATGGCTGTTGCAGGCATGAAGCCGTTGTAGGGTTTGCCGTTAACCTTGATCGGACCGTTGATGCCTTTGAGCATGCTGTTCAACAGTACCTGCGGTTTTTTCATGATGTAGTCGGAACGGAACAGGGGAGGGAACATTGCGCCTCTGCCTTCGCCTTTTTTACCGTGGCAGGCGGCGCAGTTGGTTTCGTAAATTTTCTGCCCTTGCGCCATCTGTGCGGCATCGGCGGCGAAGGTTGAGGCGGAAAAGCAGGAGAGTGCGGCAAGTGTCAGGATGTGGATGGTTTTCATGGTTTGTCCTTGCAGATGGTCGGAATGTTTTTGTTTTAAAGGAATAGGGCAATCATACAATAAAGGTCGTCTGAAAACCTATCCTGCCTAAGCTTTTCAGACGACCTTAGATTTAAGTCAAACAAACGGAAGGCTACTTCAAACCCATCCGCGCAAATTGCGCCGCACTAAATCTGCCAGCGCGGCTATCCATTCTGCGCCGTCGTTCAGGCAGGGGATATAGCGGTATTCTTTACCGCCGGCAGCGTGAAATTGTTCGCGCCCCATCAAAGCGATTTCTTCCATCGTTTCCAAGCAGTCTGCCATAAAGCCCGGACAGAAAACGTCCAATTTCGTTATGCCTTGTTTCGGCAGTTCGTCAAACAGAACCTGCGTACTCGGTTTAACCCATTTTGCCTTGCCGAACTGGCTTTGAAAGGAAACGATATATTCCTGCTCAGTCAGTCCCAAGGCTTCGGCAAGCAGTTTGGCGGTATGGCGGCATTCGTCGGGATAAGGGTCGCCCTCGTCGTACTGTTTCTGCGGTATGCCGTGAAAACTCAGCATCAGTTTTTCGCCGCGTCCGTGTTCCGCCCAATATGCCTGAATCTGCTTTTTCATGGCTTCGATATAGCCTGCATCATCGTAGAAACGGGATACCGTGCGTATGCTGAGTTGGTTGCGCTGGCGCAGTAATTGCAAGAACACTTTATCCAAAGCTGCGCCTGTGCTTGATGCCGCATATTGCGGGTAAAGCGGGACTACCAAAAGATTACCGATGCCTTGCGATTTGAATTCCGCCAAGACGTCGTCAACGCCCGGGTTGCCGTAAGTCATGGCGTAGCGGACGGTTACATCCGGCAGTAGTTTGCCCAAGGCTTCGGCTTGACGTGCGGTATAAACCAATAAGGGCGAGCCTTCTTTAAACCAGATTTTTTCATAGGCATGCGCACTTTTTTTCGGGCGCAGCGTCAGTATCAGGCCACGCAAGATCGGTTGCCACAACAGCTTCGGCAGTTCTACCACGCGTTGGTCGGATAAAAAGTCGCGCAGGTAAGGTTTGACGGCTTGCGCGGTCGGAGCATCCGGTGTGCCGAGGTTAAGCAGTAGGACGGCGGTACGGGTTTGGTCGGTGTAGGGAAGGGGAGGCTCTGGCAGGAAACGGGGCATGGTTTCTTTCTTTAATATTGAATGATATAGTGGATTAAATTTAAATCAGGACAAGGCGAGGCAACGCCGTACTGGTTTAAATTTAATCTACTATATTTTGTACAAAAGGTCGTCTGAAAAGCAAAGGGTCAATAAAGATAAATGTTTTCAGACGACCTCGATAATCATGGTTCAATCTCAATCCACTCCGCGGGCGCGGTTTTCATGGAATTGCGCCTGCCAATCTGCAAATTTCCCTTGCTCGATCGCTTCGCGCATTTCCGCCATGATGACTTGGTAGAAATGCAGGTTGTGGATGGTGTTGAGTTGCGCACCCAAGATTTCGCCAGTGCGGTGCAGGTGGTGCAGGTAGGCGCGGCTGAAGTTTTGGCAGGCGTAGCAGGTGCAGCTTTCGTCTATCGGACGCTTGTCGAGCTTGTGTTTGGCGTTTTTGATTTTCAAATCGCCGAAACGGGTGAACAGCCAGCCGTTGCGTGCATTACGGGTAGGCATGACGCAGTCGAACATGTCCACGCCGTGTGCCACGCCGTAAACGAGGTCTTCCGGCGTGCCGACGCCCATCAGGTAATGTGGTTTGTGTTCGGGCAAAATCGGGCCGACGGCGCGCAGCATGCGGTACATTTCGGGTTTGGGTTCGCCGACGGACAGACCGCCGATAGCAAGACCGGGGAAGTCGAATTGTTCCAGTCCGCGCAGTGATTCTTCACGCAAATCTTCATACATCGCGCCTTGCACGATGCCAAATAAGGCATTGGGGTTCTTCAAATCTTCAAAGGCTTTTTTACTTCGTTCCGCCCAGCGCAGGCTCATTTGCAGGGATTTTTGCGCCTGTTCGTGCGTTGCTTCGCCGGGTGTGCATTCGTCCAACTGCATCACGATGTCGGAATTGAGTACGGTTTGGATTTTCATGGAGATTTCGGGCGAGAGGAAGAGTCTGTCGCCGTTGATCGGGCTTTGGAAGGTACAGCCTTCTTCAGTGAGTTTGCGCATGTCGGAGAGCGAGAAAACCTGAAAACCGCCCGAGTCGGTCAAGATGGGTTTGTTCCAGCCGATAAAATCGTGCAGGCCGCCGAATTGTTCGATGACTTCCAAACCGGGACGCAGCCATAAATGGTAAGTGTTGCCCAAAATAATTTGTGCCTTGATATCGTGCAGGTTTTGCGGATTCATTGCCTTAACCGAGCCGTAAGTGCCAACCGGCATGAATACGGGTGTTTCGATTTTGCCGTGGTTCAGTTCCAGCGTGCCGCGTCGGGCATGACCGTCTTTTTTGTGTAAGGTAAATTTGAGCATAGGTTGTATCTATAATGTAGAAAACGGCGAGCGAAGCCGCCGTGCAGTCAAACGATTGAGGTAAAAACGCGATTATAAAGGATTTTCATCACAATAGCGGTGTTTGAATATTTCAGACGACCTTATTCGTATCGAGATGTTCACTGTTGAAAATGTTTCAAAAAAATCACAATGTTCCGACAATGTCGTCTGAAATCTCGTTTTCATACTTGCCATTGCGTCAAAGTATCGTCTATAATCCGAACCCTGTTAAACAGGCACGTAGCTCAGTTGGTTAGAGCACCACCTTGACATGGTGGGGGTCGTTGGTTCGAATCCAATCGTGCCTACCAAATTTCCCAAACGGCATTTATGCCGTTATTTTTTAATGTTTTGGAGCTTTTTTGATGTTGAACATTACCTTGCCGGACGGCTCAGTCCGCCAATACGAATCGCCCGTTACCGTGGCACAGATTGCCGCGTCTATCGGAGCAGGTTTGGCGAAGGCGACAGTGGCGGGTAAGGTAAACGGCAAATTGGTCGATGCGTGCGATCCGATTACCGAAGATTCAACCGTCCAAATCATTACCCCGAAAGACCAAGAAGGCGTTGAAATCATCCGCCACTCTTGCGCCCACCTTGTCGGTCATGCGGTCAAGCAGCTCTATCCTAATGCAAAAATGGTTATCGGCCCCGTCATTGAAGAGGGCTTTTATTACGATATTGCTACGGAAAAACCGTTTACGCCTGAAGATGTTGCTGCCATCGAAGCGCGTATGAAAGAATTGATTGCACAAGATTATGATGTAATCAAAATCATGACTCCGCGAGCCGAAACCATCAAAATTTTCCAAGATCGCGGTGAAGAATATAAGCTGCGCCTGATTGAAGATATGCCCGAAGTTGAAGCAATGGGTATGTATCATCATCAGGAATATGTCGATATGTGCCGCGGTCCGCACGTTCCGAACACCCGCTTCCTGAAAAACTTCAAGCTGACCAAGCTGGCAGGTGCATACTGGCGTGGTGACAGCAATAATGAAATGCTGCAACGTATTTACGGCACTGCTTGGGCGACGAAAGATGAATTAAAAGCCTATATCCAGCGTATTGAAGAAGCAGAAAAACGCGACCACCGCAAATTGGGCAAGCAACTGGATTTGTTCCACTTGCAGGACGAAGCGCCGGGTATGGTGTTTTGGCATCCCAAAGGTTGGGCTTTGTGGCAGACTATCGAGCAGCATATGCGTAAAGAGCTGAATGCTGCCGGTTACAAAGAAGTCAAAACCCCCCAAATCATGGATAAAACCTTTTGGGAAAAATCCGGTCACTGGGATAACTACAAAGACAATATGTTCGTAACCAGTTCGGAAAAGCGCGAATACGCGGTTAAACCGATGAACTGCCCGGGACATGTTCAGATTTTCAATAACGGTCTGCGCTCGTACCGCGATTTGCCAATGCGTTTAGCAGAATTTGGTTCTTGCCATCGCAACGAGCCGAGCGGTGCATTACATGGACTGATGCGTGTCCGAGGTTTTGTACAAGACGATGCGCATATTTTCTGTACCGAAGATCAAATCGTCAGCGAAGCGCGGGCATTCAATGAATTGCTGGTTCGTATTTACAAGCAATTCGGTTTCCATGATGTGTCCGTCAAACTTTCACTGCGTCCTGAGAAGCGTGCCGGTTCAGACGACGTCTGGGATAAGGCAGAACAAGGCCTGCGCGAAGCATTGACTGCTTGCGGCGTGGAATGGGGCGAATTGCCGAGTGAAGGTGCGTTCTACGGACCTAAAATCGAATATCATGTTAAAGATGCATTGGGACGTTCTTGGCAGTGTGGTACGCTGCAACTGGACTTTGTATTGCCGGAACGTTTAGATGCAGAATATGTAACCGAAAACAATGACCGCGCCCGTCCGGTAATGTTGCACCGAGCCATTTTGGGTTCTTTGGAACGATTTATCGGTATTTTGATTGAAAACCATGCAGGTTCTTTCCCACTATGGTTGGCGCCGGTTCAAATGGTGATTATGAATATCACCGAAAATCAAGCAGATTACTGCCGTGAAGTGGCTGCCAAATTGCAGGCTGCTGGCTTCCGTGTAGAGCTGGATTTGCGTAACGAAAAAATCGGTTACAAAATCCGTGATAACAGCCAATACCGCTTCCCTTATCAAATCGTTGTCGGCGATAAAGAGAAGCAAGAAAACAAAGTGGCTGTGCGCCGCAAAGCAGAAGACTTGGGTTCTTTGGATTTGGATGATTTCATTGCGCAACTGCAGCAAGAAATCGCAGACGCCCTCGTCAACCATTAATTTTTATAGGAGTATTCATCATCGCTCAAGAACGCGAAGCACGAATCAATGGCGAAATTACCGCTAAAGAAGTGCGTTTAATCAGTGAGTCAGGCGAACAGCTTGGTGTCGTATCGGTTCGTGAAGCTTTGGCCATGGCCGAAGAGCAGGATGTGGATTTGGTAGAGATTTCCCCTACTGCCAAACCGCCTGTGTGCAAACTGATGGATTACGGTAAATATAAATACCAACAAGCCAAGAAACGCGACGAAGCCAAGAAAAACCAGAAGCAGGTACAAATTAAGGAAATCAAATTCCGTCCGGGTACCGATGAAGGCGATTATCAAATCAAAATGCGCAACATCAACCGCTTCTTGGCTGACGGCGATAAAGTCAAAGTTACGCTTCGTTTCCGCGGGCGTGAAATGGCTCACCAGCAACTCGGTGCGCAACTTTTAGAGCGCGTAAAAGAGGATTTGGCGGAAGTGGCTCAAATCGAATCCTTCCCTAAAATGGAAGGCCGTCAAATGGTGATGATGATTGCACCGAAGAAAAAATAAAGTTATAATTTTCAGCTTACCCCGATTGCCGCTTCGGAGTAAGCTTTTGATTGGCGGCAAAAACCGTGGCATTTTGGGTTCAAGTGTTTGAAACCAATGTTTTAAAACCCCCTGATGCCTTATCTAATAACGAATGGAGTTTTCCCATGCCTAAAATGAAAACCAAGTCTAGCGCGAAAAAACGCTTCAAAGTACTGGGTAACGGCGGTGTAAAACGCGCTCATGCGTTCAAACGCCACATCTTGACTAAAAAGACCACTAAAAACAAACGCCAACTGCGTGGTACCTCTATGGTAAACGATCGCGATTTGGCTTCTGTTGCTAAAATGTTACCCTACGCTTAAGGAGTTTAGAATATGCCACGCGTAAAACGCGGTGTAACCGCTCGTGCCCGTCACCAAAAAATCTTCGCGTTAGCCAAAGGTTACCGCGGTCGTCGTAAAAACGTATACCGCGTTGCCAAGCAAGCGGTAATGAAAGCCGGTCAATACGCATACCGTGACCGTCGTCAACGCAAACGCCAATTCCGTCAATTGTGGATTGTCCGTATCAATGCAGGTGCCCGTGAAAATGGTCTGTCTTACAGCAAATTCATGAACGGTCTGAAACGCGCCTCTATCGAAATCGACCGTAAAGTATTGGCTGATTTGGCTGTATTCGATAAAGCCGCTTTTGCACAATTGGTTGAGAAAGCTAAAGCTGCTTTGGCTGCTTAATCCAAAAAATTTAAAAAGGAAGCTACGGCTTCCTTTTTTCTTTGTTTGAATAAAGTCTATGTGATTGATTTTCTTTCTTTAAAGTCTATTTTTTTGAATTGATTTGCGCTAAAATACGCCGATTCTATCAAACGGATTGGCCGTAAACGATAAAAGGTCGTCTGAAAAGTTTGGCAATACCAAACCATACAGGCGACCTCATTGTTTCAGACGACCCATCATCAACCGACAGACGATAAAACCACTATGGAAAATGTAAACCGTATCGTTGCAGAAGGCATTGCCGCAGTAGAAGCCGCGCAAGACTTCAACGCTCTAGAACAAATCAAAGCCCGTTATCTTGGTAAAACCGGCGAGTTGACCGGACTTCTGAAAACCTTAGGTCAAATGTCGCCTGAAGAGCGCAAAACCATAGGTGCGCATATCAATGAGTGCAAAAACCAGTTTCAGACGGCCTTTAACAATAAACGCGATGCCCTCAACGAAGCCAAACTGCAAGCCCAGCTTGCTGCCGAAGCACTCGATATTACCCTGCCCGGACGCGCGCAGGAAAATGGCGGTCTGCATCCCGTAACCCTGACTTTGCAGCGCGTGGTCGAACTCTTTCGCGGTATGGGCTTTGAAGTGGCAGACGGCCCGGAAATCGAAGACGATTTCCACAACTTCCAAGCCCTGAACATCCCCGCAAACCACCCGGCACGCGCCATGCAGGATACGTTCTACGTTGAAAACGGCGATGTTTTGCGCACGCACACTTCACCGATTCAAATCCGCTACATGCTCGACAAAAAAGAGCCGCCCATCCGCATTATCGCCCCCGGCCGCGTTTACCGCGTGGACAGCGACGCTACGCACTCGCCTATGTTCCACCAAGCCGAAGGCTTGTGGGTGGAAGAGGGCGTAACCTTCGCCGATTTGAAAGCCGTGTTCACCGATTTTATCCGCCGCTTTTTTGAACGCGATGATTTGCAAGTACGTTTCCGTCCGTCTTTCTTCCCGTTTACCGAACCGTCCGCCGAAATCGACATCATGGGCGAAAACGGCAAATGGCTGGAAGTCGGCGGCTGCGGCATGGTGCATCCCAACGTGTTGAAAAACGTGAATATCGATCCCGAAAAATACACCGGTTTCGCCTTCGGCATTGGCCTCGACCGTTTTGCTATGTTGCGTTACAACGTGAACGATCTGCGACTGTTTTTTGATAACGATTTGAACTTTTTAAAGCAGTTTACGAAATGATTATGCAGATTATCCGAAAATGAAAAAAGCAGCCTGCACTTGTTTTCAGGTAGCCTTTTCCATTGGAATGGAGTTAGAGCATGGATGACGGAAAACTAGGGTTTGTAGAATTAGCGGTGTTGGCAATGGAAATGGTGAATCGTCCGATAACGCCAACTGAATTGTGGGAATTTGTCTTACAGAATAAACTGCATTTTCAGTTAAAAACATTTGATGAGATAACGCAGACATTCTCGGGTAAAACGCCGTCTGCCACATTTAACGCACGGATTCGTACCGATAAAGAGCATTTTGTCGAGATCCCAAATACCAAGCCTAAGCAATACATTTTAAAACACCAGTTTAACCACGCCTCAAAGCAGCCTGTCTCCCTTACTCATACCAAGAAATCCACGTTCCACGAACGCGATTTGCACCCAGTTTTGGCACATTTTTTAAAACATAGTGATTATTTCCAAGCCTATCCCAAAACGATTTTTCACGAAGAAAGTTCCAAAGGGCAGAAAGGCGAAGATAAATGGCTGTATCCTGATATGGTGGCGGTGAATTTTGAATACGCTAATTACCAGAAAAACAATGTGTTGCCGTTTATTAAGAAATTTGATATTTCACCAATCAAGATTTTTTCGTTTGAGCTGAAAAAAGAATTAAATACTTCCAATTACAAGGAATATTTCTTTCAGGCGGTGAGTAATTCCAGTTGGGCGAATGAAGGCTATTTGGTGGCTTTACACATTAAACAGGATAGCCAGTTTATTGAGGCACTGCAAAAGCTAAGCCAGAGTTTTGGTATTGGGATTATCCATTTGAATATTGATAATATTGAGAAAAGTGTAATTTTGTCGCCTGCGAGATTTAAAGAGAAAATGGATTATTCGGTGGTGTACGAATTGGCGGATAAAAATCCCAATTTCGCACAATTTCTAAAGACTGTTACCGATTTTGAGCCACAATATCCTGCGCGATTTAGCAGTGAGTTCGATGAGATTTTGACGGTAGACAAGCTGCAAAAATATTTGGATACCATTACCATGTTGCAGGCTACTTTGAAATAAACGGCTGCAATCCCAAAGCAAAGGCTACCTGAGAGCATTGACTTCAACAAAGTAAAAGCAGCCTGCACATTTTCAGGTAGCCTTAAACGCCGTCTGAAAACAAAATCTGATAAAAAGTTAATTAGTTGATTGAGAACATAACATGCAATTCTCCTACTCATGGCTGAAAACCCAAGCCGATACCGAACTTTCCGCCGATAAGCTGGAACACCTGTTAACCATGTCCGGCTTGGAAGTGGAAGAAGCCGAGACTGCCGCACCTGCGTTTACAGGCGTGGTAATTGCTGAAGTGAAATCCGTTGAAAAACATCCTGATGCCGACCGTTTGAACGTTACCCAAGTCGATGCGGGTACGGGCGAGTTGGTGCAGATTGTGTGCGGTGCGCCGAATGTGAAAGCGGGCATCAAAGTGCCGTGTTCATTGCCGGGTGCGGTGTTGCCGGGCAATTTCAAAATCAAGCCGACCAAGATGCGGGGCGTGGTGTCGAACGGAATGTTGTGTTCCACCGATGAACTCGGACTGCCCGACGACGGCGTGAACGGCCTGCACATTCTGCCGCAAGATGCTCCCGTTGGCACAAACATCCGCGAATATCTGGATTTGGACGACACGGTCTTCACGCTGAAAATCACGCCGAACCGTGCCGACTGCCTGAGCATCAAAGGCATCGCGCGCGAAGTGTCCGCATTGACGGGTTGCGCGTTCAAGCAGCCTGCAATCCATGCTGCGCCAATCACGGGCAGCCGCAAACAGCCCGTGCAGATTGATGCGCCTGCCGATTGCGGCCGCTTTATCAGCCGCGTGATTGAAAACGTGAACGCGCGCGCCGCTACGCCGGATTGGATGAAGCAGCGTTTGGAGCGCAGCGGTATCCGCAGTATTTCCGCGCTGGTGGACATTGGCAATTATGTAATGCTGGAAATCGGTCAGCCGATGCATGTTTTCGATGCCGACAAACTTTCAGGCAGCCTGCACATCCGCCGCGCGCAAGAGGGTGAAACGCTGGAATGCCTGAACGAGAAAACCGTCTCTCTGTCTGAAAATACGCTGGTGGTGGCCGACGAAAAAGGCGCGTTGAGTTTGGCGGGTCTGATGGGCGGCGCAGCGAGTGCAGTTTCAGACGACACGCAAAATATCGTGCTGGAAGCGGCTTGGTTTGCGCCTGAAATCATTGCCGGCAAATCTCGCCAATACGGTTTTGGCTCGGATTCGTCGTTCCGCTTTGAGCGCGGCGTGGATTACCGTTTGCAGGCTGACGCCATCGAACGCGCTACCGAATTGGTTTTGCAAATCTGCGGCGGTGCGGCAGGTGAAATGGTGGAAGCGTTGGGCAGGCTACCTGAAAACAAACAGGTCGAATTGCGTTTGGGTCGTCTGAAAACCGTGTTGGGCGTGGACATTCCTGCCGAACAGGTGGAAACCATTTTGCAGCACTTGGGCCTGCAGCCTGAAAAAACGGCGGAAGGCTTCCGCGTTACCGCGCCGAGCTTCCGTTTCGACATCGAAATCGAAGCCGATTTGATTGAAGAAATCGGCCGCGTTTACGGCTATGAAAATATCTCCGACGATTACACGTCAGGTCGTCTGAAAATGCTGGCGCTGCCCGAAACCCGCCGTCCGCGTTTTGCCGTTTATAACGAAATGGCGGCGCGCGGCTACCGCGAAATGGTCAGCTATGCCTTCGTTGACGAGCAGTGGGAACACGATTTTGCCGCCAACGCCAACCCCATCCGTCTGCAAAACCCGCTGGCGGCTCAGTATGCCGTGATGCGTTCCACGCTCATCGGCGGCTTGGTGGAAATTCTGCAAAACAATCTGAACCGCAAGCAAAACCGCGTGCGTGTGTTTGAAATCGCTCGCGTGTTCAGCAAAGGTTCAGATGGCCGGTTTGTACAAAACGAACGCATCGGCGGCCTGTGGTACGGCGCGGCGATGCCCGAACAATGGGGCGAGAAAACGCGCAACGCGGATTTTTACGACATCAAGGCCGATGTAGAAAATCTTTTGAAAAACAAAGTGGTTGAGTTTGTCAAAACCGAACATCCCGCCCTGCATCCCGGCCGCGCCGCCAATATCGTTTCAGACGGCCAAGTCATCGGCTTTGTCGGCGAATTGCACCCGAAATGGCTGCAAAAATACGACTTGCCGCAAGCGCCGCTGGTATTTGAAATCGATATGGCCGCCGTGTTGGAACGCGAAAAAACGCGTTATCAGGCAGTATCGAAATTTCAGCCGGTGCGCAGGGATTTGGCGTTTGTGATGCCTGAAACCATGACTCATGATGATTTGTTGGCCGCCTTGAACGGCGCAGCAAACAAGTTGGTACAGGAAATCAGCGTATTTGACGTGTATCGCGGTACGGGCCTGCCTGAAGGGATGAAGAGCATGGCGGTCAAAGTAATTTTGCAGGATATGGAAAACACGCTGACGGATGAAACAGTCGAGCCGGTTATCGGAAAACTGATTGACGCGGCAACTGCTGCGGGAGTGCAACTTCGCAGCTAAAAAATAAATATTCGCTTGAATTTTAAATAGAAATTGGTAATAATCTGCACCTGTTACAACAGAAGGTAATAATATGACATTAACTAAAGCCGAATTGGCCGATATTTTGGTAGATAAAGTCAGCAATGTAACCAAAAACGATGCCAAAGAAATCGTCGAACTCTTTTTTGAAGAAATCCGCAGCACTTTGGCACGCGGCGAAGAAATCAAAATTTCCGGTTTCGGTAATTTTCAGTTGCGCGACAAACCGCAGCGTCCCGGCCGTAATCCGAAAACCGGCGAAGAAGTACCGATTACCGCCCGCCGCGTAGTAACTTTCCATGCCAGCCAAAAACTCAAAGGCATGGTGGAGCATTACTATGACAAACAACGTTAATCCCGTTATTCCTGCAAAACGTTATTTCTCGCTGGACGAAATGTGCAAACTGGTGCAAATCAGCCCGTCACAATTTGCCCAGTGGCAACATGAGAACGGTATCGTTGTCGGTTACGGCGGCGATCGTTACACCCGTTCCGATGTGGTGAAACTGCTGAAGCTGAAAGATACCTTTGCGCCTTATGTCGACCGCTTCAGCCGTGATTCTTTGGATGCAAACGGTCATCCTGCTGCAAAAGCGGAAGAGGTTAAAGCAGGGCTGAATTCTATATTGGCAGATTTGCAAAAAGCACTTGCTTAGTTTATTAGATAAACAGCCGCTTCCTTATCTAAGGGAAGCGGCTGTTTGTTTTTATGGATTTTGGGGCTTGCTATGTATAGTGGATTAAATTTAAATCAGGATAAGGCGACGAAGCCGCAGACAGTATAGACAGTACGGCAAGGTGAGGCAACGCCGTACTGGTTTAAAGTTAATCCACTATATTAGAAAATATTTACCTAGTTTATAAACATCCTTAATAAATATGATAGGTACCTGTTTTTAAATGATGTATTGATGCTGCTTGTATTGAATTGAACCATTTTTCGAAGTTATTGTCTTTTATATCAATAGCCTGCACGGATATTGTGTTTAACAATCCATGCTATGAAAGTTATAATGATACGAACACAATGATGTGTCGTCGGAATACTTCAATCTGCACATTTAATCTAAGGAGCGATATTATTGGCTCCAGTTTCCGGATAATCTGACAATGATTCAATATTGGCAAAAAAGTTTGGCTGTCGTACTGCTTTTAGGCGTATTTTCTCAAACATGGGCGCAATCCCATTCTGTTTATTTTAATCAACATGGCAAAATTACAGCAACGATGTCATCGGTTGCTTATGTCCGACAATATACGGTTCAATCAGGTATTGCCAAAGCGCAGGATTTTTATTACCCGTCCATGAAGAAATATTCTGATCCGTATGAAGTTCCTGCAGGGCAAATTAAAGTATTTGTTCCTGTGTTAGATAATGGGACGTTGACGCTTTGGCATTTCAACGGACAGAAAAAAATGGTAGGGACTTATAAAAACAGCAAGCCGAACGGTGAATGGACAAACTGGTATCCGAACGGTAAGAAATCTGCTGTGATGCCTTATCAAAACGGTTTGAGCGAAGGAACCGGTTCGCGATATTACCGTAATGGGGTGAAGGAAAGCGAGATCCAGTTCAAACACGACAAAGCCAACGGTTATTGGAAGCAATGGTATCCGGACGGCAGTCCGAAGATGGAAATGAATATGGTCAACGATAAACCGACTGAGATTTTGAGTTGGGACGAAAATGGTCGTATTTTATCGGAAATCAGCATTTCTAATGGTCGTCGTAATGGTATTGTTTTGGAATGGTACGAAGATGGGGCCAAAAAGTCAGAATCGGTTTATTCCAACGATCAGCTGGTGAAGAAAACGCATTGGGATAAAGAAGGTTATGTTGTTGAATAACCGTTAAAATACATGAAAAAGAAGTACGGGTAAGGTTTAATGCCTTATCCGTATTTCTTTTTTATGAAAAGGTATTTGGAGGGAACTTGCGATATTTTTAAAATAGCGTATAATGTTATATTATAACATATTAATTATGGAGTATTGATTGATGAAACCGAATATTCATCCTGATAATTACCGTACTGTTTTATTTTTCGACAGCGGTGCAAATGAAGGCTGGCTTATCCGCTCTTGTGCGGAGACGCATGGTAAGACGATGGTTTGGAAAGATGGAAAAGAATACCCGCTTTTCGCGCTGGATACGTCGTCTGCATCTCATCCTGTGTACACCGGCAGACAGCGAAACGTTAACACTGAAGGGCGTGCGAGCAAGTTCAATCAGCGTTTCCAATCGATGATGTCTTCATTTAGAAAGGACAAATAATGCAAGTTTTATCTTCACTGAAAACAGCGAAAAAACGCCACCGCGACTGTCAAATAGTCCGAAGGAAGGGTAAGGTTTACGTTATTTGTAAGAGTAACCCGCGCTTTAAGGCACGTCAGCGTTAAATACCGGTTGGATCGACTGTCCGCATCTGGCAATGGTGCGGATTTTTTTTCACAATCATGTAAACTCATGTTGGTTAATATCATTAAAAATATCTTTTTTGCCTGCAAACAACCGGTTTTAGGAATATCGGGTAAATTAGCGTAATCCCGCTTGTTTGGAGGTAGAAATGTTTATAACATGAGAGCGCATTTAGCAGACAAATTCCTCTATTTAGGAGATATTTATTTATGAAATCAAAAGTATTACTGGCTGTTGCCGCTGCATTATCCCTTGGTGCATGCGTTGCACCCGACATGGATTATGATTTCGAACGTGGTTCCCGCCACGAGCATCGCCATGAACGCCGTTACGACAATCGTGATGATAATTACGACCGTAATGAGATGCGCCGTGAAGAGCGACGTTACGAAGAAAACCGTCGCACATCAGAGTCCCGCCGTTTGCGCACATTCTCTTGTGAGAATGGATTGTCTGTTGATGTCCGCAATTTGAATAACGATCAGTTGGAATTGCGTCTTGACGACAAACGCGCTGTATTGTCATCAGATGTTTCCGGTTCCGGCTCGCGCTACACTTCCAACCGCGGCCTGTTCGGCAAAGGTGCGGAATGGCATGAGAAAAACGGTGAAGCATTCTTCAGCTTTACCGATCCGTACGGCAACCGTGTAGAAACTTCCTGTCGCGTGCGCTAAACATCAAATATCCTGCTAAAGGTCGTCTGAGAGCTGGACTGCCCCCCAAATCTTGGATACCCGATAAAAGCCCTATTCAGGTGCTCTGTGCAAGCCGGGTTCTGTATGCGACGGGACTCGGCTTTTTCAATTTCAAACTGCAACGCTCCCGGTTGTAGTAGTCTATATAATCGTCTCTCTGTTTCATCAACCGTGCCGCTTTTTTGCGGTTCCAACCCAATGCTTATGCCGTTCGTAGATTTCGGCGATAAGGGCTTTGTCGGCTTCATCGGGGTCGGGCCGGTCTTGGTGATGGCAGTAAAAGCTGCTTTTGGGCAGGTTTGCGATGTGCAGCAGGTATTTGAGCGGGCGTTGCGCCCTCAGTGTTTGGACGGTTTGGCTTTGTCCTTTGCGGTCCGCTTTTGGCTGAGGGCTTTTAACTCCTTTAGGTAGGCGACCTCTGCGCGCATATAGCACAACTCTTCGATAAGCTCTGCCTGCGTTTTTTCTTGGTCGGGTTTATCTGCGATGAAGGGGTTTTTGCGGTGTTGGGGCATGGTTTTGGATTGGGGATGTTCGAGTGCGCCGATACCGCCTTCTTGATAGGCGCGTATCCATCGTCTCAGGTGGGTTCGGGAAATGCCGTAATGATCTGCGGTACGCTGTCGGCTGCGTATGTGCAGGTAGTGGAGTACGGCTTGGTATTTGAAGTGTAATGTATATTTGGTCATAAAAAAACTGCACCTTGTGAGTTGGAGGGGATGTCCAACTTTGGGGGTGCAGTTCAGTTTTTCAGACGACCTTTGTTTACTTTAAAAATTCAAGTAATTAGTTTGCCATTTGTTTTGCCTGAACCGCTGTCAGGGCGATGGTGAAGACGATGTCTTCTACCAATGCGCCGCGGGAGAGGTCGTTGACCGGTTTGCGCAAACCTTGCAACAGAGGGCCGACGCTCAGGACGTTGGCGCTGCGTTGTACGGCTTTGTAGGTGCAGTTGCCGGTGTTGAGGTTTGGGAAAATCAGGACGGTTGCCTGACCGGCGACGGTGCTTTCAGGGGCTTTGGTTTTGCCGATTTCAGGCACGGTAGCCGCATCGTATTGCAGCGGGCCGTCGATTTCCAAGTCCGGGCGTTTTTCTTTTGCCAGTTTGGTGGCTTCAATCACGGCATCGACATCAGGGCCGCTGCCTGAGTTGATGGTGGAGTAGGAAATCATGGCGACTTTAGGCGGGATACCGAAGGCTTTGGCGGTATCGGCGGATTGGATGGCGATATCGGCAAGCTGTTCGGGCGTCGGGTTCGGGTTGACCGCGCAATCGCCGAAGACGAGGACTTGGTTGGGCAGCAGCATGAAGAATACGCTGGACACGAGGCTGGCGCCCGGTGCGGTTTTAATCAGCTGCAAGGCGGGGCGGATAGTGTTGGCAGTCGTATGAACGGCACCGGATACCAAGCCGTCCACGTCGTTTTGCGCCATCATCATGGTGCCGAGGACGACGGTGTCTTGTAGTTGTTTGCGGGCATCTTCAGGCGTCAGGCCTTTGGATTTGCGCAATTCGCACATCGGCTCGACGTATTGTTCGACCAATGCAGCGGGATCGACGATTTCCAAAGAGTCAGGCAGGCTGATGCCGCGTTCTTTGGCAACGGCTTCAACTTCTTCTCGTTTGGCAAGCAAGACGCAGCGGGCAATGCCTTTTTCGTGGCAGATGGCGGCTGCGGCGACGGTACGCGGTTCTGCACCTTCAGGCAGGACGATGCGCATATCGGCTTTGCGGGCAAAATCAATCAGGTTGTAACGGAATTGGGCGGGAGAAAGGCGGGATGCTTCGCGTTTTGCCAACGCAGATACGTCTTTGAGCGCGCTGCTTGAGCCGTAGAATGTCAGTCCGGTCAGGCGGGCGACTTCTTCGCCCACGGATGCTGCCGCGCCTTCAATGATGAAGCCTTCCAAGAGGCCCGGTGCGTTGGTGTAAAGCTGTTTGGCAAGGTTGATTCGGTGTGCCGCTTCGGCTGCATCGGCACTATCAGATTGCAATGCCAAGACTACGCCTGCATCCAAAGACAATGCCAGCTCGACGTTTTTGCCGGACAGGAAGAGTTTGTCCGCTTCGGGGGCGATACCTTCGATAACGAGTTTGTCGGTATTGAGTGCGACGGCTTTGCCGACCACAGCGTCAAACCAGTCGTCGCTTTTGCCTTGCGCCAACAGGGTTTCGGCGGATGCGTCGAGCGGTTGGAAAACTTGCGCGCCCAAAGCTTGGGCAAAGGCTTTGCTTGCTGCTGCCACGTCCAAACCGGCGGATACCGGAGCGACCAATAATTTAGCCATGATATGTGTCCTTTCTATTTGGAGGTTGTCCGTCTTGGAGGTTGTCCGTCGCCGCCGTGATGCGGATGTAACGGCAATGGCTTAATACTAACAAACAAATTGCGTTTCCAACAAGGTTAAATGTTAATGGATTGAGCGAAAATGCAATGGATTTTTAAGGGGCTGATACTGTCTGTGCGAAATACAGAAAAGGTCGTCTGAAAAAACCTTTGATGGGGTTTTCAGACGACCTCTTGTGCGGTTGGGTTGTCAGCCTTTGAACACGGGGACGAGTTCGAGCTGGCTCAATACCTGCGCGGCGATGTTGATGACACCGAAGAGGAAAACCCAAACCATCAGCCCGAATCCGCCGTAAATCTTGTAGTTTTTGCCTGCGCCGAATTTTTGGCGCGAACGGTAGAGCAGCATGGCGGGGATGATGCCGGTCCAAATGGTTGCCGCCAGACCGACGTAGCCGATGGCGGTAACGAAGCCTGTTGGATACAACAGACAGAAAATCAGGGGCGGCAGGAAGGTAAGGGCGGCGGTTTTGGTACGGCCGGACACGCTGTCGTTCCATTTGAAGATGTCGGCGATGTAGTCAAAGAGGCCGAGCGTTACGCCGAGGAAGGAAGTGGCAATCGCCATGTAGGAGAAGAGGGTCAACACTTTGTCCATGCTGCCGGTTTGGGCGAATTTGGACAGGGTTTCGATGAGGACGGAGACTTGTCCTTCGGCGGCAATCACGGGGGCGAACTCGTTGCGCGGCAAGTTGCCTTGGATGGCGATTTGCCACAGGACGTAAATCACGAGCGCGACCAGCGTGCCCGCCCAGATGGATTTTGCCACTTTGGGCGCATCGCCTTTAAAGTATTTGAGCAGGCTGGAGACGTTGCCGTGGAAGCCGAAGGAGGCGAGGCAGACGGGCAGGGCGGCGGAGATGTAAATCCAGTAGCTCGTGCCTGCGGGGGCTTGGGTGTCGAAGAGGACGGGCAGTTTGGCATCGGCAATCAGCCCGCCGGTCGCCCAGATGAAAGTCAGCACCATGCCGCCGATGAGGATGGAGGTGAAACGGTCCACCAATCGTGCTGATGCCCACACGCAAAAGGCGAGGATGCCGAAGAAGACGAGTTGCCCGACGGTGAGCGAAACATCGCTACCCACTGCGCTGCCCAGCCCTTTGGCAGTTAAGTCGCCACCAACGAAGATGTAGGCGTAGGTGAGCAGGTATAAAACGAAGGCGACAGCGATGCCGTTGATGGCGTTCCAAGTCGGGCCGAGCAGGTCTTTGACCATGGTGTCGAAGCTGGCGCCGTGCGGATAGTGGGTGTTGACTTCAAGGATCATCAGGCCGCTGGAGAGCATGGAAAACCAAGTGTAAAGCAACACAATCAGCGAGCCTGTGAACCAGACGCCGGAGGTGGCGGTCGGGTTGGCAAGCATGCCTGCGCCGATGACTGTACCGGCGATAATCATGGCGCCGCCGAATAGCGACGGGGTTTTGACGGACATGGAATTCTCCTCGGAAAAACAGTCCGCCATTATGCCGTAAAGTGTAAGGATTGGTAAGGAGGTCGTCTGAAAATTGCGGGGAAATGGCAGACAGCAGGAGGATTTTCGGACGGGGAGGCGGCGTGTGGATGAGAGCGGTTTAATTTTTTGAAAGATAGGGAGAAACGGCGGTTTCTCCTTTTTTATTTGGTTGGGGTGAAAAAGGGTTTTCAGACGACCTTTTGCTTGAAAATGCCGAATTTACATATTTATACGACATTTTATGGCTAATTTTTCTCTAATTTTGACTTCCTAGAATGCGCAACCCTTACAGAGGCCGCATCCGCAACAGGGTGCGGTAACAAAAAAACAGACGACACATCAAGCAGAAAGGAAGCCGCATGAGCCAATCATACGAAGTCATTTTTGAAAACAACCGCAAATGGCAGGAAACGAAGAGGCAGCAATGCCCCGATTACTTCAAAGACCTCGCCGACGGACAAAATCCCGAATACCTCTACATCGGCTGCTCCGACAGCCGCGTCGCGGCGGAAGAGCTGATGGGGTTTGAGCCGGGCGACGTGTTCGTGCACCGCAACGTTGCCAACCTTGTTCACGGTTTGGACATGAATGCCGCCTCCGCCATCGAATACGCCGTCTCGCATCTGAAAGTCAAACACATCATCATCTGCGGCCACTACAACTGCGGCGGCATCAAAGCGGCGATGCTGCCCGAAGATTTTGGCACGATGAATCCGTGGTTGAGCAATATCCGTGACGTGTACCGCCTGCATCAGGAAGAACTGGACTGGACGCAATCGAAGACGAACACCTGCGCTACGACCGCCTGGTCGAATTGAACGTGCAGGAGCAGTGTCTCAACGTCATCAAAATGGCGTGCGTGCAGGAACGCTACCTGCTCGACGGCTACCCGATTGTTCACGGCTGGGTCTTCGACCTGCGTACCGGCCGCCTCATCGATTTGAACATCGACTTCAAAAACATTCTCGCCGACATTCAAAAAATCTACGACCTCACCGATTCCGAATGGGTGGTCAACGCGCGCAAGAAAGCGGGTTGACGGTTCGGAGGTCGTCTGAAAAGCAGTTTGAACAAGCGTCCTGATTTTTCAGACGACCTTGATTTGCCCCAATCCTCTCAAATACAAAAACATACACACATCAGGAGTACCCCCTCACCATGAAACCCCATCAGAAAAAACAAGCTTTGGGCAGCCTGTTTAAGTCCAATTTCGCTTCCGGACTGGTCGTCTTCCTCGTCGCCCTGCCGTTGTGCCTCGGCATCGCGCTCGCTTCCGGTGCGCCGCCGTTGTCCGGCGTGTTGGCGGGCATCGTCGGCGGTATCGTTATCGGTTCGCTCAGCACTTCGCACATCAGCGTTTCCGGCCCCGCCGCAGGCTTGGCGGCGATTATCCTTGCCGCGATTACCGAACTCGGTTCGTTCGAGCTGTTCCTGTGTGCGGGCTTAATCGCCGGGGCCATCCAGCTTTTGCTCGGCTTCATCCGCGCCGGCAGCCTTGCCGAATACATCCCCGTGTCTGTTATTGAAGGCATGTTGGCGGGCATCGGCGTGATTATCATCATGAAACAGATTCCGTTTGCCTTGGGCAGCAGCGGCAGCCTCGCCGACCCCGCCGCCCTGTTCGCCGACATCCACACAGGCTCCCTTTTGGTAGCGGGCGTGTCGATGGCGATCCTAATCGTATGGGACAAAATCCCCGCGCTGAAAAACATCAAAGCCCTGCCCGCCGCGCTGGTTGCCGTGGGCGCGGGGATACTGATGAACCAATGGTTTGTCGCCAGCGGCAGCAGCCTTGCCATTCCCGCCGGACAACTCGTACAACTGCCCGTTCCCGATACATGGCGCGAAGCCGCAGCTATGCTCACGCTGCCCAACTTTTCAGGTTTCGGCAACAGCTACGTCTGGATGACCGGCATCACCATCGCCATCGTCGCCTCGATTGAAACCCTGCTCTGCATCGAAGCCGCCGACCGCCTCGATACCCACCGCCGTATCACCGACACCAACCGCGAATTGCGCGCGCAGGGCGCAGGCAACATCGTCAGCTCGCTCATCGGCGGCCTGCCCATCACCTCCGTCGTCGTGCGCTCGTCCGCCAACGCCAATGCAGGCGCGACGCACAAACTGTCTGCCGTTATCCACGGCGTCTTGTTGTTGGTGTGCGTTTTGGCGATTCCCTTTATCCTCAACATGATCCCCCTGTCCACCCTCGCCGCCGTTTTGCTGCTGGTGGGCTACAAACTGGCGAAACCCGCCACTCTCCTGCATTTCTGGCATAAAGGGCTGTACCAGTTCATCCCCTTTGCCGCCACCCTCGTCGCCGTCGTCGCGCTCGACCTGCTCAAAGGCGTCGGCATCGGGCTCGCCATCAGCATTATCTTCATCCTTCAGGGCAACATGAAACGCGCCTACTACCTCAGCCGCGAAGAACTCGCCGAAGCCGACGAAATCAGTTTGGAACTGGCGGAAGAAGTCTCGTTCCTGAACAAAGCCGCCATCAAGAAAACCCTGAAAAACATCCGTCCGGGTTCGAAAGTAACCATCAACGCCGAACGCTCGTCCTACATCGCCGGCGACGTATTGGAACTGATTGAAGACTTCGCCAACGTCTTCGCTAAAGAAAACGACATAGACGTTATACTCAAAGGCTTCAAATCTGACTACGACCACGAAGGCCGTGACCACCACAGCCATGTGCGGGTAGGGCATAGCGCGAGTATTTAGAAGTCGGGTTGGAATGAGTAGGAGAAGAGAAAGGTCGTCTGAAAAACCTGTTTTGGAGGATTTTCAGACGACCTTTTTGTATTCTGATACTTTAAATCCATTATCGCCTCAATACGACACTAAAAAGCAGTAACGGCGGCATTCAGTAATCTGCCCCCTCTCCCGTTTGGCGGGAGAGGGTTGGGGAGAGGGTGGCTCTTTGCCCTTTATTGCCGTATATCCGCAAGCCACCCCCATCCTAGCCTTCCCCCGCCGGACGGGGAAGGGATCAGGTTGCCGTAACTGAAAGAGGTCGTCTGAAAAACCTATCTCAAGTTTTTCAGACGACCTCTTTGTATTCTGATACTTTAAATCCATTATCGCTTCAATACGATAGGATTCGCGGGCAAAGCCCACGCTACGCCGTCGAAAGCACCCGAAATTGGGGAAACCCTTAGCGGAAGTTGTTGTGTTGGTTTGTGGGATAACTGTAGCGTGGGCTTTGCCCATGAGAATTCGCTTCCTCTCCCGTCTGGCGGGAGAGGGTTGGGGAGAGGGTGGCTCTTGCCCTTTATTCCGTATATCCTCCACCCCGCCACACCATCCTAACTTTCCCCCTCCAGACGGGGAAGGGATCAGGTTGCTGTAACTGAAAAAGGTCGTCTGAAAACCTTATCTCAAGTTTTCAGACGACCTTGCGTTTTTGACGGATTTGACGACGGTAATTTAGAACGTAACTGCTTCAGCCAAAATTTTACCCGCCAAGTCTTTGGGCGACAGGTTGGGTTCGCTTTGCAGCGGCCATTCGATGCCGACTGTCGGGTCGTTCCAAATCAGCGAATGTTCGGCTTTCGGGTTGTAATAATCCGTGCATTTGTAAACGAATTCGGCTTCATCGCTCAAAACGTAAAAGCCGTGAGCGAAACCTTCGGGTACCCAAAGCTGGCGTTTGTTTTCTGCCGACAGGATTTCGCCAGCCCATTTGCCGAAAGTCGGCGAGTCTTTACGCATATCGACGGCAACGTCAAACACTTCGCCGACGACGACGCGCACGAGTTTGCCTTGTGTGTTTTCGGTTTGGTAATGCAGGCCGCGCAATACGCCTTTGCCTGATTTGGAATGGTTTTCCTGTACGAAGGTGCGGTCGCAGACGTTGGCCTTAAACCATTCGTCGCGGAAGGTTTCCATGAAGAAACCTCGCGCGTCGCCGAAGACTTGGGGTTCTAAAAGTTTGACGTCGGGTAGGGTGGTATCGATGATTTTCATGAAGTATTCTCAAAGTATGGGACAGGTCGTCTGAAAACGGACGGAATGTTACAAACAAGCCATTTCGTTTGCCATTTGCTGTTCTAAGGTTTCGCGTCGGCGGATAAGCCGGTATTCGTTGCAGTCCACCAAGACTTCCGCCGCCCGGTTGCGCGTGTTGTAATTGCTTGCCATGCTGGCGCCGTATGCGCCTGCGCTGCGGATAACCAGCAAATCGCCTTCTTCGCAGGCAAGGGTGCGGTCTTTGCCGAGGAAGTCGCCGGTTTCGCAAATCGGGCCGACGATGTCGGCGGTCAGCGGCGGAATATTTTTGGGTTCTACCGCTTCGATATGGTGATAGGCGTCATACAGGGCGGGGCGCATGAGGTCGTTCATGGCGGCATCGACCATGACGAAGTTTTTCTCTTCGCCGTGTTTGACGAACTCGACGCGCGCGAGCAGCGAACCTGCGTTGCCGACCAGGCTGCGGCCGGGTTCGAGGATGAGTTTCAGACGACGTGTGCCGATCAGTTTTTGAACCGCTTGGGCATACGCGCCCAAATCGGGGACGGTTTCGTCTTGATAAACGATGCCGACGCCGCCGCCTAAGTCTAAGTGTTCCAAAACGATGCCTTCGGCGGCAAGTGCGTCAACCAAAATCAAGATGCGCCCGCAGGCTTCGATAAGCGGGCTGAGGTCGGTCAGTTGCGAACCGATGTGGCAGTCGATGCCGATGATTTTGAGGTGGCTTTGGCGGGCTGCATGGCGGTAGGCTTCGAGCGCGTCGGCGTAGGCGATGCCGAATTTGTTGGCTTTCAGGCCTGTGGAGATGTAGGGATGGGTTTTGGCATCGACATCGGGGTTGACGCGCAGGGAGACGGGGGCGGTTTTGCCCAAGCGTTCGGCAACCTTTTGAATGCGGTCTATTTCGGGGATGCTTTCCATATTGAAGCATTTCACGCCCGCATGAAGCGCGAACTCGATTTCAGCCTCGCTTTTGCCCACGCCTGAAAATATGGTTTTCGCCGCGTCGCCGCCCGCCGCCAAAACGCGCGCCAGTTCGCCGCCGGAGACGATGTCGAAGCCGCTGCCCAGCGAGGCGAAGTGTTTGATGATGCTCAGATTACCGTTGGCCTTGACGGCGTAGCAGACGAGCGGGGAAAGCGCGGCAAACGCGGTTTGGTAGTTTTCAAATGCTTCGGTTAGCGCGGATTGGCTGTACACATAAAGCGGTGTGCCGAATTCTTCGGCAAGGCGGGAATAGGGAACTTGTTCGCAATGCAGGGTCATGTTGGTGAGGCTTAATCGTTGGTTTGATTGGTAGGTTCTTTGGAAGAATGGATTTTCAGGCCGGTTTGGACCACGCCGAAACGCGCCTTGTCGCCTTCTTTGGGCAGATATAGGTCGCCTTTGTAACCGCAGGCTGAAAGCAGGAGGGTGGTTGCCGCTGCAAAAAATACGCCGTATTTCATCGGTAAACTTCCTTCATAAGCGCGAATGTGGCAAGATTCGGTATCTTAAACAAAAAACACACAAAAAGCCATGATGACCGAAAGCGAATTCATCCGCATGAGCGAAGAATTGTTCGAACACATCGAAGACCAAATCGACGAAAACGGCTGGGATTTCGACTGCCAGTTTGCCGGAAACGTCCTGACCATCGAAGCGGCGGACGGCACGCAAATCATCGTCAACCGCCACACGCCAAACCAAGAATTGTGGATTGCCGCAAAAAGCGGCGGCTATCATTTCGCCGAGCAAAACGGCAAATGGCTGGCAACGCGCGACGGACGGGATTTCTACGATGTTTTGAACGAAGCACTGAGCGCGGCTTCGGGCGAAGCGATTGAGATTGCCGAATTGTAATCGGAATCAGAAGCCCCTCCCACCCCCAAATCATTCATTCAAAAGGATAACCCAATGCCCCTGTTAGACAGTTTCAAAGTCGACCACACCCGTATGCACGCCCCCGCCGTGCGTGTGGCGAAAACCATGACCACGCCCAAAGGCGACACCATTACCGTATTCGACCTGCGCTTTTGCGTTCCCAACAAAGAAATCCTGTCCGAAAAAGGCATCCATACGCTGGAGCATTTGTTCGCAGGCTTTATGCGCGACCACTTGAACGGCAACGGCGTCGAAATCATCGACATTTCCCCGATGGGCTGCCGCACCGGTTTCTACATGAGCCTCATCGGAACGCCCGACGAGCAGCAGGTCGCCGATGCATGGCTCGCTTCGATGCAGGATGTGGTTAATGTCAAAGACCAAAGCAAAATCCCCGAGTTGAACGAATACCAATGTGGCACCTATCTGATGCACTCGCTTGCCGAAGCGCAGGAAATCGCGCAAAACGTCCTGACGCGCAAAGTGGCGGTGAATAAAAACGAAGAGCTGACGCTGGATGAAAGTTTGTTGAACGCTTAAACGATATGCTTGAAAAAAGGTCGTCTGAAAACGGGAAACCGGATTTCAGACGACCTTTAGGTTTGGGGGTGTGATATTCCGCTGTCGGTTTGTTTAAGCAGAAAAATATATTTCAAAACTAAAAAATAAGAGAACAAGATAAATACGGGAAGTTCTTATAAGGTTATTCTACAATACACCTTTTATTCGTTGCGTAAGGTCGTCTGAAATGACGGATTTGTCGAAAGGTCTGATTGCGGCGGCATTGTCCAATATTTTGTTTGTCGTGCTGTTTCTATACGGAATTTGGATGAAGCCGATGACGGGGACGGAAGTCTTCGCTTGGCGTATGGTGGCGATGCTGGCGGCTTTGTTCGTCCTGATGGGGATGGTGGGCGGCTGGCAGGCGGCAGACAGATTTATACGCGGCGTCGGCCGGGATTGGAAACGCTGGCTGTTGATTTTCCTGCCCACCCCTGTTTTTGCGAGCCAGTTGTGGCTGTTTGTCTGGTCGCCCGTCAACGGGGAGGGCGTGAATGTGGCGATGGGCTATTTTCTGTTTCCGCTGGCTATGATGTTGTGCGGGCGGATTTGGTTTAAAGAACGCCTCAACCGCCTGCAAACGGCGGCTGTCATGCTGGCGTGTGCCGGCGTGGCGTGGGAATGGCTGCGGATGGGTGCGTTTTCGTGGGCGACGGTGTGGGTGTTCGGCACTTATCCTGTGTATTACCTGCTGCGGCGAAGGTTGGGCGTGCCGCCTTTGGTCGGGCTGACGCTGGATTTGATGTTGATTGCGCCGTGCGCGCTGGTGTATATCGTATTTTTTACGGATACGTTAGGTTTGATTGCCGATATGCCGGTATTGGCGGGTTTTGTGGTATTGCTGGGGATAAACAGCGCGGTAGCCATGCATTTGAACCTGAAGGCAAATCAATTATTGCCGGTCGCTGTCTTCGGCATGATGAGTTATTTGGAGCCTGTTTTGCTGTTTGCCGTATCGGTAACGTTTTTGGGCGAACCTTTGCAGCCCGGGGCTTTAATCAGCTATGGTTTGATTTGGTCGGGGTTGTGCATGATGATGGCAAACGGGTGGATCAAGGCAAGACAGAAAGCGGTTGATAAAAGATAAAGGACAATAAAAGGTCGTCTGAAAACTTGGAAACGGGTTTCAGACGACCTTTTTATTTTTAAATCAAGATGGAGGATTACCAGTTTTGTACGATTTGGGTTGCTTCGTTCAGCCGCTCTACCGTTCCGACATCCAACCAAAGGCCGTTGTGTTTTTGCGCGTCAACCTTTCCTTCGTTCATTGCTTGGCGCAGGAGGGGGGCGAGTTTGGCCGGCTGGTGCGGCGGTGTATCGCGGAAGAGTTCGGGACGGTAAACACCTACGCCGCTGAAAGTCAAGGCTTCGCCTGCTGATTTGTCTGAAGAGACTAAGCCGTTGGCAAGCAGGGCGAAGTCTCCGTCGGGATTGTGCGGCGGGTTGTCAACCAGCCATAGGCAGGCGAGTTTGTCTGAATGGGGCAATGCTTCGGCGGCCTGTCGGGCTTTGGAAAAGTCGATGTCGGTCAGCACGTCGCCATTGACAACGAGGAATGGTGCGTCGCCAAGCAGGGGCAGGGCAGTGGCAATGCCGCCTGCGGTTTCCAAGCCGCCTGCTTTTTCAGGGGAATAGGCGATGCGTACGCCGTATTGCGAGCCGTCGCCGAGCGTGGTTTCGATTTGTTCGCCGAGCCAGGCGTGATTGATGACGATTTCGGTAAGGCCTGCGGTTTTCAGACGACGTAAGTGCCAGCCGATTAAGGGTTCGCTGCCGACTTGCAGCAGGGGTTTGGGGGTATGGTCGGTCAGCGGGCGCATCCGTTCGCCGCGTCCTGCGGCAAGTATCATTGCTTTCATGGGGGAGATGGATAAGTTTGGATAATGAAATGATGGGCAGTCTGTCGGAATTGGGGAGGCTGATTCAAGGTCGTCTGAAAATGAAATCTGATGGTTTCAGACGACCTTGCGAGCTTGGGGAGCTTTATTCCAAAGATTTGAATTGCCGTCGGAAATATAATAAAGCCGGAGGATGTGTGCCGGAATTTTTGATTTCGTTGATTTCAACGTAAAAGATAAAATGCGTCCCGATTTCGTGTTGTGAAACGATACGTCCATGCAGATGCGCCAGTGCGTCTTCGACTTCAAGTTGCCCGGTTTTGCCCCTGTTCCAAATATGGTAGGCAAAGCGTTCTTCAGGGGAAAGCCCGGTCAGGCCGGCAAAGTGTTCTGCGATGTCCTGTTGGCTTTCGGACAGGGTATTGATGCACAAGTCGCGGTTGGTCTGAAGAATCGGAATAATTGCCGCCTTGCGGTTGATGCAGAGCATAATGGTCGGCGGTTCGTCGGTAACGGGGGTAACGGCAGTCATGGTAATACCGTAACGGCCGGATTCTCCATCGGTCGTGATGACGTGTACGCCTGCGGCGCAGGATGCCATGGCATCCCTGAACGGATGCTTGAGTGTGTGTGCCGAATCTGTCATTCGTCGTGCTTTTTATTTCAGGTGCTGTTCGATTTTCGACAGCGCCGTCAGCAGCTCTTTGAGTTCGAGCATTTTTTCTTTGGAAAGCACTTGCTCAATGGCATCGTAACGTTCGTCCACTTGCGCGCCGATGGATTCGAAAAGTTTTTCTCCTTCGTTTGTCAGCTTCAAATAGACGCGGCGTTGGTCGTTGGACGGCTTCAGACGCACGACGAGGCCTGCTTTTTCCAAGCGGGTCAAAATGCCGGTCAGGCTGGGGCGCAGGATGCATGCTTGATTGGCAAGGTCTTGAAAGTCCAATGTGCCGTTTTCGGCAAGCAGGCGGATGATGCGCCATTGCTGGTCGGTGATATTGGCTTGGTTCAGAATAGGACGGAATTGGGTCATCAATGCTTCCCGCGCTTGAATCAGGCCGATGTTAATAGACGCATGTTTGGATTGGTTGGGCATGAGGGGTCTCCGTTGTTACCGATAAACAAACCTTTGAAGCGTGGAGGCAGATTTATAAAGGCTGTATTGTCATTATAAGAGCCCTGTGAAAGCGGCGGATGCGTGGGAGCAAAGTATCAAACCAAAAATCAGATAACATTCCGTAAGTTTGTTTTGATAGTAATGTTCCGTATTTTCTTATGTTTGTATATTAGTCTATTTTTGACATAACCTCAACAAAATCATCAGTTGCGCTGGCAAGGGGCGGTTTATTTTTTCAATAAACGAATATTTACTTCGCAGGGTCATGTACTGCGCAGGATTTGAGTTCTTTATATATTAAAGGATTTAACAGGATAGCATTAATAGAACAGATCCGATATGAAAATTCTGGTGCGCAATCCCCAATAAGTGTTGATTCCTGAGGTAAAGTGAACCATTTTTCCGTTTTTAATCAAGATAATGCTCGGGGTAACGGAAACTTTCCATTTTTGCGCCAAGCGTCCGTCGTTGTCGTTGACTGTAGGAAAGTCAAGATGTTTTTCTGACATATAGGTACGGATATGCTCATCCGCACCGGAGTGCAGGGCAATACCTACAACAGGAATGCCGTCTTCGGCAAGCCGGGAAACGGTAGGCGAGGTATAGGCGCAAATATGGCACCAGTCTCCCCATACATAAAGGACGGCGATACGGTTTGCACTAAGTAAGGCAGGTGTCAGCGTTTCTCCTGAAAGCAGGTGCAGCGGTTCGGACGACATTTGCACGGGCGGTTCGGGTTTGCGCCACCAATCAGCAACGGCCGATAAGAAGGCGAAAATGACTATTGCCTGTAAAAAGGATAAGGAGAGTGATTTGATGCGTGATGGCAGGCGTTTCATTTTTGAGGGATGAGGAGAGGAAAAAAGGGGATGATACTTTGTTTTGATGCAATATTTCATAAAATTACCTAATGGGTCGTCTGAAAAAACGGATGATGGGAAAGGTATAACTGGATTGATAAAACATTAATTACATCAAACTAC
Source organism: Neisseria sp. DTU_2020_1000833_1_SI_GRL_NUU_006 (assembly GCA_032388755.1). Classification (NCBI taxonomy): domain Bacteria; kingdom Pseudomonadati; phylum Pseudomonadota; class Betaproteobacteria; order Neisseriales; family Neisseriaceae; genus Neisseria; species Neisseria sp. DTU_2020_1000833_1_SI_GRL_NUU_006. The sequence goes on along the minus strand of CP135593.1, from coordinate 1,469,503 downwards.
ATTTTTGATATAATTCGGGTCGCAAACCTTTATCCAACCGTAACAGAGGAAAAACCATGGGCATTAAAGTCGCCATTAACGGATATGGCCGCATCGGCCGCCAAGTATTACGCGCCATCTACGATTACAACCTGCAAGACCAACTTGAAGTCGTCGCCGTCAACGCCAGCGGCAGCCTCGAAACCAACGCCCATCTGACCAAATTCGATACCGTTCACGGCCGCTTTAATGCCGACATTTCCCACGATGCGACCCACCTCATCATCAACGGCCGCAAAATCCCATTCTTCTCCACCCGCAACCCTGCCGAACTGCCCTGGCGCGACTTGGGCGTGGAATTGGTGATGGAATGCACCGGCTCGTTCACCGGCAAATCCAAAGCCAATGCCCATCTCGAAAGCGGCGCGAAAAAAGTGCTGATTTCCGCACCGGGCGAGGCTGATGTTGACGCGACCATCGTTTACGGTGTGAACGACGACATCATCACCGACGATATGACCGTCATCTCCAATGCTTCCTGCACCACCAACTGCCTTGCCCCCGTCGCCAAAGTATTGAGCGAAAACATCGGCATCGTCAAAGGTGCGATGACCACCATTCACGCCCTGACCAACGACCAAACCGTGACCGACGTGCGCCACAAAGACTTGCGCCGCGCCCGCAGCGGCGTGGAAAACATGATTCCGACCAAAACCGGCGCGGCGAAAGCCGTCGGTTTGGTCTTGCCCGAGCTGAAAGGCAAGCTCGACGGCCTCGCCATCCGCGTGCCGACCGTCAATGTTTCATTGGTGGACTTGAGCTTCCAAGCCGCGCGCGATACGAGTGTCGAAGAAATCAATGCACTGATGAAGGCCGCCTCAGAAGAAGGTCGTCTGAAAGGCGTTTTGGGCTACAATACACTGCCGCTGGTGTCTATGGACTTTAACCACACCACCCAAGCCAGTACCTTTGACGCAACGTTGACCAAAGTAACCGACGGCAACATGGTTAAAGTGTTCGCCTGGTACGACAACGAGTGGGGCTTCAGCTGCCAAATGCTGAACACTGCCCGTCGTATGTTCGGTTTGGAAGTGCGCCCGTTTGAATAAAACGGATTGTCGAAGATGCCAAAAGGTCGTCTGAAAACCATGATTGGATTTTCAGACGACCTTTTTTATTTATCTGCTTGTTTTCGTTCCGGATTGAGCCAATGCCATTGCTCGCGCAATGTTTGTTCCAATGCTTTTTGTTTTTCTTTGGGATTGTTCAGTCCGTGGGTAATACGGTTGTAGTCGAGTGTAACGGACGGATTAGCGACATTGCCCCGTATTTTGATCGGTATGGGTTTGGCGGAAGGATTGAGTGTGTTACGGATAAGTAGGTTCTCGGATAGTTCTTGCGTATTCAGATCGGTGTAGCCGTTGCTGACTATGTGCAAATGTTCGGAAAACAATTCGGTATTGATGTGGTGGCTGATGCCCTTGTCTATTTCGCTATTGAGGGTAAAACGGTGGAAAGGGGTTTGAACATGCTCGCCGCTGGATTGTTGTGCGGAAATACCGTTTTTGAGGATGTTATTTATATCTATACCTTTCCATGCCCCATCCAAAATATTGAGGGTCAGCATCCCTTGTAGGGATTGGATGAGTTGCTTGCGATTGTCGCCACGTGCCGTCAAATCGATGACGGCATCTCCGTTGCCGCTGAAGCTGTGGAAACCGAACAAATCTTGCAACAATGGTCGGATTTGTACGTTTTGGGCATCTTGTTGGAGATGGTAGGTAGGCGGAGTTGTGTTTGCCATACTGATACCGCCTTCTGTCTGACCACCGTAGAGACCCGCTTTAAAATGGCTTAGGGTGATATGTTCTTTGTCGGCATTCAGCAGGGTTTCGATATTGTCCAGTTGCAGGCCGGGTATTTGGATATTGCCGATTTTGATACTGGCATCAATTCTTGGGATTGGGCCGTTGTTGAGGATTGCAGGGTAGCCTGATCCGGAGTTTGCCTGTATATCATCCCAATAGGGGAGCAATGAGAGTTTTTGCAGGGCAATCCCGGCTTCCAAAAGAGGAGATTCTCCTTCCGTTGGTTGATATTTGAAGACAAGAGCAAGGGGCTGGCGGTCGAATGTACCTTTGAAATCCCCTTGCCAGTTTTCTTTGCCGTTCCAGTTAAATGAGCCGGTTAATTGGCTGATAAAGCGAGGATTGGGTAGGCGGTTGACCGTATCCTGCAATGTGGTCAGATTGATTGAAGATGATTGCAATCCTTTGTTTTGCTGCCACAGCAGAGGGCCTGTCAGGGTTAAATTGGTCTGATGGACGGCATTTTTGTGGCTGGCGTTGAATTCAAAGTTATCCAATGTGGCAATGCTGGTGCGGATGCCTGCTTTGTCTAGTTTGAACGATCCGTTCCATTGGCTTTCCGGCTTGCCTGCTGTAAATGCACCATTGAGCGATGGGATATTCAATACGTTGTTTTTAAAGGATAAACGGGGAATTTGCGCGGTCAGGTGAAAATTTTGGGCGGGATTATCCGTGCGTATGCTGAGATTATCTGCTTTTAGTGAGTCGTTTTCAGACGACCATGTCCATGTACCGCTTCCATCAACGGACAGTTTGCTTTCTTTTTCAGCAACAGATGCTTCCCAAAGTAGATTGGGAATGCGCCAACCGTTTTCAGAGGCATTGAGCACGCCGCTACCCTGCCATTGGATGGGTTGATTTGAGCGGCGCAGGCTGCCGTTGATTTTGAAGGGACGGCCGTCAGCCCCGTTGTTGCGGATGTTTAGATAAAAATTGTCGATAATATGTGTTTGCCCTGCGATGTTCATATGCAGAGAGCTGTTTTCTATAATCAAACGGTTTAAAGAGGTAGGGTGGGAAGGATGTAACAGGTCTTGCAGGTTCCATTTTCCGTCCTCGGTGCGCGATAACACGGCATCTGCACCTGTAATAACCCATTTTTCGATGACCGGGTGATCGTTCCACAGGCTGCTCCAGCCCAAACCGATATGGGTCTCTTTGATATGTAAGGCAGTTTGGTTGCTTTGAGGTTGGGTAATGGTAACGTTTTTTAGGGTAACGGTAGGACGTGGAAACCAGCTTCGGCGGATGTCGCTGCTGAAGCGGATATTCCGTCCTGTTGTGCTGAAGGTGTTTTGAATAGAAGCTTCGATTCGTTCGAGCGGAAATAGAGTATAAACCGATGCATACAGGGCGGCTGCGGTACAAACAAGCAATATGACCGCAGTTACGACTGTTTTCAGCCAAAATTTTCCTGAATTTAGCAGAGGATTTTTCATGCGTAAAGGCAATAAGGTAACATGGCTGAAAGTATAACACATGACATTTGGGATAATGCGGATAGGGGATTAAGGGTAAATGTAAGGTGTGAGTGGTAGGCCTTGTAGCGGGCAGGTCGTCTGAAAGCGGTAGTATGCTAATATTGTCGTCTGTTTCAGGAGATATATGATGATTATTGTGATGGGTAAGAATGCTTCTCAGGAGTCGGTAGAGGGAGTAATCGGTTTTATCCGTAATAAGGGCTTGAAAGAGCATGTCTCTCGGGGGGAAGAGCGGACGATTATCGGTGCGGTTGGTGATGAGCGGGTGTTCCGTCCGAATGAATTGGAACGTTTGCCCGATGTGGAACGCGTCGTCCGGGTATTGAACGACTGGAAAATTATCAGCCGAGAGGCAGACGAAGAAGACGGCAGGATTGTTATACGGGGTGTGATATTCGGCGGAGTGAAGCGGTTGGATATTACTGCCGATACGGATAGGGCGGAAGAGGCGGATGCAGTATTTGTCGATCCGTTTTACCTTCCTGCACGCCCTTATGAAAAAGTGGACGAGCAGCGTGAAAACTTACGGGTTCGGGCGATTGTTCGGGAAATTTCTGATTTGCAGAAAACAGGCAAGCCCGTCATTGTCCGCATCCGTGATGTTCGCCAGATAGATGAGGCCTTGTCTGCCGGTGCGGATATTTTGTATTTGGGCGGCAGTATGATGACCAATCGGACGCTTTTGGATGAGGTAGGTCGTCTGAATACGCCGGTAGTGTTGTGTAAAGACAAGCATCATCGTGTTGATGATTGGTTGGTGGCGGCAGAACATATCGCTTTGCGCGGCAACAGCCACATTATGCTCGGTGAAGCCGGGACGCTCAGTTTTGAGCCGGAACATGCCTACCGTTTGGATGTCGATGCCATCGTTCGGGTCAGGAAAGTGTGTCGTCTTCCGGTTATCGCCAATATTACCCGTCTGTGGCACAACGATATGCCTCAGGAAATATTGTATCGTTTGGCAGCGGCAGCAGGTGTGAACGGGATTATCAGCGGGTAGGAGATATATCCGGCAGTAGGGGATATGGTGATTGACTTGAAAACAAAAAACAGAACAGCGAAAACTGTTCTGTTTTTTGTTTTCAGACGACCTCACGGATTTAGCCTCTGAGGGGTCGTCTGAAACTGTTTTACCTACCTGTTAAACATTCACGGTCTCGGCTACTTCGTTGTAGCTGTCGATTTCGTTGAAGTTCATGTAGCGGTAAATTTTTTCACCTTGCTCGTTAATGATGTCGATATTGGCGCGATATTCTTCAACGGTCGGGATTTTGCCCAGTTTGGAGCAAATCGCCGCCAACTCTGCTGAGCCGAGGTAAACGAAGGTGTTTTTACCCAAGCGGTTCGGGAAGTTACGAGTCGAAGTGGACATGACGGTTGCGCCTTCGTGTACTCGTGCTTGGTTACCCATACACAATGAACAGCCCGGCATTTCCATACGTGCGCCTGCACGGCCAAATACGCCGTAGTGGCCTTCGTCGGACAACTCTTTCGCGTCCATTTTTGTTGGAGGCGCAACCCACAGGCGTACAGGGATGTCGCTGTTGTCTTCCAAGAGTTTGGAAGCGGCGCGGAAGTGGCCGATGTTGGTCATGCACGAACCGATGAACACTTCGTCGATTTTGGTGCCGGAGCGTTCGGACATGAAGCATACGTCGTCGGGGTCATTCGGGCAGGCAATAATCGGCTCTTTGATGTCGTCCATGTTGATTTCAATCACGGCGGCGTATTCGGCGTCTTTATCCGCTTCGAGCAGCTCCGGATTTGCCAGCCATTTTTCCATGGCTTTGATGCGGCGTTCCAAAGTACGGGAGTCTTGATAGCCGTTGGCAATCATGTTTTTCATCAGCACTACGTTGGATTTCATGTACTCGATAATCGGCTCTTTATTAAGCTTCACGGTACAGCCGGCGGCGGAGCGTTCGGCGGATGCGTCGGTCAATTCAAAAGCTTGTTCCACTTTCAAATCAGGCAGGCCTTCGATTTCAAGGATACGGCCGGAGAAGATGTTTTTCTTACCGGCTTTTGCAACAGTGAGCAAGCCTTGTTTAATCGCGTAAAGCGGAATGGCGTTCACCAAGTCGCGCAGGGTTACGCCGGGTTGCAGCCTGCCGCTGAAGCGTACCAATACGGACTCTGGCATATCGAGCGGCATCACGCCGGTGGCTGCTGCGAAAGCCACCAATCCGGAACCTGCGGGGAAGGAAATACCGATGGGGAAACGGGTGTGGCTGTCGCCGCCGGTGCCGACGGTATCAGGCAGCAGCAGACGGTTGAGCCATGAGTGGATAATGCCGTCGCCCGGACGCAGAGATACGCCGCCACGGGTGGAAATAAAGGCGGGCAGTTCTTTATGGGTTCTGACATCGACAGGTTTCGGATAAGCGGCAGTGTGACAGAAAGACTGCATCACCATATCGGCGGAGAAGCCCAAACAAGCCAAGTCTTTCAACTCGTCGCGGGTCATCGGGCCGGTAGTGTCTTGCGAGCCGACCGTCGTCATGCGCGGCTCGCAGTAAGTACCCGGGCGTACGCCTTGTCCTTCGGGCAGACCGCATGCACGACCGACTATTTTTTGTGCCAGAGTAAAGCCCGCGTTGCTTTCGGCAGGTGCTTGTGGCAGACGGAATTCGGTGGAAGCAGGCAGTTTCAAGGCTTCGCGTGCTTTGGCAGTCAGACCGCGGCCGATAATCAGATTGATACGGCCGCCGGCTTGTACTTCGTCCAGCAATACTTGTGATTTCAATTCAAACTCGGCAACGGTTTCGCCGTTTTTCACGATTTTGCCTTCATAAGGCAGGATATCGACGACATCGCCCATTTTCAGCGCGGAAACATCGACTTCAATCGGCAGCGCGCCGGAGTCTTCTTGAGTATTGAAGAAAATCGGCGCGATTTTGCCGCCCAAGCATACGCCGCCGAAACGTTTGTTCGGTACGAACGGAATGTCTTCGCCGGTATGCCAAATGACGGAGTTGGTGGCGGATTTGCGTGAAGAACCGGTACCGACCACGTCGCCGACATAGGCAACGGGATGACCTTTGGCTTTGAGTTCTTCCAACAATTTAATCGGACCGACTTCGCCCGGTTTGTCGGGCGTGATGCCGTCGCGCGGGTTTTTCAGCATCGCCAGCGCGTGCAGCGGAATGTCGGGACGGCTCCACGCGTCAGGCGCGGGAGAAAGGTCGTCTGTATTGGTTTCGCCGTCAACTTTGAAGACGGTAACGGTGATTTTTTCGGGAACTTTGGCGCGTGAGGTGAACCATTCGGCATCTGCCCAAGATTGCAAAACTTCCTGCGCGTATTTGTTGCCTTTCTCGGCTTTTTCCTGAACGTCGTGGAAAGAATCGAACATCAGAAGCGTATGTTTCAAACCTTTGGCGGCAATGGGCGCGAGTTTGTCGTCGTCTAAAAGTTCGATTAAGGCGTGAATATTGTAACCGCCGAGCATCGTACCTAAGAGTTCGGTCGCATATTCGGGGGGAATCAGAGGGCTGGATGCGCTGCCTTCGGCAACGGCAGCCAGGAATGAGGCTTTGACTTTGGCGGCATCGTCCACACCGGGCGGCACACGGTGGGCGAGCAGTTGAACCAAGAACCCGCCTTCGCCTGCGGGCGGGTTTTTCAGCAGCTCAACCAGATCGGCGGTTTGCTGCGCGTTCAAAGGGAGGGGCGGGATACCGAGGGCAGCGCGCTCGGAGGCGGCTTTGCGATAGGCTTCTAACATCTCTTTGTTCCTTTTTTCTGTTTTTTCTTCTGACCGTTGCAAATGATTTGTAATCAAAGAATTGTAAATAATTCTTTTCGTTATCATAGACCAGTTTGGCAAAAATTGGAATATTTATGTTATCGGCTGTAATAGATGCTTGCTATTGAAATAAATTATTTTGAAAAAAGGTCGTCTGAAAACAGAGTTTCAGACGACCTTTTATATTTTATCGGTATAGTCGATTCGTTCTTTTACCGGGCGTTTGCCTGATATTCGCTTCCATCTTTGCGTAAGAGCTTGGGCTGTTCGCCTTTCTCGATGACGTTTTTACCGATGACAACTTTGGTCACGCCTTTCAAATCAGGCAGTTGATACATGGTATCCAAGAGGCAGCGTTCAACGATGGAGCGCAGGCCGCGCGCGCCGGTTTTGCGTTCCATTGCCTGACGGGCGATGCTGCGCAAGGCTTCTTCTTCAAATTCCAATTCGACATTTTCCATGCCGAACAGGGTTTGATATTGTTTCACCAAGGCATTTTTCGGCTCGGTCAAAATGTTGACCAATGCGTCTTCATCCAATTCCGCCAGCGTGGCGATAACGGGCAGACGGCCGATTAACTCGGGAATTAAACCGAATTTAATCAAGTCTTCAGGCTCAACGATTTCAAACAATCCGGTAATGTCGGCATTTTCGTCCTTACTGTGAACGGACGCGCCGAAACCGATACCACCTTTTTCAGTACGCTGACGGATGACTTTTTCCAAGCCTGCAAACGCGCCGCCGCAGATAAACAGGATGTTGGTCGTATCGACGTTGATAAATTCCTGATTCGGATGCTTACGGCCGCCTTGGGGCGGAACGCTGGCAACCGTACCTTCAATCAGTTTCAGCAAGGCTTGTTGCACGCCTTCGCCGGATACGTCGCGGGTAATCGACGGGTTGTCGCTTTTACGCGAGATTTTGTCGATTTCGTCAATATAAACGATACCGCGTTGGGCTTTTTCGACATCGAAATCGCATTTACCCAAAAGCTTGGTAATGATTTGTTCGACGTCTTCACCGACATAACCCGCCTCGGTCAGCGTGGTCGCGTCCGCCATGACGAACGGTACGTCCAGTTTGCGCGCTAAAGACTGCGCCAACAGCGTTTTACCCGAACCGGTCGGACCGATAAGCAGGATGTTGGATTTCGACAATTCGACGTTGCCGTTGGCTTTGGGATGGCGCAGGCGTTTGTAATGGTTGTACACCGACACCGCCAAGGCTTTCTTGGCTTGTTCCTGACCGATAACGTGATCGTTGAGGTTGGCGACGATTTCGGCAGGCGTGGGCAGCTTGTTGTTCGGATGGGACGCATCCGTTGCAGATTTGTCTGCGGAGAGGTCGTCTGAACTTTGCAGCATCACGCCGCAAGTTTCTACACATTCGTTACAGATAAAAGCGTTTTCGCCTTCAATCAGGTTTTTGACTTCATGCTCGGATTTTCCGCAAAACGAGCAGGAGCGTTTTTCTTCAGTCATAATTTATCTTCTGTTTTCAAGCAATATCGGCAAACCGTCATCCGAATGCTGCGGGAACGGTTTTCGGCAAAGTCGGTAAGTATAATCAGTATCTTAAGGTTTATCAAATACCGTATGGCAAGCTGTTGGGCGTAAGGTTTTCAGACGACCCTCCGACGCATGGCGACACGCCACAATTTCCCATCCTTAAGATTGTTTCCAATTTGGGAAAAAGATGCAAACAAACGCAAAAAAGCCATATTAAACTTTACATTTTGTTGTATTTTAAGCAAAATATCCCCTTTAATAATTCAATTGTCTTAAATTCTACTGGTTGAAGTATGTCGGTTATGAAATTTTATAAAACCCTGAGTGCAGCCTGTTTGGGTATGGCGTTGACTGTCGCCGCCGCCCCTGCCGCTGCAGACGATATGGACGTTTTGGGTCAATTTTTGGAACAAAATTTTCCAACCCAAAATGACCCGATGGAAGCTTTCGCATTAAGCCACGCACAAAAAATCGAGGCTCAGGCGATGATGGCGGGGCCGCTTTTGACATCGCAGGCTGCTTTGATTTTCAACAACAAAACAGGTGAAATCCTGTATCAGAAAAACGCAGATCGCGTGATGCCGATTGCGTCCATTTCCAAACTGATGAGCGCAATGGTCGTTTTGGACGCACGGTTGGATATGAACGAGCCCATTACCATTACTGCCGATGAAATCGACCGCTTGAAGGGTACAGGCAGCCGCCTTGCAGTCGGCACAACACTGACGCGCGGCGAATTGCTGCACCTGAGCCTGATGAGCAGCGAAAACCGCGCAACACACGCGTTGGGCCGCACCTATCCGGGCGGTATGTCGGCGTTTGTTGCCGCCATGAATGCCAAAGCGCAAAGCCTGGGCATGCACAGCAGCCGTTTCTACGAACCTACCGGTCTGAATTTCCAAAACGTATCGACCGCCAACGATTTGAACCGCATGGTCGCCGCAGCGAGCAAATATCCGCTTATCCGCAAAAACACGACCTCCAACTACGGCTCGGTTTGGACGGCAAACGGTCGACAAAACTATAAAAACTCCAACGCCCTCGTCCGCGAAGGCAGCTGGAACATCGAACTTCAGAAAACCGGTTATATCCGCGAAGCAGGACGCTCGATGGTGGTTAAGGCAAACGTCCAAAACCAACCGATTACCATCGTATTGCTGAACTCGCCGACTTCGACAACCCGAGTCAACGACGCGCGTAAGATCGAATCTTGGATGTTGCAGCGCCGCTCTTGAAATATTTGTTATGCCGTCTGAAAATCAGGCGGCATTTTATTTTACGGTCAGTGGGTGAAAACGGAAGGCGTTTTGTACGGTTTTGATTTCAATCTTTTGTCAGGCATCAAGGAATTTTTGAAATGAATAAAATCAATAAAATGAATAAAATCAGTAAAAAGTACGGATTATGGCTCTGGGTTGCGGCATTGGCGGGTTGTACTTCCGTCGCCGATATGGTGGGATATGATACGGCTGCTTTGAACGAGGGGGCCGAGCGAAACTATACGCAGGTTGTACAAAAAGCACGCAGCCAAAATGTGCTGGATGTCGGCTCGCCGACGGCGCAGCGTGTCCATCGGGTGTTTTCCAGACTGGTTCCGTATGCCAACCGCGCCAACCGTACCGGCATACCATTTAATTGGCAGATGAACGTTATCCGCAGCAACGAGTTGAATGCTTGGGCGATGCCGGGCGGAAAAATGGCGGTATATACCGGCATGGTCGAACGTTTGCAACTGACGGATGATGAAATCGCCGCAGTCATCGGGCATGAAATGACCCACGCTCTGCTCGAACACAGCAAAAAAGCCATCGGAGGTCAGGTATTGACCGGCTTGGGCGGTTCTATTTTGGCAGGTGCCGTCGGTTTGGACGGAAATTTGGTCGGCGTCGGAACAGATTTATTGGCAACCAAACCTTTTTCGCGTCATCAGGAAAGTGAGGCAGATGCGGGAGGCGTCCGCCTGATGGCTCAAGCAGGTTACAATCCGCAGGCGGCAATCAGCGTATGGGAAAAAATGAATAAGGCGCAAGGCGGCAGTCAGGTAGCCATCTTGTCAACCCATCCCGCCAACAATACCCGTATCGAAGCAATACGAAGGATGTTGCCGGAAGTTATGCCCGTTTATCACCAAAACAAACGCTGATATTTTGCGTTGATGGATATTTTCAAAACTGTTTTAGAGGTCGTCCGAAAACCGAGTATCCAATCAATAGAGATATTGGGATAGTAAAAGGAAAACATATGATTAAGCCGATTATTTTAAGCCTCGCGGCTGCAACTACTTTGGCAGCTTGCAATACTCTTGAGAAAGAAAGTGTACCGATGGCCGATATGCCCAATCCGGCTTCAGAATTTTGCGTAAAGCAGGGCGGTAAGTTGGAAATCAAAAAAGACAAGGATGGCGGAGAGTATGGAATGTGCCATCTGCCTGACGGTATTGTTGTGGAGGAGTGGGCGTATTTCCGTCAACATAATAAATAAGCAGAAAGAGTTAAAAAAGTCGTCTGAAACATATTTTCAGACGACTTTTTTATATGTGGATTAAAAATATAGGATCCACTCCTGCAGAGACCTTTGCAAAAAAGCCTTTCCCCCAACAGCCGAAACCCAAACACAGGTTTTCGTGTATTTCCGCTCCTAATTACTCCTGATTTTACCCAAATACCCCCTTAATCCTCCCCGGATACCCGATAATCAGGCATCCGGGCCGCCTTTTAGGCGGCAACAGGCACACTTAGCCTGTTGGCCGCTTTCAACAGGTTTAAACACATCGCCTTCAGATGGCTTTGCGCACTCACTTTACACAGACCAAAATAGGCTGCCCGGGCGTAGCGGAATTTACGGTGCAGCGTACCGAAGCTTTGTTCGACCACATAACGGGTCTTCGACAAATATCGGTTACGTTTGGTTTGTGCCTCCGTCAGCGGACGGTTGCGGCAGGCTTTGCGCATAATGCCGTCTAACAACTGATGGTCTTCCAGATGTTGCCGGTTTTCCTTGCTGTCGTAGCCTTTGTCAGCATAAACGGTCGTACCTTCGGCAATGCCTTCCAACAAAGGGGACAGATGGTTGCACTCATGGGTATTGGCGGGAGTGATGTGCAGTTTCTCGATATAGCCTTCCTCATCGGTACGGGTATGTTGTTTGTAACCGAGTTTGTAGAGGCCGTTTTTCTTTGTCCGGCGGGCATCGCTGTCTTTACTCGGTGTGGTTTGTCCATTGACTTGTCCTTATTCATCGACTTCTATGGCCTGACGTTGTTTGCTGCCGGCGGTCTGAATAATGGTTGCGTCAATGACGGCGGCGGATGCTTTCTCTACTTTTAAACCTTTTTCGGTCAGTTGGCAGTTAATCAGTTTGAGCAATTCGGACAGGGTGTCGTCTTGCGCCGCCGGTTGCGGTAGCGGCATAAGGTGCTGTAATCGGGGATGCTCAGTTCGTCAAAACGGCAAAACAGGTTGAAATCGATGCGGGTGATGAGGCTGTGTTCGAGTTCGGGATCGGAGAGGCTGTGCCATTGTCCGAGCAGGACGGCTTTGAACATGGACAACAGGGGATAGGCGGGACGGCCGCGGTGGTCTCGGAGGTAACGGGTTCTTTGACGGTTCAGGTATTGTTCGATCGGCTGCCAATCAATCACCTGATCCAACTTCAATAATGGGAAGCGGTCGATGTGTTTGGCGATCATGGCTTGTGCGGTTTGCCGGAAGAAGGTGCTCATGGGAAATCCCCTAAATGTCTTGATGGTAATTTAGGGGATTTGGGGAGAATTTTGCAAAGGTCTCAGACGGCCTTTTTATTATAAAACCGTTTACCAGCCCGGAGGCAGCAAATCCAGTTTCGCCAATACCGCATAAACCGCGCTTGCGCTGTAGAGTAGGAAAATCAGCGTGTAAATAGCGGGATGGGTCATCCAAGGGGCGCACGTCCATTCTGGTGTGCGGTTGCCCTTGCCGCGTGCGCCTTTGATAATCAGATACGGTATGATGCTCAATACCACGCCGCTGAACACGCCCGCAAAATAAAGCGCGTCAACGAAGCCAACCATGCCGCTGTAAGCCAGTACCAGCGGTGGTAGGGCGACCACGGCCACGGTCAGCGAACGGACTTTCAGGTTGTCATCGACTTTCAGACTGAAGCGGTCGGCAATATTGGTTAAGAAACTGCCGCCGATGCCCCAATAGGAAGTCAGCATGGCGAACAATGCGAAGCCGTTTGCCATGAAAAACGCCCAACTTCCCAAGGCATTGCCCCAGTTTACCGTCGCCACCTGGCTGACGTTGTCCAAACCGTTGAGCGAAATCACAGACAACGGCACGAGCGCAATCAGGGCAAAGGTGCAAAACATGCCGGTAACGATGGCTTTGGGAAGCTGTTTGGGCGTATGCGACAGGCCGCGCGCTAGTTCCGGCACGATGTATTGCGCGCAGTAAATAAACACCACCAAGTTGAACACGGGCACCATATACAGCCAACTGCCGTCTAAAAGCCGTCTGAAATCAGTGGTCGGGAAAAACAGCGTCGCGCCGACCAGTACCAGCAGCATGAGCACCATCAGCGACGTAATCCATTTCTCGCTCCTGCCCAAGGCTTTCAGGCCCAGAGCCAGAATCAGCGCGGCGGGGATGAAAAACAGGATGCTGCCGATGCGTTTGTCGATGCCGAACAAGGAATGCATCAAATCGCCGCTGCCGCTCATATACGCTATCAGTGCGCCCAGTGCATTGACCGTTACCGATGTGAACATCAGCCACGAACCGAACCTGCCGACATAGCGCTGCGCCAAACCGCTCAACTGCTCGTGCTGCCGTGTGCGCAACGTGGCTTCGGCCACATAAAGCATCGTAACGGTTGTAATCACGCCTACTACTACCAGCCAAAATAGCAAAGGCATATAGCCCGCCTGCCGCGCGGCATACGACACGCCCAAAATCCCCGCACCGATATTGGTGCCGATAATCATGGCCACGCCTTCCCAAAAGGTAATTTTCTCCACTCTCAATACATCAGACATTTCAGCCTCCTATTGAAATTAAGTTTCTTCTTGTAAACCCGCAGATTTGTCAGAATTTGTTTATCTGCTTTCTATGTTTTTTGGAATCTCCCGTTTTTCAGGGAACAATCATCCCTGTGTGTCGTTTGAAACGGCATACAGGAGATTAGAAATGAGGGGAAGTTAACAGAAGTTGCGGTTTTAGACGGCCTGACCGATGTGAGGCCGTCTAAAAACCGACGGCAGGCTATCCGGCCACATCAATACACAAATATTTCAATTCCAAATATTCGTCCGCACCGTATTTGCTGCCTTCACGTCCCAAACCGCTGCGTTTTACGCCGCCAAACGGTGCCACTTCATTACTGATTAAGCCCGTATTGATGCCGACCATGCCGTATTCCAAGGCTTCGCCAACTCGCCACTGACGGGCGGTGTCGGAAGTGAAGAGGTAGGCCGCCAAACCGTATTCCGTATCGTTGGCGGCCGCGATGACTTCGGCTTCGCTTTCAAAGCGGAACACGGGACACAACGGCCCGAAGGTTTCTTCGCGCGCCACCGCCATTTGCGCCGTTACGCCGCTTAAGACAGTCGGTTCGAAAAACGTTCCGCCCAGCGCGCTGCGTTTGCCGCCGGTCAGGCAGACCGCGCCTTTGGAGAGCGCGTCGGCGATGTGCTGCTCGACTTTTTCCACCGCTTTTTCCTCAATCAGCGGCCCTTGGTTCACGCCTTCATCCAAGCCGTTGCCCAATTTGAGCGCGGCCACTTTTTCACTTAATTTGCGGCAAAATTCGTCGTAAATGCCCGATTGAGCGTACACGCGGTTGGTGCAGACGCAGGTCTGGCCGCTGTTGCGAAACTTGCTGGCGAGCGCGCCTTCGACGGCTTTGTCCAAATCGGCATCGTCAAACACGATAAACGGCGCATTGCCGCCCAGTTCCAAACTGAGTTTTTTAATGTCCGCCGCACTGTCGGCAAAAATTTTCGCACCTATTTCAGTTGAGCCGGTAAAGCTGATTTTGCGCACGGTCGGATTCGTGGCAAATTCATTGCTGATTTCCGAAGCACTACCGCTGACAACAGGCAACAAATCCTGAGGCACACCCGCTTCGTAGGCCAGTACAGCCAACGCATACGCACTCAAAGGCGTGAGCGACGCGGGCTTGACAATCATCGCACAGCCCACCGCCAAAGCAGGTGCAGCCTTACGTGCAATCATCGCAGATGGGAAGTTCCACGGTGTAATCGCCGCAGTAACACCGATAGGCTGTTTCAACACAACCAGTTTTTGCGACGCTTTCACACTCGTCAACACATCGCCGTCAATCCGCCGCGCCTCTTCGGCAAACCAGCGCACAAACGAAGCCGCATAATCAATCTCGCCACGCGCCTCAGTCAGACTTTTTCCCTGCTCCATCGTCATGATACGCGCCAGTTCTTCTTTGTTTTCTTTAATCAAAAAATACCAACGCCACAACACATCGGCGCGCTCCAACGCAGTTTTTGCCGCCCATAATTTTTGTGCCGCCTCCGCCTTTTGAATCAGCAATTTGAGGCCGTCTGAACGAGTCGTGCGGACAAACGCCAAGGTCTCGCCCGTTGCCGGATTGCCGACTTTGAGGCAGTCTGAAATCGGGGAAAAGGAAATATCGGGGTGGTTGAGCAGTTGGGAAAAGGTTTTCATGGGAAGTCCTGCAAAATAATGTGGTGGGTGTTTTTCAGACGGCCTTTAGGCCGTCTGAAACCTTGTTTCAGCGTTTTTAGCTTTTGCGTGCTTTCTCAAAGGAGTTTTTCAGAATCGTCAAAGCCTGGTCGAAGAGTTCCTCCTCAATCGTCAGCGGGTAAAGGAAACGTATGGTGTTGGCGTGCGCGCCGCAGGTGAGTAGCAGCAGGTTGTTTTCCATCGCAATAGCTTTCACTTTGGCGGCAAACTCGCTGTTCGGACTGTCATCGTCGCCGAATTCAACAGCCACCATCGAACCTAAGCCGCGGATTTGGGTAATTTCGGGTGCGTTTAAATCGCGTAGGAACTGTTTGAGCTTGTCGCCCAGATATTGGGAACGTTCCAGCAGCTTTTCCTCTTCGATGATGTCCAGCACCACCAATGCCGCGGCAATGCCCAAAGGGTTGCCGGCGTATGTTCCGCCCAAGCCCCCCGGCCTTGCCGCATTCATGATGTCGGCCTTGCCCACCACGCCGCTCAATACCATACCGCCCGCCAGACTTTTTGCCATCGTAATCAAATCGGGTTTGACGTCGTAATGTTCCATCGCAAAAAGTTTGCCTGTGCGGCCGTAACCGGACTGTACTTCGTCGGCAATCATCACAATGCCGTGTTCGTCGCAAATCTCACGCACGGCGCGCATAAATTCGGGCGGGCAGACATTGAAGCCGCCTTCTCCCTGCACTGGTTCCAAAATAATGGCGGCCACGTCGTGCGGCGCAATATCGCTTTTGAAAATCCTTTTGATACTTTTAACCGCATCCTCCACGCTGATATGCTGCGTTTCGGAAGGGAAAAGCGCGTGGAACACGCCCGAAGGCATGGCGCCGAAATCTGCCTGATAGGGGGACACTTTTCCGGTCAGGGCAAGCGTCATCAGCGTGCGGCCGTGAAACGCGCCGCCGAATGCGATCACACCGTTGCGCCTAGTGTGGGCACGGGCGATTTTCACCGCATTTTCAACCGCTTCCGCGCCGCTGCAAAAAAACTGGCATTTCACTTTGCCTTCAATGGGTACCAGTTTGCCCAATCTTTCGCCCAGTTCGACATAATTCTGGTAAGGCACAACCTGAAAGGCTGTATGCGTAAATTTCTCAAGTTGCGCCGCGACTGCCGCCGTCACTTTCGGATGACAGTGGCCGACATTCAGTACGCCGATACCGCCTACGAAGTCGATAATTTCCCGTCCGTCGGTTGATTTAATCACTGCATTGCGCGCGCTTTGGGCGAACCAGTCGCAGCCTACAGCCGCGCCGGTCGGCAAAACATCACTCATCCGCTCAATCCAAGTATTCATAACCGCCTCCTTTTTCCTGATAAAATCATATTTAAATTCTTTATTTGTTCCATATATTGAACATTAATTTAATATATGGCACGTTTTAATCATAAATTTTGCCGTCGAAATTTGTCAATGAATATATGAGACCTTTGCAAAATTCCCCTCTTCCCCTTCACCCCCAACAGCTAAAACCCAAACACAGGTTTTTCGGCTGTTTTCATGCCAAATATCCCCGTTTTTCTCCCCGGACGCCCCATAATTAGGCATCCGGGCCGCCTTTTAGGCGGCAACAGGCACACTTAGCCTGTTAGCCGCTTTCAACAGGTTCAAACACATCGCCTTCAGATGGCTTTGCGCACTCACTTTGAGCAGACCAAAATAGGCTGCCCGGGCGTAGCAGAATTTACGGTGCAGCGTACCGAAGCTTTGTTCGACCACATAACGGGTCTTCGACAAATATCGGTTACGTTTGGTTTGCGCTTCCGTCAGCGGACGGTTGCGGCAGGCTTTGCGCATAATGCCGTCTAACAACTGATGCTCTTTCAGATGTTGCCGGTTTTCCGCACTGTCGTAGCCTTTGTCAGCATAGACGGTCGTACCTTCGGTTAGGCCTTCCAACAAAGGGGAAAGATGGTTGCTCTCATGGACATTGGCGGGGGTGATGTTCAGTTTCTCGATATAGCCTTCCTCATCGGTACGGGTATGTTGTTTGTAACCGAGTTTGTAGAGGCCGTTTTTCTTTGTCCGGCGGGCATCGCTGTCTTTACTCGGTGTGGTTTGTCCATTGACTTGTCCTTATTCATCGACTTCTATGGCCTGACGTTGTTTGCTGCCGGCGGTCTGAATAATGGTGGCGTCAATGACGGCGGCGGATGCTTTCTCTACTTTTAAACCTTTTTCGGTCAGTTGGCAGTTAATCAGTTTGAGCAATTCGGACAGGGTGTCGTCTTGCGCCGCCGGTTGCGGTAGCGGCATAAGGTGCTGTAATCGGGGATGCTCAGTTCGTCAAAACGGCAAAACAGGTTGAAATCGATGCGGGTAATGAGGCTGTGTTCGAGTTCGGGATCGGAGAGGCTGTGCCATTCCGGGCAGGACGGCTTTGAACATGGACAACTGGGGATAGGCGGGACGGCCGCGGTGGTCTCTAAGGTAACGGGTTCTTTGACGGTTCAGGTATTGTTCGATCGGTTGCCAATCAATCACCTGATCCAACTTCAATAGTGGGAAGCGGTCGATGTGTCTGGTAATCATGGCTTGTGCGGTTTGCCGGAAGAAGGTGCTCATGGAAAATCCCCTAAATGTCTTGGTGGTAATTTAGGGGATTTGGGGAGAATTTTGCAAAGGTCTCCTGCAATCATTCCCGATGGGCAGGAAACTAAGTAGGTGGATTTTCTCGGCAACTGTTTTTGAGACATCTGCCCTTTCGAATTTCCAATGGATTCCGGTTTGGTGAATGATGGCGGAAGTGAGGGGTTTTAAAAACAGGTTTACCAAGGAAGAGGTCGTCTGAAACGATGAATTCACGTTTTCAGACGACCTCTTCCGATTTTCGGCCTCTATGCCGCATCCGACGATTCTTCCTTTACCGCGTCCAGCAGCGGTATCAGCAGCTCTTCCACCAATCTTTGGAACAACGCTCCTTCTACCGGTTCGGTGTCTTCGTTGCCGAACACTAAGGCAACTTCGGTATAGTCTTTTTGCCCTTTGCTGACTTTGTTGCCGTGATAGCTTTCCCTGGCTTTGTTCAGGGCATCTTCCCAGCTCTGTTTTTTGCCGTAGGCTTCGGCGGCGGCGAGGCTGGTTTTGGCGAAGAAAGGCAGCGGGCGCGTTTGTCCGAGGTTGAAGAACGTCAGCCATTTTTGCAACATTTGTTGCGCTTGGCTGCTAGGGATTTCGGGATAAAGCGTTGTTTCTTCAGGCTGAACGATATGGGTTTGGCAGGTTTCGGTTTCAGACGACCCTACCGCCGACCCTACCGCGCAAAAGATTAAATGTTCGAGCAGAAGGGCGATGCGTTGCGGGGCATTGGGTTTGCGGTCGAGGTAGAACACTTGGCCGCATTGGTACAGGTTGCCGAGGCTGCCTTGCAGGGTTTGCCCGTCGAACTGGATTTCATAGGCGAAGGGCGGCAGTTTGGGGCTTTGCAGCAATGCGCCGTCTATGCGTTTGGCGGCGGCTTGGAAATTCTGTTGCCACAATTTACCCAATTCACCGGCGGGTAACAGGCTTTCGGCGTCGAGGCGGACGGCGGTTTCTTGAAAGTCTTGGTTGTGGCGGCGGGCGTCGAGGTAGGCGGCGGCGATTTTGTCGGCGCGTTGCGGCTCGAAGGGTTCGGCGGATTCCCATGCTTCGTCGCGGTAGGGTTCGCGCCAGCCCAAGGTTTGTTGCAGCCATGCTTTGACGGGATTTTTCCAGAAGCGGATGAAGTCGTCCTGCCAGACGGTCGGTGCGGGGCTGTTTTCTTCGAGGGCTTCACTGAAAAACGGACGCGCCTGTTCGCGCGGGCGGTTGAGGGCTTCGGCGTAGTCCTGCCGCGTGCTGAAGAGGCCGTCTGAAATTTTGTCTGCGATGAAATAGCGGTGTGAGAACGGTTGCAGGGGATGTTGCTCGACCCAGTGTTCCGCCAGCTCTTTGCTGCGCCGTCCGGTCATGGCGGCGATGGTGTCGATGAGTTCGCTGACGAGGGCGGACGGGGCGAGTTCGTCGTCGTTGCGGATGCTGCGGCCGACGTAGGAAAGATAAAGGATGTCGCGCGCGCTGATGATGGCTTCGAGGAAAAGGTAGCGGTCGTCGTCGCGGCGGGCGCGGTCACCTTTTTGCGGGTGTTTGGCAATCAGGTCGAACACGGCGGCTTTGGTGTTGCGCGGGAAATCGCCGTCGTTCAGCCCCAAGAGGCAGATGACTTTGAACGGCAGACTCCTCATCGGCACCATGCTGCAAAAGGTGATGCCGCCGCGCAAAAATCCGGCTTGGCTTTCGCTGCCTAAGAAGCGGCGGATGTGGCGGATGACCGTATGTTGCGGCAAAGTGCCGCTAAAGCCTGCCAATGCGGTTTCTTCCTGCCATTTTGCCAACGCCTGCTCGAACTGCTGCAAGGCGTATTGGTCGTCGGCGTCGGGCAGGAACAATGACTGCACCAAATCGCGGCAGCGTTCCGTCCATTCCTCCGCCGCTGCGGGTTTGCGCCACTCGGCGGCGAGGTGGGACAGCGTGCGGATGAAGGCGGCAAAGCGGCCGAATACATCGAGGCGGTTGACATCGCCGTGCCACGCGCTGACGTTTTGCCAGAGCGGGCTGCCGTCGTCGGGCAGCATCCAGCCTAACACGATGCGTTCCAACGCCTGCTGCCAAGTGAACAGATTGTCCGCCGCGCCGCGCATCGTTCCGTCCAAACCCCAATGCACGTTCAATTCGGCAATGGTGTCGTGCAGCAGCGGCAAATCGTCCGCCGTCAGCCCGAAACGGCGCAGCACCAAACCGCTTTCCAACAGCGGCAGCACTTTATCGACTTCAAACCGGCTTTCCAGCAAATCCAGTGCCTGCTCGAACACGTAAAGCAGCGGCTGGCGGCGGCTGAGTTTCACGTCCGAAACCGAATACGGCAAAGCCTGCGCCCCGCCCTGCGCCTGCCCGAATACCGCTTCGATAAACGGGCTGTACGGCTCGATGTTCGGCGTCAAAACGGCAATATCGTGCGGCTGCCAGTCGGGATGTTCGTGCAAAATCCGCAATAGCTTGTCTTTCAAAATCTGCAATTCGCGCAGGGGGCTGTGTGCCGACACAATACGGACGGAGCCGTCGCCCAGCAAATCCGTGCGGCTGTGTTCAGACGGCATACGCAGGTTTTGAATGTCGTTTTGCAGGCAGTGCAGCAGCGTGTCGTCTGAAACCTCTTCAAACACAGGCTGCTCCTCCAAGCCGATTTCCGTCAGAAAATCAAAAAAATCACGCCCCTGCTTGCCCAGCGACGCCAAGAGCGGATGCCCCGTCTGCGACAAATCCGCATCGTCGCCGCCCTTCAAAAGCTGCGCCGCCTCAATCACATTGCCCCAATACTGCCCGCTCGGATTGAGCGCGAACACGAACACATCGCAATGTTCCGAAATTTTCTGCAAAAGCTGCAAATACATCGGCGCCATCGTCGAAATGCCGAACACGAAAAACCGTTCGGGCAGGTGCGCCTTATCCAAAGACGATAGCAGCTTTTCCCACAGCGCCACACGGTGCGGCGCGGATTGGTTGCCGTCGTCCAAATAGCGCCAAAGCTGCGCCTGCCAGACCTCGTCCTCACCCAGCCCCAGAAGTTTGCCTTCTTGCCAGGCATCAATCCACTGCGGCCGGTACACCAGATACTGGTCGAAAATATCCGCCAACTGCCCCGCCAACTGATAATCCGCCGACTCGCCGCTGCCCAAATAGCTTTGCAAGACAGAGCGGACTTTTTCAAATTCAGAGGTCGTCTGAAAACGCTCGCTGCGGAACAAATCCAAAAGCCGCCAGCGCATCACCTCCGGCGAAAACGGACTGAGCGCGGGAATATCGGGAATCAGCTTCTGCATCAACTGCCACGTCAAACCCGCCGGCAGGCTGAATTGCAAATTCGCCGCCACCCCCAGTTCGCGCGCCAGATAAACACTCAAATAACGCCGCATCCCCTGACTCTGCACCACAATCTGTTCCGCCGCCAAAGCAGACTCAAGCGGTCTGACCCTTTGGATTCCGGCAAACAGGGCGGCTAGCGATTCGAGACGGTTGGACTGGTTGAGGTAGAACATGGCGGGGGTAGGGCGGTGGATAATAAACGGGATTATATAGTGGATTGAAATGGAAAATACCTGCGCGTGAATATCGGCACAGGTATTTTTATTTGGATCGACAGGATATGGGCTTATCGGCTGATGACGGTTGTTTTACCGCATTCGTTTTAGGGATGGAATAGTATAGTGGATTAACTTTAAACCAGTACGGCGTTGCCTCGCCTTGCCGTACTATCTGTACTGTCTGCGGCTTCGTCGCCTTGTCCTGATTTAAATTTAATCCACTATAACGGAGAGAGATGGGTTTAAGGTCGTCTGAAAATGTTTCAGACGACCTTAAAACATATTTAAATCGCTATGTCCGAATATGGTTTCTCTTGCCAGTGGGAAATGGTAGGCCGGCTGTTTATTGGGATCGATAGCAAAAGGTCGTCTGAAAATATTTCAGACGACCTTGGTTGTTTACGATGCCGGTATCTCCGCCGCGCAAGGTTTGGCGGTTTTATGTTTTGGCGATTTCAGGAAATTGCGGCAGTCTTCCAAAATTTGGGGCAGAAGCGGTTCGAATTCCTTTCTGCTGCGGATTTTGCCGGTGTAAAACGGCATCGTGTAAGGATAGTAATAATACATATCTTGCATCCATTGCGCGCCTTCTTTGGTTTTACCTTGACGGTAGAGGTAGAGGCCGACCTGGTAGGCATTGCTGTAAGGGCGGTAGGTGAGTGCGTCGAATGCCGCTTTTTGCGCCCAAGGTTGGACTTTTTCATCGGCCGGATCGGCACGGCGGGTCAGGCTCAGGTCGGCATAATAGGCCAGCATGGGACTGGTTTCGGAAATGCGGCGCAGTCCGGAAATTTTGGCGTTGACTTGAGACGGGCCGTCGGTTTTGGGTTGACGGCTGTAAGCGGTCAGGTCGGTGTAGTTCCAGCCTAAGTGCAGCGTGCCGCCGATAATGGCCAATGCGGCGATACCGCCTGTCAAATTGCGGCGGCGGGCTTGTTTGATTCCGTCGGATACATCTTCATAACGCGCGCTTGAGAGCGAAAGCATGAGGGCGAACGGGGTCAGGAAGTAGATGTACCAAAGCGGGTATTCGAGCATGCTGTGGCACATGGTTACGCTTGCGGCGGTCAGTAGGAACAGGTTGGCAGGATTAGACGGACGGGCAATCAAACGCCAAACGCCCGCCAGCATGGTTCCCGCGCTCAATAATGCGCCTGTCAGCCCCATTTCGGCAAGGATTTGCAGGATAAGGTTGTGGCAGTGGGTGAACAAAACGCCTAGGATGTTATTGGCAAAGTACTGTTTTTCGGCATTTAACAGAAAACTCAGGCTGCCGAAGCTGTTCCAGCCGTGTCCGAGGATTGGGGAGCGGGTAAAGGCGGTCCAGGCATTCCGCCATTCGATTTGGCGCGCAGAACCTTCAAAATCGCTATGGCCGGCGCGTTCTACCGCGGTCTCGTAACGGCTGTTGCCCAGTAACTCAAGTAGCGTCCCCATGCCGAACTGGAAAACCGCAGCCAATACCGCTGCGAAAAAGAAGATTTTGATTAAGCGTGCCGATTCGCGGCCTGCCCGCCAGTACCAAAAAGGCAGAATCAATACGATAGCGATGATGTAGCCCAGGATAGTGCGCGAGTTGACCAAACCCAAGACGGCAGTCAGCAGAAATACGCAAATAAATCCCAGCCAGTCGGGCATTTTCCGCGTTGCCCACAAATAGGATGCGGCAAGTACGCCCCACATCAGATAATGGCCCAGATGGTTGCGCTGCCCGAGCTGGCCGTTTACCGTTCCGCCGCCGTAAGCCAATATGCCGTGGAACAGGGAAATGTCCGACCATCCTTTGAACTGCATAAACGCCACGACAGCCTGCGCAGCTGCACCAAAAAACAACGACCATGCGAATACGGTAACAACTCGGTCTTGTCCGTAAGCGGAAATCCAGCCGCGACATGCCCAGGCAGATAGGGCGAGGATGACGAAAGTCCATGCCGCCAAGTCGCTCATCCCCGGATACAGCAAACCCATTGCCCGTGGCTGTATCGCCCAATATGCCGCCATCAGCAACAGTCCGACAGATACATAAGGCAGGCGGATATTGAGCAGGCCTTTATATGCCGAAGCCAAAACTAAAATTGTCGCACCCAAGAGGGACCCGGCTTCAAGGTAGAAGCTCGGCAGTGGGCCTACGCGGTAAATCGACAGGAAAGGGACGGCGCAAACCCAGATAAAACAAACCCATAAAGGCAGCAGGCGGACATTCCATTCATTTTTAAGATGATATGCGGTACGGGCAAACATCATTTTCCCTCTTTTTTGTGTTGTTTGATAAATGCGAGGCAGGCGACAAAGAAAATTATGCAGGAGATAAGAGACAATGCGGCGCACAGACGTTCGGCAGGCGAAGCGTCAAACAGGCGCATGACCGCCTCGGCAAAATAAATCAGAATCAGCATAGAGCTGTATTGATAAGTATAAATACGGCCCTTGAGTATGCCGCCCAGCGGCAGGCATAAAGGCAGGGCTTTGAGGGCAAGCCATGAACCGCCGTCGCGCAAAGGCGCAATCCACAATTCCCAAGACAGGGAAAGGAGGATCAGAAAAATCAGGCTGGCGCACGAGGCAAGATAGGGCAGGGAAGGTTTCGATGATGTATTCACGGGCAGGTCTGAACGGCTTTTAGCCGGATATTGGAACGCGAATTATACCGAAACAGGATGTGATGATGCAAAAAGGTCGTCTGAAACCCTCTATTTGAAGGTTTCAGACGACCTAATTGCTGTTTCATCAGTTTTTTCAGATTTTGGTGAAGATGGCTTCGTTTTCAAAACGTGATTTGGGTAAAGCGGCGTTGAAATCGTCTGCGGCACGGTAGCCGAAGGAGACGACGGCGACGGCTTTGTAGCCTTTTTCGATCAAACCGAATTCCTCATTTAAAACTTGCAAATCCACGCCTTCCATCGGCACGGCGTCGATGCCTGATGCGGCAGCGGCGAGCAGGGTGAAACCCATGTTGAGATAGACTTGTTTGGCAAGCCATTGCTCTTCGTCTTGGATTTGGTTGCGGTGGATGCCTAAGAACAGACGGCGGGTAGAGTCGCCTGCCTGTTTGGCTTCTTCCGTGGCGAAGCGCCCGTCTCTGTCTTCTTGCGCCAATACGGCGGCGACATAATCATCATCGGCGCAAACGCGGGCGGCGAAGACGACGACGTGGGACGCATGAGTAATTTTCGGGGCGTTGTAAGGGAGTTTTTCAGTAGCTTTGGCGATACGCGCTTTGCCTGCTTCATCATCGGCGATGATGAAGTGCCACGGCTGCATATTGACGCTGGAGGGGCTGTTGCGTAGGGCAGCTTCGATATGGGCGAAGTCTTCGGCTGCGATTCTTTTGGACGGGTCGAAAGACTTGGTGCTGTATCGTTGGCGGACGATTTCGGTAATATTCATGATTTATTGACTCTTTATAAAAAAAGAAAAACAGATTATAGGAAGGTCGTCTGAAAGGAGCAATCAGGCAAATCTTAATGCTTTAGATGATAGGAAGACTTTTATTTTTCGCCGATTGAACACAATATGTATATGCAAAAAAGCCTGAACAAATTGTTCAGGCTTTTTAAATTTGGCTCCCCGACCTGGGCTCGAACCAGGGACCTGCGGATTAACAGTCCGTCGCTCTACCGACTGAGCTATCGGGGAATGGGGCGTATTATATAGCCCTGAAAAAAAGTGTCAACTAAAATTTTAACTGACGAAACGGCAGCATTTCAAATATTTGAATGGTAAGTATATTATTTTGACTTTATCCCATTAATATTTTGTGCTGATCAATTTTCCGTTTTTAAATACTTGCTGCTGCATGACGTTGCCGTTGTAGGTATATACGGTTAATGAACCGTCATACGGTGTGGCGCGGAATTGTAGCAGCCGTTCGCGGGGCAGGGGATAGGGATCGGTGCGTTTCCTGCTGTTGTCGCTGTAGAAATCCTGTACCAGATATTCCTTATTGTGCCTGCTGATTAATTGCCGATAATAACCTCCCTTGACGGGGCTGTCGGCAGGGATGCCTTGCGCGTCAAAATAAGTAACGATTTGTTCCTCGATAATATGGATGCCGCCGTTGTTTTTAGGGGTACGGTTTTCCCTTTTGCCAATGCCGACGGGGATATTGACAGAGGTACCTAATCCGATATGGCTGCCTATACCTGTTCCCAAGCCGAGGCCTACCGACATGCGGGGCGAGTCTGCGGTACAGGCGGTCAGGATGAAGGCGGATAGCGATAAAGCGGCGGCAATAGGTTTCATAAGATAATCCTCATGGGTTGAATATCCATATAAAACAATTATATATTATGGAGTGGCATAGGTAAAAAATATCGGCGGCTAGACAGCCGCCGATATTTTTTATGAAGCCAAGATGCGTGGGAAAAGGATTTCGTTTTCCAAGTGGATATGTTCTTCCAAATCGTCCGACAGTTCTTGTGCCAACGCGTACAACCTTTGCTGGTCTTTGTCGGCGTTTTGCGGCGGAGTGAAATGGTTGGTCAGGGTTTTCAACTGCGCCAGTGCACGGTCGTGTTCTTCGTGTTCGTGCATCATGACATTGACCGGCATGGCGGCACGGCTGCCCAAGCCTTGTTTTGCCATTGGGAACAACATACGTTCTTCCTTCATCATGTGCATCAGCAGCTCGTTTTGGATGTATTCGAGCAGTTCCGGCAGTTCGGCGGGGAAGCCGTCGGGCGAGGTTGAGGCGATTTTGTGCGCCAAAGGGACAAGCTCTTCAAGTTGTGCGCGGTGGGTATTGTGATAGCGGCTGATGACATGGTCTATCACGGTATTTACGGGGGAAACTTCCCAAACGGTCAAATCGGTCATGGCGGTATTCCTGAATTTAGTCGTTTTCAGACGACGTTTAAGGTTTGTGGTAAAGATTGATATTGTATGAATGTATTCGAAGCATACACCCCGCGCGGGCGGATGTACAGTTTTCGGCCTTGTTTCACGCAATACTTATAACCAATTTTTCTTTGCCGGAAACAAACCATTCTTTCCGTTTTTCAGACGACCCCGTTAAAGTGGCAGCATCTTCTTTTTCCCTTCCGACCGACCATGTTATTACTCAAAACGCCCAGCGTACTGCCCGGCTTCAAAATCAGCCTCGGCCTGACTGTATTGTGCCTGTCGCTTCTGGTGGTTTTGCCGTTTGCGATGATGGCGGCGAAGGCGGCGGAAATCGGCCGGGGCGGCTTTTGGAACACGATTGCCGAGCCGAACGTGTTGGCGGCGGTGTGGCTGAGTTTGCGGATGTCGTTTTATGCGATGCTGACCAATGTCGTGTTCGGCACACTGGTGGCGTGGGTGTTGGTGCGCTATGAATTTCCGCTCAAGGGGTTGGTGAACGCGCTGGTCGATTTGCCGTTTGCGCTGCCGACGGCGGTTACGGGCATCGCTTTGGCGACCCTGTATGCGCCCAACGGTTGGATAGGCCGTTTTTTCGAGCCTTTGGGCATCAAAATTGCGTTTACGCCCGTCGGCATTTGGATTGCGCTGGTCGTCGTCAGCCTGCCTTTTATCGTCCGCGCCGTGCAGCCGGTATTGGAGGAATTGTCGGGCGAGTATGAGGAAGCGGCGGCGACTTTGGGTGCAAACCGCTTCACGACGTTCCGCCGCGTGCTGCTGCCGGAAATCACGCCGGCGCTCTTAACCGGTGCGGGCATGATGTTCGCGCGGGCAACGGGTGAATACGGCTCGGTGATTTTTATCGCGGGCAACATTCCGATGGTTTCCGAAATCCTGCCGCTGATTATTACGGGCAAGCTGGAACAGTTCGACGTACAGGGCGCGTCGGCGGTGGCGTTGTTTATGCTGCTGGTTTCGTTTGTGATTCTGTTTGCGCTGAACGTGATGCAGTGGGCGTTGAGCAGGCGTTCGGGGGCGAAGGGTTGAGGGGTCGTCTAAAAACCTGAACTACGCTGTTGCCGTCATTCCCGCGCAGGCGGAAATCCACCGCACGGCAACAGAAAAACCAAAAATAAATAAGGCAGCTGAACTTTACCGATGGATTCCCGCCTGCGCGGGAATGACGGCAGCTAGACGTTTTTTATTCCCTTAATCAATAAAAGGTCGTCTGAAAACGAATCCGACCCACGAAAACAGTTTTTCAGACGACCTCCAAACATCTTAAAACCAACCAGAGAACACCACCGCCATGAAACCTTATTCCGCCAATCCCAACCTGACCGAACCGCGCTGGCTGCGCGTGTTGCTGACCGCTGTCGCGCTGGGGTTCCTGCTGCTGATGCTGGTCGTACCGCTTGTCGCCGTGTTTTACGAAGCGCTGAAAGGCGGTTGGGATTTGTACCTGCAATCCCTTACCGATCCCGAAGCGTGGGCGGCGATCAAGCTCACCCTGATTACCGCCGCGGTGGTCGTTCCCGTCAATGCCGTATTGGGCGTGGCGATGGCGTGGCTGCTGACCCGTTTCGACTTCCGCGGCAAGCAGTTGCTGACCACCCTGCTCGATTTGCCGTTTTCCGTATCGCCCGTGGTGGCCGGTTTAATGTTCGTCTTATTGTTCGGCGCGCACACGGCATTGGGCGGCTGGCTGGAAGCGCAAGGCATACAGATTATCTTCGCCATCCCCGGCATTATTTTGGCGACGCTGTTCGTTACCTTTCCCTTTGTCGCGCGCGAAATCATCCCGCTGATGCAGGCGCAGGGCGACAGCGAAGAACAGGCCGCCCTGATTCTCGGCGCCAGCGGCTGGCAGATGTTTTGGCGCGTTACCCTGCCCAACATCAAATGGGCGCTGCTCTACGGCATCATCCTTACCAACGCCCGCGCAATGGGCGAGTTCGGCGCGGTCAGCGTAGTATCGGGACACATACGCGGCGAAACCAACACCATCCCGCTTTTGGTCGAAATCTTCTACAACGAATACAACTTCACCGGCGCATTCGCCCTCTCCGGCGTATTGGCACTTTTAGCACTGGCGACGCTGGCGGTGCAGAACATCATCACAAAATTACAAGATAAAAAACTCGCCGCCACCGAAAGGAACGCAGCATGAGCATCACCATCCAAAACCTAAACAAACACTTCGGAGCGTTCCACGCGCTGAAAAACATCAACC
Organism: Neisseria sp. DTU_2020_1000833_1_SI_GRL_NUU_006; assembly: GCA_032388755.1. Classification (NCBI taxonomy): domain Bacteria; kingdom Pseudomonadati; phylum Pseudomonadota; class Betaproteobacteria; order Neisseriales; family Neisseriaceae; genus Neisseria; species Neisseria sp. DTU_2020_1000833_1_SI_GRL_NUU_006. The sequence goes on along the minus strand of CP135593.1, from coordinate 1,441,029 downwards.
TCAACGTCCCTACCGGCAAACTCGTTTCTCTGCTCGGCCCTTCCGGCTGCGGCAAAACCACGCTCCTGCGCATCATCGCCGGACTGGAAAACGCCGACGGCGGCAATATCCTCTTTGACGGGCAAGACGTAACCGCCAAACACGTCCGCGAGCGTAAAGTCGGTTTTGTGTTCCAACACTACGCCCTCTTCCGCCACATGAACGTGTTTGACAACGTCGCTTTCGGTTTGACCGTATTGCCCAAGTCCGAACGCCCTTCCAAAGAACAAATCCGCACCAAAGTCGAAGAATTGCTCAAACTCGTGCAGCTCTCCCACCTCGCCAAATCCTATCCGCACCAACTCTCCGGCGGCCAACGCCAACGCATCGCCCTCGCCCGCGCCCTTGCGGTCGAACCCAAACTCCTGCTACTGGACGAACCCTTCGGCGCGCTGGATGCCAAAGTACGCAAAGAATTGCGCACCTGGCTGCGCGACATCCATCACAACCTAGGCGTAACCAGCATTTTAGTAACGCACGACCAAGAAGAAGCCCTCGAAGTTTCCGACGAAATCGTCGTTATGAACCACGGTAAAATCGAACAAACCGGAAGCGCCGAAGCCATTTACCGTAAACCCGAAAACGCCTTCGTTACTGAGTTTCTCGGTGAAACCGACGCATTTGAAGGACGCATCGAAAAAGGCATCTGGCACTACAACGGCTTCGCGTGGAAATTGGATGCACACTACAAATGGCAGGAACAAACCGCCACCGGCTACATCCGCCCGCACGAATGGCAGATCGCAGCCGAACACGAAACCCCGATGATCCGCGCCGAAATCGAAAAAATCCACGCCGTCGGCGCACTGACACACGTTTTGGTGAAACACGGCAAACAGGACGTGCATATCACACTGGCAGGCAGCGACGCGTCAAGGCTGGATTTGTCCGCAGGGCGGGAATTGGCATTGGTGCCGAAACAGGTTTATGTGTTTTCGCAAAACGAGTTGATTGAATATTCGATTTGATGGAGGGAATAACGAAAGGTCGTCTGAAAACAGGTTTTCAGACGACCTTTGCTTTTTGATGGATGGCGTGTTCGACCGAATCAGTCTTTCAACCTGAATTCCGCCGAGCGCGCGTGGGCGGTCAGGCTTTCGCCGTGTGCCAACACGCTGGCGATTTTACCCAGTTTCTGTGCGCCTTGTTCGGAGACTTGGATCAGGCTGGAGCGTTTTTGGAAGTCGTAAGTGCCCAGCGGCGAGGAGAAGCGGGCGGTGCGGCTGGTGGGCAGGACGTGGTTGGGGCCGGCGCAGTAGTCGCCGAGGCTTTCGCTGGTGTAGCGTCCCATGAAAATCGCGCCGGCGTGGCGGATTTTTTTCGCCCATTCCTGCGGGTTTTCTACCGACAATTCCAAGTGTTCGGGGGAAATGTAGTTGGCGATTTCGCAGGCTTCGTCCAAGTCTTTGGCGAGTATCATCGCGCCCCTGTTGCCGAGCGAGGCTTCGATGATGTCGCGGCGGGGCATGGCTTCGATGAGGCGGTTCATGGCGGCTTGAACTTCGTCGAGATAGGGCTGCGATGTGCCGATGAGGATGGCTTGGGCGATTTCGTCGTGTTCGGCTTGGCTGAACAAATCCATCGCCACCCAGTCGGCAGGCGTGGTGCCGTCGGCGATGACGAGGATTTCAGACGGCCCCGCCACCATGTCGATGCCGACCACGCCGAACACGCGGCGTTTGGCGGCGGCGACGAAGGCGTTGCCCGGACCGGTGATTTTATCGACCTGCGGTACGGACTCGGTGCCGTAGGCGAGGGCGGCAACCGCCTGCGCGCCGCCGACGGTGAAGACTTTAGTGACGCCCGCGACGAAGGCGGCGGCAAGTACGATGTCGTTGCGTTCGCCTTTGGGCGTGGGGACGACCATGATGATTTCTTTCACGCCTGCGACATGGGCAGGCATGGCGTTCATGATGACGGAACTTGGATACGCCGCTTTGCCGCCGGGGACGTAAATGCCGACGCGGTCAAGCGGTGTAATTTGTTGTCCCAAGAGCGTGCCGTCTTCGTCTTCGTAGGTCCACGATTCCATTTTTTGGCGTTGGTGATAGCTTTCGACCCGTGCGGCGGCGGTTTTCAAGGCGGTTTGAATTTCGGGCTGCACACGCTCAAATGCGGCCTGCAAATCGTCTTGCGTCAGGATGAGGTCGGCTATGGTTTGGGCGGACGTGCCATCGAAGCGGTTGGTGTATTCGATGAGTGCCGCATCGCCGCGCTTTTGCACGTCGGTGCAAATGTCGGCAACGACGCGGTCGATTTCGGGATTCTGCGCGGTCTCAAAGGCAAGCAGGGCTTTGAGTTCGGCTTGGAAAGAGGGCAATTGGGTGTTGAGTTTTTTCATGACTTGGTTTTCTCCTTTTTTATTTTTGGACTTGGGGTCGTCTGAATATTCTCTTGTTCAGTCTCTGTCTCTGTTTTAGGTCTGATATACGCTTTTTCGCCCGCTCCGCCGAACTTCAATTCAGGCAGGCATTTTTGGTGCAGACCGAGTTTGGACAGCACTTTTTTGCTGGACGAGGCGGTATGGAAACGGTAACGGGTTTGTGTTCTACCATTTTTGGTTTCCTCAACCATTGTTTCAAAGCCATCCACTTCGTACGCGCTGACAACAGCGTTTTGTAGATCCGCGTGAATGCCGATAACGTATTTCACTTTTGATGCGGCATCTTTGCCGATAACCCAGTTGCCCAACGTACGCGATTTGAGGTTGGCATCGTCTTGGTTGTCGAAGCTGTAGTTCGCTTCTTCGTCGGCATCCAAGTCCAAAGCGTCTTGGATTTTGACGGCGAGAACGAGTCCGTCGGGATTGAATTCCTCGAGCGGGCAGGGCGTGAATTTGAAGCGGTCGTCGAGTTCTTCCGCGCTGATGCCGCCCGCGCCGCATCCGGCAGATTTGTTTTTGAATTTTTTATCGACAACGGATTTGACGAAATGAATCAGGGCAGTTTCGGCGGCTTGCGCTTCGGCTTCGGTCAGATGATAGCTGATGATATGGCGGCCGAGTTTCTTACATTTGGAGATGGCTTTGCGTGCCGGTACGTCAATGTCGCCGTCTTGCGAACGGGCGGCTTGTTCATGCTCGAAGATGCGGTTGTCGCAGCCTTTGCCGATGTAGAGGATTTTGTCTTTTTTCAGGTCGGTCAGACAATAGACGTAAAATCGACGCTCGCCGTTATTCAAAACGGAAAGGGTTGAATCTGAAAATTTTTTTATTTTTGCAACCATTTTAAATCCTCCTATACAGTTTACTGCCGGTGGTATTTTCAGACGACCTGTCGGCGGAAGCGGCTAGGGTCGTCTGAAAACGCATCTTCATTCAAATGAACGCTCACCCCGCCTTCGCTGCGCTGCCGAACGCCTGAATAATCGGCTCCAGCAGCGCGTGTTTCGTTTTCAATGCGGCTTTGTTGACCACCAGACGGCTGGAAATATCGACAACGTGTTCGACCGCTTCCAAACCGTTTGCCTTAAGCGTGTTGCCGGTGGAGACCAAATCGACGATGGCGTCGCTCAGGCCGACCAGCGGCGCAAGCTCCATCGAGCCGTAAAGTTTGATGATGTCAACGTGTACGCCTTTGCCGGCGAAATGCTCGGCGGCGATGTTGGGGTATTTCGTCGCAATGCGCAGGCGGCTGCCGGGCTGCGAGGCGGCGGCGTAGTCGAAACCTTTGCGCACGGCGACCATCATGCGGCATTCGGCGATGTGCAAATCCAGCGGCTGGTAAAGCCCGCTGCCGCCGTGTTCGATCAAAACGTCTTTACCCGCGATGCCGAAGTCTGCCGCGCCGTATTGGACGTAAGTCGGCACGTCGGTGGCGCGGACGATGACGAGTCGGATGTTTTCATGGTTGGTGCCGATAATCAGTTTGCGCGATTTCTCGGGAGCTTCGGCGGGAACAATGCCCGCCGCTGCCAAAAGCGGCAACGTTTCTTCAAAGATGCGTCCTTTGGACAGGGCGATGGTCAGTGTGTTTTCAGTCATTGTTGTTGTGTGCTGTCAGACTTTTAACCCGTACCAAGCAGGCGGTCTGACTTTCTCCATTGTATAGTGGATTAACTTTAAACCAGTACGGCGTTGCCTCGCCTTAGCTCAAAGAGAACGATTCTCTAAGGTGCTGAAGCACCAAGTGAATCGGTTCCGTAATATCTGTACTGTCTGCGGCTTCGTCGCCTTGTCCTGATTTAGTTAATCCACTATATGTTTCAGATGGGAAAAAGGTCGTCTGAAAACCGCAACCGGCATTCAGACGACCCCATGTGGATCAAAGCAGTTTCTTGATGTCGGCGGCAATGGTTGCCGGTTCGCTGCCGTAAGGCGAGAAAATCGCCACTTCGCCGTTTTTGTCGATCAGATACGCGCCGGAAGAGTGGTCAACCAAATAGTTTTCGCTGTCTTCCTTCTGAACCACTTTGGAGGAAACCACGCGGTATTGCTGTTTGATGACCGGCAGGCTTTGGTCGCCTGTCGCAGTCAGACCGATAAATTCAGGATTGAACTGCTTGACGTATTTGCTGATGACTTCAGGCGTGTCGCGCTCGGGGTCGATGCTGACGAACACTACTTTCACATCTTTCGCCTGATCGCCCAATTGTTTCAATGTGTCGCTGTAAGTCAGCAATTCGGTCGGGCAAACGTCGGGGCAGTGTGTATAGCCGAAGGACAGGATCACGACTTTGCCTTTCAGGTCGCTTAAGCTGAACGGCTTGCCGTCGCCGTCGGTCAGCGTGAAATCGCCGCCGATGTCTTCTTTACGCATATCCGTTCCCGGACCTTGCGGTTTAGGAGCGGCAGCAGCATTAAGCGAGGTCGTCGTTTCAGGAGAAGAAGCAGGCGTTGCGGCTGGGGCGGACGCTGTTGAAGAAGCGGCTGAAGCAGTCGCGGGATTTTGTTCCGGCGTTTTGGCTTCAGGTTTGCAGGCAGCAAGTGCGGTAAGGGCGAATGCGCCCAAAATGGCGGTACGGATTGCAGTAGGCATCATAAAAATTCTCCAATGCGGGTATGGTGTGTGAACGTCGTCTGAAAATAAAAAATGAAACGAACGCCGCCATCTTAGCGCGTTTGCAACATTTAATATAGCGGTTTATGCCATTTTTCGGCTGAAAATGAATGATGTTTGATATAAGTGGAAAGAGTAGGGCGCGTCGGGAACAAAATAAAATAAATTTAATGTTTTTAAAAATCAAAAATATAAGCAATATATCTGCAAAAAAGGAAAGATTTTGCTTTACAAGCCCGAATACGCCGCTATAATAGCGACTTCTTCACCAGCCCAGGTGGCGAAATTGGTAGACGCAGGGGACTCAAAATCCCCCTCCGCAAGGTGTGTCGGTTCGAGTCCGACCCTGGGCACCACAACCGCTTTTAGAGCGGTTATTTTTTTGTCTATCACAGTCTAACGCCGTAAACCAAAGCCAAGACAGATAAGGCTTTCCGCTGGTTTCGGTGTCCATTTATCATCTAATCCCGCCTAATCCATCCTAATTGAAGTAACCGTTTTCAGGGGTATGATTTGGGGTTTCTGAAATAACCCCGAAAATATATCCCTAAAAATGCCCCTGAATGTCCGTCAATAAAGTAATCTCGGGTTAGAGTTGTATCTAAATGAAATCTTTTAATTTCAAAAGATTGTTAGGCTTTTCAACTTAATTTGTCTTTCTTGTCTTCTGATGCGGCAGATATGGAAAAGGTCGTCTGAAAACCACTTTTCATGGTTTTCAGACGACCTTTTATTTACAACGGCAAATTACAGCGAGCGGGCGACTTCGACGATGTCGAAGCATTCCAGTTGGTCGCCTTCCATAATTTCGTTGTAGCCTTTGATCATCAAGCCGCACTCGAAGCCCATACGGACTTCTTTGACATCGTCTTTGTAGCGTTTCAAAGAAGACAGTTCGCCGGTGTGGATGACCACGTTGTTGCGGATAAGGCGAATATGGGAGTCGCGCTTGACCACGCCGTCGGTAACCATACAGCCTGCAATATTGCCGACTTTGGATACGCTGATGACCTGACGGATTTCGACCATACCGGTAACCTGCTCTTTCTCTTCCGGCGCCAACATGCCGCTCATGGCTGCTTTGACGTCGTCGATGGCATCGTAAATGATGTTGTAGTAGCGGATTTCCACGTTTTCATTTTCAGCAAGTTTGCGCGAAGAAGCATCTGCGCGCACGTTAAAGCCGATGATGAACGCGCCTGAAGCGATGGCAAGGTTAACGTCCGATTCGGTAATGCCGCCCACGCCGCTGTGCAATACGTTCACTTTCACTTCGTCGGTAGACAGTTTTTTCAGGCTGCCCGCCAAAGCTTCGTAAGAACCTTGTACGTCTGCTTTGATGATGACTGACAAGGATTGGGCTTGATTTTCGCCCATGTTGTTGAACATATTTTCCAGCTTCGCCGCCTGCTGTTTGGCAAGGCGTACGTCGCGGTATTTGCCTTGGCGGAAGAGCGCGATTTCGCGGGCTTTTTTCTCATCCGCCAACACCATTGCGTCTTCACCGGCGTTCGGTACGTCGGACAAGCCGAGGATTTCGACCGGAATAGACGGGCCGGCTTCGTTGACGGCTTTACCGTTTTCATCAACCATCGCGCGGATTTTACCGAACGCAGTACCGGCCAGCAGCATATCGCCTTTTTTCAGCGTACCGCTTTGCACCAAGAGGGTGGCAACCGCGCCGCGGCCTTTGTCCAAACGTGCCTCAACGATGATGCCTTTGGCAGGTGCATCGACAGGGGCGGTCAGTTCCAAAACTTCGGCTTCAAGCAATACGGCTTCGAGCAACGCGTCGATATTAATGCCTTTTTTGGCGGAAACGTCGATAAATTGTACATCACCACCCCATTCGTCCGGCACGACTTCGTGCGCGGTTAACTCTTGGCGGATGCGCTCGGGGTTGGCAGCTTCTTTATCGATTTTGTTGACGGCAACCACCATCGGTACGCCCGCTGCTTTAGCGTGGGCAATGGCTTCGATGGTTTGCGGCATCACGCCGTCGTCAGCTGCGACCACGAGAATCACGATGTCGGTTGCTTTCGCACCGCGCGCGCGCATGGCGGTAAACGCTTCGTGACCCGGGGTATCCAAGAAGGTAATCACGCCGCGCGGGGTTTCAACGTGGTATGCGCCGATGTGCTGGGTAATGCCGCCTGCTTCGCCTTGTACCACTTTGGCGCGGCGGATGTAGTCCAGCAGTGAGGTTTTACCGTGGTCGACGTGACCCATCACGGTAACGACCGGCGGACGCGGCAATGCTTCGGCTTCCACAGCTTCCACGCCTTCATCCAAGAATGCTTCGGGATCGTCGGCGGCAGCAGGTTTGCCGATGTGGCCAAGTTCTTCCACCACAATCAGGGCGGTGTCTTGGTCGATGGATTGGTTGATGGTGACCATCATGCCCATTTTCATCAGGGCTTTGACCACTTCCACGCCTTTGACTGCCATTTTGTGCGCCAAATCGGCAACGGTAATGGTTTCGGGAACCAAGACTTCGTGAACGACAGGCTCGGTCGGTGCTTGGAAGGCGTGTTGGTTCGGCTCGAGTTTGAGTTTCTTGCCTTTTTTACCGCTGCGTACGCGCTCGTCGTCGCCGTTGCGCGCATTGCGGTCGCGTCCGCCTTTGCCGCCTTTACCTTTGGCGTTGCGGCCTTGGTTGTCATCGTCGCGGTTGTGGCGGTCTTCTTTTTTCGCACGGGCAGGATTGGCGGCTTTGCCTTCTGCGGGCGCGGCTTTGGCTTTTTCGGCAGGCTTGCGCTGCTCGGCAGCTTTGGCTTCGGCTGCGGGCTTGGCTTGCTGATCAGCCTGTTGTTTCATGGCTTCGCGGCGCGCCTGACGTTCTTGTTTTTCTTTCAACAAGGCTTCTTGATGGGCGCGTAAAGCGGCGGCGCGGCGTGCTTCTTCGTCGCGTTGCGCTTGCTCTTCCGCGCTGACCACAGGTTGCGGAGCGGCAGGGGCAGCGGGTTTGGTTGCTTTTTTCGCGTCTTTGCCTTTATTGCCTTTGTCTTGTTTAGGCTTGGCTTTGCCTTCGGCAGGTTTTTCAGACGACCTTTGAGCAGGTTTGTCTTCAGCCTGAACTGCTTGTGCAGCAGGTTCTGCCGGTTTATCGTCGGCTTTGCTTTCAGCTGCTTTCACGTCGGCAGGTTTTTCAGCCACTTCAACAGGTTTCGCTTCTTCCGCTTTGGCTTTCGGCTCGGCTTTTGCCGCTTTGGCAGCCTTCAACTTCGCAGCTTCCGCTTCGGCTTTCGCGCGCGCTTCGGCACGGGCGGCGGCCTCAGCTTCGGCTTTCGCCTGTTCTGCGGCTTGGTCTTTCGCTTCAACCTGCTCGGCTTTTTGCGCTTCAGCTACTGCTTTGGCTTTAGCTTCAGCGGCAAGCTCTTCCGGTGAAGGAATCGTTACGGAACGGCCGCGTTTGCGTTCGACTTTGACGCCGCTGACAGTGCTGACTTCGGTTTTTTTGCGGCGGATACTGATGGTTCCGCCGTCATTGCCGTTTTTCTTTTTCAGATAGGCGTTCAGCAGTTGTTTGTCGTCCAGCGTCAGGGAATCGCTGCCGCTGCTTTTATTGACACCGGCTTCTTTCAGTTGTTTCAGCAAATCATCGACGGGGCGTTTCAGTTCGGCGGCAAATTGTTCTACGGTTGTGTTACTCATCTGTACCCCCATTAGTTCTCTTCAGTAAACCAGTGTTCGCGGGCGGCAAGAATCACTTTTTTCGCCGCTTCTTCATCTACACCGGTTATTTCAATCAGTTCGTCAACGGCCAGTTCCGCCAGGTCGTCGCGGGTGGTTACGCCGGCTTCCGCCAGTTTGCGGAGCATATCGGAATCTACGCCGTCCAGATTGCGCATGTCGTCTGAAACTTCTTCCAGCTTCTCTTCGGACGCAATCGCCATGGTCAGAATCGCATCACGCGCGCGGTTACGCAGGGTTTCGACGATTTCTTCGTCAAAGCCTTCGATGGCAAGCAATTCGGCAGCCGGAACGTAAGCGACTTCTTCCAGCGTGGCAAAACCTTCTTCAACTAAAATATCGGCGGTTTCGTCGTCGATGTTCAGATGCGCGGTGAAGAGGTCGCGGATGGCTGCGTCTTCGGCAGCGGTGCGTTCGTCCGCTTCTTCGACAGTCATGATGTTCAACTGCCAACCTGTCAAATCGGATGCCAAGCGCACGTTTTGACCGCCGCGGCCGATAGCGAGCGCAAGCTGGTCTTCGGCAACGATCACATCAACCGCGTGTTTGTCTTCGTCAATCACGATGCGGCTGACTTCGGCAGGAGACAGCGCGTTCATCACGAACTCGGCAGTTTCAGACGACCACAGCACCACATCAATGCGCTCGCCTGCCAATTCGTTGCTGACGGCATTCACACGGGAGCCGCGCACGCCGATACAGGTGCCTTGCGGATCGATGCGTTGGTCGTTGGCTTTGACCGCCACTTTCGCACGTTGACCCGGATCGCGCGCCACTTCACGGATTTCCAACAAGCCGTCTGCAATTTCAGGGACTTCCATTTCGTAAAGCTTCGCAAGGAAATCGCCCGAAGTACGGCTGAGGATGACTTGTTTGCGGCCGGTGTTGCCGATTTCGTCCACACGCAAAAACAGCGCGCGGATACGGTCGCCACCGCGGAAGTTTTCACGCGGAATCATTTGTTCGCGCGGAATCAGCGCGTCCAGCTTGCCCGGAACGACTTCGACGATGATGCCGTGGCGCTCTACGCGTTTTACCGTACCGGAAACGATGTCTTCTTTAACGGCCAAGAATTCGTTCAGATTTTGCTCGCGCTCGGCATCGCGGATGCGTTGCAGGATGATTTGTTTGGCGGTTTGCGCGGCTTGGCGGCCAAAGCCTTCGTTCGGCAGCGTTTCTTCGTAGTAATCGCCGATTTGAATGTCGGTACCCGGAATTTCTTCTTGGATTTCTTCGATGGTTTTTTCCAAGTCGGGATAGGTGTAATCCTCGTCGGCAACAATCAACCAGCGGCGGTAAGTATGATATTCGCCGGTATCGCGGTCGATTTCGACGCGCACATCCATGTGCTCGCGGTCGGCTTTTTTCTTGGCTGCGGTAGAAAGGGCAAATTCCAATGCTTGGAACACCACTTCCGCTTCAACGTTTTTCTCGCTTGCCAACGCTTCGGCAAGTTGCAACATTTCGCGACTCATTTTTTAGAATCTCCAATATCAAGTTTTAAAATTTAAATTCGGGGCGCAGGCGGGCTTTATCGATATTATCCAAGCCGATTTGCGCGGTTTTGCCGTCGAAAGAGAGCGTTACGGTATCGTTTTCACAACCCTCGATGTGGCCGATAAAATTCTTTTGTCCGTCAACCGGCAGGCGGGTTTTGATTTTTGCCTGTTGTCCCGCAAAGCGCACGAAATCGGCGGCTTTTTTCAGAGGCCGGTCAAGGCCGGGGCTGGAAATTTCCAGATTTTTATAATCGATGTCTTCCACCATGAACACGCGGCTCAAATGATTGCTGACGGTCGCGCAGTCTTCGACGGTGATACCGCCTTCCTTATCGATGAACACGCGCAGCGTGCCTTGCGCAGTCAGCTCGAAATCGACCAGTTCGTAGCCCAAACCCGGCAGGGTTTTTTCGAGAATTGTTTGAATATCCATGAATCTCCCGGAGTACATAAACAAAAAAATGGCCCCGTGGCCATTTTTCGTCAAAATTGAAAAATTGGCTTATTATAACCGCTTTCCACTCAAAAGAAAAGCGTTGATTTATCGCGGCTTTTTTCAGACGACCTCATAGAATGAATATGCTTGACAGCATAAAACCAAGCTTAAAATTGTTGACAAAAACGGTCGTCTGAAAAATCGCCATTAAATCTTACCCATTGATAATCATCATTTTATTTTCAACATTTCTTTTTCAGACGACCCCATTTTCCTGCCATACGGCTTGCACGAAGCACGCCGTCATTCTAAAATCCAAAGCTGTTATCATCGAAACAAAAAGGCATTGCCATGTCCGCCCGCCCCATCTACAACTTTTCCGCAGGTCCCGCCGTCCTGCCCGAAGCCGTATTGCGTACCGCGCAGCAAGAAATGCTCGACTACAACGGCACAGGCTTCCCCGTTATGGCAATGAGCCACCGTTCGGAAATGTTCCTCAGCATCCTCCATCACGCCGAACAAGACTTGCGTACGCTGCTGAACATTCCTTCCAACTACAAAATCCTATTCCTGCAAGGCGGCGCGACCACGCAATTCAACATGGTTGCGATGAACCTGGCACATGGCTTCCCGTCTGCCGACGCAGTGGTAACGGGCAACTGGAGCCGCATCGCCTACGAACAAATGAGCCGCTTGACCGATGCCGAAATCCGACTGGCTGCGCACGGCGGCGAACAATTCGACTATACCGCCCTGCCACCCGTCGAAACTTGGGACATAGACAAAAACTCCGCCTTCGTCCACTTCGCCATCAATGAAACCGTCAACGGTCTGCAATACCAAACCGTTCCCAAACTTTCAGACGACCTGCCGCCGCTCGTTTGCGATATGTCCAGCGAAATCCTCTCGCGCGAGTTTGACGTTTCCGACTACGGGCTGATTTACGCGGGCGCACAAAAAAACATCGGTCCCGCCGGCGCAACCGTCGTCATCATCCGCGAAGACCTGCTCGACCGCCGCCCCGACAGCATTCCCGACGTCTTCAACTACCGCTCCCACCTCAACCGCGACGGCATGTACAACACCCCGTCCACCTACGCCATTTATATGTCCGGTTTAGTGTTCCGCTGGCTGCTGACGCAAGGCGGCGTGAAGAAAATCGAAGCCGTCAACAACATCAAAGCCCAAACGCTTTACGACGCCATCGACGGCAGCGGCGGCTTCTACATCAACCGAATCCGCCCCGATGCCCGCTCGAAAATGAACGTCGTCTTCCAAACCGCCTCAGCCGAACTCGACCGCCGCTTTGTCCTCGAAGCCGAACTGCAAGGCTTGTGCCTGCTCAAAGGCTACAAAACCGTCGGCGGTATGCGCGCCAGCATCTACAACGCCATGCCGCTCGAAGGCGTACAGGCTTTGGCGGACTTTATGAGCGATTTCCAACGGCGTTACGGCTAAGGGTTTTATTTCTATATATAAAGGTCATCTGAAAATTTGCCGCGCTTGTTTTCAGACGACCTCTATATTGGAGGCGGCAGATTAACGGCTTCTATTTATATAGAGTAAATTTATGTAATGATGTTGGCACCTGTCGCATTGCTCTGCCTTTCAGCCGCATTTTCAAACATGGTGTTTCAATTCGCTTTGTGCTATAAAATCCGCTGTTTTAACTGGTTCGAAAGAAAAAAATGGACGCTTTACAACTTCTCACCACACGTCGTTCATCTAAAAAACTGACTGCTCCCGCGCCGAACGCAGAACAACTGGAAGCGATGCTTCAAGCCGCTACGCAGGTTCCCGATCACGGCAATATGCGTCCGTTCCGCTTCACTGTCATTCAAAGCGCGGAAGGATTGCAACGTTTCCGCGAAATTTTGTGCCGGACCGTTACCGAATTGAATTTTGGCGACGATGTTATGAGAAAGGCTGAGCGGGTGGGCAGTATGGCTCCGATGGTTATCGGCGTAACTTTTGCGCCTAATCGCGAAGTGGCGAAGCCCAAACCCGAATGGGAACAGATGTTGAGCGCGGGCTGTGCCGCCTACGGGTTGCAGCTTGCCGCTTCCGCGCAGGGCTTCGACAACGTGTGGATTACGGGAATGTGGGTCAACAGCCCGCTCTTGCGCGAAGCATTCGGCTGTTCGGATAAAGACAAGATTATCGGGCTGATGATGGTCGGCTCTCCTGTGGAAGAGGGGGGCGGTGCGAAAAATACCGATTTGGAACAATTCGTAACGACTTGGTAAACGGTTTGCAATATAAACAGGTCGTCTGAAAACCACGATTCAGGTTTTCAGACGACCTTTGGTTTTAGCAAAAGCCAAATAGACGGCTGCCTTTTCCGGCTTTGGGCAAAAGGCGTACAATCCGAATTCAAACGAACCGGAACGAATGGAAACGAATCCAGATGAAACCGAAAATACAGAGACACGAACATATCCTCACGCTCGTGCGCGAGCAGCATTTCATGACGGTCGAGCAGCTTGCGGAAGCCTTGGACGTTACCCCGCAGACCATACGCCGCGACATACAGGAATTGAGCGAAACGCGGCAGTTGAAGCGTTACCACGGCGGAGCGTCGGTCGGCGATATTTCCGGCGGCGTGGCGCAAGGCAAGCGAAAACACTGCCAAAATGAAAAAAACGCCATCGCCCGCCTGATTGCTGCCCACATTCCCGACAATTCGTCGCTGTTTATCAGTATAGGCACGACGATGGAAGCCGTTGCCGCCGAGTTGGTCAAGCAGCGTAAAAACCTGCGGATTATCACCAACAATATTTACGTCGCCTCCATCACGTCCGCGCGCACCGACTATACCGTCATCATCACTTCCGGCGTCGTGCGCCCCTTGGACGGCGGGATTACGGGCGTGGCGACGGTCGATTTTATCAATCAGTTTAAAGTCGATTATGCCGTCATGAGTACGCACGGCGTGGAAAACGACGGCTCGCTTTTGGACTATGACTATAAAGAAGTCAGCGTCATGCAGGCGATGATGACCAATGCGCGGGTCAGGTATTTGGGCGTGGACCACAGCAAATTCAACAGCAATGCCTTGGTCAGACTGGGCGACATCGGCTCGTTTGACAAAGTATTTACCGACCGCGTACCGGAAGCCGCCATGCAGAAGGTTTTGGGCGATGCGGGCGTAGAATGGCTGGTTGCCGAACCTGTGCCGCTTTGAGTGCGCCACTATAACGATAGAGTCAAGTCGGGTACAATAAAGCCCTTTTCAGACGACTTTTTATAAATATGTCGTCTGAAACCCAATCCCTTCCCAATAAAGAACCATTATGCTCAATAAAGACCAATTCGCGGACAACCATTTCATCCGCACCATCATCGAAGAAGACTTAAAAAGCGGCAAACACGAAGCCATCCAAACCCGCTTCCCGCCCGAACCCAACGGCTACCTGCACATCGGCCACGCCAAATCCATCTGCCTGAACTTCGGTTTGGCATATATTTACGACGGCTTGTGCAACCTGCGTTTCGACGATACCAACCCTGAAAAAGAAAACGACGAATACGTCAACGCCATCAAAGAAGACGTTGAGTGGTTGGGCTTTCATTGGGCGGGCGAGCCGCGTTTCGCTTCCAATTATTTCGACCAGCTTTACGACTACGCCGTCGGTTTAATCAAAGACGGCAAAGCGTATGTTGATGATTTGACGCCCGAAGAAATGCGTGAATATCGCGGTACGCTGACCGAAGCGGGCAAAAACAGTCCTTACCGCGACCGCAGCGTCGAAGAAAACCTCGACCTGTTCACGCGCATGAAAAACGGCGAATTCCCCGACGGCAGCAAAACCCTGCGCCTGAAAATCGACATGGCATCAGGCAACATCAATATGCGCGACCCCGTCATCTACCGCATCCGCCGCGCCCATCACCACAACACCGGCGACAAATGGTGCATCTACCCGATGTACGACTACACGCATTGCATTTCCGACGCCATCGAAGGCATCACGCATTCCTTGTGTACGCTCGAATTTGAAGCCCACCGCCCGCTGTACGACTGGGTGCTCAATAATATTCCACCAACTGTTTTAATGAGAAAAATTCTAGATAATATAGATAGGATTATGTCGGAAATTAACTCTCTTAGAAGTTTTTTCAATGAAAAGAAACCTGAAAAATTCAAGAATGTTAATGATGATAGAGTATATGTTGAACTAATTAAAAAATTGTTTAGAGCGATTCTAAATCTTGTGTGTACTATTTATTATGATTTATCTGAGTGCATAGAAAAATATAGGAAAAATAATAAAAATTATGTTGATTCTTTGAACTTATCAGAACTTAAGAACTTGGATGAAGATGTCTCTGATACACTTAATAATTTAATTTCAAATGGAAATAAGTTGCGCTTACTAAGTAGTGATAACTATGAAGATCAGAGAATCAACAGCTTACAAAAAGAATTATTAACTGAGATTGAGAAATTTCATCAAGCTGAATCTACTGAAATGTATAATGTTTTAATGCATCAGGTATATATTCCACGATTAGGACAAGACTCTGATGGATTATTTGTTGAGTATGAGCATGAGTATGAGCAATGGAGATCCTCTTTTTCAGGGAATATTCGACGTGATTTTGAAATTTTGTTTTCATTTAATGTGCTGATCAATGAAATTAACAAATTGCGTAGTAAGTTATTTTTTTTGCCACCGCGCCAATACGAGTTTTCCCGTTTAGAGCTTTTGTATTCCATCACCTCCAAACGCAAGCTGAACCAACTGGTTTCAGACGGCCACGTTGCCGGCTGGGACGACCCGCGTATGCCCACCATTTCCGGTATGCGCCGCCGCGGCTACACGCCCGAAGGCCTGCGTCTGTTTGCCAAACGTGCCGGTATTTCCAAATCTGAAAACATCGTCGATATGAGCGTGTTGGAAGGCGCGATTCGCGAAGAGCTGGAAAACTCCGCCCCGCGCCTGATGGCAGTCTTGAACCCGCTCAAAGTGACCCTGACCAACTTTGAAGCCGGCAAAACCCAAAGCCGCCGCGCCGCGTTCCACCCCAATCACGAAGAAATGGGCGAGCGTGAAATCCCCGTGTCCCAAACCATCTACATCGAGGCAGACGACTTTGCCGAAAATCCGCCCAAAGGCTTCAAACGCCTGACCCCGGGCGGCGAAGTACGCCTGCGTCACGGCTATGTCATCAAGTGCGATGAAGTCGTAAAAGACGCGGCAGGCAATGTGGTCGAACTCAAATGCAGCATCGACCATGACACCTTGGGCAAAAATCCCGAAGGCAGAAAAGTCAAAGGCGTGATTCACTGGGTTTCCGCCGAACACGCCGCCGAAATCAAAGTCCGCCTGTATGGCCGCCTCTTTACCGTCGAGCGTCCCGATGCCGTGCGCGGCGAAGACGGCGAATACCTGCCGTTTACCGATTTCCTCAACCCAGAATCCATTAAGGAAATCACCGCCTACGCCGAACCCGCAGCCAAAAACCTGCCCGCCGAAAGCCGTTGGCAGTTTGAACGTTTGGGCTATTTCGTGACCGACCGCAAAGACCACCGCCCCGAGCAGCCCGTGTTCAACCGCACGGTCACGCTGAAAGACTCTTGGCAGCCCAAGTAATCTGTTGGCAACAGCAATACTGGAAGGTCGTCTGAAAACTTGGAATCGGGTTTTCAGACGACCTTTTGGCCTAAGGGAACAGACCAGTTTGCTATGGCATCGTTTATGGTTCCGAATGCCATCGAGAGATAAAATTGCTGCGGTGGACAGTGCTTCTTTAGATGAGATAGTTGAAGTTATCTTTTCTCAGAGTAGGCAGTATGTGTGGGCAAAACGGTACTGTGTCGCTTTACTTGAACTCAAGGCGGATGATTTTTATAATGGTTGAAAGCATAAAGTCAATGGATTTTGTTCTATCCGTACTGTATGCGATTTCATTGTTTTGTCTTGATATAAATGAATATAAATGAACCTGCCAAAATGGAAAGGTCGTCTGAAAAGTTTCAGACGACCTTTTGTTTAAGCTGTCATCAGCTCAGTTTGCCGTGGCATTGTTTGTATTTCAGGCCGCTTCCGCAAGGGCAGGGGTCGTTGCGGTGGACGACTTGGCCTTGGGCGGCAAGTGCCTCGGGGCTGAAATCCGTTCCGTCGGGATCGAACGCTTCGGTAACCAAATTGGTTTGGGATTGTCCGAGCAGTTCTTCCATGTCGGGCGCTTCGGAGTGGATGGTTTGGATGCCGACGGGTGCGGGTTCGGCAATTTCTTCTACATCGGTGTTGCGCTCGATTTGGACGGAGGTCAAGAGGGCGGCGGTTTGATGCTTGATGCCGCGCCACAGGTTTTCAAACATGGCGAAGGCTTCGCGTTTGTATTCCTGTTTCGGATTTTTCTGTGCATAGCTGCGCAGGTGGATGCCTTGGCGCAGGTAGTCCATGGCGGCAAGGTGTTCGCGCCATTGCAGGTCGATGACTTGCAGCATGACGTTGCGTTCGAAATCCGCCATCGGTTTTTTACCGACCAGCTCGACTTTGGCTGCGTATTCTTCTTCCACACGTTTAATCAGACGCTCTTTGATGTCCTGATTGTCCAAAGTGGTGTCTGCTTTGAGCCATGCTTGGATGTCTTCGTGCAGGCGGAATTCGGCGGCAAGCTGGCTTTCGAGTGCGGGGATGTCCCATTGCTCTTCCATGCTGTCGGGCGGTATGTACAAATCGACCAAATCGCTGATGACTTCTTCGCGGATACCTTTAGTCAGGTCGCTGACGTCTTTGCTGTTGAGGATTTCGTTGCGTTGGTGGTAGATGACTTTACGTTGGTCGTTGGCAACGTCGTCGTATTCCAATACTTGTTTGCGCATGTCGAAGTTGCGGCCTTCGACTTTGCGTTGCGCGCCTTCGATTTGGCGGGTCAGCATGCCGTGTTCGATGGCGATACCGCGTTCCGGCGCAAGGCGGTTGAGGATGGCGGCGGCACGGTCGAGCGCGAAGAGGCGCAGCAGCGGGTCTTCAAACGAGAGGTAGAAGCGGCTGGAGCCGGGGTCGCCCTGACGGCCTGCGCGTCCGCGCAATTGGTTGTCGATGCGGCGGCTTTCGTGGCGTTCGGTGCCGATGATGTGCAGGCCGCCTGCCGCGACCACTTGGTCGTGTTCTGCCTGCCAGCCGTTTTCAAGGGCGGCGATTTGTGCGGCTTTTTCTTCGTCGCTCAGGTTTTCGTTGGACTGGATGGCTTCGATTTGGTGCTTGAGGTTGCCGCCGAGGACGATGTCGGTACCGCGCCCCGCCATGTTGGTGGCGACGGTAATGGCGCCGACTTTACCGGCTTGGGCAACGATCAGGGCTTCGCGTTCGTGTTCTTTGGCGTTGAGGACGTTGTGCGGCAGTCCGGCTTTTTGCAGAAGACGGGAAACCAGCTCGGAGTTTTCGATGCTGGTGGTACCGACGAGGACGGGCTGTCCGCGTTTGTGGCATTCTTCGATGTCTTTGACGACGGCTTCGAATTTTTCTTCGGCAGAACGGAAAATCTGGTCGTTGAAGTCTTTACGTTGTACGGGGCGGTTGGTCGGGATGATGACGGTTTCGAGGTTGTAGATGCTTTGGAACTCGAAAGCCTCGGTATCGGCGGTACCGGTCATGCCGGAAAGTTTGGTGTACAGGCGGAAGTAGTTTTGGAAGGTGATGGAGGCGAGGGTTTGGTTTTCGCGTTTGATTTCCACGCCTTCTTTGGCTTCGACGGCTTGGTGCAGACCTTCGGACCAGCGGCGGCCGGACATCAGACGACCTGTAAATTCATCCACGATGACAATTTCGCCGTCTTGGATGACGTAGTGTTGGTCTTTATGGAATAACGTATGCGCGCGTAATGCTGCCATGAGGTGGTGCATCAGGGCGATGTTGGCGGCGGAGTAGAGGGAGTCGTTTTCTTGCAGCAAACCCATTTGAATCAGGATTTGCTCGGCGTGTTCGTGACCCGCTTCGCTCAAGATGACTTGGTGTGCTTTTTCATCGACCCAGTAATCGCCTTCGCCTTCTTCGGTTTCTTGGCGGATGAGGTGCGCGGGAAGGCTGTTCATGATTTGGTACAGCTGGATGTTGTCATCCGCCTGTCCGGAGATAATCAGCGGGGTGCGCGCTTCGTCAATCAGAATGGAGTCCACTTCGTCCACTACGGCAAAGTTCAATTCGCGCTGAACTTTGTCGTATTGGTCGGTCACCATGTTGTCGCGCAGGTAGTCGAAGCCAAATTCGTTGTTTGTACCGTAGGTGATGTCGGAGCCGTAGGCGTTTTGACGGTCAAACGGCTGCATATCGGCGATGATGACGCCGACGGTTAAGCCGAGGAAGTTGTAGAGCGGTGCCATGATGCCCGCGTCGCGCGAGGCAAGATAGTCGTTGACGGTAACGACGTGTACGCCTTTGCCGGACAGGGCGTTGAGATAGACGGCAAGGGTGGCGACCAAGGTTTTACCTTCGCCGGTACGCATTTCGGCGATTTTGCCGTCGTGCAGCACCATACCGCCGATAAGCTGGACGTCGAAGTGGCGCATACCGAGTACGCGGCGGGACGCTTCGCGGCAGACGGCGAAGGCTTCGACCAAAATGTCGTCCAAAGTCTGACCGTTGGCAAGACGTTGTTTGAATTCGGCTGTTTTAGCCTGTAAATCCGCATCGCTCAAGGCTTTCATTTGTTCTTCGAGTGCGTTGATTTTGGCAACGGATTTACGGTATTGTTTGAGCAGCCGGTCATTGCGGCTGCCGAAGATTTTCTTAGCAATGTTTGTCAGCATGAAATAGTTCCTGCGCCTGATATAAAATAATGGCGAAACGGGGATTTTAACACAAGCCTCGCGGCAAGGCAGTCATGCCGTTTGAAATAAAGGCAGTTTTACCGGATTTCAATCTTGATAATACAACCGTACACTTTGAAAAGGTCGTCTGAAACATATGAATTTGGAACAATTGGGCAAGCGGGATGCGCGGTTGGCCGGTTTGTTGCAGCAGTCGCAACAATGGCGCAGGCTGGATGCGGCAGTCAAACGCATCCTGCCGGCAAACCTGCACCCGCACTTTCAAACTGCCTGCATCGAAGAGGGCAGGTTGGTGTTGCTGGCGGCAAACGGTATGGCGGCTTCGCGCCTGAAAATGATATTGCCCGCACTTGTGCCGCAGCTTCAGGAATTGAACGCGGGGATTCGGGATGTGGCGGTCAAAGTCGTGCCGAAGCCGCCGGCACAACCCAAAGTCAACAGCCTGCATTTGAGCGGGGCGGCATTGGAGAGTTTTGATGCGGCGGCGGCAAAATTGGAAGACAAGCATCCTGAATTGGCTGCCGCGCTGGCGGAGTTGGTGCGCAAACACAGCCGTTGAGTTGGGAATTATTATTTAAATTGTTAATATAAGTTAAATTTCATTCGTTCGAATGAGAAGGTCTAATACTAAAGGAATAATACCTGAATAGTAGTCATTCTTTTTTAGGTAAACTGATGTAAATTTGCTATGGAATCTTGGACTTGTTTGGGTTGTTGTAGCAGAATACGGCTTCATTATTTCTTTGGTTCCGCTTGTAGATAGTAAACCCGAATATGGGTTTATTAATATATTCGCAAGTTTTGTTTTGTAAAATTTAACAGACTCTCATCATTAGGAGATACAAATGAAAGCATATTTAGCCCTGATTTCTGCCGCCGTTATCGGTTTGGCTGCCTGCTCGCAAGAACCTGCAAAACCTGCTGAGAATGCAGCGCCTGCCGCTTCTGAAGCCGCTCCTGCGGAAACTGCTGCACCTGCCGATGCTGCTCCTGCTTCCGAAGCAGCGCCTGCCGATTCTGCCGCAGCACCTGCCGCCGGCAACTGCGCGACTACTGTCGAAGCCAACGACGCTATGCAGTTCAACACTAAAGAAATCCAAGTCAGCAAAGCTTGTAAAGAATTCACCGTTACCCTGAAACACACCGGTACCCAACCTAAAGAAAGCATGGGTCACAACATCGTCATCGGTAAAGCCGAAGACATGGACGGTATTTTCAAAGACGGTGCCGGCGCTGCTGCAACCGACTACGTGAAACCTGACGATGCACGCGTTGTTGCCCACACCAAACTGGTCGGCGGCGGCGAAGAAGCTTCCCTGACTCTGGATCCTGCCAAACTGGCGGGCGGCGAATACAAATTTGCCTGCACCTTCCCGGGACACGGTGCTTTGATGAACGGCAAAGTGACTTTGGTCGACTAATCCGTCCAAGCTTCAAAATACAGACAGCCTGCTTTATGCAGGCTGTTTTGTTATAAAATGGTCGTCTGAAAAGTACCCATTGAGAACACAAACATGAATCCGTTTGAAACCAAAAGCGTTACCTTTGCCGAACCGATAGAAATGCTGTATGCCTGCCACGGCAAAGTGCGCCGTTTCTGCGGCCAGGTCGCCATGCTGTCGGACTATATCGCCGAAAACGGCTGCAATCAGATTGTTTTGCAAACCATCCGCCAAATCGCCCAGTATTTCAACGTTGCCGCACCGCTGCACCATGAAGACGAAGAAGAAAACTTCTTCCCGCTCCTGCTGCAATACGCGCCGCAAGCCCAAGAAAGCGTGGACGAGCTTTTGCGCCAGCATGTGAGCCTGCATGGCAACTGGGACGCCGTGGCTGCCGAATTTGCCAAACTCGAAGCAGACAATGCCTATATTCCAGATGCAGAAGCGTTCAAACGCTTTGTGGCAGGTTACGATGTTCATCTAGCGATTGAAGAGCCTTTGTTCGACATGGGCAAAACGTTTATCCCCAAAGAGAAGCTGACCGAAATCGGCGAAATCATGGCGGCGCGCCGACGCAGATAAGGCCGTTTACAGATTGCCGTTTCTTCAAACAAAGGTCGTCTGAAAACTTGAAAACAGAGTTTCAGACGACCTCAATATCACCCGTAACACAACCACGTCGTCTGAAAAGGAAGCAAACTATGCTGACGCCAAAAAGCTGCGATTTGTTCAATATCCCGTTTTTTCAGTTTGCCCAGCTCAAAAAATACCAGCCCGAAAGCATTCCGCAAATCAAAGCCGACTACAAGGAAAACTGGCAGATATGGCAGCAGCTGATACAGCAGGTCGCCGCAGATTTGGGCGAACCTTTCGCACCGCCGCATATCGAACGCTGGTGTAACGGCTGGCAGGTTCGCGCCCATTTCTTCGCCTACTTCAAATACGCCCAATACAAAAACTCCGCCGCGATTTTATCGATTTTATTGAACCGCCGCCGTCTGAGCGTCAGCTTGGACTGGCACTGCTACAAAGCCGACGTGTCGCCGATTGCACTGCCGGAATACAACCGCTGGCTGGATGATTTCGATACTGAAAAATACGCCGCATTCGATATGTGGCACGGCGCGGAAAGCGAATATGACGACTACCGCACCGTCGCACAACAAAGCGAATCCGACCGAAAGCTGCAAAACAACGAAGACTTTTTCTGTATCGGCAAACACATTGAACGCGACGATTTGGGCAAACAGGATGTAGCAAAATGGATAGTCGAAACGGTGGAAGATTTGCTGCCGCTTTATGAAGCCTGTCATGGGGGATAAAGACGGTTTCTGTCCGAATGTGCCGCAGGTTAAAATAGGAAAAACACACATCGTCAATCCCGCGCAGATGGGAGGCCGAAACAGGTACTTCATTTAAATTTGACCTGTCAAACCTATCCTGCTGTTTCCGTTTTTCAGACGACCTTTAAGCACTTGGCGGTCGTCTGAAAACTTGTTATATCGAACAACAATCTTAAATCATGAACGAAAAACTCCCTCCCGACGCGCTCATCGAAGCCGCGCTTTTGACCCAAACCGAACCCCTAAACGAAAAATCCATGCGCGAATTGTGTGTGCCGCCGCTGTCGCAGGACAAATTAATCGATGTATTGGCGCAGTTGAAAACACGTTGGCAGGGCAGGGCGTTGCAACTGGTGCATACGCACGAGGGCTGGCGGTTTCAGATTGCTCAGGCGGCATTCGAGCGGCTGGGCAGCCTTCAGGAGCAGCGTGCGCCGCGCTATTCCCGCGCCGTAATGGAAACGCTGGCGATTATTGCCTACCAGCAGCCGGTGACGCGAGGCGACATTGAGGGCATACGCGGCGTGGCGGTGTCGCAGAACGTGATGCAGACTTTGCAGGACAGGGGCTGGATTGAAGTGATCGGGCATCGTGATTCGGTCGGGCGGCCTGCATTGTGGGCGACGACGGAAACATTTTTGAGCGATTTGCAGTTGGACAGTTTGGAAGAACTGCCGCCATTGACCGAGTTGGGTGAATTGGTGTTGCCCGATTTGGTGGAAACGCCGCCGACAGGCGATGAGAAAGGGCCTGCGGAAGAGTCTGAAAATTCGGGCAGGTTGGTCAACTGAATTGGGAGGGGTCGTCTGAAAGGGTTTTCAGACGACCTTTCGTGTCTTGGGCGCTGCTTTGCCATTTGCAGGTCGGGCATGAATGCCGACCTGAGGTATTGGTTTTAATACGAGATCCGTCGTCAGCCGTCATTCCCGTGCAGGCGGGAATCCATTTTTGAAATTCAGGAACTGTTCTTCAAATCAAGGTTTATCAAGCTTTACGATGGATTCCCGCCTGCGCGGGAATGACGGAATTGCATGACATGCTGCATTCAAAGTTAACTATGTTTGCGATAGCCGAAAAATGTAGTTTAGGTTTTCCCGTGAAAAACTTGATTGTCCGATTCTAAATTTGATTGGCTGATTTGCGGGCAAAGTTCAAGCTACGGCTCGGCTGAATTGAGAAAGGTCGTCTGAAAACCCGAATCCGGTTTTTCAGACGACTTTCGTGTGTTTACGCCTTGTTTGAACATTTATTCCTTGCGTTGCAAAACGGCGGCGAAGAATCCGTCGGTTTGGTGTTTTGCCGAATCGAGGCGCAGGTACTTGCCGGTGTTCAAATCGATTTTCAAACCGGCGAGCAGGTCGGCGCAGTCGAGGAGTTCGTATTCCGGGTGTTCTTCCAAAAAGCGTTCGACCTGCATTTCGTTTTCTTCGGGCAACACGCTGCAAGTGGCGTAAACCAGCCTGCCTTGCGGTTTGACCAGTTTGGCGGCGGCATCGAGGATGCTGTGTTGCTGTTCCAAAAGTTTGGCGACGGTTTCGGGCGACTGGCGGTATTTGAGGTCGGGATTGCGGCGCAGCGTGCCTAAGCCGGAGCAGGGGGCATCGACTAAGACGCGGTCGGCTTTGCCGGTGAGGCGGGCGATGCGGCTGTCGTGTTCGTTGCTGATGCGT
Source organism: Neisseria sp. DTU_2020_1000833_1_SI_GRL_NUU_006 (assembly GCA_032388755.1). NCBI lineage: Bacteria > Pseudomonadati > Pseudomonadota > Betaproteobacteria > Neisseriales > Neisseriaceae > Neisseria > Neisseria sp. DTU_2020_1000833_1_SI_GRL_NUU_006. The sequence continues at coordinate 1,417,128 of CP135593.1, read as the reverse complement.
TCGGGGTGGATGTTGGTCAGTCCGGCGCGGGTCATGCGGGGCTTGAGGTTGGCAAGGCGTTTTTCGGCGATGTCGAAGGCGTAGATTCTGCCTTTGTTTGCCATTTGCGCGCCGACGGCGAGGGTTTTGCCGCCTGCGCCGGCGCAGAAATCGACGATGATTTCGCCGCGTTTGGCACCGACGAGCAGGGCGAGGAGCTGGCTGCCTTCGTCTTGGACTTCAAGCGTACCGTCTAAAAACAATTCGTGTTTGTTGAGGGCAATTTTGTTTTTCAGGCGGATGCCCCAAGGGGAATAGGGCGTGGCTTCTGCATCGGGGCTTTCGGCTTGAAGCAGGGGCAGTACTTTGTCGCGTCTGCCTTTGATCGTGTTGACGCGGATGTCGAGCGGCGCGGCTTGGTTGATGCTGCGGCCGAAGGCGAGGATTTCTCCGTCGCTAAAATGTTTTTGCAGTTGCTCCACCAGCCATTGCGGCAATTCGGCGGCGGTATGGAGGTCGACTGAAAATTCGGTTTTGCGCGCTTTCAGGCTGCTGAGGAACTCGGTTTCTTCTTCGTCAAGCAGGTCTTTGATTTGGCTGATGTTGGTGCTTCTGCCGAGGACGAGTGCAGCAAGCGCGGCTTTGCGCGGCTGGGCATGCGGGCGGCGCAGGACGGCACTGATTTTTTGATAATGGCGCAGGGCGGCGAAGGCGGTTTCGGCGATTTCGTGGCGGTCTTGCCTGCCGAGTTTTTTGTGTTCGCGGAAGTAGGCGGACAGAACGGCATCGGCAGGCTGTTTGAAAGTCAGCATTTCAGCCAGAACTTTGGCGGTATGGTCGAGTTGGATCGGGGTCATGGTGGGTTCGCAATCGGGGGAAAGGCTTGGATTATACTGGAAAGGTCGTCTGAAAACGTTGAATCGGGTTTCAGACGACCTGCTTGGACTACACAATCCGCGCCATCAGTAAATCGTGCATATTCAGCGCGCCGGTCAGCACGCCGTCGGCGTCGGTTACCAAAAGCCCGTTCACATGGTTTGCCTGCATGACTTTCAGGGCTTCGGTGGCGAGGCGTTCGGCGGGAATGGTTTTGGGGGAGGGATGCATGATTTCATCGACGGTCAGTCCGTCAAAACGGTCGCGCTGTTGGAACAGGCGGCGCAAATCGCCGTCGGTGAACACGCCTTTCAGACGACCTTGATCGTCTGTTACCGCCAGCATGCCCAAGCCTTTTTCGCTCATGCTGACGATGGCTTCTTTCAAGGGTGTGCCAAGTCGGACGGCGGGCAGCGCGTCGTCTTGGTGCATGATGTCCGCAACGCGTAGAAGCAGGCGTTTGCCGAGGCTGCCGGCGGGGTGGCTCAAGGCGAAATCGTCGGGCGTGAACGCGCGTGCGCGCAAAAGGACAACTGCCAATGCGTCGCCCAAAGCCATGACGGCGGTGGTGCTGGTTGTCGGGGCAAGTCCCAGCGGGCAGGCTTCTTTGGAAACTGACGCTGTGATGTGGATGTCGGCATGGCTCGCCATGGTCGAATCGGGGCGGGCGGTAATGCAGATGAGGGTAATGTTTTTGCGTTTGAGCGCAGGGATGATGGCGGCGATTTCGTCGCTTTCGCCGGAATTGGAAATTGCGACGACGACGTCGTTGTCCACAATCATGCCCAAGTCGCCGTGTGCCGCTTCCGCAGGATGGACGAAAAACGCGGGTGTGCCCGTCGAAGCCATGGTCGCCGCTATTTTGCGCCCGATATGTCCCGACTTGCCCATGCCTGTGATGACGACCCTGCCTTTGCAGTGCAGCAGCGCGTCTGCCGCAAGGACGAAGTTTTCGTCCAATTCCGCCGCAATTTCGCGCAAGCCTTCCGCTTCGGTGTGCAACACTTCGCGCGCCCAATCAAGATATTGACCGTTTCCTGCCATAATTTCATGCCTTTTTGTGTTCGTTTTATATCGTTTTGGACATCATTAAATGCCCTAATAAACTATCCAAATTTTCCGAATAGGGGTAGCATTACTACCTGCTTCGCAAATAACCTATATTTAAAGGAATCAGAGATGACTATTTTATCGGACGTTAAAGCATTAGGACAACAAATCTGGCTGGACAACCTTTCCCGCTCGCTCGTACAAAGCGGCGAATTGGCGCAAATGCTGAAACAAGGCGTGTGCGGCGTCACTTCCAATCCCGCCATCTTCCAAAAAGCCTTCGCCGGCGATGCGCTTTACGCCGACGAGGTCACCGCCCTCAAACAACAAGACCTCAGCCCCAAAAAACGCTACGAAACCATGGCGATTGCCGACGTACAGGCAGCCTGCGACGTTTGCCTTGCCGAACACGAATCCACCGGCGGCAAAACCGGTTTCGTCAGCCTCGAAGTCTCCCCCGAGCTTGCCAAAGACGCGCAAGGCACGGTAGACGAAGCCCGCCGCCTCCATGCCGCCATCGCGCGTAAAAACGCCATGATTAAAGTCCCCGCCACCGACGCAGGCATCGAAGCACTCGAAACTCTTATCGCCGACGGCATCAGCGTGAACCTGACCCTGCTGTTCTCACGCGCCCAAACCCTCAAAGCCTACGCAGCCTACGCGCGCGGCATCGCCAAACGCTTGGCAGCCGGGCAAAGCGTTGCCCATATCCAAGCCGTTGCCAGCTTCTTCATCTCCCGCGTGGACGGCGCGCTTGACGCCACGCTGCCCGACCACCTCAAAGGCAAAATCGCCATCGCCCTTGCCAAAGCCGCCTACCAAGACTGGGCGCAATACTTCGGCAGCCCCGAATTTGCCGCGCTGGAAGCCAAAGGCGCAAACCGCGTGCAGCTCTTATGGGCATCCACAGGCGTCAAAAACCCCGCCTATCCCGACACGCTCTACGTTGACAGCCTGATCGGCGCGCACACCGTCAACACCGTCCCCGATGCCACCCTCAAAGCCTTCATCGACCACGGTACAGCCAAATCCACGCTGACCGAAGGCGTAGAAGAAGCACAAGCGCAGCTTGCCGAAACCGCCGCACTCGGCATAGACGTAGAAACCCTCGCCAACCGCTTGCAGGAAGACGGTTTGAAACAGTTTGAAGAAGCCTTTGACAAACTGCTCGCCCCGCTGGCTTGATTGTCAAACCGCAGGTAAGGCTTGCGGTTCGTCGATATAAAAGGTCGTCTGAAAACCTGAATTTTGGTTTTCAGACGACCTTTTTCATTTTTATAGTGGATTAACTTTAAACCAGTACGGCGTTGCCTCGCCTTGCCGTACTATCTGTACTGTCTGCGGCTTCGTCGCCTTGTCCTGATTTTTGTTAATCCACTATATGAATTATTTCAAAGCCGTTTTCCAGTCCAAACCACCAAGGGAGGGGACTTGGGTGATGCTGTGGTCGGCAAGGTTGATGGCGGTCAGTTCACCACCCCAAAGCGCGCCGGTGTCGAGGGAGAGGATGTTGTCGGTGTTCATAAAGCCCAGCGAAGACCAGTGTCCGAAGACGATGGTGTGGCTGAGGTTTTGCCTGTCGGGGGCTTTGAACCAAGGGCGCAGGTTCGGGGGCATTTTTTTGAGGGTGGATTTGTAGTCGTAATCGAGTTCGTTTTTCAGCGTCAGCGCGCGCATTCGGGTGAAGACGTTGAGAATCATGCGCAGGCGGTCGTAGCCGGTCAGATCGTCGCGCCATTCGGCGGGTTTGTTGCCGTACATTTTGGAGAAAAACTTTTTGTATTTTTTGCCGCGCAGTTCGGCTTCGGTTTCGCTGGCAAGCAGTTCGGCGCGGGCGATGGTCCACTGGGGCAGGATGCCGGCGTGAACCATAACATGGCGCACGCCTTTGATCAGCAGGGGCTGGAAGCGCAGCCATTCGAGCATTTTTTTGCTGTCGGGATGTTGGAGGATGGGGGTGATGGTGTCGCTGCGCTTGACCGTGCCTTCGCCGTAGCCGACGGCAAGCAGGTGCAGGTCATGGTTGCCGAGAACCATGCGGACGCTGCTTTCGTGTTCCATGCAGAATTGGAGGACTTCGAGGGATTTGGGGCCGCGGTTGACGATGTCGCCGACGAGCCAGAGGGTGTCTGTGCCGTGGTTGAAGTTGATTTTGTCGAGCAGAAGGGTGAATTCGTCGAAGCAGCCTTGAATATCGCCGATTGCGTAGTGTGCCATTGTTGTTATTGTCCGATTGTGTGTGGTGTTTCAGACGACCTTTGGCTTGTGGAAGGTCGTCTGAAAACGGGTTGCGTGTTTTATGCGTTCAGTACCAGCACGGCTTCGGCTTCGACCTGTACACCTTTGGGCAGGGAGGCGACACCGACGGCGGCGCGGGCAGGGAAGGGTTCTTGGATGAATTCTGCCATGACTTCGTTGAAGACGGCGAAGTTGGCGAGGTCGGTCAGGTAGGCGTTGAGTTTGACGATGTCGCCCAGCGTGCCGCCCGCGGCTTCGGCAACGGCTTGCAGGTTTTTAAAGACTTGGCGGGCTTCGGTGCGGAAGTCGCCGTTGCCGACAACGGTCATGGTGGCGGGATCGAGGGGGATTTGACCGCTCATGTAAACGGTGTCGCCCGCGCGTACGGCTTGGCTGTATGCGCCGATGGCGGCAGGGGCTTTGTCAGTGTGGATGATGGTTTTGGACATGATTTTCTCCTGTTGTCGGGGTCGTCTGAAAGATGGGAACTTTGATGAAAACGGTGTCGATTATCGTATAAAACCGAGTGATTGTGTAGGGTATGGATATTTTCAGACGACCTTAATGAAGCGGCAGTCTGCGGATGTTACGGTTTGGTGTATCAAGGTCGTCTGAAAAAATCCAATCTTACAAAAAGCATTGCAACAAATCGTTTAAAAACAACCGTCCCCGTTCGGTCGGGCGGAACACGGTCGGATCGGTTGCCAACAAACCTTTTTGTCTTGCCGTTTCGATTTGCGCCATGATTTTGGCGGCGGGTACGCCTGTGCGTTCCTGCAACATTGCGGCGGGTACGCCGTCGGTCAGGCGCAGGGCGTTCATCATGAATTCGAACGGCAAATCTTCGGCGGCGACGGTTTTGCGTTCGACGGCAACACTTGGCTGACTTTGCATTAAGGCGAGGTAGTCGTTGGGATGGCGGCGGCGGACGGTGCGCTCGATGCGGTCGGGGTAGGAGATTTTGCCGTGCGCGCCCGCACCTATGCCCAAATAATCGCCGAACTGCCAGTAGTTCAAATTGTGGCGGCACTGCATGGCGGGTTTTGCAAAAGCCGATGTTTCGTAGTGGATAAAACCAGAGTCCTCCAGCGCGCCGTGTACCGCGTCTTCGATGTCCAATGCTGCTTCGTCTTGCGGTAAACCTTTCGGCGGCGTATGGCCGAACGGCGTGTTCGGCTCCATGGTCAGATGATACGCGCTGATGTGGGCCGCGCCCGTGGCGATGGCGGTTTGCACGTCATCCAAGGCCGTCTGAACGGTCTGGTTCGGCAGGGCATACATCAAGTCGATATTGACTTTATCAAATAATTTCAAGGCGGTAGCTATGGCGGTTAAGGCTTCTTTGCCGTTGTGGACGCGCCCCAGCCTTGAGAGCATATCGTCGTTAAAACTCTGCACGCCAATAGAAAGCCGCGTGATACCCGCATCTTTAAACCCTTGAAACTTCTCGATTTCAAACGTCCCCGGATTGGCTTCCAAAGTAATTTCCGCCTCCGGCTGCAAACGCAACAACGAACGCACGCCGCTCAACAAACGGTCAATCGATTCCGCCTGAAACAGGCTGGGCGTACCGCCGCCGAAAAATATCGTTTCCACCGGCCTGCCCCAAATATTGGGCAATTCGAGCTGCAAATCGGTCAGCAGTGCGTCGATATAGGCGGCTTCGGGCAATCCGTTTTTCAGACTGTGGGAATTGAAGTCGCAATACGGGCATTTTTTGATGCACCACGGGATGTGGATGTAGAGCGACAAGGGCGGCAGGGCGGTAAGCTGTCCCGCTTGGGGGAAGGTGATTTGGGTCATGGTGTGTTTTGGGGATTGAGGTCGTCTGAAATTTTTTCAGACGGCCTATCGATTGATTTATAGGGCTTCAATTTTTCTCAATAATTCCCGCAACGCCTGTCCCCTGTGGCTTTCGGCGTTTTTGATTTCGGGGGCAAGCTCGGCGGCGGTGCAGTTGTGTTCGGGCAGGTAGAAATGCGGGTCGTAGCCGAAGCCGTTGGTGCCTGCGGCTTCTGTCTGCCATTGTCCGTGCCAGATGCCTTCGGCGATGATGGGCTGCGGGTCGTTTTCGTGGCGGACGAGGACAAGGACGCAGGCATAATAACAGCTTTTGTCGGCTTTGTCGGCGAGGTCGTCTGAAAGGCGTTTGTTGTTGGCAGCATCGGATTTGGGGTTTGCTCCGGCATAGCGGGCGGAGAGGATACCGGGTGCGCCGTTTAATGCGGCGGCGCAGATACCGGAGTCGTCGGCGAGCGCGGGCAGGCCGCTGTGTTTGGCGGCGTGGCGGGCTTTGGCGAGCGCATTTTCGACGAAGGTGCGGTACGGCTCGGGGCATTCGGGCGTGTCGAACTGGGATTGCGGCAGGACTTCGATGTTCAAATCGGCGAAGAGGCGGGAAAATTCTTTGAGTTTGCCTGCGTTGCCGCTGGCGAGGACGATTTTGTCGAACATGGGTTTTCCTTAATGGGGTTCGGTTTGTTGTTCGCACATGATTTGTGCGCGGGCTTTATGGCGGATGTAGAGGGCGAGGCTGCCGATTTGGGCGAAGACGGCGCCGAAGGCGAATAGGAAGGCGGCGACGGCGAATTGTTTGCTTTGGATGGAAAGCAGGTAGGCGCCCAACGTTACCAATGCGATGAAGAGCAGGGTGAAGAGGACGGTCAGAATGAGGAAGGTTCGGCGTTTGGTCATTGGTTTTGTTTGTTTCTTTTAGATTTCAGGTAGCCTTAACGGCAGATGGGGGAAGCTTGCTTCCGCTCACAGCCGCACATTGTGGCAGGCTTCGTACACTGGCAGCAGGCGGTGCAGGGTTTCGACTAGCCAGGTCGCGCTGCCAGCCGTTGCACCAGCGTTCGATATGCGGCGGGGCAAAGCCCGCGCCCAGTTGTGAGGCTACCTGTAAAACCAACGTGCGCCACACTTGCCACGCGGCTTTGTAGTCGGCCTTGCTTGGTTTGCGCTTCGGTTTCGGGCTGGTATTGGCGGATTTGGGCGAACTGGAAAAATGGGCGTTGGAATAGGTCGCAGCTTTGCGGGGTGAGCATGATGGTTTGGCGGGGCATGAAAAAGGGAGAGGCTACCTGAAAAATAGATTTTCAGGTAGCCTCAAACCGGTTTGGCATGCATCCGAAACGGAAAATTTGAGCGGTTACATACCTTGGGTTGGTGGCAGTGTTATTTCAACTTGGCTGCCAATTTGTCGAATTTTTGTTTGATGTCGGCCTTGAAGGCTTCCACTTTCTCTTTGCGCTCGGCTTTGCGCTGTTTTTTCCACGCTTCGTGTGCCTGACGTGCCACTTCTTCCTGCGCTTCTATTGCTGCCAATACGTCCTGTTGGGCAACGGCTGCATCTTGCCGGAGAATAACGGTTTTGAAACGGTGGAAGAAGGCATCCAATACAGCTTCGTCGGATTCTTGCGCCAAAATAATGATTGCAGTACTGCCGTTATCCAGTTTTTTGGCTGTATTTTCCAGCAACAACCCCTCTCCCAATGTTTGGGCAGTGCCTGCATCACTGCCGATGAGTGCGCCAGTAGCTCCACCCAACAGAACACCGATAGGACCGCCGAGAATGCCGACCAGTGAACCAATGAGGCCGCCCGTCCATGTGCCTTCGACCGTATTGGCGGTAAAGTCGGTGCTTTCTGCTGGGATAATCAGACCATTTTCCTTTTTAATCAAAACGGCTTGTGCCACCAAAGCATCTGTTGTCTGCGAGTAAGCTTTCAATTCAGAAAAGGCTTGATAAGCTTCGCTGGAGATGTTGAATAAGGCAACGATGATGTTTTGTTTCATAAGTCTACTCCCGTGGGTTGAAAGATTTAAGAACATACAAGTTGTATGCGGTGTCAGTGTAAATTGCAAGGGGGGGGGGAGCAATGCGGCAAACAGAACTTTACCTATGTAAAGCCTGTAGAACCGGCAAACGGATAACGAACAATACCCAGCCTTAATGGGATTCGGTTTGTTGCTCACGCATGATTTGTGCGCGGGCTTTGTGGCGGATGTAGAGGGCGAGGCTGCCGATTTGGGCGAAGACGGCGCCGAATGCGAACAGGAAGGCGGCGACGGCGAATTGTTTGCTTTGGATGGAAAGCAGGTAGCCGCCGAGCATGATGAGCGCGATGAAAATCAGGGTGAAAAGGGCGGTCAGCAGCAGGTAGGTTTTTTGTCGGTTCATGATTGAAAAGGTGAAGGTGAATGAGGCGGATTATAGCGCAGGCTGTTGTTTGAAATTTGAAAAAAGTATCCCGCGGATTTTGTTGTGATACACATTTTGTCAGGCAAACTGTGTGAACAGCCTGTGTATAAATCGGTTTGACGATTGATATACAAACAAAAAATCATGTTGCTTAAAAATGATGCACATCCGGCAAGGTCGTCTGAAACGGAAGCCGCTTTTCAGACGACCTCTAACATTTCCCTGTATAATCACGCTTTTGTTCAAAAGCTTGTACTTTCTAATATGATTTATCCGTGGCATCAAGACCAGTGGCGGCAGCTTGCCGACCATTGGGAAAACCGTCCGAACGCTTGGCTGTTTACCGGCAAGGAAAACACCGGTAAGACAGCGTTTGCGCGGTTTGTGGCACAAGCTTTGCTGTGCGAATCGCCTCGGGAAGATCATCAGCCTTGCGGCGTATGCGCTTCATGTCATTTGTTTTTGCAAAACAGCCATCCCGATTTTTACGAACTCACTCCTGAAATTCCCGAAGACGGTGCGGTCGGGCGAAAATTGTTGCAGATTAAAATCGATGCCGTGCGCGATATTGTGGAAAATATTTATCTGACGGCTGTGCGCGGCGGATTGCGGGTGGTATTGGTGCATCCTGCTGAAAGTATGAACGTGCAGGCGGCAAACGGATTGCTCAAAGCTTTGGAAGAACCGCCGCAACATGTTGTTTTTTTGATGGTTACGCATGCGCGTGATAAGCTTCTTCCGACCATTAAAAGCCGTTGCCGCCAGATGGTTTTGCCCGCACCTTCGCGCGATGAAGCTTTGGCATATCTTCGGAAAGAGGGTGTAGGTGATGCGGAATCTCTGCTGGCTTTCCACAGCGGCGCGCCGTTGTTTGCCCGTACGCCCGAAATGGATGACTTGCGCGAAGAACTGCTCACTTTGCTTGCCGCCCCGCGACTGTTGACGATACTCGACTACGCCGCTGCGTTTGACAAACACAAACAGCCGTTGGCAGTCTTCATCGATTGGATGCAGAAATGGCTGTTGGATGTCGGCTTGGCGCAACAACAAATGCCGCCGCTTTATTATCCCGATTACGCGCAGGCATTGTCGCAGACGGCTTCCAAAACCGATCCGCGCCGCCTGTTTGCGCTGACGGGTCGTCTGAACGCACTCAGCCCTTACGGATACCACACCTTGAGTGTTAAAATGCAGCTTGAGTATCTGCTGACTGAATATCTCGAATTTTGGCAAAACAAATAATCAGATAAGGTAAAACAAAATGGTAAACAACAATAAAGACATTCCGGCGAAAATGATGGCGTTGCAGCTTAAAGACCCGACTCTGCTCTACAACTGCTATATGCCGTTTCTCGAACACGGCGGACTTTTCGTTCCGACCGAAGACGTATTTTCATTAGGCGAAGACATCCTGCTCGCCGTTGAAATCGCCGATTACCCCAAACGCTTCCTGCCTACCAAAGTCGTCTGGATCAATCCTGCCCGTACTTCCGCCCACCGTCCTAAAGGCGTTGGACTGGCATTTTCCGAACACGAGAGCTGCCTTCAGGCGAAAACCCTGATTGAAGGCGAGCTGGGACCTAAACTGCGCAGAGACCGCGTTACCTTTACGCTTTAAAATCATGCATTTAATCGATTCGCACTGCCACCTCAATTTCGAAGGCTTGAGCAACCGCCTGCCTGAAGTGCTTGCCAATATGGAAGAACAAAGCGTCAAGCAGGCGCTTGCCATCAGCGTAAGCAAACAGAGTTTCGCCGAAGTCTTCGACATTGCCCAAGCTAATGAACAGATTTACTGCACCATAGGCGTCCACCCCGACAGCCAAGAAGCCGAAGAATTTACCGTTGCCGAAATGGTTGAAGCGGCAAAACACCCGAAAGTCGTCGGCATAGGCGAAACGGGCTTGGATTATTACTGGTGCAAAGGCGATTTGGCATGGCAGCACCGCCGCTTCGCTGAACACATCCAAGCCGCCAACGAAAGCGGTTTGCCCGTGATTGTCCATACCCGAGATGCCGCCGCCGATACTTTGGCGATTCTGAAAGAAGGTCAAACCAACTCGGGCGTTATCCACTGCTTCACCGAAGATACCGCTTTCGCCAAAGCCGCTTTGGATTTAGGGCTATACATTTCCTTCTCCGGCATTGTTACCTTCAAAAATGCCCCGCAAATTCAGGAAGCTGCCAAATACGTCCCTGTAGATCGAATGCTGGTTGAAACCGATGCCCCGTTTCTCGCTCCGGTTCCCAAACGCGGTAAGCCTAACGAACCTTCCTATGTCCGTTACACTGCCGAATTTGTGGCGAAACTGCGCGGCGAACCCGTAGAAACGCTTGCTGCTTACACCAGCGACAATTTCTATCGTCTGTTCAACAAAGTACCTGACATCCGTGTTTGATTCGAATGGAACAAAGGTCGTCTGAAAATGTTTCAGACGACCTTTTTGATGTTTGAAACCGTCAAACGGCTTATTTGTCGTGCCGCACCATCTTCGGCGCGTAGCGTCCGGCGCGTTCTTTGAGGCGTTTGACCAGGCCTTCGGTGGTGGTCGGTACGCCGTCGGTACAGAATGCTTGGTAGAGAACGGCACGCATCGCGTCGTTTTTGTTGAAGGTCGAGCCTATGGGTTTCCATTCGGCTTTGCGCGGCTCGATCCAGCGGCGGTTGACGGTGTCGCCGTAGCCGAACACTTTATAAGACGAGCGTTTGTCTTTGCCGTATGTGAAGGAAGAGCGGGCGCAGAAGAGGCCTTCGACGGTCAGGTTGTCATGACCTTTGTCGGAACGGACGTTGAGGATGTAGCGGATGCTGCCGTCGGGAGAGGGCATGATTTGCAGGCTGCTGAGGAGGATTTTGGGCTGCTTGCCGTAGTCTTCGCTGACGTAGAGGTCGAACCAGTCGCCGGATTGGGTGTCGGGCAGGGGCGGGAGCGCAGTTTTTTGTTCGGCGAACTCGCGGGCTGCGGCTTCTTCGGGGCTTTCTTTGTAGCGTGTGTTGAAGGGGGTATCTTTTTCGCTGAATCCGGCGGCGTTGACTGCCGTGGCGGCGAGGCAGAGGGTCAGGAGGGCGAGACGGCGCATGGTGTGCTCCAAAGTGAAAAACGGCTTTATTTTATGGGTTCGGCGGGGTGGGGTGCAAGTAAGTACGGTATAATTCATGTTAATCCTGTTAACGGAACATCGGAAACTATGAACGCACACACCTTAGACCTGAAGGGGCTCAGATGCCCTTTGCCGATTTTGAAAACCAAAAAAGCGTTGGCGCAAATGGAGGCAGGCGAAGTCCTGACCGTGTTGGCGACCGACGGCGGCGCGCCCGGCGATTTTGAGGCTTTCTGCCGCCAGACCGGGCATGTTTTGCTCGAATCGCGCGAAGAAGACGGCGTGTTCACGCTGGTCGTGAAACACAAATAGAGGTCGTCTGAAAATGGCGAAACGTCCGATTTCAAGACTTTTGACGCTTGCTGTTTTCTCCGTTTTATTGACGGCGTGCGGCAGGGAGGAAGTGCCGCCCGAGCAGATGGCGGATCGTGCGAACGCAGCGGCGGAATTGTTCCGTCAAGGCTGCGTCGCTTTTGACGGGGCTGCCGATAAAGTGCGCTCTTTTGCCGATAATGAAAAGTTGACGGCTTTGAACGCGGAAGAAATCGGCAGGCTGCCCGCAGGCTTCGTCGAGCCGGATGCGCTTGCCGTTTGGAAGAAAACGCAGGACGGCGCGGATTATTATTTGAGCCTGACCGGCGACAGTTGCAGCGTGAAGACGACGCGTGCGGACGAAACCTTGATACGCAAGCAGTTTATGGTATTGGTCGAAAACCCGCCGAAGGGTTTGAACAACGAATTGCGTACCGACCAAGCCTCCGAATCGCCGAGTCCGATCCGTCAGTTGTCCTACGCGTGGCGCACGCCGGGCAGCTCGGAAGAAACCCTGCTGACCGTCAAAACCACCCCATCCGACCAGTTGCCCGTGCAGGCGGTGTTTTACCTGACGCATCAGTCCTACAACGGCAAACCTGTCCTTGTGCAATAGCCTTTTCAGACGAGCTTTGGGGCTGTCGCCATTCAATAGTTTCCGTGTCTTTTTATCCTCAAAGCGGCATCTTCCACGTTGGAAATCCTCACAAGGTGTCCAACCTTGTTGCGGTTTCCGCCTTGAATCTTCCGCTTTGTGAACAAAAATCCACTGGGAAAATTAAATGTTGACAGCCCCTAGGAAACATCAAGGGGTCGTCTGAAACCTAAAAATCTAAAAAGGAATACCCATGCAAACCCTGACCATCATCCGCCCCGACGATATGCACCTGCACCTGCGCGACGGCGACGCGCTCAAAGCCGTTGCCCCCTATACCGCCCGCCAGATGGGGCGCGCCGTCATCATGCCCAACCTCAAGCCGCCCGTCGTCAGCGTAGCCGACGCGCTTGCCTACAAAGCGCGCATCATGGCGGCATTGCCCGAAGGCAGCGCGTTTGAGCCGTTGATGACGCTCTACCTGACCGACCAAGCCACGCCCGAGCTGGTGCGCGAAGCCAAAGCCGCCGGCATCGTCGCCTTCAAACTCTACCCCGCAGGCGCAACGACCAATTCCGATTCCGGCGTAACCGACCTGTTCAAACTCATTCCCGTTTTGGAAGAAATGGCAAAACAAGGCATCCTGTTCCTCGTTCACGGCGAAGTAACCGACTCCGAAATCGACATTTTCGACCGCGAAGCCGCCTTTATCGAGCGCGTGATGAAACCCGTTTTGGCGCAAGTGCCGAATCTCAAAGTCGTGTTCGAACACATCACCACCGCCGAAGCCGCCCGCCTGGTTTTGGAAGCAGGCGACAACGTTGCCGCCTCAGTTACCCCGCAACACCTCCTGCTCAACCGCAACGACCTCTTGGTCGGCGGCGTACGCCCCCATCATTTCTGCCTGCCCGTACTCAAACGCGAAACCCACCGTCAGGCATTGGTTGCCGCCGTTACCGGTGAGAAGGCGCATAAATTCTTCCTCGGCACCGACTCCGCGCCGCACGCCAAGTCCGCCAAAGAAAACGCCTGCGGCTGCGCCGGTATGTTCAGCGCCATGACCGCCATCGAGCTTTACGCCGAAGTGTTTGAAAAAGCAGGCGCATTGGACAAACTCGAAGCCTTCGCCTCGAAAAACGGCGCAAGGTTCTACGGCATTCCCGAAAACGCCGACACGATCACCCTCGTCAAACAAAGCCAAACCGTCCCCGCAAGCGTCCCCTACGGCGACGGCGAACTCGTCCCAATGCGCGCGGGCGGCGAGATAGGCTGGACAGTCAAATATTGAGCCGAACCTGATTGAACTGACGTATGAAAATGCCTGCCCGAAAAAGGGCAGGCATTTTGGTTTGATGGTGAATTCAAATGGGAAATATTCAATCATCGTCATTCCCGCGCAGGTGGGAATCTTGAGGTTTGGATTTACAGTAATCTTTAAGTATAGTGGATTAACTTTAAACCAGTACGGCGTTGCCTCGCCTTGCCGTACTATTTGTACTGTCTGCGGCTTCGTCGCCTTGTCCTGATTTAAATTTAATCCACTATATTTCTGAAATGCAGAGGTCTGGATTCCCGCCTGCGCGGGAATGACGGTAATTGGTTAGTATTCGTATACAAAAGAACGCAAAAAGGTTGTCTGAAAACAGGTATAGAGTGGTTCGCTAAATCGTTTTCAGACGACCTTAAATCAACGGACTGTTCAACACTATCTATTCTTCTTTTTGGAAAACGTGGTTGCGGTGATACTCGAAATATTTTTTGCTTTTCGGTCGAATTTTCAATTTCATATCGGAAGAAATCCCAAGCCGCTTTTGATTTTTCAGATCGATTTTCGGACTGATTTTTATCGTACCGTCGGTCTCAAACGTAATCAGACCGCTATCGAATAATGCGTCGATATTGGGTGCGAGCATCAGACCATTGGAGGGGTCTAGACGCTCTTCATTGTTGCACTTGCTCCAAGGTTTAATATGGCTGGCAATAAGTAAAGACTGAACATCTAGACCTGTTAGCGGGCAGTTCGGATACAGTTCGAGTAGTTTTTGCCGGAATCTGCCTTGCCCTAAACGGGCTTTGATCAAAGTTTCAATTTCGGTTCGCTTGTTTGAATTGGTCTCGGAGGCTAAACGTTTTTCGAGTTTGTATATATCAGATTTTAAGGATAGGGCAGAAGTTACCTGAAAATTTTGTATTCCTGTGAGCTGTTCTACCGGTAATCCTTTTTCCTTACAGATTCTGCATGGATTTAGCCCTTTTTGATATTTGACCCAGCTCCATTGTTCAAGTTCTTCAATTGAGTTTGAGCAAACTTTGAAATAGTCTCCAGTTGTACTGCTTCCCGGCTTTTTATTCAGTTGGCTACAATTAGCAAAATGTATCCGAGGATGACTTTCATGAATATTAGAAGGGTCTTGACGTCGATGTATATTTAATACAAATCCCTTTGGGTTTTCATCAATCCATTCAATAAATTCATCATCATTCGGCATGTTTTTAAAAATTACTATGTCAGACATAAGATTCTCCAAATCTTTTCTATAAATTCAATTAAATTTGTTTGTATATATAGGTTCGGGACAAAAAAATCTAGGTCGTCATTCCCGCGCAGGCGGGAATCCAGAAGTTTGGATTTACAGTAATCTTTAAGTATTTCTGAAATACAGAGGTCTGGACTCCCGCCTGCGCGGGAATGACGGCGGTCGGCTCGTTCTTATACGCAAAAGAACATATAAAGGTCGTCTGAAAACGAATATAGCAGAATCCGCTAAATCGTTTTCAGACGACCTTTTCTTTAAAGCCGAATCAAATCAGCCTGCGGGTTAACCCAAAGCCTTCCTTGCTCCGGCGAAGAGGCGGTACCAGCCGGACAGTTCCGTCCAGTCTTCCGGTTTCCAGCTCATTTGCGCGGCGCGGTACACGCGTTCGGGGTGGGGCATCATGATGGTAACGCGGCCGTCGGCGTTGGTAACGCCGGCGATGCCTTGCGGCGAGCCGTTGGGGTTGAGCGGGTAGGTTTGGGTAACCTGGTTTTGTCCGTCGACGTATTGCAGCGCGATGCCGAGGCCGTCTGAAATTTTGCCGCCGTGAAGCGCGAAGTCAGCGCGGCCTTCGCCGTGGCTGACGACGACGGGCAGGCTGGAGCCTTGCATTTCGTTCAGGATCAGGGAGGCTGATTTGGGGACGTGAACCATGCTCAGGCGCGCTTCGAACTGTTCGCTCAGGTTGCGTTTGAACTTCGGCCAGCCTGCCGTGCCGGGGATGATTTCGGCGAGGTTGCTGACCATTTGGCAGCCGTTGCACACGCCCAATGTCAGCGTGTCCTGGTCGGCGAAGAAGGCGGCGAACTGGTCGCGTAAGGCGGGGTGGAACAGGATGGATTTCGCCCAGCCTTCGCCCGCGCCGAGTACGTCGCCGTAGCTGAAACCGCCGCACGCCGCCAGCATTTTGAAGTCGGCAAGGTTGAAGCGGCCTGCCATCAGGTCGGACATATGCACGTCGTAGGCATCGAAACCAGCACGGGTAAACGCGGCGGCCATTTCGATTTGGCCGTTTACGCCCTGTTCGCGCAGGATGGCGATTTTGGGTTTCGCGCCGCTGTTGACGAAAGGCGCGGCGATGTCTTCGTTTACATCAAACTTCACGTCGGCAAACAATGCGCTGCGTTCGTTGTCGCCAATCAGGGCAAACTCACTGTCGGCGCAGGCAGGGTTGTCGCGCAGACGTTGAATGGCGTGGCTGGTTTCCTGCCATGCGCGTTGCAGGTCGGTAAGGGATTGATTGAAAATTTCTTCTCCTGCATTGATGACCATATGGCCGCTGTCGGCAAACTCTCCCAAATAGTGCAGCGTGAGATTCAGTTTCTCGCACAAATTGAAAATATATTCGTGGTCGGCAGCGTGAACAGCAATAACGGCTCCTAATTCTTCGTTAAACAGGGTAGTTAGGACAAATTTTTGCCATTCTTGAGACGAGTAATACTCGTTTTGAACGTTAATATTTTTACTTACCATTGTCAGCAGGTCGAGATTCATGCCACGGCGAGAAGCAAATGCCATTTCTGCCAGAGTCACAAACAAACCGCCGTCGCTGCGGTCGTGGTAGGCCAGCAACTTATCTTCTTGAACGAGTTGCTGAATTAACTGATAAAACGCTTTCAGATGGCCTGCATCAATATCAGGTGCTTCGCCACCGCTTCGGTTATACACTTGAGCCAGTGCAGACCCACCCATACGGCACTTGTTGTTGCCTAAGTCAATCATCAGCAGAATAGTGAATGAATTGGCATTGTCTTTTAATACGGGCGTAACGGTTTTGCGTACGTCTTGAACTGGCGCGAACGCGGAGATAATCAGGCTCAACGGCGAGACGACAGATTTTTTCTCTTCGCCGTCCTGCCACACGGTTTTCATTGACAGGCTGTCTTTGCCTACGGGGATGCTCAGATCCAATGCCTGACAGGCTTGGGAGACGGCTTCGACGGTGCGGTAAAGTTTTTCGTCTTCGCCTTCGTTGCCGCATGCCGCCATCCAGTTGGCGGAAAGCTTGATGTTGCCGATGTCGCCGATGTTGACCGCCGCGATGTTGGTGATGGCTTCGCCGACGCACATTCTGCCCGAAGCAGGCGCATCAAACAGGGCGACGGTCGGTTTTTCGCCCATAGACATCGCTTCGCCGCGATAGGTGTTGAAACCCATCATGGTTACGGCGCAGTCGGCTACGGGGGTTTGGTATTTGCCGACCATTTGGTCGCGGTGGGTCATGCCGCCGACGCTGCGGTCGCCGATGGTAATCAGGAAGTTTTTAGCGGCTACGGTAGGCAGGCGCAGAACGCGGTAGGCGGCTTCAGTGATGTCGATATTGCCCGCGTTAAACGGTTTTTCAGACGACCTCACGGTTTTGTCGCTGCGCGTGGTTTTGGGCGGTTTGCCGAGCAAGACGTTCAGTGGCAAATCGACGGGGTTGTTGGAGAACAAGTCGTCGCGCACTTTCAAATGGCCGTCGTCGGTCGCCGTGCCGACCACGGCAAACGGGCAGCGTTCGCGTTCGCATATGGCGCGGAAGATCTCCAAATCTTTTTCCAAAATCGACAATACATAACGCTCTTGTGATTCGTTACACCAGATTTGCAACGGGTTAAGACCGTGTTCTTCCAGCGGCACTTCGCGCAGTTTGAATACCGCGCCGCGTCCGGCATCGTTGACGAGTTCGGGGAAGGCGTTGGACAGGCCGCCCGCGCCGACGTCGTGGATGGAGATAATCGGGTTTTTGTCGCCGAGCTGCCAGCAGCGGTCGATGACTTCCTGCGCGCGGCGTTCGATTTCAGGGTTGCCGCGTTGCACGGAGTTGAAGTCCAAAGAGGCGTCGTTTGTGCCGGTATTCATCGAAGAAGCCGCGCCGCCACCCAAGCCGATGAGCATACCCGGGCCGCCCAGTTGGATCAGCAATGCGCCTTCAGGGATTTCGTCTTTGTGAGTTTGTTGTGCCTGAATGCTACCCAAACCGCCGGCAATCATAATCGGTTTGTGATAGCCGCGAACCTGACCGTCAAATTTTTCTTCAAAAGTGCGGAAGTAGCCCAAGAGATTTGGACGGCCGAATTCATTGTTGAACGCTGCGCCGCCGATCGGGCCTTCAATCATGATGTCTAAAGGAGAAGCAATATGGCCTGGTTTGCCGTAGGCTTGTTCCCAAGGCTGCTCCAAGCCAGGGATATTCAGGTTGGAGACGGTAAAGCCGGTCAAGCCTGCTTTCGGACGTGAGCCTTTGCCTGTTGCGCCTTCGTCGCGAATTTCGCCGCCCGCGCCCGTCGCCGCGCCTGCAAACGGCGCAATGGCGGTCGGATGGTTGTGCGTTTCCACTTTCATAATGATATGCGTGTCTTCCTCGTGGAAACGGTAGCCTTGGTTTTCCGCCGCATTCGGATAGAAACGCTCGATTTTCGTGCCTTCGATCACGGACGAATTGTCTTTATAGGCGACAACCGTGCCTTCGGGATGCGCGTTGTGCGTGTCGCGAATCATGCCGAAGAGCGATTTCGGCTGTTTTTCTCCGTTGAGGATGAAATCGGCGTTGAAGATTTTGTGGCGGCAGTGTTCGCTGTTTGCCTGCGCGAACATCATCAGCTCCACATCGGACGGATTGCGCTGCAAAGCCTGATAGTTTTCAACCAGATAATCGATTTCGTCGGCAGAGAGTGCCAAACCCATTTCGGTATTGGCTTTGACCAAAGCCTCTTTACCGCCGCCCAAAACATCGACGGTAGAGAAGGTTTCGGATTCGAGATGGTGGAATAATTTGGAGGCCGTCTCAAAATCAGGCAGTACGGATTCGGTCATGCGGTCGTGCAGCAAAGCCGCCCATTGCTGTTTCTCATCGTCGTTCAGACGACCTTCCAGCCACACCGCCATGCCGCGCTCAATGCGCTCTATGCCTTCCAAACCGCAGTTTTCCGCGATATTGGTTGCCTTGGAAGCCCACGGCGAAATCGTACCCAAACGGGGCGTTACCAAAAATAAATGCAAGCCCTCGCGCGCTTCGGGCGTTTCTTCAACGCTTTGCGCCGCCAACAAGGCTTGCAGTTTTTCAACAGTCGCAGCATCCAGTGCTTTCTCGCTGCCGACAAAATACCAAAATTCGCTTTTCAGTTTTACTTCGGGCAGACCGAGTGCGGCCGCTTTTTGCAAGAGTTTTTCAACACGGAAATCGGAAAGGGCGGTAACGCCGCGCAAGGGCAAAACAACAGACATGATTCAGCTCTCAAAATGCGGTTGGGAAAGGCTGTATTATACGCCGAATGGGTCTGGGTTGCTTGGTAATTTGGGTGAAAATGTTGACAATTTTTCAGACGACCTGTGGCTGGGGGAAACGTAGGGGTCGTCTGAAAATATTAAGGGATAAGGGTTTTATCTGTTTTTCTGATTTCCGTCGCAAGTCGGGTATGTGAAAAATTGAAGGAAGTAGAAGGAAGCAACTGTTTCCGTATGTCTTTATGTCAAATACCGTCATGCCCGCATCGCTGAGTGAAACGTACCGCTTATCGTTTCCCTGCTGCTTCTGTTATATTTGCCGTTTGTTCCTATCTAATCGGAGTGTGCCATGAAAAAAATCGAAGCCATCATCAAACCCTTCAAACTCGACGACGTGCGCGAAGCCCTTACCGAAATCGGCATCACCGGCATGACCGTCAGCGAAGTTAAAGGATTTGGCCGTCAGAAAGGGCATACGGAAATCTACCGCGGCGCGGAATATGCCGTCGATTTTCTGCCCAAAGTTAAAGTTGAATTGATTATTGCCGATGAAGATGTCGAAAGAGTGATTGACGTTATCATCGAAAACGCCCGTTCCGGCAAAATCGGCGACGGCAAAATCTTCGTGCTGCCTGTGGAAGAAGCCATCCGCATCCGTACGGGCGAACGCTCCGAAGCGGCGATTTGACGGTTTTTAGACGACATTGGGGGTGTTTAAGGTCGTCTGAAAGGCTTTCTGGCTGTCCATCAATCGTTGTTTCCAATATAATTCCGTTTTCAAATCCCATACGGAACAGGCCGTCTGTTTTCAGACGACCTGTTTCTTTATTTCCGCTTTTTTTAAAGTTCTACAAACACTTATGCTGCTCGACCTCAACCGCTTTTCCTTTTCCGTCTTCCTGAAAGAAGTCCGCCTGCTGACCGCCCTTGCTCTGCCCATGCTGTTGGCGCAGGTCGCGCAGGTGGGCATCGGTTTCGTCGATACCGTGATGGCGGGCGGTGCGGGTAAGGAGGACTTGGCAGCGGTGGCTTTGGGCAGCAGCGCGTTTGCTACGGTTTATATTACGTTTATGGGCATTATGGCGGCGCTGAACCCGATGATTGCTCAGCTTTACGGCGCGGGTAAAACCGGTGAAGTGGGCGAAACGGGGCGGCAGGGGATTTGGTTCGGGCTGTTTTTGGGGATTTTCGGCATGGTATTGATGTGGGCGGCGATTACGCCGTTCCGCAACTGGCTGACCTTGAGCGATTATGTGGAAGGCACGATGGCGCAGTATATGTTGTTTACCAGTCTGGCGATGCCGGCGGCAATGGTACACCGCGCCCTGCACGCCTACGCTTCCAGCCTGAACCGCCCGCGCCTGATTATGTTGGTCAGCTTCGCGGCGTTTGTGTTGAACGTGCCGCTGAACTATATTTTTGTTTACGGCAAATTCGGCATGCCCGCTTTGGGCGGCGCAGGCTGCGGACTGGCGACGATGGCGGTGTTTTGGTTCAGCGCGCTGGCGTTGTGGATTTATATCGCCAAGGAAAAATTCTTCCGCCCGTTCGGACTGACGGCGAAATTCGGCAAACCGGATTTGATGGTGTTCAAACAGATTTGGAAAATCGGCGCACCCATCGGACTGTCTTATTTTTTGGAAGCCAGCGCATTTTCGTTTATCGTTTTTTTGATTGCGCCTTTCGGCGAGGATTATGTGGCGGCGCAGCAGGTCGGCATCAGTTTGTCGGGGATTCTCTATATGATTCCGCAAAGCGTCGGCTCGGCGGGGACGGTACGCATCGGCTTTTCATTAGGACGGCGCGAATTTTCGCGGGCGCGTTATATTTCCGGCGTGTCGCTGGTGTCGGGCTGGGTGCTCGCCGTGATTACCGTGTTTTCCTTGGTATTATTCCGTTCTCCGCTGGCAAGCATGTACAACGATGATCCGGCGGTTTTAAGCATCGCCGCCACCGTCCTGCTGTTCGCCGGCTTGTTCCAACCGGCAGACTTCACCCAATGCATCGCGTCCTACGCCCTACGCGGTTATAAAGTCACCAAGGTGCCGATGTTTATCCACGCCGCCGCCTTCTGGGGCTGCGGCCTGCTGCCGGGCTATCTGCTCGCCTACCGTTTCGATATGGGCATTTACGGCTTCTGGACGGCATTGATTGCCTCGCTCACCATCGCCGCCGTCGCCTTGGTGTGGTGTTTGGAATTGTGCAGCAGGGAGATGGTCAGATCGCATAAGGTCGTCTGAAAACTCCGCCGATTAAAATATCGAAACAATGGGCTAAAGCCCGCCACTAACAATACCTATTTTAAAGTTTAAACCCATGCAACCCATCCAATACCAAACCGACCTCACCCCCTACAACACTTTCGGTCTTCGCGCCCAAGCCCAAGCCTTTATCGCGCTCGAACACGCTGACGAGTTGCGTGACGTCGTCCGACTGCCCGAGTTCGACCGCAATACCGTTTTATGGCTCGGCGGCGGCAGCAACATCCTTTTAATGCAGGATTACGCCGGACTGGTCGTACATATGGAAAACAAAGGCATACGCGAGATTGCGCGTTCAGACGGCCTCGTTTACATCGAAGCGCAAGCAGGCGAAATTTGGCACGATTTTGTCCTGCACACTGTCGCGCTGGGCTTGAACGGTCTGGAAAACCTGAGCCTGATTCCGGGTACGGTCGGCGCGTCGCCCGTTCAGAACATCGGTGCATACGGTGTGGAGGCTAAAGACGTGATTCACAGCGTGCGCTGTTTCGATTTGGATACGGAAACCTTTGTCGAGCTTTCCAATGCCGACTGCCGCTTCGCCTACCGCGAAAGCCTGTTCAAGCAGGAAGGCAAAGGGCGTTATGTGATTGTTTCGGTCGTGTTCTCCCTGAAAGAGCGTTTCGAGCCGAATTTGGGTTACGGCGATTTGGCGGCCGCCGTTGCCGAACTGAGCGCGGGCAGAATGCCGACGGCGAAAGACGTTTCCGATGCAGTGTGTGCAATCCGCAACAGTAAACTACCTAATCCTAACGTACTTGGTAATGTCGGCAGTTTCTTTAAAAATCCCGTCGTCAGTGCAGAAAAAGCTGCTTCCCTGTTGCAGCAGCATCCCGATATGCCGCGCTATCCGCAGCCCGATGGTTCGGTCAAGCTTGCGGCAGGCTGGCTGATCGACCAATGTCGTCTGAAAGGCTTCCAAATCGGCGGCGCGGCGGTACACGACAGGCAGGCTTTGGTTTTGGTGAACAAAAACAATGCTTCTTCAGACGACGTCCGGCAACTGGCGCAACATGTCTGCGATACAGTATTTACTCGATTTCAGGTAGAATTACACGCCGAACCCAATTGGCTGCCCGCTTCGTACAGCCTGTAAATCCAAGGAGTATGCCCGTGACCCGCATTGCAAAAACCAATACTTACACCCGCATCATCGACGCCAGCCTGACGCTCTTCAACGAGGAAGGCGAGCGCAACATCAGCACCAACCATATCGCGGCGCATTTGGGCATCAGTCCGGGCAATCTTTATTACCACTTCCGCAACAAAGACGAAATCATCGTCCAACTATTCAAACGTTACAGCGAAGCCCTGCTGGCATACCTGAATGAAGCCGTGTTGCCGTCCGATGTGGAAGACTCCATCAACTATATGGCGGGCATTTACGACGTCATGTGGGAATACCGCTTCCTTTTCAGCGACGTGAACACCCTGCTTGCGCGCAGTGCCGAACTATTGGGCGAACACAATACCTTCACCCAAGCCAAAGTCTCCCCGCTCTTGGTCAACCTGCTCACCCAGCTCAACGGCCTGCACATCATCCAAGCCGACCAAACCGCCATGAACGACCTCGCCGTCAATATGTGGATGGTCACGAAATACTGGTTCGACTTCGACAGCTCCCTACGCGGGCGTACCAAGCTGACCGAAGACTCCAAAGCACGCGGCATCCGCCGTACCTTAAGCCTCCTGCGCCCCTACCTCTTGCCGGAACACCGCGAGGAATACGACCGAAGAATTACAGCGGCAGCCGATATTTTGACATCATAATCATTGGGGCAAGGTTAAAGGTCGTCTGAAAAAAGATGATGCGGCAAATCTCTGCCTGAGTATCCATGCCTAGTTGCCAATATCTAAAAAACATCTCAATTCGATTACAAACAGGAAAACTGATGAAAACCTTGAAATTTACCAAAATGCACGGTTTGGGCAATGATTTTATGGTGGTAAACGGTATCGGGCAGGATTTTGATCCGCTGACTGCGCCGCTTGCTGAATGGTCCGACCGTTTTAGAGGGGTGGGCTTCGATCAGTTGCTGTTGGTGGAAAAGCCTTCTTCCGATGCGGTGGATTTCCGTTATCGTATATTCAATGCGGATGGCAGCGAGGTGGAGCAGTGTGGCAACGGTGCGCGCTGTTTTGCCCGATTTGTGACGGATAAAGGCTTGACCGATAAAAAGGAAATTTTGGTTGAAACGGCTAAGGGCGTGATTATTCCCAAGCTGTTGGACAACGGTTTGGTGACCGTGAATATGGGCAAACCGCGCTTTACGTCGTCTGAAATTCCGTTTGTACCGGTTCCTGACGAAGCAGATGATGCTTTGACGCATATGGTGATGGTCGGTTTGGAAACGGTGCAGATCAGTTGTGTGAATATGGGCAATCCTCATGCTGTGATTGTGGTGGAGGATGTTCAGACTGCGCCCGTGGCTCATTGGGGTGAAGCGATTG
Organism: Neisseria sp. DTU_2020_1000833_1_SI_GRL_NUU_006; assembly: GCA_032388755.1. Taxonomy (NCBI): domain Bacteria; kingdom Pseudomonadati; phylum Pseudomonadota; class Betaproteobacteria; order Neisseriales; family Neisseriaceae; genus Neisseria; species Neisseria sp. DTU_2020_1000833_1_SI_GRL_NUU_006. Next base: position 1,393,314 of record CP135593.1, on the reverse strand, counting down.
AGTCGCACGAACAGTTTCCAGAACGTGTCAACGTCGGCTTTATGCAGATTGTCGATAGGGAATCTATCCGCCTGCGCGTATTTGAACGCGGCGTGGGTGAAACGCAGGCTTGCGGTACGGGGGCTTGTGCGGCTGTGGTTGCGGGCGTCCGGTTGGGGCTGTTGGCGGAAGGCGTGCCTGTGAAGGTTTCGCTGCCGGGCGGGGATTTGTTTATTACTTGGTCGCATGGTGAGGACGTTTTGATGACCGGGCCTGTTCAAACGGTTTTTGAAGGCGAGTTGCAGTATTCATGATTTGGACGAATTTGGATTTTCTCGCCGTTGTTGCTTATGGGCTGGTGTTTTTTGGATTGATTTTCCGCGCTGAAATGTTCCAGTGGTTTTGGGCTTCGGTTGTTTTGTGGCTGGGCGTGTCGACTTTGGGATCGCAGCTTTTGCCGGGAATGTGGGGGATTACCCATGTCGGTCCGTTGTTTGTCCCGCATTTTTATCTGACTTTTGCCAGTGTGTTTTTCTTTGCTTTTCATTGGAAAAAGCAGGCGGATACTGGTTTTTGGCAGGCGGATTTGCAGCATCCGTTTTTGAGCGTGTTTGCCGTCAGCAATGTATTGATGACTTTGGCTTTTGTGTCGATTGCCGCGATATTGTATTTTCTGATGCCGGGCCGTTCTTTGGCTTTTACGTTTCCGGCTTTGTTGAAACTGTACGCGCTCAAGCCTGTTTATTGGTTTGTTTTGCAGTTTGTCATGATGGCGGTTTTTTATCTGCACCGCAGAAGTATTGCCAAGCAGTCGCCGGCGGTGTTCAGTAAAGCGCAACTCAGACTGGGCTGGCTGATGGCTTTGGTCATGCAGACTTTAGTCACGGGGGCGATAGTCGGAGAAATCGGACTTCATTAGGGCGCATCAAGCCAAACAACCAAAAGTTATAAATAAAGAAACATTCGATATTGGTTTTTCAGACGACCTGTCTTTAATATACAGGTCATATCACATCAAAATCTGGAGTAGAAAATGAAGATTGCAAACAGCATCACCGAGCTGATCGGCAACACCCCTTTGGTCAAATTAAACCGTCTGACTGAAGGTTTGAAAGCCGAAATCGCCGTCAAACTGGAATTTTTCAATCCCGGCAGCAGCGTGAAAGACCGCATCGCCGAAGCGATGGTTGAAGCCGCCGAAAAAGCGGGCAAAATCGGTAAGGATACCGTAATTGTGGAAGCGACCAGCGGCAATACGGGTATCGGTTTGGCAATGGTGTGCGCGGCGCGCGGCTACAAGCTGGCAATCACGATGCCTGAAAGCATGAGTAAAGAACGCAAAATGCTGCTTCGTGCGTTCGGTGCGGAATTGATTTTGACTCCTGCGTCCGAAGGTATGGCAGGGGCGATTGCAAAAGCACAAGCCTTGGTGGACGAACATCCCGATACTTATTTCATGCCGCGCCAATTCGATAACGAGGCGAACCCGCAAATCCACCGCGAAACGACCGCCGAAGAAATTTGGCGCGATACTGACGGTAAAGTCGATATTTTTGTGGCGGGTGTCGGTACGGGCGGTACGGTTACCGGCGTGGGCGAAGTGTTGAAAAAATACAAACCCGAAGTCAAAGTCGTTGCCGTCGAGCCTGAAGCTTCTCCGGTTTTGAGCGGTGGTGAAAAAGGTCCGCACCCGATTCAAGGTATTGGCGCCGGCTTTATCCCTACCGTGTTGAATACCAAAGTATATGACAGCGTTTCCCAAGTTCCGAACGAGGCGGCATTTGAAACCGCCCGTGCGATGGCGGAAAAAGAAGGTATTTTGGTCGGTATTTCTTCCGGTGCGGCAGTATGGAGCGCGCTGCAGCTTGCCAAACAGCCTGAAAACGAAGGCAAACTGATTGTCGTGCTGCTGCCTTCTTATGGCGAACGCTATCTTTCTACGCCTCTGTTTGCCGATTTGGCATAATAGGGTTGGGAGAAGATAAGTGATAAAAAAGACCGCTTCGGCGGTCTTTTTTGCGGTCTTGCGGCATGATGTGGCGTAAAAATGGATTTAAACCACCATATCGTGTAAAGATTGGAATGTAAGGCGAAAGTTGTTGTAATTCAGTCAACAGAAAAAGTCAGATTGATATAGAATTTGGTTATCTGGATAATCCTGATTATAATGGTAGACATGAAAAAATATATCCCCATCTTATTTGCGTTGGCGGCACTTGCCGGTTGTGAGACCATTTATGTCCCAAGCTTGCAAGAAGTGCCTGTCCGTCCGACTAATGTTAAGCCTAATGTTAAAACGACTAAGGGCGAAAAATCTGCGGCGTTCAGTTTGGCTTCTTCGCATTGGAGTGATGTTTCAAAAATCCGCGATGAGGCGACGCGTTTGAGCTATCAGGTCAGCCAAGGAAAAATGACCAAAGTTCAAGCTGCCCAATATCTGAACAAGTTCCGTATCCAGCTTGTCGGCCGTAATGTCGTGGATGACAGCGTATATGAGGTTTATCTGCGTTCTGCCGTTGACAGCCAACGAGGCGAAATCAATACCGAACAATCCAAGCTGTATATCCAAAACGCTTTGCGCGGTTGGCAGCAACGTTGGAAAAATATGGGCAACAAGCCTTCCAATCCGGCGTTTACCAACTTCCTGATGGAAGTGATGAATATGACTCCGTTGAAATAAGTTTCACATTTCAAACAAAAGGTCGTCTGAAAATTTTCAGACGACCTTTTGTTTTGGATGTGGATATTTATGATGTCTTACGCAGTAGCTTTGCAGTTGCTACTTTTGCCCGTTCTTTAATGTCTTCGGTCAGGTAGGTTTTCATCTGGCTATACACCAAAGTAATGACGGCAATGTCGTCGCTGAATCCCAAAGGACCCAGCAAATCGGGGATGCTGTCGATAGGACTGAGGAAGTAAACCAATGCGCCGACAATAATCATCTTGGCGCGTCTAGGCGTATGTGGGGAGTCCCAAAGATAATACAGCGCATACAACTGACGGACGATGGGTTCACCCAATCGACCTGCAAAACGAGCGAGTTTGTTGAGAAAGCCCGTTTTGTCCAAATTGCGCCTTCTGAATTTTGGGATAAAGTTTTCCGGATCGGAAGATTGGGTGTATTGTTTTTCTTCGGAATGTTTCATAACAAGCCTCGCAATAATTGAGTGGAAAGGGTTTGCCGTAATGCGGGCACAGTATAAAGCGGAGTAAGGCAAAGAAATGTCAGTTTTGCCTAAACGAGGCAAAAATTATGGTTGACTACTTCTTTATCGTAGCTGTTTCATATTATAAATAAATATTATTTCGATTAATGGAAAAGATAGAAAAATCAAATGGCTTTGATAGCTAATAACATCTTAAAAATACTCGATTTACTCCCCATATTGTTTAGAATACAAAGGAGTTTTTGACATAAATTTGGCAAAAAAGGAGATATAAATGAAATTTAAAACGCTATTAGCTGTTGGCATCAGTGCAATCTGTGCTGCAGGAATCGTCAACGCGCATGAACACAAACATGACCATATGACACCTGCTGGTGCTTCTATTAAAGTGAAAGTGCAACAACTTGACCCGGTTAATGGTAATAAAGATGTAGGCACTGTAACGATTACCGAATCCAAGTACGGTTTGGTCTTTACGCCAAACTTGAGCGGATTAGAAGCTGGACTGCATGGCTTTCACATTCATCAAAACCCAAGCTGTGAGCCGAAAGAAAAAGATGGTAAACTGACTGCAGGCTTGGGCGCCGGCGGCCACTGGGATCCGAAAGAAACCAAAAAACACGGTTTCCCATGGCAAGATGATGCCCACTTAGGCGATTTGCCTGCATTAACCGTATTACACGACGGTACAGCCACCAATCCGGTTCTTGCGCCACGCATCAAACACCTTAATGAAGTTCGTGGTCATTCTATTATGATCCACGTTGGTGGCGACAATCATTCCGATCATCCTGCTCCGCTTGGTGGTGGCGGTGCGCGTATGGCGTGTGGCGTGATTAAATAGGTTGATTGTTAGAAACAAAAAGTGCGGTTAAAAATGTTGAACGTTTTAACCGCACTTTTATTTGCAATGAGATCTACTTCAGAACTTCAGCTGTGTCATTTAATTTATGAATAGCGTCAATCAGCTGTTTGTCTGAAGCCCGTATCATTCCGCTATGGTTGCAGCGCTGTCTTTTTGAAGGCATTAGTAGAAATCACACCATCGATATGACGTATGACGCAAATCTTTATTCACTAAAATATTGCAGTTTTGTAATAGAAAAATAAGAAGGTCGTCTGAAAAGTTGCCTGTTGAAATTTTGTTTTGAATGCAACGTGTTATCCCATAAGGTTATGGTTGTTTTGCTTGTGGATGCGTTGGTAAATGATATTAATTCATATTTTTATCACAAGAAACAGGATATTAATACTATTTTGATGGTGTGAGATTGTGCGAAACTGATTAAGCGGTAGTGGAAAAAATGTTGGTTTAAGTATTAATAGAGATGTTTATTGTTATTGGTACAGTTTATGATGTTTTTTGGTAAAATTTATTAGATTGTTTATAAATTAGACTGTTCAAAATCGGATAAAACAGGTAAATTATGGTTTATGTAACTCGATGTAATTTGAGTTATTGGTTTTGAGCTGATAAAAAATACAGAGGAACTGGCTATGTCCGTCAAACCGCGTCCTGTCTTTTTGGAGATTCCCAATATTCGCTTGCCGATACCGGGGATTGTCTCCATCTTGCACCGCATTAGTGGGGTAGCGTTATTTGTGATGCTTCCCGTTTTGCTGTATCTCCTGTCCGGTACGTTGAGCCGCGAGTCGGCGTTTGAAACTTACCGTGCTATCGTTTCCAATCCTTTGGTCAAGTTGATTTTAATTGGCGTGTTATGGGCTTATCTGCACCATCTGCTCGCCGGTGTCCGTTTCTTGCTTTTGGATGCACACAAAGGCCTTGAGCTGAATACTGCGCGTAATACCGCCAAATTGGTGTTTGCTGCCGCATTGGTGCTGACCGTCGTTTTGGGAGCGTTGTTATGGTAGAACGTAAATTGACCGGTGCGCATTACGGTTTGCGCGATTGGGCGATGCAGCGTGCGACTGCGGTTATCATGTTGATCTATACCGTTGCACTTTTAGTGATTCTGTTTACCCTGCCTAAAGAATATTCGGCATGGCAGGCATTTTTCGATCAAGTTTGGGTGAAAGTGTTCACTCAGGTCAGCTTTATCGCTGTATTTTTGCATGCTTGGGTGGGTATCCGCGATTTGTGGATGGACTATATCAAACCCTTCGGCGTGCGTTTGTTTTTGCAGGTTGCCACCATCGTTTGGTTGGTCGGCTGCTTGGTGTATTCAATTAAAGTAATTTGGGGGTAAGTATGGGTTTTCCTGTTCGCAAGTTTGATGCCGTGATTGTCGGCGGTGGTGGTGCAGGTTTACGCGCAGCCCTCCAATTATCCAAGTCCGGTCTGAATTGTGCCGTTTTATCTAAAGTGTTTCCGACCCGTTCGCATACTGTAGCGGCGCAGGGCGGTATTTCCGCCTCTTTGGGTAATGTGCAGGAGGACCGTTGGGACTGGCACATGTACGATACCGTGAAAGGTTCCGACTGGCTGGGCGACCAAGATGCGATTGAGTTTATGTGTCGCGCCGCGCCTGAAGCGGTGATTGAGTTGGAACACATGGGTATGCCTTTTGACCGCGTGGAAAGCGGCAAAATTTATCAACGCCCTTTCGGCGGCCATACTGCCGAACACGGCAAGCGCGCGGTAGAACGTGCCTGCGCAGTTGCTGACCGTACCGGTCATGCGATGCTGCATACCCTGTACCAACAAAACGTCCGTGCTAATACGCAATTCTTTGTGGAATGGACGGCGCAAGATTTGATTCGTGATGAGAACGGCGACGTCGTCGGCGTTACCGCCATGGAAATGGAAACCGGTGAAGTTTATATTTTCCACGCTAAAGCCGTGATGTTTGCTACCGGCGGCGGCGGCCGTATTTATGCGTCTTCCACCAATGCCTATATGAACACCGGCGACGGTTTGGGTATTTGCGCCCGTGCAGGCATTCCGTTGGAAGATATGGAGTTCTGGCAATTCCACCCGACCGGCGTGGCAGGTGCAGGCGTGTTGATTACCGAAGGTGTGCGCGGTGAGGGCGGTATTCTGTTGAATGCCGACGGCGAACGCTTTATGGAACGCTATGCACCGACCGTAAAAGACTTGGCTTCACGCGACGTGGTTTCCCGCGCGATGGCGATGGAAATCTACGAAGGTCGCGGCTGCGGTAAAAACAAAGACCATGTATTGCTGAAAATCGACCATATCGGTGCCGAAAAAATTATGGAAAAACTGCCGGGCATCCGCGAGATTTCCATTCAGTTTGCCGGTATCGACCCGATTAAAGACCCGATTCCCGTTGTGCCGACTACCCACTACATGATGGGCGGTATTCCGACCAACTATCACGGCGAAGTCGTTGTTCCGCAAGGCGACGAATATGAAGTGCCGGTGAAAGGTCTGTATGCTGCGGGCGAGTGCGCTTGTGCTTCCGTACACGGTGCGAACCGTTTGGGTACTAACTCCCTGCTTGACTTGGTGGTGTTCGGTAAAGCTGCCGGCGACAGCATGATTAAATTCATCAAAGAGCAAAGCGATTGGAAACCTCTGCCTGCGGATGCGGGCGAGTTGACCCGCCAACGTATCGAACGCTTGGATAACCAAACCGGCGGCGAAAACGTTGATGCGCTGCGCCGCGAACTGCAACGCTCCGTCCAACTGCACGCCGGCGTGTTCCGTACCGATGAGATTCTGAGCAAAGGCGTTCGAGAAATTATGGCGATTGCCGAGCGCGTGAAACGTACTGAAATCAAAGACAAGAGCAAAGTGTGGAATACCGCGCGTATCGAAGCTTTGGAATTGGACAACCTGATTGAAGTGGCAAAAGCGACTTTGGTGTCTGCCGAAGCACGTAAAGAATCGCGCGGTGCGCACGCTTCAGACGACCATCCTGAGCGCGATGACGAAAACTGGATGAAACACACGCTGTACCATTCGGATACCAATACCTTGTCCTACAAACCGGTACACACCCAGCCTTTGAGCGTGGAATACATCAAACCGGCCAAGCGCGTTTACTGATGCGTTTTCAGACGACCTCCGTATCACAAGGGGTCGTCTGAAAATCAAATACACCACCACACTGAACAGCCTGAACCCATAACATAAAACCATCAGGCGGTTTATGAGAAAAGGAACACTTCTCATGGAAAAAATGAGTTTTGAAATTTACCGTTACAATCCGGACGTTGATGCCAAACCATATATGCAACGTTACGAGTTGGAACTGGAACCTACCGACGTCAAACTTTTGGACGCGCTGGTGCGCCTGAAAGCGCAAGACGACACCCTGTCTTTCCGCCGTTCTTGCCGCGAAGGTATTTGCGGTTCTGACGGTATGAACATCAATGGCAAAAACGGCTTGGCGTGTCTGACCGATTTACGCAGCCTGAAACAGCCGGTCAAAATCCGCCCGCTGCCCGGTCTGCCCGTCATCCGCGACCTGATTGTGGACATGACTCAGTTCTTCAAACAATACCATTCCATCAAACCTTATGTCGTCAACGATAATCCGATCGATGCCGACAAAGAGCGCCTGCAAACTCAAGAAGAGCGTAAAGAGCTGGACGGCTTGTATGAATGTATTTTGTGTGCTTGCTGTTCGACTGCCTGTCCGTCGTTCTGGTGGAATCCTGACAAATTCGTCGGTCCGTCCGGTTTGCTGAACGCCTACCGCTTCATTGCAGACAGCCGCGATACCATTACTAATGAGCGTTTGGACAATTTGAACGACCCGTATCGTCTGTTCCGTTGCCATACCATCATGAACTGCGTGGACGTATGTCCTAAACACTTGAATCCGACCCGTGCCATCGGTAAGATTAAAGAAATTATGTTGAAACGAGCCGTTTAAGAAATGATGGTTTTTGACGATATTGCCAAACGGAAAATCCGTTTTCAAACCCGCCGGGGATTATTGGAGTTAGATTTGATTTTCGGCAGGTTTATGGAAAAAGAATTCGAGCATTTGAGCGATAAAGAGCTGTCCGAGTTTTCCGAAATCCTTGAGTTTCAAGATCAGGAGCTTCTTGCCCTGATCAACGGACATTCGGCGACAGACAAGGAACACCTTATCCCTATGCTTGAAAAAATCAGACGAGCTTGACGTATTGGAAATCCGCCTGCCTTTCGGCGGATTTCTAGGATACGGAGGTCGTCTGAAAATAAAGACCGTGCTGCATAGGCAGCAACGAAAGCCCCAACCTACAAAGGAGCGATAAATATGTCCAAATCAATTAAACTCAACGTACCCAATCAAGAGGATTTAGAACTGCCCGTATTGGAAGCGAGCATCGGTCATGACGTGGTCGATATCCGCGCACTGACGAAAAACACAGGCTTATTCTCATTCGACCCCGGGTTTGTTTCAACAGCAAGCTGCGAATCCAAAATCACTTATATCGACGGCGACAAAGGTCTGCTGTATTACCGTGGTTATCCCATCGAACAACTCGCCGAAAAATCCGATTATTTGGAAGTCTGCTACCTGCTGATTTACGGCGAACTGCCGACGCTTGAGCAAAAGGCAGAATTTGACAATACCGTCCGCCGTCATACGATGGTGCATGAACAGCTGACTTGGTTCTTCCGTGGCTTCCGTCGCGATGCGCATCCGATGGCGATGATGGTCGGCGTGGTCGGTGCATTGTCTGCGTTCTATCAAGACAGTCTGGACATTACGAACCCCGAACACCGAAAAATCGCGATTTACCGCCTGATTTCCAAAATTCCGACGATTGCAGCAATGTGCTACCGCTATTCCAACGGTCTACCGTTCAATTATCCGAGAAACAACCTCTCTTATTCCGAAAATTTCATGCACATGATGTTTGCCACACCATGTGAAGACTACAAACCCAATCCTGTATTGGCACGCGCGCTCGACCGCATCTTTATCCTTCATGCCGACCACGAGCAAAACGCATCGACTTCGACCGTCCGTCTGGCAGGTTCTTCAGGTGCGAACCCGTTTGCCTGTATCGCTGCCGGTATTGCCTGTCTGTGGGGTGCGTCCCACGGCGGCGCGAACGAAGCTGTCTTGAAAATGTTGGACGAAATCGGCGATGTGTCCCGTGTTGCCGAATATATGGAAGGCGTGAAACAGCGTAAATACCGCCTGATGGGCTTCGGACACCGTGTGTACCGCAATATGGATCCGCGCGCCAGCATCATGCGTGAAACCTGTTATGAAGTACTGAAAGAATTGGGCTTGGAAGACAGTCCGAAATTCAAGCTGGCAATGGAATTGGAACAAATTGCTCTGAAAGACCCGTTCTTCGTAGAGCGCAAGCTGTACCCCAACGTCGACTTCTACTCCGGTATTGTCCTGTCCGCGCTGGGCATTCCGACCGAAATGTTTACCGTCATCTTCGCCCTGTCGCGCAGCGTGGGCTGGATTTCTCACTGGCATGAAATGATCGGCGATCCTTCGCTGAAAATCGGCCGTCCGCGCCAACTTTATACCGGTGCGGAACGCCGCGATTATGTGCCGGCGGATAAACGCTGAAAATCAGTATATTAATATGTTGTCGGAACTTCATTTGAGAAAGCCGAATAGTTTTTTTAAATAAGTTTGTCTGCAGCAAACGAAACAGATACAAGTAATTTGGCTGGAAATAGGGTAGAATGAAGTGTCATTTCAAACGGCATGGATTCCGTTGAAACACATGGAATTCTACCCTTTGTTTATATTTTAAAGAAAAGAGCTCGCGTCATGATGGATGAAAAACTCAATTTTTCTTATCTGTTCGGTTCAAATGCTCCCTACATCGAGGAGTTGTATGAGAATTTCCTGGAAAACCCCAATTCGGTCGATGAAAAATGGAAGCAGTATTTCACCGACTTAAGCAAGCAGCCCGGTGCGGCGGATGTTGATATCGCCCATGCGCCGATCCGTGAATCCTTCGCCAATTTGGCAAAAACCAAATCGACAGCGGCTATTGCCGGCGGTATGGACGAAGCCATGATGAAGAAACAGGTCGGCGTACTGCGGTTGATTTCTGCTTACCGTATTCAAGGTGTGGGCGCCGCACAGCTTGACCCGCTCAAACGTATCCCTCCACGCAACATTGAAGCCCTCGATCCCAAATTCCACGGACTGAATGATGCCGATATGGCGGTTCAGTTCAATATGGGCGAGGGCGATTTTTCCGGCCAAAGCAAACTGCCTCTGTCCCAAATCATCAGCAACCTCAAGCAAACCTACTGTGGCCACCTCGCATTGGAATACATCTACATTCCCAATACCGAAGAGCGCCGCTGGTTGCGCAATTATTTTGAGGATGTGCTGTCCACCCCGAGTTACAGTGCCGAACAGAAACGCCGCATCCTGAAAGAAATGACCGCTGCCGAGACTTTGGAGCGTTATCTGCATACCAAATACGTCGGTCAGAAACGCTTCGGCGTAGAAGGCGGCGAGAGCGTGATTGCCGGTCTGAATTACCTGATTCAAAACGCAGGTAAAGACGGTGTCGAAGAAGTCATCATCGGTATGGCACACCGAGGTCGTCTGAATGTCTTGGTCAACATTTTGGGCAAGAAACCGGGCGATTTGTTTGCCGAATTTGAAGGCCGTGCCGAAATCAAGCTGCCTAGCGGCGACGTAAAATACCACATGGGTTTCAGCTCCGACATCGCTACGCCGAACGGTCCGATGCACGTTTCTTTGGCGTTCAACCCGTCTCACTTGGAAATCGTCAATCCTGTCGTTGAAGGTTCTGCACGCGCCAAACAAAAACGTCTGGGCGAAAACGGCCGCGACAAAGTATTGCCCGTATTGATTCACGGCGACTCTGCATTTGTCGGCTTGGGCGTCAACCAAGCGACGTTCAATCTGTCCAAAACGCGCGGCTATACCACCGGCGGTACGGTCCACATCGTCATCAACAACCAAATCGGCTTCACCACCTCCGATACCCGCGACACCCGTTCGACCGTGCATTGTACCGACGTGGCGAAAATGGTTTCCGCCCCGGTCATCCATGTCAACGGCGACGATCCTGAACGCGTTTGCTTCGCCATCCAAGCCGCTTTGGACTACCGTAAGAAATTCAAAAAAGATATCGTGATCGATGTCGTCTGCTACCGCAAATGGGGTCACAACGAGGGCGACGATCCGACCCTGACCCAGCCGATGATGTACAAAAAAGTATCGCAACACCCCGGTGCGCGTGCTTTGTACACCGAACAACTGATTGCAGAAGGCGTGGTAACGCAGGCGGAAGCCGACGGCTATATCCAAGCCTACCGCGATGCTTTGGATAAAGGCGAACACGTTGAGCAAACGACGTTGAGCAATTTCCAACGCACGCAAATCGACTGGAGCAAATACCAAGGCAAAGACTGGCGCGAAGACGTGGAAACCGGCCTGCCTGCTGCCGACATCGAGCGTCTTGCCGAGAAATTTACCGCCGTTCCCGAAGGCTTTGCACTGCATCCGACAGCCAAACGCGTGCTCGAAGCGCGCAAAGGCATGGCTGCGGGCAGTCAGCCGATTGACTGGGGTATGGCGGAAACCCTCGCATACGCCAGCCTGGTCACCAAAGGCCACGGCGTGCGCATTTCCGGCGAAGACTCCGGACGCGGTACGTTCTCACACCGCCATGCCGTATTGCATGACCAAAAACGTGAAAAATGGGATGACGGCACTTATGTACCGCTGCGCAATATGGGCGAAGGCGCAGGCGAATTCCTCGTTATCGACTCCATCTTGAATGAAGAAGCGGTTATGGCGTTCGAATACGGTTTCGCCTGCTCCGCGCCCGACAAACTGACCATTTGGGAAGCGCAGTTCGGTGACTTTGCCAACGGCGCGCAAGTGACCATCGACCAGTTCCTGTCGTCCGGCGAAACCAAGTGGGGTCGTCTCTGCGGTCTAACCACCATCCTGCCGCACGGTTACGACGGTCAAGGTCCGGAACACTCATCCGGCCGCGTAGAACGTTGGTTGCAACTGTGCTCCGAACACAATATGCAAATTATTATGCCGTCCGAAGCGTCGCAAATGTTCCACCTGCTGCAACGCCAAGTCTTGGGTTCATACCGCAAACCGCTGGTGATTTTCATGTCCAAACGCCTGTTGCGCTTCAAAGGTGCGATGAGTCCGCTGGAAAACTTTACCGAAGGTTCGCGCTTCCGCCCCGTTATCGGCGATACCGCCGAGCGTGGCAACAATGAAAGCGTGAAACGCGTGATTCTTTGCGCCGGACAGGTTTACTACGATTTGGAAGCAGGTCGCGCCGAGCGCAAACTGGAAAACGATGTCGCCATCGTCCGCGTCGAGCAGCTTTATCCGTTCCCATACGACGAGTTGCGTGCAGAACTAGCGAAATATCCGAACGCGAAATCCGTGGTTTGGGCGCAAGAAGAGCCGAAGAACCAGGGCGCGTTCTACCAAATCCGCCACCGCTTGGAAGACGTTATCGGCGAAAGCCAAAAACTGTCTTATGCCGGCCGTCCGAGCAGCGCATCGCCAGCCGTCGGCTATATGAGCAAACACGTCGCCCAGCTGAAACAACTGGTTGAAGACGCAATGACGCTGTAACGCAATACGGTGCGGCGTTCCGAATGAAATACTTCAGACGGAACGCCCGCCAAACAAAAGAGATAACACACAACAGGTCGTCTGAAAACCAACGACCATCCGGAGACACAAAATGATTATTGACGTAAAAGTACCCATGCTGTCCGAAAGCGTATCCGAAGGCACGCTTTTGGAATGGAAGAAAAAAGTCGGCGAAGCCGTAGCGCGCGACGAAATCCTGATTGACATCGAAACCGACAAAGTGGTTTTGGAAGTACCTTCCCCACAAGCCGGCGTATTGGTTGAAATCATTGCCCAAAACGGCGAAACCGTTGCCGCCGAGCAAGTGTTGGCACGCATCGACACCGCTGCTATCGCTTCCGCTTCTGCTGAAGCCCCAGCCGCCGCGCCTGCGCCTGAAGCCGCTCCCGCCGCTGCGCAAACCAATGCCGCCATGCCTGCCGCCGCCAAACTGGCAGCCGAAACCGGCGTGGATGTGAACGCGTTGCAAGGTTCCGGTCGCGACGGTCGCGTCTTGAAAGAAGACGTGCAAAACGCCGCCGCCAAACCTGCCGCTGCACCCGCTGCCGCGTCTGCACCTGCACCTGTTCCGGCGGGCGTACGTCCAGAGCAACGCGTTCCGATGAGTCGTCTGCGTGCCCGCGTTGCCGAGCGTCTCTTGGCTTCGCAACAAGAAAACGCGATTCTGACCACGTTCAACGAAGTCAACATGAAACCCATCATGGACTTGCGTGCGAAATACAAAGAAAAATTCGAGAAAGAACACGGCGTCAAACTCGGCTTCATGTCTTTCTTCGTCAAAGCAGCCGTTGCTGCGCTGAAAAAATATCCGGTGGTCAATGCCTCCGTTGACGGCAGCGACATCGTTTATCACGGTTACTTCGACATCGGTATCGCCATCGGCAGCCCGCGCGGTTTGGTCGTTCCGATTCTGCGTGATGCCGACCAAATGAGCATTGCCGACATCGAACAAGCCATCGTCGATTACGCCAAAAAAGCCAAAGACGGCAAAATCGCGCTGGAAGATTTGACCGGCGGTACGTTTAGTATTACCAACGGCGGTACGTTCGGCTCCATGATGTCCACCCCGATTATCAACCCGCCGCAATCCGCCATTTTGGGTATGCATGCGACCAAAGAGCGCGCAGTCGTGGAAAACGGCCAAGTCGTCGTACGTCCGATGATGTATCTGGCGCTCTCTTACGACCACCGCATCATCGACGGCCGCGAAGCCGTGTTGACTTTGGTTGCCATCAAAGACGCGCTGGAAGATCCGGCACGCCTATTGTTGGATTTGTAAACGCCTCCAAAGGGATATAAAGCGGATTAAAACAAAGCAGTTTGAAATCGGGCTGCTTACTGATTTTCAGACGACCTCGAAACGAAAAAAGGTCGTCTGAAAACGGCGGGATGTTTGAAATCTAAGGAAGGAAGTTTGTTGCTGCCATTTTCCGTGCAGAAGCAAACGGTATGAAAATCCATAGGAGCGTATCCATGAAACCCATTTCCCTGTTTCCGCTTTTGGCTGTCGTTTCCCTGCTTGGCGCGTGTGCCGCATTCGAAGGCAAGGAATATTCCGTCAACGCCTACGACGCGCGCGGCAGAATGTTGAACAAGCGTTTTGAAATGGATAGCAACAAAGCAGGCATTCCCGTCGCCCGCAGCGTTTTGTGCAAACGTTATCCGCATGCTACCGTCCGCGTTTACAACAATTTCACCGGACAGGAAGTCAGGGAATACAGCCCGCATTCCTGCCGCCGCTGATGCGGCTGAACAATCGGGCTGAAGTTTCAAAAGGTCGTGCCTGCGGGCAGGCTTCGCACTCTGAAAAAGGCAGAATGAGCTTTAACTTCGTTGAAGCCGCGCTTTCAGACGACCTCTTATGCAAAATATAGTGGATGAAATTTTGCCGAAGGTTTTCCTGCGGCAAAAATATCAAACAACAAAGGATTTTTCACATGTCTCAATACGATGTAGTAGTCATCGGCGCAGGCCCCGGCGGATACGTTGCCGCCATCCGCGCCGCCCAACTGGGTTTCAAAACCGCCTGTGTCGATGCAGGCGTCAACAAAGCAGGCGACGCGCCCGCGCTGGGCGGCACCTGCCTGAACGTCGGCTGCATTCCTTCCAAAGCCCTGTTGCAATCCAGCGAACATTTCCATGCTGCGCAGCATGATTTTGCCGAACACGGCATCAGTGTCGGCGACATCAAATTCGACGCAGCGAAAATGATTGCGCGCAAAGACGCCATCGTAACCAAGCTTACCGGCGGCGTGAAATTCCTGTTCCAAAAAAACAAAGTAACCAGCCTGTTCGGTACGGCTTCATTTGCCGGCAAAAACGGCGATGCCTACCAAATCGAAGTCGATAACAAAGGCGAAAAAACCGTTATCGAAGCCAAACACGTCATCGTAGCGACCGGCTCCGTGCCGCGTCCGCTGCCGCAGGTTGCCATCGACAATGTAAATGTATTGGACAACGAAGGCGCATTGAACCTGACCGAAGTGCCTGCCAAACTGGGCGTTATCGGTTCAGGCGTGATCGGTTTGGAAATGGGTTCGGTATGGAACCGCGTCGGTTCGCAAGTCACCATCCTCGAAGCCATGCCGACTTTCCTTGCTGCCGCCGACCAGCAAATCGCCAAAGAAGCTTTCAAATACTTCACCAAAGAGCAGGGCTTGAACATCGAACTGGGCGTGAAAATCGGCGACATCAAATCTGAAGGCAAAGGCGTGTCCGTTGCCTACCAAACTGCCACAGGTGAAGCCAAAACCGAAGTCTTCGACAAACTCATCGTCGCCATCGGCCGTATTCCGAATACTAAAGGTCTGAATGCCGAAGCCGTCGGCTTGGAAAAAGACGAGCGTGGCTTTATCAAAGTGGACGGCGAATGCCGCACCAACCTGCCTAATGTCTGGGCAATCGGCGACGTGGTTCGCGGCCCGATGCTGGCGCACAAAGCCAGCGACGAAGGCGTTGCTGTTGCCGAGCGCATCGCCGGTCAGAAACCGCATATCGACTTCAACAGCGTACCGTTCGTGATTTACACCGATCCCGAAATCGCTTGGGTCGGTAAAACCGAAGAGCAGCTCAAAGCCGAAGGCGTGGAATACAAAAAAGGCACTTCCGGCTTCGGCGCAAACGGTCGCGCGTTGGCAATGGGTAAAGCCAAAGGTACGGTCAAAGTGTTGGCAGATGCCAAAACCGACCGCATCTTGGGCGTACACATGATCGGTCCGGTCGTCAGCGAATTGGTTACTGAAGGCGTCACTGCGCTCGAATTCTTCGCCAGCAGCGAAGACATCGCCCGCATCATTCATGCCCATCCGACCTTGTCCGAAGTGGTTCACGAAGCCGCACTGGCCGCCGACAAACGCGCTTTGCACGGCTGATGAGGTCAAGTAAAGCATAAAAGGTCGTCTGAAACTTTTTCAGACGACCTTTTCGGAAAGATGAATGTTCGGAAGCAATGTTCCGATAGGTATAGAGAGAAAATAGAGCGTATCAGTTGCTATTGTTCCCTGGCCGGAATGACGATTTAAGCAGAATCTACTATATAATCGGCGACACATTCACAGACAGCATTTGATTATGAATAAAGAAGTAATCGGTATCCTGTTTATACCGATGGGCATCATCAGCATGTGTATGGCCGCGTTGTGGCAAATGTATGTGATGATGACCGAAACTTATACGCTCAACCGCTTCAAAGACAAAGAATTGGTTTGGCGCGTGGCATTGTTGTTTATCAGTTTCAGCCTTGCCGTTTACCTGCTCTGCCCGAATTCGCGTAAAAAAGGCATCGTCTTTTTTATCCTCGGGGGCGGCGGCGCAATCATGTATCTGCTTGCGCGGATGTGGTTGCCGTTCAGCAAGTGAAACGACGATTTTCCGACCGCCGAAAGGTCGTCTGAAACGCACGGGGTTGCCATTTATGGGCAGTCTCAGGGCATTCCACTAATCTAAAGGAGAAATCCATGAATCTACACGAGTATCAGGCTAAAGAACTGCTGGCAGGCTACAGCTTGCCTGTGCAAGGCGGTATTTTGGCACACAACGGCGAGGAAGCCGCAGCCGCTTACGACAAACTGGGCGGCAAATTTGCTGTCGTCAAAGCCCAAGTCCACGCAGGCGGACGCGGTAAAGCGGGCGGCGTAAAAGTCGTCAAAAGCCGTGAAGAAGCCAAAGAAGTGGCAGAAAGCCTGATTGGTACCAATCTGGTTACTTATCAAACCGATGCCAACGGTCAGCCGGTCAACAGCGTTTTGGTTTGCGAAGACATGTATCCGGTGCAAACCGAGCTGTATTTGGGCGCGGTGGTCGACCGTTCTACCCGTCGCATTACGTTCATGGCTTCGACCGAAGGCGGTGTGGAAATCGAAAAAGTTGCCGCCGAAACCCCTGAAAAAATCTTCAAAGTAACCGTTGACCCGCTGGTCGGCCTGCAACCTTGCCAAGCGCGTGAAGTGGCGTTCCAACTGGGCTTGAAAGACAAACAAATCAACGAGTTCGTCAAACTGATGACCGGCGCGTACAAAGCGTTTGTCGAAAACGACTTCGCTCTGTTTGAAGTGAACCCGCTGGCAGTCCGCGAAAACGGCGCGCTGGCCTGCGTGGACGGCAAAATCGGTATCGACAGCAACGCGCTCTACCGCCTGCCGAAAATCGCCGAATTGCGCGACAAATCTCAAGAAAACGAACGCGAGCTGAAAGCCTCCGAATTCGACCTGAACTACGTTGCGCTGGAAGGCAACATCGGCTGTATGGTGAATGGCGCAGGTTTGGCGATGGCAACCATGGACATCATCAAACTCAAAGGCGGCCAACCTGCCAACTTCCTCGACGTAGGCGGCGGCGCGACTAAAGAGCGCGTGGTTGAAGCGTTCAAACTGATTCTCGAAGACAAATCCGTCAAAGGCGTATTGATCAACATCTTCGGCGGTATCGTCCGTTGCGACATGATTGCGGAAGCCATTGTGGCAGCCGTTAAAGAAATCAACGTTGACGTGCCTGTCGTTGTCCGTTTGGAAGGCAACAACGCCGAACTCGGCGCGAAAATCCTGAACGAATCAGGTCTGAAACTGACTTCCGCCGACGGCCTGAATGACGCAGCCGAAAAAATTGTCGCAGCCGTAAACGCCTAAGGAGAAAAGAATGAGCGTATTGATTAATAAAGACACCAAAGTATTGGTTCAAGGTTTCACCGGTAAAAACGGTACTTTCCACTCCGAACAAGCTCTGGCTTACGGCACTAAAGTCGTCGGCGGCGTTACCCCGGGCAAAGGCGGTCAAACCCACCTGAACCTGCCCGTGTTCAACACCATGAAAGAAGCCGTTAAAGAAACCGGCGCAGACGCATCCGTAATTTACGTTCCCGCTCCGTTTGTGTTGGATTCTATCGTTGAAGCGGTTGATTCCGGCGTAGGCTTGGTGGTTGTGATTACCGAAGGCGTACCGACTCTGGACATGCTCAAAGCCAAACGCTATTTGGAAACCAACGGCAACGGCACACGTTTGGTCGGCCCAAACTGCCCGGGCGTGATTACTCCGGGTGAGTGTAAAATCGGCATTATGCCGGGACACATTCATACTCCTGGCCGCATCGGCATCATTTCCCGTTCCGGTACATTGACTTACGAAGCCGTGGCACAAACCACCAAACTGGGCTTGGGTCAATCAACCTGTATCGGTATCGGCGGCGACCCGATTCCAGGCATGAACCAAATCGACGCGCTGAAACTCTTCCAAGAAGACCCCGATACCGACGCCATCATCATGATCGGTGAAATTGGCGGTACTGCGGAAGAAGAAGCAGCCGAATACATCCAATCCAACGTAACCAAACCTGTTGTCGGCTACATCGCAGGTGTGACCGCTCCTAAAGGCAAACGCATGGGCCACGCCGGTGCGATTATCTCCGGCGGCAAAGGTACTGCGGAAGAAAAATTCGCAGCTTTCGAAAAAGCCGGCATCGCCTACACCCGCAGCCCTGCCGAATTGGGCAGCACCATGCTGGAAGTGTTGAAAGCAAAAGGCTTGGCGTAACGCTTGGTCGTTTTGACTGAAAAGCCGAAAGGTCGTCTGAAAATTTGGAAACAGGCTTTCAGACGACCTTTTTATCTAATGCGTTAATCTTTACACATTTAGCCGGTTTCTTTATCCGAATTGACTTGAGAATAAGTTCAAAAGAGTTATAATCTTTTAACAGATGAACAATCTGTCATTTAACGGTCGGTCATTTTAACTCAAAAGTGTTAACATTTTGAAACAAACAAATAGACTTAGACCGATTAACCTACACCAATCTAAGGAAATAATGATGAAAAAGCAAAATTTCGATTCCCGCAAGGAAAGCTTGTTGAATGACATTCAAGATGTAATGAATGATATTGAAGAGCTGTACAGCAAAGGTGTGGAAGCCGGTTCTGAAGAAGGCAAGAAAGCCAAAGAGAAATTGCAGGAAAAACTCGGTGCTGCCAAAGACCGCATGCTCCGTTTCGAAGAAGAAGCTGGCGACAAAATCAGATATCACGCTGACCGTGTGCGCGAAAAATATGACGACTTGGAAGATTTTGCCGAAGATGGTTTGAAGGAAGGTAAAAAACGTTTGGTAGAATTCGGTGAAGAAGCTGGTGACCGCATTAAAAGCGGTGCGCGTCAAGCCGACGAAGTCGTTCATGACAATCCTTATTACGCTATGGGTTTTGCTGCGCTGGCCGGATTGGTTGTTGGCGTATTGCTGAACCGTAGATAATCGCCAATTGATTGATATTATCGGGATCCTTGACTGATATATCAGTTTGATTGACATAAATGCCGTCCGAGCACGCGATTTGTTAAAATCTTGTTCAGACGGCGTTTTGTTATTTCGGTTTTAGGTTGGTTACCATTTTTTGATGGTTTGACAGTAAAAAAATTTTGCAGTTCCTATGCCGGAATATTAAGAAATTGGAAAAAATATGGGTATCAGACAGAATATAGAACATACAAAAACCCTGCTGAACCAGGGTATTGATTTGCTTTTGCTTCGAATGCAGATTTTGAATTTGGATTTGTCTGAGCAGGCAAAAAATGTGTTTCTCATCATCATATGGCTGGTCGTATCTGGGATATTGATGTTGGTTGCATTCATCAGCCTGTTGTTTGGACTGAATCGGGTGTTGACGGATAGTGCAGCGATATGGGTGTTTTTCGGTATTTCCGCTGCCAGCATTGCTGTGATCACCATTCTGCTTTACAGGGTGATTTATAACTGGCGCAACCAAAATAATCAAATCGCTGCTACTTTGCAGGACATCCGTGCAGACATTGCCTGCCTGCGTGGTTTGGATATGCAGGAAGGAGAATGAAATGAATAAATCGGAGCGTGATGAAGCACGAGAACTGCTGCAATTGGAAGCAAAACTTATTCAAGTGAGAATTAAGGCATCCTATCTGAAACAGCGTAAATCAAAATTGCAGGACAGTGGCGTATCAAACGGTTTGATGACCCTTCTTGATTTGGGTGGAGAGCTTAAACGCACGGGTTTTTTATATAAAACTGCCGGACTCGCCATTCCCCGCAGATACCGTTTCGGCGCACTTTTGGTTGCGTTTGTGATGAAAGCTTTAATGAAGTAGCTCGAGATAGCTCGAGATTAGAAACAGGGTCGTCTGAAAGTCGGGTTTCAGACGACCTTTTTGTATTTAGGATTTATAGGCGAAACTGACAACGCTACGGCTGTTGAATTTGGGTTTGGGGCGGTTTTTTTATTTGGGTAGTTTGCGGGTAAAGTGCACGCTACGGGTTGTGCGGTTGCAGTTTGGGGGAGTCCCGACGGGATATTTGTTTGCCGTCATTCCCGCGCAGGCGGGAATCCACTTTTGAATTTCGGCAACTGTTTTTGAATATCTGTTTCTTAGGGTTTCCGATGGATTCCCGCCTGCGCGGGAATGACGGCTGCTGAAGGTAATTATGGGTTGGATTGGTAAAGTTTGCGTTGAAATTTGCGATGAAGTAGATGAGATTAGAAAGAAGGTCATCTGAAAGTTGGGTTTCAGACGACCTTCTGAGGTTGGCAGGGTTCGTGGGCGAAGCCTACGCTACTTTTGATTTCAGACGACCTTGGGTCAGAGGTCGAAGGCGGCGTTGATGAGGCGTTTGGTGTAGTCTTTCTGCGGGTGGTGGAAGATTTGGTCTGCGCTGCCGTATTCGACGAGTTCTCCGTGCTGCATGACGGCGACGTTGTCGCTGACGGCGCGGACGACGGAGAGGTCGTGGCTGATGAAGATGTAGGTCAGTCCGTATTTGGTTTGGAGTCCGCGCAGCAGTTCGACGACTTTGATTTGGACGGAGCGGTCGAGGGCGGAGGTGGGTTCGTCGAGGAGGATGAACTTGGGCCGCAGGATGAGGGCGCGGGCGATGGCGATGCGTTGGCGTTGTCCGCCTGAGAATTCGTGCGGGTAGCGGTTGAGGGCGTCGGCGGGCAGGGAGACTTCGTCCAGGACTTTGAGGACGAGTTCGGTGCGCTGGGTTTTGGTCATTTCGGGGCGGTGGACGGTGAGGCCTTCGCCTATGATTTCGCCGACGGTGAGGCGAGGGGAGAGTGAGCCGTAGGGGTCTTGGAAGACCATTTGGCGTTCGGCTTTGAGCTGGCGCGCGCGTTCGGGGGTGAGGGCGGCGAGGTCGCTGCCGTCGAAGTGTATGCTGCCTTGGTAGGGGAGCATTTGCATGATGGCTTTGCCGAGCGTGGATTTGCCGGAACCGGATTCGCCGACGATGCCGAGGGTTTCGCCTTGGCGGATGGCGAGGCTGATGTTTTTGACGGCGTGGAAGGTTTTGAGGGGTTTGCCGAAGAAGTTGTGTTTGAGGGTGAAGTGGACGTTGATGTTGTCGGCACGGATGAGCTCGGGCGGGTTGCCTTCTACGGGGTCTTTCATGCCTTTTGGGACGGAGTGGATGAGTTGGGCGGTGTAGGGGTGGGTCGGGTTGGCGAAGACTTGTTTGATTTTGCCGCGCTCGACGATTTCGCCGTCTTTCATGACGCAGACGGTTTCGGCGTAGTGTTCGGCGAGTCCGAGGTCGTGGGTGATGAAGATAATCGCCATGCCCATTTGTTTTTGGAGGTCGTGCAGGAGGTCGAGGATTTCTGCTTGAATGGTGACGTCGAGGGCGGTGGTGGGTTCGTCGGCGATGAGCAGAGCGGGGTCGTTGAGCAGCGCCATGGCGATCATGATGCGCTGGAGCTGGCCGCCTGAGAATTCGTGGGGGTATTGTTTCAGACGACGTTCTGCTTCGCGGATGCCGACGCGGTTGAGGAGGTCGAGGATGCGTTCGCGGGCGGCTTTGCGGGTGATGGTTTTGTTGTGGACGCGCAGGGCTTCTGTGAGCTGGGTGCCGATTTTCATGAAGGGGTTCAGCGAGGTCATGGGCTCTTGGAAGATGAAGCTGATACGTCCGCCGCGCAGGCTGCGGAGGGTTTTTTCGTCTGCGTCGAGGATGGATGTGCCGTCGAAGGTGATGCGTGAGTCTTGTCCGTAAAGGGTGGTGTTTTCGGGCAAAAGGCGCATGAGAGACATGGCGGTAACGGATTTGCCGGAACCGGATTCGCCGACGAGGGCGAGGGTTTCGCCTTTGGCGACTTGGAAGCTGATGTTGCGCACGGAGTGGACGGTTTTTTCGTGGAGCTGGAAGCGGATGTCGAGGTTTTCGACGGTGAGTAATGGGGTGGTCATGGGTGTGTCCTCGTTGTGTGTGTCAGCGGTCTTTGGGGTCGAGTGCGTCGCGCAGGCCGTCGCCGATGAAGTTGAAGCAGAAGAGGGTGGCGACGAGGAAGAAGCAGGGGACGAGGAGCTGCCACGGGGCGGCTTCCATGGAGGCTGCGCCGTCTTGGAGCATGGAGCCCCAACTGGTCATGGGTTCTTGTACGCCCAATCCGAGGAAGCTGAGGAAGGATTCGAACATGATCATGCCGGGGACGAGCAGGGAGGCGTAAACCATGACGACACCGAGTACGTTGGGGATGATGTGGCGGGTAACGATGCGGCGGCGGGATACGCCTGTGATGCGGGCGGCTTCGACGAATTCTTTGTGTTTGAGGCTGAGGGTTTGACCGCGGACGATGCGGGCGACGTCAAGCCATGAGACGAGTCCGATGGCGACGAAGATGAGTAAGAGGTTGCGTCCGAAGAAGGTGGTCAACAGGATGACGAAAAACATAAACGGAAAGGCGTTGAGGATTTCGAGCAGGCGCATCATGACGGAGTCGAGTTTGCCGCCGAAAAAGCCTGCGAGCGCGCCGTAGAGCGTGCCGATGACGACGGCGACAAGTGCGCCTGCGATGCCGATGAGCAGGGAGATGCGTCCGCCGGCGGCGGCTCGGGTAAAGAGGTCGCGTCCGAGCAGGTCGGTGCCGAAGTAGTGGCGGGTGGCGAAGGAAGGCGGGATTTGCATGTTGTCCCAGTCGGTGTGGTCGTAGGTGTAGGCGCTGACCCAGGGGACGGCGATAACGAAGAGGATAATGGCGGCAAGGATGAAGACGCTGCACAGGGCGGCTTTGTTGTTGCTGAAACGCCGCCATGCGTCCTGCCACAGGCTGCGTCCGTGTACTTGTGCCTGTTCGGCGGCGTCTGCTATGGCGCGGGAATTTTTCTTGTTGAATAGCATGGTGTTCTCCGTTTTTTGTTCGGGGGTCGTCTGAAAACATCGCAACCGGTTTTCAGACGACCTTTTTTGCTTTTAATAGCGGATTTTGGGGTCGATCAGGGCGTAGAGGATGTCGAGTATGGCGTTGAAGACGATGGTCAGTACGCCGACGAGGATGGTCAGCCCCAAGATCATGCCGTAGTCGCGGTTGAGCGCGCCGTTGACGAAGAGTTGTCCGATGCCGGGCAGCCCGAAGACGCTTTCGATGACGATGGCGCCAGTGATGATGCCGACGAAGGCGGGAACGAGATAGGAGAGGATGGGCAGCATGGCGGGACGCAGGGCGTGGCGCAGGACGATGCTGTTCATCGATAATCCTTTGGCGCGGGCGGTGCGGATGTAGGGGCTGTTCAACACTTCTATCATCGCGCCGCGCGTGATGCGGGCGAGGCCTGCGACATAGCCGATGGAGAGGGCGGCGACGGGCAGGATGAGGCTGGTCAACGAGCCGTCATTCCAGCCGCCGGCCGGCAGCCATTTGAGGGTGATGGCGAAGATGAAAATCATAATGGGGGCTTTGACGAAGCTGGGGACGACGATGCCGGTCATGGCGGCGGTCATGATGGTGTAGTCCGCCCAGGTGTTGCGCCTGAGTGCGGCGATGGTGCCCATGAGTACGCCCAAGACGGTGGAGACGATGAAGGCGTACACGCCCAGTTCGACGGAGACGGGCAGAGCTTGGGCGAGCAGCTCGTTGACGTTGTAGTCTTTGTATTTGAACGAGGGGCCGAGGTCGCCGTGGGCGAGTTGTTTGAGATAGTTGAAGTATTGCAGGTACATCGGGTCGTTCAGGTGGTATTTGGCCTCGATGTTGGCCAGTACGGCGGGCGGTACGTTTTTGTCGCCGGTGAAGGGGCTGCCGGGTGCGAGCCGCATCATGAAGAATGAGACGGTAATCAGTACCAGCATGGTGGGGATGGCGGAAAGTATGCGGCGGATGATGAATTTCAGCATATCGTACCTGCTCGGGGCTTGGTGGGTCGGAATATGCCTGAATACGGGAAGGTCGTCTGAATGGGGTTCGGACGCTTGGGGTGGTTTCTCTTCTTTGTAGTCAGGCCCTTGGTTTTGGAGTGTGCGGGCTTTTGTTTTATGGTCGTCTGAAAACTTTAGAATAGGATTTCGGACGGTTTTTTATTGTGGCAGTCGCGGGCGGAAGCCTGCGTTTTGGGTTTGTTTCGGAGGTCGTCTGAAATCGGATTTTTGGTTTCAGACGACCTTTTTGCTGGTGTTTCTCGTGGGCAAAGCCCACGCTACGGCCTTTTTCAGACGACCTTTGCGGTTAACGCGCCAGCGGTTCGGTGCGTTTGATCAGCCATGCTTTTGCCGCGCCTTCGGTCAGCGGCTCGAGGCGGCAGCGGACTTCGGCGTGGTAGCGGTTGACCCAGTCGATTTCGCCGTCGGTCATCATGGCGGTGTCCATCAGGCGGGTGTCGATGGGGCAGAGGGTCAGGGTTTCGAAGTAGAGGAAGCTGCCGAACTCGGTTTCCTGCGGATTGGCGACGGCTTGGTTGGCGGCGAGGTTCTCAATGCGGATGCCCCATTTGCCGGGACGGTAGAGTCCGGGTTCGATGGAGGTCACCATGCCCTTTTTCATGGCGTGCTGCGGACCGGGAACGGCGGCGCAGGCGATGACTTGCGGGCCTTCGTGGACGTTGAGGAAATAGCCTACGCCGTGGCCTGTGCCGTGGCCGTAGTCGCATTGCGCCTGCCACAGGGGTTTGCGGCAGATGGCGTCTATCATCGGCGAGAGGATGTTTTCGGGGAACACGGCTTCGGCAAGTGCGATATGGGCTTTGAGGACGAGGGTGTTGTCGCGTTTTTGTTCGGCACTCGGTGTGCCGACGGGGACGACGCGGGTGATGTCGGTCGTGCCGCCTTTGTATTGCGCGCCGGAGTCGATGAGCAGGAGGCCGTTGCCGCTGATGGTGCTGTGGCTTTCGGGCGTTGCGCTGTAATGCGGCAGGGCGGCGTTGGCGTTGAAGCCTGCGATGGTGTCGAAACTCAATGAAATGAAGCCCGGACGTGCGCTGCGGTAGCGGTGGAGCATGGTGTCCACGTCGATTTCGGTCAGGCTGCCGCCATTGTCGATGATGTCTTCAAACTCGGCGAAGAAGCCGCACAATGCCGCGCCGTCTTGTTCCATCGCTTCGCGGATGTGGGCGATGTCGGCTTCGGATTTGACGGATTTGAAGAAGGTGGAGGGGTTGATGCCTTCGATAAGGCGCACGCTTTCGGGCAGGCGCACGAGCGTGCTGACGGCGGTTTTGTTCGGCTCGATGAGCAGCGCGCCATCGATTTGCGCGAGTTTGTCGGCAACTTGGGCATAAGGTTCGACTGTAATGCCGGCGGTTTGCAGCGCGGCGGCAGCCTCGGCGTTCAGACGACCTTGGTCGGTAAACAGGACGGCGTTGTCTTTGCCGATAAGCAGGAAGGACACGAAAACGGGATTGAAAGGCACGTCGCTGCCGCGCAGGTTGGTCAGCCAAGCGATGTCGTCAAGCGAGGAAACCAAGTGGTAATCCGCGCCTTTTTCCTCCATGACGGCGCGCACGCGGGCGAGTTTTTCGGCGGCAGTTTCAGAGATGTAGGCGGGGTCGTGGATGAACACGGTTTCGGCGGGGATGGCTGGGCGGCTGCTCCATACGCGGTCAAGCAGGTCGTCGGGGTGTTCGATGCGGATGTTTTTGGCGGTCAGGGATTGCGCCAAAGTGCGTTTGCCGGTGAGCGACACCATATCGGAAGGTATGCCGACGGCGGCGTTTTCGGGCAGGTTTGCCGCGAGCCATTCGTTATATGGCGGAACTTGCCCGCTTTTTTGCAGCTCGATGCCGCTGCCTGCAAGCTGTTTGGTGGCTTGTTCCCAATAGCGGCTGTCCACCCAAACGCCTGCTTCATCGGCGGTTACGACGAACGTGCCGACCGAGCCGGTAAAGCCCGACAACTCGCGGCGCGCCTGCCAGTGTGCGGGCAGGTATTCGGAAAGATGGGGGTCGGCGGAGGGGATGACGAGTGCGTCCAAACCTTGCGCTTTCATGGCGTCGCGCAATGCGGACAGGTAATTCGATACGGTATTCATGAACGGGATTCTCCAATAAGGTTTCGCGGTTTCAGACGACCTTTTTATAGTGGCTTAACTTTAAACCAGTACGGCGTTGCCTCGCCTTAGCTCAAAGAGAACGATTCTCTAAGGTGCTGAAGCACCAAGTGAATCGGTTCCGTACTATCTGTACTGTCTGCGGCTTCGTCGCCTTGTCCTGATTTTTGTTAATCCAATATAACTTGATGTACAGTGAGGTCGTCTGAAAAACGTGTCTATGTTATCAAATCACTTCTTGGGTGCAAACGACCAATTCTTGACAGTATAGTTTTTCAGCGGGTCGCGGTCGGAGTAGCCTTGGATGTCGGGTTTCACCAGATTGATGCTGACTTGGTGATACAGCGGGATAAAGGCGTCGTCGCGTTGCAGCATCGCCTCGGCGCTGACGTAGCGGCGAGCGCGTTCTTCGGCGGAAATGCCCGCTTCGAGCGTGCTGTTCATCAGCTTGTCAAACTCGGGATTCTTGTAATGGAAGGCGTTGTTCGGATTGTTGGATTTGAAAATATTGAGCATGCCTGCAGGGTCGTTGTAGTCGGAACACCAGCCCGCGAACGCCATGCTGAAATTGCCCTGCATGCGCTTGTCCAAGAAGGTTTTCCATTCTTCGTTCATCAACGTGGGGCGAACGAACGGCACGGTCGCCTTCCAAATGGATTGCAGCGCGGTGATTTGTTTTTTGGCGGCCTCGCTGGTGGTATAGACGATTTGGAACTCGAACGGTTTCTCTTCGCTATAACCCGCTTCGCGCAAGAGTTTTTCTGCTTCGGCAATACGCGCTTCGCGTTTCAGCGGCTTCCACGCAGGCGCAGACTCGCCGCCGCCCTGCATATTCGGCGGGGTAAGCTGGAACGCTTCCTTGTCGCCGCGTGCGGCAACCTTGGTAATGATGGCGCGGTCGGTCAGCAGGTTGAGCGCGCGGCGGACTTTGGGATTTTTAAATTCGGCGGATTCCAAGTTCGGCTCTAAAAACCAAGAACACAGCAAAGTCGCGCGCCGAACCTGACCGGGAAATTCTTTCTCGGCAATCTTAATCTGGTCGGAAGGGATGCCGTAGGTAACGTCCACTTCGTCGGCGCGGTAGCGGTCGTATTCTTTGCCGCTGGCGAGGAACACCGCCCGCGGGATGGATACTTTTTTGCTGTCGTAATAAGCAGGGTTTTTATCCATGGTGATGTGGCTGTTGACGTGCCATTCTTTGAGGATGTATGCGCCGCTGGAAACATAATTGCCCGGCTGCGTCCATTTTTCGCCGAATTTCTCGACCGTGGCGCGGTGGACGGGGTAGGTGAACTGCTGAATCAGCATATCGGGGAAATACGGCACGGGCGCGGTGAGCGTAAATTGCAGCGTTTTCTTGTCCAAAGCCTTGACGCCCAAAGTATCCGGCTTCGCCTTGCCTTGCAGGATTTCCGCCGCACCCTGTATTTTCGCGTCTTCCAAATAGCTGCTGTTAGGCGCGGCGGTTGCGGGATCGGCGAGGCGGCGGAAGCTGTAAACGAAATCTTCGGCGGTAATCGGGTCGCCGTTGCTCCAATTTGCATCGCGCAGGTGGAACGTCCAAACGCGCCCTTCGTCTGACGGCTCCCATTTCAACGCCAAAGCGGGAATGGTTTTGCCTTCGGCATCTGTACTGACCAAGCCATCCATCATCTGACGGATAATCGCGCCTGCCGCCATATCCGAGCTTTTTTGCGGGTCGAGCGTACTCGGTTCGACCGCGTTGCTGATGACGATTTTATTGTATTCGCTGCGCTTGAATTCGGGCGCGGGCTTGACTTCGCGATGACACGCCGACAGCGCAAGCACTATGGCAAGCGATAAAGCCGATATGGAATAAGGTTTGTTCGGCAGCACGTTTTTTCTCCTCTTCTCGCTATCTCTCCCTCCATCCTGCGTTTTGCAAAAATAAAAAAACTACATATGACTACATGGTAGGGAAATATTCTGATTTTTGGCGAATAAAAAGATTTATTCTCTATGGATATTTGAAAAAATCCGCCTGTTTTGGAAATCGGTTTGCAAGATAACACAAAAAAACGCCGTAAAAAACATTTTTTGAAATAAAAGTTACAAGTGATTACAAAAATATTGATTTTTTTGCACGCCTCAAATAGTATAAAACCCTGTTTAAACGCAGCCTCAGAAAAATCAAGCAAAAGGAGAATAAAATGAAGAAGTTATTAATGATTGCGGTTGCCGTCCCGCTTGCCGTCCCCGCATTGGCATCCGATAACGAAGCCAAAATCGGCGGACGGATATTTACTTCTATCGAACACGAACGCAACGGCAAAGGGCAATCCGCTACCGATATATCCGACAACAACAGCCGTATCTGGATTATGGGCAGTGAAAAACTCGACAAAGACCTCAAGCTCATCTACGGCATCAATTCATTCGTCGCCTTCGACTACAACGGCTGGAGTACAGACGACTCCTATATCGGTCTGCGCGGCGATTTCGGTACCGTCCGCGCCGGCTGGCTCAGTACCCCCATGCACTACCTGACCGGCGAACAAGACGCGTTCAACGGCAACAACCACACCCAAACCATGGGGCGCATGACCCGTTTCGGCGGCCGTGAAATCGCCCTGAACTACGAATCCAAAACCTTCGACAACGGCTTCAACTACCGCGTCCAAATCGCGCCCGGTGCCAACAAATATAAAGACAGGAAACGCAACGGCGACTGGATGGCGGGCTTAGGTTTGCACTACAAACACCCGACCAACGGCTTCAACGCCCACTACGCCCTCGAATACGCCCGCAACGGCTCGCCTGACGATACCAAAGACAGACAGGTTCATTCCATGAAAGTCGGCTACGACAAAGACAACCTCTACCTCGCCGCCGGCATGATGTACGCCCGCAATGTCGCCGACAAATTCCACTGGGAAGACGAAACCAAAACCAATACCAACACCCGCGATTTCCAAGTGACCGCCGGCTACACCATGGGCAACATCACCCCTAAACTCGGCGTCGCCTACGGCCGCTCCGATACCGGCAAGAACTACAAACAGCTCGCGTTCAACACCGAATACAAATTTTCCAAACGCACGACCCTCTCGTTCAACTCAGGCGTAGTCAAAGAAAGCAAAGACCCCAAAACCGGCTGGGCGGCAGGCATTTCGCTGGAACACAGCCTGCAATAACACGGGATTTGAAGCATAAAAGGTCGTCTGAAAACCTGAATATGGGTTTTCAGACGACCTTTTGTAATTGGCTTCATTGCTTGCTGATGTAGGTAGGATACTTGTATCCGACAACTGCTTGAAATTTTCCACATTACCTAATTAGGGTTTGAATGTTGGCAACGTCGGATACCCATATCTGGCCTACTGACTCCTGAATCGGACGATAAGCCGGGTCGTTTCTTCATGGGCAAGGCACACGCTGCTTATACGGGCAACCCTCCTGCACCGGCTTTGAAAAAGGTCATCTGAAAACGGCAGATGCCTTGTCTACAAGAATCGTGCCTATATCCGGATACTGCCTTTATGTTTACAATCATAATGTTATAAAGTATCATCTTTGCTTTTGTTTCATTTTGAACACATCGTCTTTAATTCGATATTGTTATGAATTCCATTTTACTCACCGGATTGTTCCAACGCCTGCTGATTGCGCTTTTCGCTTTGGCGGCGGTTTGGGGCATGTATTTTTGGGCGGTTGCATGAGTATCGTTGTTGAAAATCTGACGGTCAGCTACCGGACACGGCCTGCCGTACACCATGTCGGCATCGAATTTGCCGAGCATTCGATGTGGGCGGTCTGCGGGCCGAACGGGGCGGGCAAATCAACTTTCTTAAAAGCGGTCATGGGTTTGCAGCAAGTCGATACGGGACGCGTCCTCCTGCAAAACCTGCAACGCAAAGACATCGCCTATCTGCCGCAGCAGTCGGACATCGACCGCGGCCAGCCGATGACGGTTTTCGAACTGGCGGCGATGGGTTTGTGGTACGAAATCGGCTTCTTCGGACGGGTTGACGCGGCGCAGCGTACCCGTGTTTTGGATGCGCTTGCGCGCGTCGGTATGCGGGATTTTGCCGACAGGCAGATCGCGCATTTGTCCAACGGCCAGTTTCAGCGCGTTTTATTTGCGCGTATGCTGGCGCAGGGGGCAAAATTCCTGCTTTTGGACGAACCTTTCAACGCCGTCGATGCGCGCACGACTTACGCGCTTTTGGACGTATTGCGCCAATGCAATGAGGAAGGGCAGGCAATTATCGCGGTGTTACACGATTATGCGCAGGTACGCGATTATTTTTCGGACACGCTGTTGCTGGCCCGGGAAAAGGTTGCGGCGGGCAGGACGCCGTCCGTCCTGACCGATGAAAACCTTGCCCGCGCGAATATGCTGATGCAGCGGCAGGAGTCGGAGGACTGGTGCGACGTATAGTTTGCGCCGCCCCCTCGTAAGGCAGTACGTCGTCTGAAAGATGCGGCGAAGGATTTTCAGACGACGTTTCCCATTTTCAGAAGTTTTCCCTTATTGACCGGATACCATGAATTTATACGATTTGCTGATTTCCCCTTTTGCGGAATTCGACTTTATGCGCTATGCGCTTGCGTCGGTATTCTGTCTGGCTTTGAGTGCCGCTCCGGTCGGCGTGTTCCTGGTCATGCGGCGCATGAGCCTGGTGGGCGATGCTTTGAGTCATGCCGTCCTGCCCGGTGCGGCAATCGGCTATATGTTTGCCGGGCTGAGCCTGCCTGCAATGAGCGTCGGCGGGTTTGCAGCAGGCTTGCTGATGGCGCTGTTGGCGGGTTTGGCGAGCCGTTTTACATCGTTGAAGGAAGATGCCAACTTTGCCGCCTTTTACCTGAGCAGTCTGGCAATTGGCGTGGTTTTGGTCAGTAAAAACGGCAGCAGCGTCGATTTGCTGCATCTCTTGTTCGGGTCGGTCTTGTCGGTGGATATTCCCGCGCTGCAACTGATTGCCGCCTCGGCAAGCGTCACGGTAACGGCATTGGCGATTATTTACCGCCCGCTGGTTTTGGAAAGCATTGACCCGCTGTTTCTGAAGGCGGTCGGCGGGAAGGGCGGCTTTTGGCACGTCGTTTTCCTGATTTTGGTGGTGATGAACCTTGTTGCAGGCTTTCAGGCACTCGGTACGCTGATGTCGGTCGGTCTGATGATGCTACCGTCGATTACCGCGCGGCTCTGGGCGAAAAGCATGGGCGCTCTGATGGCTTTGTCCGTCTTTATCGCACTGGTCTGCGGTTTTGCCGGACTGCTGTTTTCCTATCACGTCGAAATTCCGTCGGGACCTGCGATTATCTTGTGCTGCGGCGTGCTGTATGCCGTATCGCTGGTGTTCGGAGGGGAGGGCGGTATATTGGGCAAATGGTTCAAGCGTCGCAAGCACAAGGCCTTGTGAAGGGCAGTTGTGCAAGCTGAAAATCAAAAAGGTCGTCTGAAAAGCTGCTTGGGCTTTCAGACGACCTTTTTATCGGGTTTACCGATTGGATTTTTGAAACCGATTTGTTGTCATTCAAATAGAAACGTTTCAATCGGCGTTATTCCCGATAAGGCGGAAATTTCTTTCAATTTGGGCAACTGTTTTTCAAATACCTGTTTCTTAAGATGTCCGACGGATCACCGCCTGCGCGGGAATCTCGGCGGATGGCGGCAGAGTGTTTTTCCAACCCCTTATCCCTGCTGCTTCAAAACTGTTTCTCCACGCTGACGAATGTCTGCATACTTTTGCGGGAATAGAAGCCGCTCATATTGCTGTCGATTTTGAGATAACGGAAATTCAAATGCGGCACTAAGCCTTTCCATGAAATTTTATTGTGCCAAACAGAGGCATTTGCTTGATATTCATGGTCTTTACGGGTCAGACGGTACACCAGGCTTCCCGGCGCATCAAAGGTACGGCGGGCGTAGCGTAGGTTGGTACGGATGCCGAATCCGTTCTCAAACGCTTTCGCCGCTCCGAAGCGTATGCCCTTGCGCACGGATGCCTGCTCCGCTTCTTTGGTCATGTCGTGGGACCAGTCTGCGCCGCCGTAGAGCAGCCAGTTTTTCGGCGCAGAGTATGCCAGCGTTGCCCCCGCCAGCGGCATATGGCTGTTGTAACGCGCTGCCGAACCGCTGTTCCGATAGTATTTTTTGATATAGCCTGCATTGAGCGAGAGCCGCCATTTTTCGTTCAGACGACGTGAAAAATCGGTATGGATACCGGTTTCGCGATTATAGCGTTTGCCGCCCAGCCAGTTTTGTTCGACAAATGGCACAACCCCGAAAGATTGCACCGCCGAACGGTTTTTATAGCCTGCCGCCAAGCGCAGGCTTTGCTCGTTAAAATCCTGATTGTCCCAATAATGCACGCCGTCGCCGCTCAGGCTGCCGTAAACAAAATGATGTCCGCCCACATTGATTTCACGCGACACGCCTGCGCCATAGCGGATACCGTGCGCCTTTTGCGGCAGGCTGTCAGCGGTTTTATTCCAGCGTCTGCCGTTCCATTCTATAACGCGCTCGGACGAAGCATTGTTCACATTATCGGTTTGCTCGTATTGCAGCGAAACATCGGGCTGCCAGCTTTGCGCCGATTCAATGGAAGCAAGATAGCGGTCGGCAAGTTGCTGCATGGGCGGCTGCAAATCCGGTTTTGCCCGTTTCAATTCAGCTTTTGCCTCATGGTACTGTTTGTTTTCAAACATCATTACGCCCAAATCGAAACGCGGATACGCCAAATCGGGATGTTTTGCCAAAATGCCGCGATAGAGCGATACAGCCTCACCATGCCGCAACTGACTGCGCCGCAAGGCGCCTAAAGCATAATCGTATAAAACGGCATCCCGGTCGGGCGCGGCTTTATATTGCGCCAACAAACCTTCCAGCATCTTCCAGTCCCTTCCGATTAATGCGCGGTTGATCTGTGCTTCCAATGAGGAATCGGCAGAAAGGTCGTCTGAAAGCCTCTGTTCTGCGGGTTTGTCGTCGGTAAAATCTTTTGAGGGTGTTTCGCTGTTAGGCTGCTTGTCAAAAAATACAGGCGCAGGTACACGGACAACGGGTGTATCGGCAAGGGCGGCCGTTGGGAAAGAGAGCATCAGTAAGACGAGATGGTTTTTATTCATTTTATTCAGTGGGATATGGATTGCCAGAGTATCCTGTCATTATACGGATAACGCGGTAAAAATGGTCGAAAGGTCGTCTGAAACGTTTTCAGACGACCTTTTGGTCATATTACATCAATATTAGCGGGAGCCGGCAAAACCGATTTCACCGTCATTGACCGTACCGACGATTTCTTCCGCATTCGGACCGAAGAAGCCGAGAGCATAATCGCCACGGTTGGAAGAGCCTTGAATACCGTGTCCCTTAATTACTGTGTTATCGATTTCGTTGGTATGGCTGATTTCCCGGATAGACGCTTCATTCAGATTGATGTCGCTGCCGATTCCGGTAATTTTACCGCTGCCTTTTCTGCTGTCGAAGTCAACAGAATAAGCCAATTTGCCTTTGCTTGCGCCATCGCTTGCAATACCTGAGTAGTCAAATTTGCCCGCAGTCGGCAGGGTTTGGGTAGTTTGACCTTTAATCAGGATATAAGTATCGTCAAGTTTTTCTGATTCATTGACTCCTGATCCTCTAACTGTTGTATTAGTCGGATTGATACCTGCAATCAAAGAATAGTTTTGACGGTAGATATGGGCTTTACCGCTTCGGGTAACGGTGTAATCGTTACCTTCGGCACGCGCAATGGCGGTTTCTCGGTAGTCTTGATTGAGTGCTAATTTTTTGAGCGGGTATTCGGATAACTTAAGATCGCTGCCGCTGCTGGATTGATTGCCCAGTGTTACATTGTATGATTTAACGGTTGCCCCTGGTGCTCCCAAATCTTTAGCTAATTTTTGAATATCCTTGATTGCATTGGTTTTCAACCCGCCGTATGAAACCGAAAAATCAACACGTGGCAGCGGATTATTGATAGCAGTGTTACCGCTATTGGTAGGGTTATTCCCGTTGTTTGCAGCAGTATTGCCATTACTGGCGGGATTATTTTGATTGTTGGCAGCAGCGGCATTGCCGTTATTTGTTTGGCTGCCGTTGGACGGATTGGTTACAGTCGGGTTAGTGTTGGGCAGGGTGCTGTTGGGAGAATCACTGCCGCTGCTGCAAGCCGCCAGGCTCAGGGCGATAATAGTTACTGCGCTTATTTTTTGTAAAGACATAGATGCTTCCTTTGTAATGATTGGTTTGATAATTGAAATGCAGGTGTATTATCAACCAGTCATTTGAAAATATCAAGTAAATAATTTACAAAAACAACAGAACTGTTAAATTTTGCAACAGTCGGCTATTCATAATTCTCGATTATGCATACCGAACAAGACAAAATTGATTTCAGCCAACGTTTAAAAACCGCAATCAGGCTGGCGGGTTTGGATAATCTTTCCAACGCCAGCCTTGCCAACCGCTTCAATCTGCGCCATCCCAATCAATCCGTCAGTACGCAGGCTTTCCATCATTGGTTGGTCGGACGTTCGATTCCGACGCCCGATAAAATCGAAACGCTGGCGAAATGGCTGGATACCAGCGGAGAATGGCTGCGGCACGGACGAATGTTGGAAGAAGGTGGGGCAGTTTCCCCGCAAGAGGCGTTGTTGTTGAAATATTTCCGCGCGCTGACGCCGGAAAAGCAGGAGGCGTTGATTACTTTGCTTCATAAAGCGGAGGATTGAGTTTTAATCAAAAAAAGGTCGTCTGAAAACGGAAATCTCGTTTTCAGACGACCTTTTGCCTTTATCCGTCAAACCGCTGCTGCTTCAG
Organism: Neisseria sp. DTU_2020_1000833_1_SI_GRL_NUU_006; assembly: GCA_032388755.1. NCBI lineage: Bacteria > Pseudomonadati > Pseudomonadota > Betaproteobacteria > Neisseriales > Neisseriaceae > Neisseria > Neisseria sp. DTU_2020_1000833_1_SI_GRL_NUU_006. Next base: position 1,358,102 of record CP135593.1, on the reverse strand, counting down.
GTTTGGCTTTGTTTTTCTTGAATTTCAACACGGCTTCTTCTTTTGCCGCATCCCAGTCTATCCGCACGAAGCCGCCGTCGGCGAGTTTGCCGAACAGGAGTTCGTCGGCGAGCGGTTTGCGGATTTTTTCCTGAATCAGGCGGTGCATCGGGCGTGCGCCCATTTGCGGGTCGAAACCTTTTTCCGCCAGATATTTGCGCAATGCCGGCGTGAACTCGGCTTCGACTTTTTTGTCGAGGAGCTGGTGCTCGAGCTGGAGCAGGAATTTGTCCACGACTTTGGCGATGACGGGTTCGGACAAGGGCGCAAACGGGATAATCGCGTCCAAGCGGTTGCGGAACTCGGGCGTGAAGAGTTTGTTGATCGCCTGCATTTCGTCGCCGCGTTCGCGCTTGGCGGTAAAGCCGAGGCTGGGGCGGCTGAGGCTTTCCGCGCCTGCGTTGGTGGTCATAATCAGGATGACGTTGCGGAAATCCGCGCTCTTGCCGTTGTTGTCGGTCAGTTTGCCTGCATCCATAACTTGCAGGAGGACGTTGAAAATGTCGGGATGGGCTTTTTCGATTTCGTCCAAGAGCAATACGCAGTGCGGGTGTTTGTTGGCGGCTTCGGTCAAAAGGCCGCCTTGGTCGAAGCCGACGTAGCCCGGCGGCGCGCCGATGAGGCGCGATACGGCGTGTGGCTCCATGTATTCGGACATGTCGAAGCGTTGCAGCGGTACGCCCATCGAGTAGGCAAGCTGTTTGGCGACTTCGGTTTTGCCGACGCCGGTCGGGCCGGAGAAGAGGAAGCTGCCTATGGGTTTGTCGGGCAGGGCGAGACCGGAGCGCGACATTTTGACGGCGGCAACCAGCGCGTCGATGGCGTTTTCCTGACCGTAAACCATGTTTTTCAGATCGCGTCCGAGGAATTGCAGCACTTGTTTGTCGTCGTGCGACACGGTTTTTTCAGGAATCCGCGCGACTTTGGCGATGACGGTTTCGATTTGCGCTTTGCCGATGACTTTTTTCTGTTTGGATTTGGGCAAAATCCGTTGCGCCGCGCCTGCTTCGTCCATTACGTCGATGGCTTTGTCGGGCAGGAAACGCTCGTTGATGTAGCGGGCGGAGAGTTCGGCGGCGGCTTCGAGTGCGCCTTGCGTGTAGCGTACTTGGTGGAAGCCTTCGAACATAGGTTTCAAGCCGCGCAGGATTTGCACGGTTTCGGCGACGGTGGGTTCGACCACGTCGATTTTTTGGAAGCGGCGGCTTAAGGCGTGGTCTTTGTCGAAAATGGTGCGGTATTCGTCGTAAGTGGTCGCGCCGATGCAGCGCAGCGAACCTTTCGCCAGCGCGGGTTTGAGCAGGTTGGACGCGTCCATCGTGCCGCCGCTGGTGCTGCCCGCGCCGATGATGGTGTGGATTTCGTCGATGAACAAAATGGCGTGCGGGATTTTTTCGAGCTGTTTCAAGACGGATTTGACCCGCGCTTCAAAATCGCCGCGGTATTTCGTGCCCGCCAAAAGCGAACCCATATCCAGCGCGTACACTTCGGCATTTTTGAGCGCGTCGGGAATGTCGCCGTTGACGATTTGATGCGCCAAGCCTTCCGCCAGCGCGGTTTTGCCCACGCCTGCTTCGCCGACCAAAAGCGGATTGTTTTTGCGGCGGCGGCACAGAATTTGCACCAGCCGTTCCATTTCGTGTTTTCTGCCGATTAAGGGGTCGATGCGGCCGGCTTTGACTTCGGTGTTGAGGTTTACAGTGTAGTCCGACAGCGAGCCGCTTTTCGATTCAACGGGGTCGTCTGAATCATTGTCGGGGTCGTCTGAAAAGCCTTTGTGTTCGTCGTCTTCGGTTGCGCCGTGGGCAATGCAGCGCAAAACTTCAAAACGCGTAACCGATTGCAGTTTGAGGAAATAGACGGCATGGCTGTCGGTTTCGCTCATCAGCGCCACCAAAACGTCCAAAGGCTCGACCAAGCCTTTGCCTGCGGATTGGGTATGCACCATCGCCCGCTGGATGACGCGCTGGAAGCCGAGCGTGGGCTGGGTTTCGACCGTATCTAAAAGGTGGTCGGGAATCTGCGGGGTATTTTCGGCAACGCTGGCGGCGAGCTGTTCGGACAACACTTTCAAATCTGCGCCGCAGAGCTTGAGGACGTTGGGGACGGAGGCGTCTTCTTCGATTAACACCAAAAGCAGATGCTCGAGGCTGATAAATTCATAATGAGCCTTACGCGCCTCGCGGTAAAGCTGCTGCAAAATCTGTTCCAATTCGGGTGAAAGCATATTAAATCTCCTCGACAATACATTGCAGCGGATGCCCTTCGGCTTTTGCCCGCTGCATGACCTGCTGCTGCTTGGTTTGGGCGATGTCCCGTGTGTAAGTGCCGCACAAGCCTTTGCCTTCGTGATGAACCAACAGCATCACCGCCACCGCCTGCTCCTGTCCGAGCATGAAGATTTCGGTCAGGATTTCGACGACAAATTCCATCGTGGTGTAATCGTCGTTCAGCAAAAATACGCCGTAACGTTTCGGCGGGGCGGTTTTTTGGTCGCTTAAAAGTGTATCGGATTCGTGATGTGTGTTTGGGTTGTTCATAAATATTTTGGCTTTGTGGAAGAGGATTTGTTTTCAGACGACCTTGTGAAAGGTTTGATATCAAATGAATCTATAAATATAGTGATTATAAGGTTTATTTCGATTTCTGTTGTATTTTGGTCGGTTTCCGCCATTTTCGCACTTTTTCCCTTGTATGGCTTGACGTTTTGGCTTAACAAATGTAAAAAGACGGTTAAGCAGAAGCCGGCACTCGACCAAGTATATAAAGCTAGGGAGAAACGCTGAACGTTTAAGTTTGCTGTATGCCTTATTTTGCTGATTTTGTTAATTTTTAAGTATAGGAAGTTTCTAATGGCAACCGGTATCGTAAAATGGTTTAACGACGCTAAAGGTTTTGGTTTCATCACTCCTGACGAAGGCGGCGAAGATCTGTTCGCTCACTTCTCAGCGATCAACATGGAAGGTTTCAAAACCCTGAAAGAAGGCCAACGCGTGTCTTTCGACGTAACCACCGGCCCTAAAGGCAAACAAGCTGCTAACATTCAGGCTGCTTAATTAAACGTGCGGCTTATGCCGTAGAATAATGGCGGGATTGATTCCCCGCCATTTTTTATTGTCTATGAGAAACGGAATCCATATGGCAGAAGACAAACAAAACGCCGCTTATGAAAACGCCCTGCGGCAGTTGGACGAACTCATCACGCATCTGCGCAGCAGCGGGGAAGTCAGTTGCGCGGTGGCGGAACAAGAAGACCTGATGCTGATACGGCTTGCCGATTTGAAAATCGATTTGAGGCCGAATGATGAAAAGGCGATAGCGGATATTGACCGGTTTTACCGCCGCCATTTGGGGGGCAAGTAAAAACAGTTTCAGGTTTTAAGAAATTGAAAATGCAAAAAATAAACGGCACACCTTGGCGTGCCGTTTATTTTTGAGATTAAGGTTTGAGGTTGCTTGCCAGCAGCCATTCTTGAGCCTTTGTAGCATCATCAAAATATTTGGGGTGTTGGTTGGTCAAGAGGCTGGAGAGGCGTGCGCCGAGTTTGATCCAGATGTCGTCTGTAATGACGGCAACACGGCCGAAGTCGTTTTCGTGTTGATTGAGGAATTTTATCTGTTCGACAGCCATATCGATGGTGAAGTCTTTCAGCATGGACAAATCCAAGAGTATGTCGGGAAGGTGGATTTTTTGTTTGCTTTCCAACAGGGCGGATTCGAGTTGGCGGAAGTCGTCCAGCGTAAACTCGTTATACAACGCTACATTCAAACCATAAGACTGCTCTCGGATGGAAATCATTATGCTCTCCTTGTTTGAGGACGTTAATGTCCGGAAAACCATTTTTTAATCGCAACCGGCCGGATACCGCTCAATACGCCGCTTGCTACAATAATAATCATACCAAAGGTTTCCTGCCAAGTAATGCTATCTCCTAAAAACATTACGCCCGCCAATGCGGAGAAAACGACAGTCAGGTAGGAGAGTGAGGCGACAGTGAATTTGTTGCCGACTTTATAAGCGCGGGTCATGCAGAGTTGGGCGATGGTCGCGGACAGCCCGATACCTGCCAAGTAGGGTAATGCCTCGGCAGACAAGGGATGCCAGCCGGTCAGCGTTGCCCAAACCGCCGACATGGCGACGCCGGTTACCGACAGGTAAAACACGACCCGCCAGCCCGGTTCGCCAAGCAGGGACAATTCGCGTACCTGCAAATACGCCCAACCCGACATCGCTCCGCCTGCCAAGCCTGCCAATGCGGCAATTTCTTGCCCGCCTTTGAACGAAGGGTTTAGCAGTAGGATGACACCGATGAAGCCGAATACCAATATTGCCTGCGTATAAAATGCAATCCGTTCTTTTAAAATCAAAAATGAGAACACGGCCAAAAAAATCGACGAGGTGTAGCTTAAGGTTACGCCTGTTGCCAGCGGCAGGTGGGTAACGGCATAAAACAGGCACAACATCGCCGCTGCGCCGATGACGCTGCGGTTGAGGTGGATTTTCCAATACCGCGTGGCAAATGTGTCTCCCCGCATTTTCGCTATGGCGGCAAGCATGACGGCTGCAAAACTCATGCGCCAGAAAACCAATTCGCCGCTGCTGAAGCCGAATTTTCCCGCTGCCGCTTTGATGCAGAGGTTCATGACGGTAAAACCGAGGGTGGCGATGATAATCCATGCGGAACCGAGCGGATCCTTAGTCGCGGTTTGTTTCATTTCGATATTAATGGATAGATGGGGCGTTCATTATAATGATGTAGGGGTCTTCGGGGAATAAATATTTAAAAAGGTCGTCTGAAAAGTATATCTTGTTTTCAGACGACCTTTTGACGGATTAAAGAACATAGAAATAAATACAGAGAAACTGCGCTATGCTGCCGCCTAGAACGAATAGGTGCCAGATGCCGTGCCCGTGTTTGATTTTGGCATCATTAACAAACCAATAAATGCCTGCGCTGTATAAAATACCACCCAACGCCAGCCAAAACAGCCCGGCAAAGGGAAGGGTGCGCACCAGTGGTGATACGGCAACCAAAATCAGCCAACCCATAATGACGTAAATCATCATGGAGAGCAGCCGTTTTTCGCTTTTTCTGCCGATAGTCAGCTCTTGAATAATGCCGAAGAGTGCCAAGCCCCAGGATACGCCGAACAATGACCACCCCCAGCTGCCTTTAAGGGGTATCAGCGTAAACGGGGTATAGCTGCCAGCAATCAGCAGGTAAATCATGCAGTGATCCACTTTTTGCAAAATTGCTTTAATTTTGGGCTGGGGAATGCTGTGGTAAAGCGTGGAGCCAAGATAGAGCAGGATTAGGCAGATGCCGTAGGTGAGTGCCGAGGCAAGTTGGTAGGGACCGTTTGCCTTGACAGTCATCAGCACTAATGCCGCCACTGCTAGCATCGAGCCTGCCAAATGGCTGTACGCATTGAAGCGTTCACCGTGATACATAAGAGTAGTTCTCATTTCTTTAGGTGTAGAAAGTGTACGCGAAAGGCAAAGGCGGGGCTAGGATAAAAGGATAAAGATAAGTTAAGGTCGTCTGAAAAAACAAATCTTGGTTTCAGACGACCTTTTGATGTGTAGAGAGCCATTTGTACTGGATTCGAATAGAGAAGAAACCGTATGTGCGATTGCCTGTTGCCTCAGTCGGATTTACATCGACAGGCAAACGAAAGAAATAGGTTTTTGATTGAAAACTGTCTCCAAACCAAAAACAGAGGTCGTCTGAAAGCCGAAAACAGGTTTTCAGACGACCTCTTGCTTTTCCTTTAAATCCAACCATCACACCGACAATTGTTCCAACAAAGCCTGTTTCAACGATGACTGTGTTTTCGGGTTTTTCAAATCGGGACTGAAGACGATGAAGCTGTCTTCGACGCGTTCGTCCAGCGTGGAGATTTTGGCGTAGCGCAGGCTGACGTTGTGGGCGAAGAAGACTTCCGCCATGTCGGCGAGCAGGAAGGGTCGGTTGACGGCGGTGATTTCGACGGAGTACCAGTCGGGATAGTCTTCTTCGGGGGTGATGGTAATGCTTGGCGCGATCGGCATGTAACGGCTGCGGCGGCTGATGCGGCGGCTGCGGCTTTGGGTTTCGGCAACGGTGTGTCCGTGGATAAAGCTGTTGAGTTCGGCTTCGAGTGCGCTTTGGATGTCGGGGTAGTCTTCGGGGGCGTGCTGCGAGGGGATTTGTACGATGAAGGTGTCGAGGATGTAGTCGTGTTCGGTGATGAAGGCGCGGGCGGCGAGGATGTCGAAGCCGTGGCGGCTGAAGATGCGACAAAGTCGGGCGAACAGGCGCGGGCCGTTGGGCATGAAGACCATGACTTGAAAGCTGTCGCTTTTGGGCAGGATGCGGCTGCGGACGATGGGTGTTTCAAAGTCGTGTACGAGGTTGGCGGCGTGCCACAGGATTTCGCGGGACTGATGGCGGGCGAAGTAGGCGGAACCGAGCGTGTTCCATAGTTTTTTCTGCTGTTTTTCGGGGACGGCGGCGCGGGTAAGCAATTCGGCGGCTTCTTGCTGGCGGCGGCCGAAGAGGGCGTGCGGATTGCCGCCGTTGCCTGCGAGGTAGCGCCCGGCGGCGTGAAACAGGCTTTCCAGCAGGCTGGCGCGCCATGCGTTCCACAGTTTGGGATTGGTGCCGCGTATGTCGGAAATGGTCAGGAGGTAGAGTGCGCTGAGGCGTTCGTGGGTTTGTACGCGTTTGCAGAAGGCATCGAGTACGTCGGGGTCTTGGATGTCTTCTTTTTGGGCGACGGTGGACATGAGCAGGTGGTTTTCGACCAGCCAGGCGAGCAGGTCGCTTTCTTCTTCGGTCAGGAAGTGGTCGGCGGCAAATTGGCGCGCGTCTGCGATGCCTTGTACGGCATGGTCGCCGCCGCGTCCTTTGGCGATGTCGTGGAAGAAGGCGGCGAGATAGAGGATGTCTTGTTTTTCAAAGGACTGCATCAGCGCGGAGGCGTAGGGCAGCTCGTGGCTGTGCATGTCTAGGGCAAGGCGGCGGACATTGCGGACGACGGCGAGGATGTGGTCGTCCACAGGATAGATGTGGAACAGGTCATGCTGGAGCAGCCCGACGATTTTTTCCCACGCGGGCAGATAGCGGCCCAACACGCCGTAGAGGTTGAGAAAGCGCAGGGTTTGGGTCAGTCCGTTGCCGCTGCGGAAAAAGCCGGCGAAGCGGCGGCGGTTTTCGGGATTTTGGTAGAAGCTGCGGTTGATTTTGCGCGTCGCGCCCCACCAAGCGCGCAGGGTTTGTGGTTCGAGCGCGGTAATGTCGTTGCGCTGCTGCATGATTTCGACAATTTTGAAAATGTGTTCGGGTCGTCTGAAAAAAATATCGGTGTGCCGCGCGGCGATTTGGTTGTTCACTTGGATGTAGTCGTCGTCAATCCGCAGGGTAACGCGCATCGGCGTCGAGGAAACGCGGCTTTGCAGCATGGGCGTGAGGATGCCGCTTAATTGTTTGACGGTTTTAATCGCGCGGTAAAACACGCGCATCAATTCTTCGCTTTGGCGGCGGAGGTTCACACCCTTATAGCCCATGCTTTCGGCGACTTGCGGCTGCAAATCGAACAGCAGGCGGTCTTCGGCGCGCTTGGCGTTTAAATGCAGATGGATGCGGATGTGGGCGAGGCGGCGGTAGCCGTGTGAAAGCATGCCGGCTTCGGTGCGCGTCAGAATGCCTTGTTTGACCAGCGCAGGCAGGTTGGCCGCTAAGCCTTGCGCCTTCGCTATCCAAAGCAGGGTGTGGATGTCGCGCAGACCGCCGGGACAGCTTTTGATGTTCGGCTCCAATACCGCTCCCGAACCTTGCGATTTGGCATGGCGGTGTTCCATCTCCACCAGTTTTGCTTCGATAAACGCGGCTACATTGCGTTGCGCGTTCATTTTTTCCGTCAACTCGTCCGCTGTTTGGCGGTTGCCGAACAAAAAACGGGCCTCTAAAAACGCCGTGTCCCCCGTAATATCATCGCGCACGCTTTCGCACAGTTCGTCAACGGTGCCGCTTTTGACCGACGGCGAAAGTTTCATATCCCATAAAGCCTGCACGAAAGCCGCAATTTTTTCCTGAAGGTCGTCTGAAACGGTTTCAGACGACACGACTGCCAAATCTAAATCAGAATAAGGATACAGTTCGCCGCGCCCGAAGCCGCCGGTCGCCATCAGGCATAATGCGCTGTTTTGAAAATGCTCTGCCCACAATGCCGCCAACAAGGTTTCGACTGCCGCCGTGTATTCCCTGAAAAATACCGACACACGGTTGGCTTTCAAATAATGCGCTTCGGCGGCAGTGCACTGCTGTTTGAAGGTTTCCAATGCTGAAGACAGGTTTGCAGACATTTTTTATTCTTTCGAGTTATGGGGAGTTGAATAAAGATGATTCGGCAGTTAAATATCGTTTTCAGACGACCTTTGTTGGGTATCGGAGGGATTGGTCATCAGGTTTAGTAGTTCTTGCGGCGGCAGCAGCAACTGATACGCAGCTACGCCCAAAGCTGTCGCCATCTTTTCAATATTCGACAGCGCAATGTTCCAGCGTTTGCGCTCCACAGCCGATACATAAGTCCTGTCCAAACCGCATTGCCGCGCCAGCTCTTCCTGAGACCAGCCTTTATTCACGCGGAAAAGCCGCATGTTGTACGCCAAGACCGCCCGTAAATCCTGCTCATTAGGCAGTTCGGCAGGGGGAGTCAATTTATTGCTCATGATTTTGTTTCCGGATAAATATAGTGGATTAACTTTAACCCAGTACGGCGTTGCCTCGCCTTGCCGTACTATCCGTACTGTCTGCGGCTTCGTCGCCTTGTCCTGATTTAAATTTAATCCACTATAGTTAAAAGTTAAGAATTTGCTGTTACGGATTTTACTTCACATAAAAGCCAAAAAAAAGGGGTGGCAAGAGCCACACCCAAACACACACACATCAAGAGGAAAGAGATAGAGAGTATTAAATCAAAGCAGATGTATCATCTACTGATCAGAAAATCTTGAGGACTTTGAGAAGTGTTGTCTCAGTTCCAATGTCGGCGATTATAAATGAAACTCAATTTGGAGCTTTGATTCAAATCAAGTAGCTGTAGACTTATTAAATATTTATGTAAAAATATTTATGTAAGAACATAAAAAAAGCCACTCTATATAGAGCAGCTTTTTCGTGTATAAGGAATTAACGTTTTTTACCGGTGACAGAAGCAACCGCCAAGTTTTCGTTACGTTTAAGAGAAGCACATTCTACACCTTCAGGCAGTTGGATGTCAGACAGGTGAAGGATGTCGCCTGCAACGACTTCGGCACAGTCCAGTTCTAAGTATTCAGGAATATTGTCAGGTCGGGCAATCACTTCAACAGTAGTGTTCAACAGGGATACGCGACCGCCTTGCAGTTTCACGGCTTGAGAGTTTTCAGCGTTAACAATGTGCAGGGGAACACGGATGCGTACCGGTTGGTCGGCTTTAACGGCCTGGAAGTCGATATGTTGAACTTCGCGACGGAATGGGTGCATTTGGAAATCACGGACGATAACGTCTTTGGTTTCACCGTTCAGGGACAGTTTGATCAGTGCAGTGTGGAAAGATTCTTTTTCCAATGCGTAGAATACAGTTTTGTGATCCACAGCAATTGCAACGGGCTCTTGACCTTCACCGTACAAAATACCGGGGATTTGGCCTTCGCGACGCAGGCGGCGGCTCGCACCAGTGCCTTGTGCTTCACGAACAGAGGCTTGAATTTCATAAGTCATGTTAAATACTCCAAATTAAATAAAACTACCGTCATCGGCCGCGACCAGCTTAAGACGGCTTCGGGGTTATGGCAGCAACATGCTGCCTGTCATCACTTCTTCATTGAAAAGATATGAGACGGATTCTTCATTGCTGATGCGGCGGACCGTTTCAGCCAAAAGGCCGGCAATCGTCACTTGACGGATACGGTCGCATTGTTTGGCCGCTTCAGACAGAGGGATGGTGTCGGTAACGACAACTTGGTCGATTTCGGACGAGGCAATACGGCTGACTGCCTCTCCGGAGAATACGGCGTGGCTGGCATATGCCAAGACACGTTCTGCTCCGCGCTCTTTCAAAGCGACGGCAGCTTTACACAGCGTATTCGCAGTATCAATCATGTCATCGACAATCAGACAGGTACGGCCTTGAATATCGCCAATAATATTCATGACTTCCGCCACATTGGCTTTCGGGCGGCGTTTGTCGATAATTGCCAAATCGGCATTTAATGATTTTGCAACAGCACGGGCGCGGACTACACCGCCAATATCGGGGCTGACTACGGTCAGGTTTTCAATCCGCTGCTGTTTGATGTCATTCAACAGAATAGGAGTGGCGTAGATGTTGTCAACAGGGATATCAAAGAACCCCTGAATCTGGTCGGCATGCAAATCAACAGTCAAAACACGGTCGATACCTGCGGAATACAACATATTAGCCACCAGTTTGGCGGAAATCGGAACGCGCACAGAACGCGGACGGCGATCTTGGCGGGCATAGCCGAAATAAGGAATTGCCGCGGTAATACGACCGGCGGAAGCGCGTTTCAGCGCATCGGCCATCGTCAGGATTTCCATCAGGTTGTCATTGGTTGGGGCGCAGGTGGGCTGCAGGATAAAAACATCACGACCACGGACGTTTTCCATTAATTCGATGGCAATTTCGCCGTCTGAGAATTTGGATACGGAGGCTTCGCCTAACGAAATATCCAAGTGTTTGACAACGCGTTGCGCCAACTCCGGATTTGCGTTGCCGGTAAATACCATCAAACTGTCGTATGCGGCCATATTTTCACCTGTTTTTATGTTTAACTTCCGCTCAGAAAACGTCATGCTTCCCTCTGCTTTATGTCCAAGACATTATGGGCGTTATTATACGCATAATGACCGGCATAGTGAATTAAATTTGCGGCGTTGCATTGCCGTTCCGTCTTTTTTCGCCCCAAATTTATCACGACAAAACAAAGTTTTTCAGCGTTGTCATTGATTCTTAACATAAAAGAGCGTGTAAGGAAACTTACACGCTCTTATTTGGCTGGGGAGGAAGGATTCGAACCTTCGCATGCTGGAATCAAAATCCAGTGTCTTAACCGCTTGACGACTCCCCAATAAAGGGTGTTGGCTGGGGAGGAAGGATTCGAACCTTCGCATGCTGGAATCAAAATCCAGTGTCTTAACCGCTTGACGACTCCCCAACAAAGGGATTTGGCTGGGGAGGAAGGATTCGAACCTTCGCATGCTGGAATCAAAATCCAGTGTCTTAACCGCTTGACGACTCCCCAACTTTATCAAATCATTTGAAACAATGGATGAATGTCTAAACCTTCAACACAATATGCTTCATATGATTGTGAAACTTGTTGGTATATATTGTTTGCTTCTTGCCGACTATCCGTAGAGAGAAATATACACGCTCCAGATCCTGTCATTAGTGCAGAACCATATTCGGATAATTCACAATAAGCTTTCCAAACCTCAGGATATTCCTGAAAAACAACAGCCTGCATATCATTTCTAAACGGCTGCAAAGAATGGAAAGTCGGCATTATGCTTGGTTTGGAATTTCGTGTCAAGTTCCTATGCGAGAAAATTTTGGGAGTGGAAACATGGGCCTTGGGTTTGATGACGACATACCATTGCTTCGGTATGTCGATAGGGGATAATTGCTCGCCTATACCTTTGGCAAAGGCATTTTTGCCGAAAAGGAAGAAGGGAATATCTGCGCCCAGAGTCGCACTTAAATCAATTAACTGCTGGCGGGATAATCCGCATTCCCACCAATGGTTCAATACGGTGAGTACGGTTGCCGCATCCGAACTGCCACCTCCCAAGCCGGCGCCTGTCGGGATTTTTTTATCCAACCAAATTTCAACACCTGATTTTGAGTTAGTGTGTTTTTGCAGTAAAGATGCGGCACGGTATGCCAGGTCTTGTTCCGGTGGAATACCGCCTGTCGGTGTGTGGAGTATGATAAGGTCGTCTGAACGTGGTTTCAGATAAACGGTATCACATAAGTCAATCAGGCAGAAAATGCTTTCTAGGTTGTGGTAGCCGTCTGCGCGTTTCCCGGTGATTCTGAGATCCAGATTGAGTTTGGCAGGAGCCGGGAAGGCTTGTGCTTCGTTTGGAATCATTTTGTTTACGGTTGTCTGGCGAGATGGTTATTTTCTGGCGGCACATTGGGTTTGGGTGTTGCCCTCGGGATGATCGTCGAGGTTGTCGAATGCCAAGCGCAGAGTGAGTTTCGGGCTTTCCAATAGGAGGGTTTTGGGTTTGCCGTTGCTGTTGAGTGTGCGGGAAATTGTCCAGTCGAATTGTTGCAGGCGGCTGTCCGGGAGCAGTTGGTATGGTGCGCCGGCTACACGTTTTCCGCTTGCCCAAATGTGCAGATATTGGATAGGGAGTTCGAATCCCAATAGGCGGGTGCTGAGTTCTTGTGCGGTAGCGGCTTCATATGTACGGCCTTTGTTGTCGACGGCCAATACGCCTTGATTATCTTGACACAACTGCCCCACGGTACTGCCGATCGGGGTGTTGATGTTGATGGTTTGAACTTGGTTTTGGTATGTCCAATCGAAGTTGGCGTAAGAGCCTTTGCCTTCGAGTTTGACGGCGATTCGCCCTTCGGCGGAAAAATCGTTGACTGTTTCAGCCGGTTGCCAACCATTTTGCTGCGGGAGCTCGGGGCGAGCGCAGGCGGTGATGAGGAGGGTTAGGGCGGCTGCGGATAATATATTGGTCTGTTTCATGATAAATCCTGTGCAGGGGAAGGGTCGTCTGAAAAGTTTTCAGACGACCTGTTTTTTATTTTGTTTTGGCGGAGGGGTGTTTTTTGCGCGGGGGAACGGGAATATTGAATCGGCGCATGGTTTCTTTCAATAAACCGATGTCGCCTTCTTGTTTCAAACCTTCGTTCCAAATGGCTTTGGCATCTTCGGGCTTGCCGAGCTTCCACAAAACTTCGCCCAAATGCGAGGCGACTTCGGCGTCGGGATATTGTTCGAAGGCGTATTGCAGGTAGGGCAAGGCAGTTTCGGCATCGCCTTTCAGATAATATGCCCAACCGAGGCTGTCGTTGATGGCGGGGTTTTCCGGATCAACCTGATACGCGGCCTGAATCAGTTTGAATGCTTCGTTTAAATCATATTTCGGGGAAGAAAGCATGATATAGCCTAGAGCATTCATGCCGCTGGTACTGTCGGGGGATATTTCCAACTGGCGGCGAAGGTCGGCAATGGCTTTGTCGCGCTCTCCAATTTTGTCGTAAACCATGGCGCGTTGGTAGAGGATGTCGGGCAGCAGTTGGTTGGCATCAGGCTGTTTGGAAGCTTTTGCCATAAGTGTATTCAGCTCTGATAGTGCTTTCTTAGGGTTGTCGTGTTTGGCGATGGCAAACAGGGAAACACGTTGCAATTCGCGCGCACCGAAAAAGCGTCCTTGCTGCTCGGGCAGTTTGAGCGCACGTTGTGCCAATTCCCACGCGGCTTTGCCGTTGCCTTGTTCGGCTTCGAGCGAGGCGCTGAGAACGGTTTTGTCGAAAATGTAATCCGCAGAATTGATTTTGCCGAGCCATTGTTTGGCCTTGACGTAATCTTTGGCATCGGCATAAGTCATGGCGCCGATCAGGGCGGCACGGCTTTGTTGTTGGCTTGTGCCGGATTGGTAGGCTTTTTCGAGGTAATTGTTGACAACGGATAAGTCATCTTTACGGCTGGAGGATAGTATCGCAGCCTGGATAAACAAATCGGGCGAGGGGTTGTCTTCCAGTAACGTTTTCAGACGACTGTATGCCTTGTCGGGGCGGTGGTTGGCAACCAGGTTGGTGATTTCAAGCTCCTGCCATACGGATGACAGTTTGCGCGTGTCGGTTTGTTCGAAGAATCCGTTGAGGATTTCCGGACTGCGTTGCGCCATCAGGCGCAAGGTGAGCATGGTCGGGGGCAGGATTTCTGAATCCAGTTTGGCGAGTCTTTGCAGGGCGGCAATGGCATTTTTTTTCTTGCCGTCGTATGCGCTGTAAATGGCATCTGCAATCGCCGCTTCAGGCATTTCAGGGTATTTGAGTGTTTCTTTATGAACTGGTGCCGAGGCCTTTTCCGCTAAATCAGGCTGCTGGACGGCGGTTTGGGCCAGAAGCAGGAAAATACGGCGGTTTTGTTCTTCGGTAGCGCCTGCAAGGACTTCATCCAAGCCGCTGAGGCGTTTGTCGTTTTTTCCGATTAGAAGGTCGCGCAGCCAGGTCATGCGTTTTTGCGCTGCACCCGGAACAGGTTCGATTTCCCGCCATTTTTGATAAATCAGCTCGGCCTGTTCGAATGCATTGAGTGAAACCGCCATTTCCAATGCGCGTTCTGCTACGTCGGGTGATTTTGTGCGGTCGAGCATATGCATATAGGTACCCAAGGCCATACCGGCATCCCCTTTTTGCAAAGCCATTTCGCCGCCTAAAAGCGTGAAAATTTTCCAAGCGCGATCGTTTGCAGCAATCAAGCGCTCTTGTTCGGCGAGCCTTGCTTCAGGCGTACGGCGGTTTTTTTTCTGAATGGTCTGGGATTGGATTTTGACTTCTGGTGCAGATTCTTGCTTGGCGGCAATGGTTTGGGCAGAAAACAGCAGTATGACGGCTGCTGCCAGTGTGCGGATATGGGACGGAGACAAAAACATGATAAGCCTTTATTCAAAAAAACGGACTGAAGCGCGGATAATCCGTCGTGAAAACAGCCGATACTTTATCACAAGCGCTTGTCTTTGTAGATTCGTGAGCTTTAAGCAACCGTAAACCTAATGTAATATTCTTTTTTCAGACGACCTATCAATCATTGTTTTCGGAGTCTGTATATGGAGATGAGGCAGACCGATCTTGTGGATTTTTTCGGGCAGGCATCTCGTTATGCCAGCATAGCGCAAGAGGAACGAAACCGTTTTGTCCGGCAGGAAGGTAAAACAGCCGCCGTTTTGCTGGCAGTCGTTCGGCGGGAAGGGCAGTGGCAAATTTTGCTGACGCGTCGCGCCGATACCCTGCGCCACCATACCGGGCAGATTGCTTTTGCCGGAGGAAGGTCAGACGAAGGGGATAAAGACTTTATTGTGACAGCATTGCGTGAAACTGAAGAAGAGACGGGGATTGCACCGCATTTTTGGCAGGTTTTTCCACTGTTGCCGCCTTATTACACGCCGTCCGGTTATGAAGTACATCCGGTTTTGGCACTCTGTCCGGAAAATCCGCCAACTTGTGCCAATAGTGGGGAAGTGGCTGAAATCTTTTACTTGCCATTGGATTTCGCACTGGATATGGGCAACTATGGCAGCCGCAGCTTCATTCATGAAGGCAATATGATCGCTACGCCTGTTTTGCCGTATTTGCATTACGATATTTGGGGATTGACTGCGCTGATATTGTATGGGTTGGCAGAACGTTACCGGTATTATTGTGCCGGTCAGAAGGGTGTAGAGTGAAAATACGGATACAGGATTTTGCTGTGCTTTACGGTTGGGGTTGTTACAGTGAAATTATGTCATGTTACAATTAACACATTGATGATTATTACAAAATCATTTTTGATAATGTGGTCTGGGAATGAAGCCGATGAATTATTGTACTCCCCCGGATAGCTGGATACTTTGAAATATAAAGTAAGAGGAAAATTTATGAAACCGATTAAAAAAGCCGTTTTCCCTGTAGCCGGTATGGGTACGCGCTTTCTGCCTGCCACCAAAGCCAGTCCGAAAGAAATGCTGCCTATCGTCGATAAGCCGTTGATTCAATACGCGGTAGAAGAAGCAGTAGAAGCAGGTTGCACAGAAATGGTGTTCATTACAGGCCGCAACAAACGCAGTATCGAAGACCATTTCGACAAAGCCTACGAGCTGGAAACCGAGCTGGAAATGCGTCAAAAAGACAAACTGCTGGAACACGTTAAAGACATTCTGCCTTCTAACATTACCTGCCTTTACATTCGTCAAGCCGAGGCTTTGGGTTTAGGACACGCCGTATTGTGCGCCCGTGCCGCAGTGGGCGACGAACCCTTTGCCGTTATTCTCGCCGACGACCTGATTGACGCGCCCAAAGGCGCACTGAAGCAAATGGTCGATATCTACAATCAAAGCGGCAACAGCGTTTTGGGCGTGGAAACCGTCGATCCGTCGCAAACCGGTTCTTACGGCATTGTAGAAGTGGAAAAATTAAACAGCTTTCAACGGATTACCAATATTGTAGAGAAACCGAAGCCCGAAGAAGCGCCGTCCAATCTTGCTGTTGTCGGCCGTTACATCCTGACCCCGCGCATTTTCAGCCTTCTGGAAAACCTGCCACGCGGCGCAGGCAACGAAATCCAACTGACCGACGGCATTGCCCGCCTGTTGGATCACGAGTTCGTCCTCGCCCATGCCTTCGACGGCAAACGCTACGACTGCGGCAGCAAACTGGGTTATCTCGAAGCTACCGTTGCCTACGGCTTGAAACATCCGGAAACCGGCGCGCAGTTCCGCGAACTCTTAAAACAATATTCTTAAGCCTGATCTAGTCTTGAAAAGATAAGGTCGTCTGAAAGAGTCTCTTGATTTCTTTTCAGACGACCTTTCCTATTGCAGTGATATAATCCGTTTTCTCTTTTAAATTCAGACATATTATGGACAATACATCCGAAGAAACCATGCGACTTTCCAAGCGTATGGCGCAATTGGGCTTGTGCTCGCGCCGCGAGGCAGACAGCTACATCGAGCAAGGCTGGGTCAAGGTCAACGGGCAAACCGCCGTACTCGGTCAGAAAGTAACCGAACGCGACCGCATCGACCTCAACCGGCAGGCGCATGAAAAACAGGCAGAGCGCGTTACCATCCTGCTCAACAAGCCCGTCGGCTACGTCAGCGCGCAGGCGGAAAAAGGCTATAAATCCGCCGCCGAGCTGATTACCGCCGACAACCGTTGGGAAGGGGACGACAGCCGTATCCCCTTCAGCGAAAAACACAAATTCGGCTTGGCGCCCGCCGGTAGGCTGGACATCGATTCCGTCGGGTTGCTGGTGTTGACGCAGGACGGCCGCATCGCCAAGCAGCTTATCGGCGAAAACAGCGGCAGTGAAAAAGAATATTTGGTACGCGTGCGCGGCAAATTGGACGAAAAAGGACTTGCCTTGCTCAACCACGGATTGAGTTTGGACGGAGAGAAACTGCGTCCTGCCAAAGTAGAATGGCAAAACGAAGACCAGCTGCGTTTCGTGTTGAAACAAGGCAAAAAGCGACAAATCCGCCGTATGTGCGAACTCGTCGGTTTGCGCGTCGTCGGGCTGAAGCGGATTCGAATGGGTAAAGTCAAACTGGGCAAACTGCCGCCCGGCAAATGGCGTTATCTGCGGGCGGATGAATCGTTTTAAATGTCGTAAGCCTGATGTTTGCAGTAAGATAAGGTCGTCTGAAAACTGGTAGGTTGCATTTCAGACGACCTTATTCTTGGGGATGCCAATTATTTATTTTGTAATAAAGGAGGAACTTTTCGTATTAAATGGGAGATTTGGGTAAGTTGGGTGTGTAGTAGAGAATTGGTATTTTAAATTGGTTTCTTATTGATTTTTAGGTATTTTATTTTAGATGTTTGCACTGCGTTTTCTAGATTCATTTTCAGTATCTCAAATGGCATCCTGTTTAATTTTTGTCATAAATGTTTAAATTTAATCATCATTCTTGAAAATTAGCTTATAATAGGCAAGTTTCCGTTGAAACAGTTACAAAAATTTTAATAAGGTAACGGCAAAGTCTGAAAAGGGATGCGAGGTTTGTCCGGGTTTGCCATAGAATTTAAATTACCTACATGAAGATAAGACGTTTTCTCCTACATTTTCTCAACCGCCACGCCGTTGCCCGCATTTTAATATATGGCAAGCTGATGCGCATCGACAAGCCTATCGGCACGTTGCTGCTGCTTTGGCCGACCTATTGGGCGTTATGGGTCGCTTCGGAAGGCATTCCGGAAGCGG
Organism: Neisseria sp. DTU_2020_1000833_1_SI_GRL_NUU_006; assembly: GCA_032388755.1. Taxonomy (NCBI): domain Bacteria; kingdom Pseudomonadati; phylum Pseudomonadota; class Betaproteobacteria; order Neisseriales; family Neisseriaceae; genus Neisseria; species Neisseria sp. DTU_2020_1000833_1_SI_GRL_NUU_006. Next base: position 1,340,083 of record CP135593.1, on the reverse strand, counting down.
ATATTTTTTGGGCGTTTACCGCCGGTACATTCTTTATGCGCAGCGCAGGCTGCGTGATCAACGACTTTGCCGACCGCGATTTTGACGGTTTGGTCGAGCGCACGAAAAACCGCCCCTTTGCCCGTGGGTTGGTTTCTAAAACGGAAGCGATTCTGCTGACCGTCATCCTCTGCCTGCTTGCCGCCCTCTGCATGACGCCGCTGAACCTGTTGACTTGGGTGATGAGCGTTCCCGCGCTGTTTTTGGCGATGACTTACCCCTTTACCAAACGGTTTTTCCCGCTGCCGCAGTTTTATTTGGGGCTGGCGTTTTCTTTCGGGATTCCGATGGCGTTTGCCGCCGTCCGCAGCGGCGTGCCTTCTACGGCGTGGCTGATGTTTACCGCCAATGCTTTGTGGACGCTTGCCTACGACACGATTTATGCGATGTCGGACAAGGAAGACGATTTGAAAATCGGGATTAAAACTTCGGCGATCACGTTCGGCGATCACGATATTTCCGCTTCTATGCTCTGCCATTTTTGGTTTACCGCGCTGATGGCGGTGTTGGGTGTGAAAATCGGCGCGACATGGCCGTATTGGATCATGCTGCCTGCGGTGGTGTGGCTGCAAATCGGTCAATACCATGCCATCAAAACGCGCGACCGCCAGACTTGTTTTAAAGTGTTTCTGGATAACAACTATATCGGCCTGCTGTGGTTTTTGGGTCTGGCGGGGCATTATTTGTGGGCTTTGGCTGCCACGCGGTTGTAAGGCAATAAAATGGTTAAAACGTCGTCTGAAAAGGGTTTCAGACGACGTTTTGCTTTTTGGGAGGGACGGATTGATAATAGCGGCGGAGTTTTGTCTGGTAGCCAAACCTGCTGTAAAACACTTGCCGCCGTTTTCAGACGACCTTGTGTGTGAGTTAAGAAATATCAAAGAAGCAGCGTTTCTTGTTAGCAATCTGAGTGTAAATTGCGTGTTCAGGATTGAGGTTTGTACAGACAGTCGGTACAATTCCATTTCATTTTGCCACATCAAAAGAGATTTCTATGAGCCTTATCGGCGAAATTTTGCCTTTGTCCCATATCGTTTTAGACTTGGAAGTCGGCAGCAAAAAACGCTTGTTTGAAGAAGCGGGCCTGCTGCTTGAACATGAAGCAGAATTACCTCACGGCGATGTCTTCGACTGCCTGTTTGCCCGCGAAAAGCTGGGTTCGACCGGCTTGGGGCAGGGCGTCGCCATCCCGCACGGCCGTCATGCCTGCGTGAAAAAAGCCACCGGCGCGTTTATCCGCACGAAAGAACCGGTCGCTTTCGATGCGCCCGACGGCAAACCCGTATCCCTGATTTTCACTTTGTTGGTGCCGGAAAATGCGACCGGCGAGCATTTGGAAGTCTTGTCCAAACTGGCGGGCAGGTTCTCGCAAAAAGCCGTCCGTGAAGCCTTGATGTCCGCGACCTCTGCCGAGGAGGTGCGCAAACTTCTGGCAGAAGAGTAAAGAATGCCCAGTATATCCGTCCGCCGCCTGTTTTCCGACAATCAGCACAAGCTCCAACTTGCTTGGGCGGCAGGCAATTCGGGTGCAGACAACCGCATCGGAGTAGAGGCCGACAAACCCGTTTTGGCGTTGGTCGGCCATTTGAATTTTATCCATCCCAATCAAATCCAAGTCGTCGGTGTTGCCGAAGCCGAATATCTCAAGCGCCTCGAATCGGGCGAGTTGAATTACGATTTCGGCGAACTCTTCGATATCCCCATGTCGCTGGTCATCGTTGCCAACGGTCTGGCGGTTTCGCCCAAATTGCGCGACTACTGTCATAAAAACGACATCCCGCTCTTGACTTCCAAGCTCGAAAGCCCGTATTTGATGGACGTGTTGCGGATTTATCTGCAACGCACGCTGGCGACTTCCATCGTCAAACACGGCGTATTCCTCGATGTATTTGAAGTCGGCGTGTTGATTACCGGTCATTCCGGCTTGGGTAAAAGCGAGTTGGCGTTGGAATTGATTTCACGCGGACACAGCCTGATTGCCGATGATGCGGTCGAGCTTTTCCGTACCGGCCCTGAAACGCTCGAAGGCCGCTGCCCGCCGATGTTGCGTGATTTCCTTGAAGTGCGCGGTTTGGGCATACTCAACATCCGCCACATTTTCGGCGAAACTTCCATCCGTCCGAAAAAAATCCTCCAGTTGATTATCAACCTGGTCGCTGCCGACGACGATTACATGAAGCAGCTCGACCGCTTGAGCATACGCACGGAAACCGAGTCCATCCTCAACGTTAACGTCCGTTCCGTCACCCTGCCTGTCGCCGTGGGCCGCAACCTTGCCGTATTGGTTGAAGCGGCGGTACGCAACTACATCCTCCAGTTGCGCGGCAAAGACAGTACCAAAGAATTCCTCGAACGCCATCAAACACAACTCAAAGAAAACGAACAAAACCATGAAAATCGTCCTGATTAGCGGATTGTCCGGCTCGGGCAAGTCCGTTGCCCTCAAACAGCTTGAAGACCTCGGCTATTTCTGCGTGGACAACCTGCCGTTGGAAATGTTGCCTTCGCTGGTGCTGCACCACATCGAACGCGCCGATGAAACCAAACTCGGCGTGAGCGTCGATGTCCGCTCCGGCATCAACATTCAGGAAGCGCAGGAGCAAATCCAATACCTGCGCGATGAAGGCCATCAGGTCGAAGTATTGTTTGTGGAGGCAGAAGAAAGCGTGCTGGTGCGCCGTTTTTCCGAAACGCGGCGCGGCCATCCGCTGTCGGGGCTGAACCTTACCCTGCTGGAAAGCCTGCAAAAAGAGCGCGAATGGCTGTTCCCGCTCAAAGACATCGCCTATTGCATCGACACATCCAAAATGAACGCGCAGCAACTGCGTTATGCCGTTCAACAATGGCTCAACATCGAACGCAGGGGGCTTTTGGTTATCCTCGAGTCTTTCGGCTTCAAATACGGCGTGCCGAACAACGCCGATTTCATGTTCGATATGCGCAGCCTGCCCAATCCCTATTACGATCCCGAGCTGCGCCCCTACACCGGCATGGATGCCCCCATTCAAGCGTATCTCGACCAGCAGCCCCTGGCGCAGGAAATGGTGGACGATATCGACCACTTTATGAACCACTGGCTCCCGCGCCTGCAAAAAGAAAGCCGCAGCTACGTTACCATCGCCATCGGCTGTACCGGCGGGCAGCACCGTTCCGTCTATGTCGTCGAAAAACTCGCCCAACGCCTGCAAGGGCATTACGAACTGCTGGTCCGCCACAGACAGGCGCAAAACCTGTCCGGACGTTGATTCCCTTTTCAGACGACCTTTTCGATATAAAAGGAGAAAACCATGAAACCCATCATCACCCTCGCACTCGCCTGCATACTCGCCGCCTGCGCCGCCGAAGTCCCTGCCTACCGCTGGCACCGTACCGGCGCAAGCGAATCCGACGTTTCCCGCCAAATCAACGTTTGCAAATCACAAGCGCAACACGACGCCAAACACGGACGCGAATCCAAATCCCTTGAGCAATGTATGGACGAAGCCGGCTACTACCGCTACGAACACGGCAACCTCTAAACCTTGAGCGCCCCAAACCAAAAGGTCGTCTGAAAAACCGCGAAGGCTTTCAGACGACCTTTGCACAGAAAACGGACAAACCTCAAGGTCGTCTGAAAACACCGCCGAACCGCTTTTCAGACGACCCCACCGCAAATCAGACAGAAAGAAAAAGAACATGGCAATCCAATGGTTTCCCGGCCACATGAACAAAGCAAAAAAAGCCATCGCCGAACGCATCAAAAGCGTCGATATGGTGATTGAAATGCTGGACGCGCGTATGCCCGCCTCCAGCGAAAACCCCCTGCTTGCCCAGCTTTCCAAAGGCAAACCCAAACTCAAAATCCTCAACAAACAAGACCTTGCCGACCCCGAGCGCACCAAAATCTGGCTCGAACACTACAATAGCCGCCCCGACACCCGCGCCATCGCCCTCGATTCCTCCGAAACCGGCGCACACGGCAAAATCACCCAAGCCTGCCGCGCCATGATTCCCCACCGCCAAGGCATAGAAAAACCCCTGCGCGTCCTCATCTGCGGCATCCCCAACGTCGGCAAATCCACCCTCATCAACGGCATGATAGGCAAAAAATCCGCCAAAACCGGCAACGAACCCGGCATCACCAAAGCCGAACAACGCCTCTTCCTCGCCGACGACTTCTGGCTCTACGACACCCCCGGAATGCTGTGGCCGAAAATCATCGTCGAAGAAGGCGGCTACAACCTCGCCGCCGGCGGCGCAGTCGGACGCAACGCGCTGGACGAAGAAGAAGTCGCCCTTGAGCTTTTAGACTACCTCCGCCGCCACTACCTCCCCATGTTGCAAGAACGCTACCAAGCCGACAAAGATCCCAGCAGCCACTGGGACGACAACTCCTGGCTTGAATGGATAGCCAAAAAACGCGGCGCAGTCCTCAGCGGCGGACGGGTCAACTACCAAAAAGCCGCCGAAAACATCCTCACCGACTTCCGCGAAGGCAAAATCGGCAGAATCACCCTCGAAACGCCGAACCAATGGGAAACATGGCTCAAAAAAGCCCGCCAAAAAGAAGCCGAACTCAAAGCCATTCGCGAAGCCAGAAAGGCAGAACGTAAAGGGCAGAAGCCTGCGGACGAGTAGGGCGGTATGGTGGGCTAAAATAGAAAATATCCGTGTCTCCATTTCCGCATAGGAATGAATTCAAGCATCGAACGCTATATAATTTGCTACAAAAAGGTCGTCTGAAACCCGAAACTTATTTTCAGACGACCTGTTCCAAATATTCACAATCAACAAGAAAACCAAAAAATGACCGAAACCCAATCCCTAGAACTCGCCAAAGCGTTGATTTCCCGCCCGTCCGTTACCCCCGACGACCGAGATTGCCAAAAACTGCTTGCCGAACGCCTGCACAAAATCGGTTTTGCGGCTGAAGAACTCCATTTCGGCGACACCAAAAACATCTGGTTGCGACGCGGCACGCAGGCTCCCGTCGTCTGTTTTGCAGGGCATACCGACGTCGTGCCGACGGGCCCTGTTGAAAAATGGGATTCGCCCCCGTTCGAGCCGACCGAGCGCGACGGAAGATTATACGGGCGCGGCGCGGCGGACATGAAAACCAGCATCGCCTGCTTCGTTACCGCCTGCGAACGCTTCGTTGCCGAACATCCCGACCACCAAGGCAGCATTGCGCTTCTGATTACTTCCGACGAAGAGGGCGACGCGCTGGACGGTACGACCAAAGTCGTCGATGTGTTGAAAGCGCGCGACGAGCTTATCGACTACTGCATCGTCGGCGAGCCGACCGCCGTGGACAAATTGGGCGATATGATTAAAAACGGCCGACGCGGCTCGCTGTCGGGCAACCTGACCGTCAAAGGCAAGCAAGGACATATTGCTTATCCCCATTTGGCAATCAACCCCGTCCACACTTTTGCCCCGGCCTTGTTAGAGCTGACGCAGGAAGTCTGGGACGAAGGCAACGAATACTTCCCGCCGACCAGCTTTCAAATTTCCAATATCAACGGCGGTACAGGCGCGACCAATGTCATTCCGGGCGAGCTGAACGTCAAATTCAATTTCCGCTTCTCCACCGAGTCCACCGAAGCAGGGCTGAAACAACGCGTTCACACCATTTTGGACAAACACGGTGTGCAATACGATTTGCAGTGGTCGTGTTCGGGGCAGCCCTTCCTGACCCACGCGGGCAAACTGACCGACGTGGCACGCGCCGCCATTGCCGAAACCTGCGGCGTAGAGACCGAATTGTCCACCACCGGCGGCACTTCGGACGGACGCTTCATCAAAGCCATTGCGAAAGAACTCATCGAATTAGGCCCGTCCAATGCCACCATCCACCAAATCAACGAAAACGTGCGGCTGGACGATATTCCGAAGCTGTCGGCGGTGTATGAGGGGATATTGGCGCGGTTGTTGGCTGAAAAGGCCGTCTGAAAAGAAGATGGGCTGTCGGATATGGATGTCCGACAATTTGATTGAACCTAACGTGAGTTTGAGATAACACATTGATTTTTATGTGGAGTGATTTATTTGAACGGCAATCCATTCCCTCTCCCGTGGGAGAGGGTTAGGGAGAGGGCATTGGGACGGCAACGGAAATATTGTCTGTATCTGCCCCGGTTTACCCTCTCCCCAACCCTCCCCCACAGGGGAGGGAGCCAAGTTGCAGGTACGCCAATGGAATTTTGCTTCGCATCAACTGCCTTATTTCGAACGCACGTCAAACTTAAATTTGCAAGGCCGTCTGAAAAGCAGATTGCTTGTCGGATATGGATGTCCGACAAGTTGATTAGACCTAACGTGAGTTCGAGATAACGCATTGATTTTTTATGTGGAGCGATTTATTTGAATAGCAATCCATTCCCTCTCCCGTGGGAGAGGGTTAGGGAGAGGACATTGGACGGCAACGGAAATATTGTCTGTATCTGCCCCGTTTTACCCTCTCCCCGACCCTCCCCCACAGGGGAGGGAGCCAAGTTGCAGGCACGCCGACGGAATTTCGCTTCGCATTAACTGCCTTATTTCGAACGCATGTCAAACTTAAATTTGCAAGGCCGTCTGAAAAGCAGATTGCTTGTCGGATATGGATGTCCGACAATTTGATTAGGCCTAACGTGAGTTCGAGATAACGCATTGATTTTTATGTAGAACGATTTATTTGAACGGCAATCCATTCCCTCTCCCGTGGGAGAGGGTTAGGGAGAAGGCATTAGGACGGCAACGGAAATATTGTCTGTATCTGCCCCGTTTTACCCTCTCCCCAACCCTCCCCCGCAGGGGAGGGAGCCAAGTTGCAGGTACGCCGACGGAATATGGTTGAAACCCGGCCTTTCAGGGCAGTAGAATTTTGGTTTATTTTTTGGGAAGTAACCCCTTCCAAATCAGGGTAAACAGGGCTGCGCTTATGTGCAGCCCTGTGTGTTGAAACATTGAGGAATATAACCGTGCCGTCAAATTACTTTCATACGCGTGAACGATTGGGTGCTTTAGGCGGCATCGTGCAACATCATACCGCCTTGTACCGCAGTGTGGCGGTACATGAACCGACCGTGGTTATCGTGCGGCGCGGATGCAAGAAGCTGCGGTGGGCGGGGCGCGAATTGAGGATTGCGGCGGGTGAAGCGGTCGCGTTGGCAGGCGGGCAGACGTTTGACGTCATCAATATTCCCGATTCAGACGACCTCTATCAGGCGCAATGGATTGCTTTCGAACAGGAAGCCATAGAAAGGTTTGCCGCACAATACGGGACGGCGCAGGCAGTGTGCGATGCGGTGAAGCTGCCGCACCCCGGGCGGATGAACGCGGCGTTTGATTATGCGGCTGCGGTGCTGGCGGATGAAGAAGTGCCGCACAATGCGGCGGAGGCCGCGCTTTGCGGCGTGTTGGCGTGGTTGCAGCATGACGGCATCGGTTTTGCCGTGTACGAAGGCGTCAACCTGATGCGGCAAATCCGCAAACTGATTACCGCCGATATGGCTGCGGACTGGTCATCGGCGATGTTGGCGCAGCGGCTTAATTGCAGCGAGGCTGCGTTGCGGCGGCGGTTGGCGCGGCAGGACACGAATTTCCGTACGCTGCTGACGGATGTACGCATGATGCGCGCGCTGACGCTGTTGCAGGTTACGCAATGGCCGGTGGCGCAGATTGCCGGCGCGGTCGGCTATGACTGCCCGTCCCGTTTCAGCGCGCGCTTCAAAGAGCGGTTCGGTTGCGTGCCGTCGGCGGTTCGCTCGGAAGCGGAGCCGGCGGCATATCGGCGCACGGGGCAGGTCAGCGTCGGTGTTCGACCGTGAATTTTGCTTCGCCCAAGCTGTTTGCCTTAGTAAAGAAACCGACCAGCGCGGGTGTAGATTCGGCGGTGATGTTCGGCAGCTTGGCGACTTTCAGCGCGGTGAGCGTGAATTCGTAGCGGTGTTTCCTGCCTTCGGGCGGACACGCGCCGCCGTAGCCCGGAGTGCCGAAGTCTGTGCGGGTTTGCAGTGCGCCTTTGGGCAGCCTGCCGCCTTGCGCGGTAATGCCTGCGGGCAGGCGGCGGACATCGGCGGGAATGTCGGCGACCACCCAGTGCATCCAGCCCAGGCCGGTCGGCGCGTCTTTATCGTAAACGGTCAGGACGAAACTTTTTGTCCCTGCGGGCGGATTTTTCCACGACAGCGCGGGCGAAGCATTGCCGCCCGAACAGCCAAAGCCGTAAGGCGCGCTCAAAAGCTGGTTTTGCGTGAAGCCGCCGTCTTTGGACGGGTTGTCGAATTGCAGCGTGAATGCGCCCTCGGCAAAGGCAGCGGTTGAAAAAGCCAGCAGTACTGCGGAGAGGATGCGGGTTTGCATAGATGATTCCTTTGCTTGATGAATAAGTGGATTCATTATAGGCTGTCAACGGCGGCAGGAATGTGCCGAAACGGTTGGATGATGTGCCGAAATGCGCAAATGCAAAAATCGTGGTTTCAGACGACCCTTTGCAGGTCGTCTGAAGTCTTTAATTCCTTTCCCTGAGGCTTTAGAAATATCGAATATTTAGGAATTGCCGCAACCCAACCCTCAAGATTTCCGTCGTAGCCCGTTCCTGCATCGGCGTGCGGGAATGGCGAAAATTGGGGATTTTGCCGTCCAATCCATGATAGAGATACGGAGCAAACGAATGATTACCCTGCCTTCCTTAAACAATCTGCCGTCAAAATGGGATGAAATCCGCCATTGGCTCGAAACCCAAGTTTTTGAGTGTGAAGTCATGCCGTATCCCAATCTGACGGAACACGAAGCCAAGCAGTTCGAGCAGGATTTTATCGACCGTATCGGCTGCGCGCCTGAAGAATATGTCCGTATCCGCCGTGCCATCCGTTTGTTGGAAGCGAGTTATCCCGACAGTCCGAACGAACTGACCTCCGCCGCCATTGCCACGCCTTTGGGTGAGATGCTGGCGGTATTTGGCAGCAAGGGTTTGTGTTTGCTGGAGTTTGTCGGGCAGAAGCATATGGAGCAGGAAATCACCGCCGTCCAAAAAGCCTTGCGCGGACGGTTTGTGTTTCGGGAAGATGAGCGAACGCAACTTCTGCGGCAGGAATTGGACGTATACTTCAAGGGTCGTCTGAAAACCTTTGCCACGCCTTTGGAGCAGATCGGTACCGAATTTCAAAAGCAGGCATGGGATGCGCTCTTGGCGATTCCTTACGGCGAAACGCGCAGCTACAAGGAGCAGGCGCAGTGTTTGGGCAATCCTAAAGCCGTCCGCGCCGTTGCCGCCGCCAACGGGCAGAACAAAGTGTCCATCCTGATTCCCTGCCACCGCGTTATCGGCAGCGACGGCAAGCTGACCGGCTACGCAGGCGGCTTGAACCGCAAACAGTCGCTGCTTGCTTTGGAACGCGGCGAAGTTCAGACGACCTTGTTTTGATTTTGAGGTGGGTCCGATACTGGTATCCGACAACGCCGATTGAAATGATCGGATTCGAAAATCCGATCTGACTAAAATAGAGCAGCGGCAGATTGCTCATCAACGCCCGACCTGCCGGAAAGGAGAAATACGAATATGAACCTGAAAAACCGCCATTTCCTGAAACTTTTAGACTTTACACCCGAAGAAATCACCGCCTACCTCGACCTTGCTGCCGAGTTGAAAGCCGCTAAGAAGGCAGGGCGCGAAGTGCAGCGGATGAAAGGGAAGAACATCGCCCTGATTTTTGAAAAAACATCGACCCGCACCCGCTGCGCGTTTGAAGTCGCCGCGCGCGACCAAGGGGCGGGGGTAACTTATCTGGAGCCGTCCGCCAGCCAAATCGGGCATAAGGAAAGCATCAAAGACACCGCCCGCGTCTTGGGCAGAATGTACGACGGCATCGAATATCGCGGCTTCGGGCAGGACATGGTCGAAGAATTGGCGAAATACGCCGGCGTGCCTGTGTTCAACGGTCTGACCAACGAGTTCCACCCGACCCAAATGCTCGCCGACGCGCTGACCATGCGCGAACACAGCGGCAAACCCTTGAACCAAACCGCGTTTGCCTACGTCGGCGACGCGCGTTACAACATGGCAAATTCGCTGCTGGTGTTGGGCGCGAAGCTCGGTATGGACGTGCGTATCGGCGCACCGAAAACCTTGTGGCCGTCTGAAAACATCGTCGCCCGCGCACGCGCCGTCGCCGAAGAAACCGGCGGAAAGATTTTGCTCACCGAAAACGCGGAAGAAGCCGTCAAAGGCGTCGATTTTATCCATACCGACGTGTGGGTCAGCATGGGCGAGCCGAAAGAGGCGTGGCAGGAACGCATTGATTTATTGAAAGATTACCGCGTTACCCCCGAACTGATGGCGGCATCGGGCAACCCGCAGGTCAAATTCATGCACTGCCTGCCCGCCTTCCACAACCGCGAAACCAAAGTCGGCGAATGGATTTACGAAACCTTCGGCTTAAACGGCGTGGAAGTAACGGAAGAAGTATTCGAAAGCCCAGCCAGCATCGTGTTCGACCAAGCGGAAAACCGGATGCACACGATTAAAGCGGTGATGGTGGCGGCGTTGGGGGATTAATCTCAACGTAATGCCGAAATAGAAAACTGTTAACCGCTGCTGTTCCCATGGATGGAAATGGCGGCAGCGGGTTATCCTATTTTTGAGAATCACCATTATTCATTACATAGACAAAGGTCGTCTGAAAATCCGTTTTCAGACGACCTTTGCTTATGGGAAATGCCTTACATCACATCCAACACATCAATGCCCAGCAAATCCAAGCCTTGTTTCAGCGTGTCGCCGGTGAGCTTCGCCAGTTGCAGGCGGCTGTTGCGAGTTGCGCCTTCGGCTTTGAGTATCGGGCAGGCTTCGTAGAAGCGGCTGAACAGGGTGGCGGTTTGGTAGAGGTAGGCGGCGAGGTAGTGCGGATACGCCGTGTCCGCCACGCTTTGCAGCACGTCTTCGAATTTCAGAAGCTCGGCGGCAAGCTGTTTTTCCAGCGGTTCGGTCAAAACGGTTGGCGTGGTTGCGTCCCATTCGCCGGCTTTGCGGAACACGCTTTGCACGCGGGTGTAGGCGTATTGCAGATAGGGGGCGGTGTTGCCTTCAAACGAGAGCATGGCGTCCCAGTCGAACACATAATCGCTGGTGCGGTTTTTGCTCAAGTCGGCGTATTTAACCGCGCCGATGCCAATTTTTTTGGAGTTTTCAAAAATATTATCGAAAGCTACATCCTTATATTCAGCTACATTATTAGCATCTTTAATTGTGAATTGCTTACTTAAAGGAATAGCTGCACTATAGTTGTCATTTAATGTAATAATTAATTCATCGGTATTTAATTTAATTTTTAAATCACCAAGCTGGACATCAACATGGAATGCGTTTTGGATTTTTTCTAACAGTTGTGCTAGGTGGCTTTTCTCCTTGATAACTATTGCAGCTTTTTTTATTGCTTCGTCTAATAAATCAACTAATTTGACAGTGTCACCTGAACGCGTTTTGAATGGTTTTCCATCTTTCCCCATCATAGTGCCAAAACCGATGAACTCGGCTTTTACATTTTCCGGCAGATAGCCTGCTTTGCGGGAAGTGGTGAAAAGTTGTTCGAAGTGCAGGGCTTGGCGGTGGTCGACGACGTACAGCAGGCGGTCGGCTTTCAGACGGCCTATGCGGTAGCGCAGGCACGCCAAATCGGTGGAGGCGTAAAGGAAGCCGCCGCCTTGTTTTTGCACGATAAATGCGGCAGGTTCGCCTTCTTTGTTTTTGAACTCGTCCAAGAACACGACTTTCGCGCCGTCGTCCTCAACAGCCAGACCTTTTTGAACCAAATCATTGACCACGGGCTGCAAATCGTCGTTGTATTTCGATTCGCCCGCCACGTCTTCAGGGCGCAGCTTCAAGCCCAGCGTGTCGTAAACGGCTTGGGCGTGCGAGAGCGAAATATCGACAAACTGTTTCCACAACGCCAACACGGTTTCATCGCCGCCTTGCAGTTTCACAACGTATTCGCGCGCGGTGTCGGCAAAGGCGGCATCTTCGTCAAAGCGCACTTTGGCGGCGCGGTAAAACTGCTCCAAGTCCGCCAGTTCAAATGCGGCGTTGTCTTTTTGCTGCTCAACCAAATAAGCGACCAACATGCCGAACTGCGTACCCCAGTCGCCGACGTGGTTTTGGCGGACGACGGTGTTGCCCATAAATTCCAACACGCGCGAAATGCTGTCGCCGATGATGCTGGAACGCAGATGGCCGACGTGCATCTCTTTTGCCAGATTGGGCGAGGAATAGTCGATAACGACGGTTTGCGGTTTGTCGGTTTTTGCCACGCCGAAACGCGCGTCGTTTAAAGCCGCATGAATATTTTGGGCGAGAAATTCGGGGCGCAGGCGCAGGTTGATGAAGCCCGGGCCGGCCACTTCCGCGCTTTCAATCACGGCATTGTCCGCCAATGCTTCGGCGACCTTTTGTGCCAACTCTCGCGGATTTTGTTTGGCTTTTTTCGCCGCACCCATTACGCCGTTGATTTGGAAATCGCCGTGTTCGGCGTTTTTGGTCGGCTGCAAAACAACGGGGCTGTCGGCGATGCCTGCGGCGGCAAAGGCGGTGGCGGCTTCGCGTTCGACGGTTTGATGTAGGTTCATGAAATTCGGTCTCTCGGTTAAATTCAAATCAGGCGGTATTTTAAAAGAATTTGGGGTGTTGAAACAGGGCTAAGGTGAAAGGTCGTCTGAAAAAATGCGGACAGTTTCGGCGTAACCTGCCATGCCCGTTTTCAGACGATGAGACCTTTGCCGAAATCCCCTAAATTCCCATCAAGACATTTAGGGGATTTCCTATGAGCACCTTCTTCCGGCAAACCGCACAAGCCATGATCGCCAAACACATCGACCGCTTCCCGCTATTGAAGTTGGATCAGGTGATTGATTGGCAACCGATCGAACAATACCTGAACCGTCAAAGAACCCGTTACCTTAGAGACCACCGCGGCCGTCCCGCCTATCCCCTGTTGTCCATGTTCAAAGCCGTCCTGCCCGGACAATGGCACAGCCTCTCCGATCCCGAACTCGAACACAGCCTCATCACCCGCATCGACTTCAACCTGTTTTGCCGTTTTGACGAACTGAGCATCCCCGATTACAGCACCTTATGCCGCTACCGCAACCGGCTGGCGCAAGACGACACCCTGTCCGAATTGCTGGAACTGATTAACCGACAACTGGCCGAAAAAAACCTAAAATTAGAGAAGGCATCCGCCGCCGTCATTGACGCCACCATTATTCAGACCGCCGGCAGCAAACAGCGTCAGGCCATAGAAGTCGACGAGGAAGGACAAGTCAGCGGCCAAACCACACCGAGCAAAGACAGCGATGCCCGCCGGACAAAGAAAAACGGCCTCTACAAACTCGGTTACAAACAACATACCCGTACCGATGAGGAAGGCTATATCGAGAAACTGCACATCACTCCTGCCAATACCCATGAGTGCAACCATCTTTCCCCTTTGTTGGAGGGTATTGCCGAAGGTACGACCGTTTATGCCGACAAAGGCTACGACAGCAAGGAAAACCGGCAACATCTGAAAGAGCATCAGTTGTTAGACGGCATTATGCGCAAAGCCCACCGCAACCGATATTTGTCGAAGACCCGTTATGTGGTCGAACAAAGCTTCGGGACGCTGCACCGCAAGTTCCGCTACGCCCGGGCAGCCTATTTTGGTCTGCTCAAAGTGAGTGCGCAAAGCCATCTGAAGGCGATGTGTTTGAACCTGTTGAAAGCGGCTAACAGGCTAAGTGTGCCTGTTGCCGCCTAAAAGGTAACCCGGATGCCTGATTATGGGACGTCCGGGGAGGATTAAGGGGGTGTTTGGGTAAAATCAGGAGCAATTAGGGGCGGAAATAGACGAAAACCTGTGTTTGGGTTTCGGCTGTCGAGGGAAGGGCTTTTCTGCAAAGGTCTCGGAATGTGTAGTTTGTTGTACGCATGACAAAAGGTCGTCTGAAAACGGGAAATCCAGTTTTCAGACGACCTTTGTTGCAATTTATTTAAACAAAAACTTATTCTGCCAATTCGGTTTGCCGGTGCGACATGAGTTCTTGTCCGACATCGGTCAGGAGGTTGAGGTAACGCTCGTACTGCTTGAGGATGTCGGCGATGAGTTCGCGGCGGTTCATGTATTGCACGTCGTAGCCGCTGCGGCCGTCGAAGAAGTAGGTGTAGGGCTCGTAGGTTACGTTGTGGCGGATGTGCGGGAGGTGGCCGTCTTTGATAAGCTGTTCGGACACTTCGCGCTTGATGGTTTTAATGCCGTACATGAAGTCGCGCAGGGACTCTTTGTGGATGGTGAATTCGACGGCAGGCTCTTCGCGGTCAAAGTGGGTTTGGATGTCGACGCTCAGGCTGTATTTGTCGGACAGCTCCTCGCTCAGTTCGCGCATGGCGGGCAGGGCGGTGGTTTTGAGGAATTTGAGGATGTCTTGTTCCTGTGTTTGGTTCAGCATGCGTTCGAGCCTGTCCTGCCAGTTGTCGCCGCTCCAATAGACACTGGAGGGGGTGACGGCGGTCGTGAAGTATTTGTGGTCGGCGTTTAATCCGCGCCAGAGGCTGAAACACATGATCAGCATGAGCATGGCGAAAGGCAGGGCGACGATGAGGGTCATGGTTTGCAGGGTGGGCAGTCCGCCGAAGCGCAAAAGGACGATAGCGGCGGCAGACATCAACAGCCCCCACATCACTGCCTGCCAGCGCGGGGCGGTCAGGCTTTTGTCACGGGAGGCGATGTTGTTGAGGACGTAAATGCCGGAGTCGGCGGAGGTGATGAAGAAGAGGGCGATCACCATAAGGCTGACAAGCCCTGTGAGGGTTGGCAGGGGGAGGTATTCGAGGAAGCGGAAGAGGAGTTTTTCGGGCGTGCCGGTCAATTCGCCCAATGCGCCTGCTGCGGTGTGGTCGTTAATCCAGATGGCGGTGTCGCCGAAGATGGTGAACCAGATGACGCAGAACAGGGAGGGAACCGCCAAAACGCCGAAAATGAATTCGCGTATGGTGCGTCCGCGCGAGATGCGGGCGATGAAGAGTCCGACGAAAGGCGCCCAAGAACACCACCATGCCCAGTATAAGATGGTCCAGCCGCCGAACCATTCGGTATGGTTTTGTTCGTAGCTGTATGTTTTGAAACTGAGTTGTACGAGGTTGCTCAGGTAAGTGCCGAGGTTGTCGTTGAAGGCGGAGAGCAGATGGAGGGTCGGGCCGGTGGCGAGGACGAAAAACATTAGCGCGAAGGCAAATGTCAAGTTCAATTCGCTCAATATTTTCACGCCCTTGCCTATGCCGGAGGCTGCGGATGCAATCGCCATGCCCATGACGATGAAAATCACGACGGTTTGCATGGAAAAGGTGTTTTCATTAATCCAGCCGAGTTGCTCCAAGCCTGCGCCCAGCTGCGTCGCACCGAAGCCGAGCGTGGTAATGATGCCGAACAGGGTGGCGACCAGCGCAAGTATGTCGATGATGTCGCCCGCCTTGCCGTCGGTTTTCTCTTTCAATAACGGATAAAAGCAGGAACGCAACGAGAGCGGGAGTTTGTAGCGGAAGGCGAAATAGGCAAGCGCCAAGGCGATGACGGCGTAAACCGACCAGGCATGTACGCCCCAGTGGAAAAGCGTATGGAGCAAAGCGTCTTGCTGTTTGATCCCGTCGCCGCCTTCCGTGATGGGGGAGAGGTAGTGGGTGAGCGGTTCGGCGACGCCGAAAAACATCAACCCGACGCCCATACCCGCCGCGAACAGCATGGCGAGCCAAGACCAAAAGCTAAATTCAGGCTCTTCTTCGTTGCTGCCCAGCTTGATGTTGCCGAAGCTGCTGACCGAAAGTGCGAGCAGGAAGAAGAAGAAGGCTGAAAATGCCAAGATGTAAAACCAACTGAAGTTTTTGAAAATGCCTGTTTTAGCGGCATTGAGGACGGTTTCTGCCTGCTGCGGAATCAAAAGCGCGATGCCGATGACCAGCAGCACGAAGGACAGCGTAACGGAAACGACGAAGGGATTGAACGAAGAGCGGTTGCGTAAGAAATGAAATAAAGACAAACCTTGACCTCCTTTGGGATGGTGAGGCAGGCGGATACGGGCGCAAGGCTGTATATGGTTGATTAACAAAAACTGGGAATGAAACGTGGTCTGTCGGACAGGGTCCGAGACTTTCCCGATTTTTGGTAATCCACTATAAAACGCAGACAAAAAAGGAATGGCGTTTAAACCGTCCTGCCGGATGAAAAACAAGGGAAAAAGAGAGTAAAAACGCACAGATGAATGAGCCGTAATGAGGGCCGGGTGAGACAAAATGGATGATGATTATTTCTTTGTTTGAAGGAATAATAACAAAATCAGGGGATTGTTTCAAATTGGGAAAGATTGTGCGAAATTTCAGCAGGATTTTATTGCTGATGAAAACAGGGGGAAGGTCGTCTGAAAGCTGCGAAACCGATTTTCAGACGACCTGTCCGGTCCATATGCCGCAGCCTCTCAAAATCGGGTATGATTCCCCCTTTCAAATCAGGAGCCTGACTATGCAGACCCAAGCCGTTATCCGCCATATTGCCGACTGGCTGAAAAACTATGCCGCCGCCGCACACGCCAAGGGGTTTGTCGTCGGCGTTTCCGGCGGTATCGACTCCGCAGTCGTTTCTGCCATCGCGGCACGGACGGGGCTGAAGGTTCTGCTGCTTGAAATGCCCATCCGCCAAAAAGCCGACCAAATCAGCCGCGCGCAGGAACACATCCGCCGGTTGGAACAGGCGTTTTCCAACGTCAGCGGGATGCGTGTGGATTTGACGCCGACTTTCGATACTTTTGCCGCCGATGTCGAGGTCGATGAAACCGAGTTCCCCGCCAAACAGCTTGCGCTTGCCAACGCCCGCAGCCGCCTGCGGATGCTGACGCTTTATTATTACGGTCAGCTAAACGGTTTGCTGGTTACCGGTACGGGCAACAAAATCGAAGATTTCGGCGTAGGCTTTTTCACCAAATACGGCGACGGCGGCGTGGACATCAGCCCGATTGCCGACTTGACCAAAACGCAGATTTATCAAATTGCCGCCGAACTGGACATCGCCGAGTCTATCCAAAGAGCCGTACCGACCGACGGCCTTTGGGATACCGAGCGCACGGACGAAGAACAGATGGGCGCAAGCTATCCCGAACTCGAATGGGCGATGAGCGTTTACGGCACGCACCGTCCTGAAGATTTTGAAGGCAGGCAGCGCGAAGTCTTGGAAATCTACACCCGCCTGCACAAAGCCATGCAACACAAAGTCAATCCGATTCCCGTCTGCAAAATCCCCGAAGAGATGCTGAAATAAACAAGAGGTCGTCTGAAAACGGTTTTCAGACGACCTTAAAAAACAAAGATGGCATAATCCATCAGGCACGGCTTCATAATATCGACGGTACTTACCGCGGATTGCATAAATTGCCTAAACTTATCAAACCCGCCGTTTTGTGTAAAAATACCGCAATGGAAAAAATTACTCACCAAAATCTACATCCTCTTCTGTCGAAGAGTCTGACCGACACCGATTTCGTCCTTATTCTGAATGCCTTAATCAAATTTTTGCGGCGCGGCGGCAAAAAACAGGCGGCAGAACGTTTCGACCTGATTATCGCCACGCTCAAACAAGACGAAGAGCTCGCAAAAAGTTTCAGCGGCCGCTTCTACCACTGGCTTTCTCAAGTCCATATCTATCCCGCGCTGATCAAACTCGGCATCTTCTCACGGACCAGCTTTGCCCGCGAGATGGGCATACGCATCTACGAACGCTTCAGCCCGTCCTACAAGGATTTTGCCAACCTGCGCGAAGTGTTCCTCTACCTTTTCCATTCCGAAAACGACGACGACTGGCTGCAAACCCTCAGTATCCGCCAATGGTTGGGCCTTTACGACCATATCCGCTCCAGCGTCGATCCTGCCTTGCTGCAAAACGCCTGCCGCCAGCTGGTTGACGCCCGGCTGCGCGCTATGGAAATGCTTGCCATTTGGATTGCATCAGAAGCCCTCGAGCCTGATCTCATCCGGATCGCTCCGCGCCTGCTCGAAGCCGATTCTCCCTTTATCGCACTTCAGCGCGAAATTACAAAATTGGTTGAACACTACCGCAATAACACAGCCTCTTACGACACCGCCCATCTGGAAGTCATGTTCGACCAATGTTGCAGCCAGATCGACTATCTGCGCCGAAGAGGGACGGGCGCAGGTTCAGGCTCGTCCGTCAAAGTCGCCCACCTGCTCGAACGGCTCCAGCAGACTATAAACCGTCTCAAACTGCTTACCGACATCCAAACCGATGCCGGCAACCGCAACCGACTGACCATTACCCTGATGAATTCCCTCATCTACGCCGCGGTCGAGCAATACAGTACCCGCCACCTGCGCCGCAGCAGCATCCACATGCTCGCCCGCAGCATCAGCGAAAACAAAAGCCACCACGGAGAGCATTACATCACCCGCAACCGCAAAGAATATTTCAAAATGTTCTACTCCGCGGCGGGCGGAGGCGTCATCATCGCTCTGATGGCGCTGCACAAAATCCATATCGGTTCACTCGGCTTCAGCCCCTTCGTTACCTCTTTGTTGGCAGGGCTCAACTACGGCATAGGTTTTATGTTCATCCACATGCTGCACTGCACCGTCGCCACCAAACAGCCCGCCATGACCGCCGCCAGCTTCGCCGAACAGGTCGATCTCAACGAAGGCGGCAAAGCGGTGGACAACAAACTCGCCAGGCTCCTTATCGACGTATGCCGCTCCCAAAGCGTCGCCGTCTTCGGCAACGTTTCCATCGCCATCCTTTTGGCGTGCGCCATATCGTTCGGCTATGCCCATCTGCACCAACAGCCCATACTCGATGCCCACACTACCGCCTACGAGTTCAAATCCATAGACATCATCAATCGACCGACCTTATGGTATGCGGCTATTGCTGGCTTGTGGCTGTTCTGTTCCGGTATCATCGCGGGCTTCTTCGACAACCGCGCCGATTATCTTAACCTGCGGCAACGCCTGCCCTTCAACCCCTTGTTGCGCAAAATCATGCGCCCCAAACCCCGCCGCGTCCTTGCCGCCTACATCCACAAACACTACGGCTCGCTGTTCGGCAACTTCATCTTCGGAATGCTCTTGGGCATGACCGGCTACTTCGGACACCTCCTCGGCCTGCCGCTGGACATCCGCCATGTCGCTTTCTCCTCCGCCAACCTAGGCTACGCCGCCGTCAGCGGCAATGTCGGCTTTGATACATTCATGCTCGGGATTTGCAGCGTCTTGGCCATCGGCCTGGTCAATCTCGTCGTCAGCTTCACCCTCGCCCTCTTCGTCGCCCTGCGTTCGCGCGACACAAAAATCGACAGCGTCGGCAATTTGTGTAAAAGTTTCTGGCAGCAGATTAAAGCCAACCCGCTGATCTTGTTTTTCCCGGTTACGCCGGCTCAGACAGATAAAGACGGCGGGAAAGATACTGCCAAAGAGGGTGAGGACAGACACTAGCTTGCGAGAAAAACGCTTGCCTTTATCCTGACTCAAGTCTTCCATTCGAATGGATACGAAAAGGTCGTCTGAAAACCAAAAATCCGGTTTCAGACGACCTTTCTTCATTTCAATACGCTTATTTTTCCATTTTCAAGCCGAAGTGCAGGTAGGCGCGTTCGGTGGCCATTCTGCCGCGCGGGGTACGTTGCAGGAAGCCTTGTTGGATGAGGTAGGGTTCGATAACGTCTTCTATGGTGTCCGTAGATTCGCCGATGGCGGCGGCAACGTTGTCAAGACCGACGGGACCGCCGCTGAATTTGTGCAGGATGGCTTCGAGGAATTTTCTGTCCATGACGTCCAAACCTTGCGCGTCTACATCCAGCATACTTAAAGCGGCATCGGCAATGGCGGCATCGATTACGCCGTTGTTTTTCACATCGGCAAAATCGCGGACGCGGCGCAGCAGGCGGTTGGCGATCCGGGGCGTGCCGCGGCTTCGTTTGGCGACTTCCATCGCGCCTTCTTCGCCCATGTCGAGTTGCAGTAATTGGGCGGAACGACTGACGATGGTGGCAAGGTCTTGATTTTGATAAAACTCCAAGCGGGCAACGATACCGAAGCGGTCGCGCAGAGGGTTGGTCAGCATACCTGCGCGGGTGGTTGCACCGACGAGTGTGAAGGGCGGCAGGTCGATTTTGACGGAACGGGCGGCAGGGCCTTCGCCTATCATGATGTCGAGCTGGTAGTCTTCGAGCGCGGGGTAGAGGATTTCTTCAACGACGGGGCTGAGGCGGTGGATTTCGTCGATGAACAATACATCGTGCGGCTCGAGGTTGGTCAGAAGGGCGGCAAGGTCTCCGGCGCGTTCGAGTACGGGGCCGCTGGTTTGGCGCAGGTTGACGCCCAGTTCTTTGGCGATGATGTGCGCCAATGTGGTTTTGCCCAGTCCGGGCGGGCCGAAGAGCAGGGTGTGGTCTAGGGCTTCGCCGCGTTTTTTGGCGGCTTGGATGAAGATGGCGAGCTGTTCTTTGGCTTTGTCTTGCCCGATATAGTCGTCCAGCGTTTTAGGGCGCAGGGCGCGCTCGAGCAGCTCTTCCTGCGAGGAGATGCTTTGTGCAGTGATGATGCGCTGGGGCTGGGCGGCGGTCAGGTTGTCGGTTTGCAACATGGGTTTTCCGGTGGGTTCGGGGTCGTCTGAAAATCGGTTTGCCGCTTTCAGACGACCTTTTTGAAAGGGATTCAGCCGCGTGTTTCGCGCCAAACGAGGTAATCGCGCAGGGGCGGCATGGGCGGGTTGATGCAGTGGGGGCAGATGCCTGTGGTGTCTTCGTCGTCGCTGTCGATGTGGTAGGCGTTAGGGTCGAAGCGCACCTGCTGCATCACCGCCTGCGCCAATGCCTGCGCCTGAACGACGTCGAAGGTGAATTTTTCGAGGATTTCGTTCAGCAGGCGGATTTCGCCTTGGCTGAATTCTACGCTGTGTTTGAGGATGAGGCGTTGGTAATCTTCGTTGTTGATTTTAGGCAATAAATCGGTCTGAATGGTCATGATTTTTATGGTTGGAACGGAATAGCTGAGAGGCAGATTATAGCGGATATGGCGGCCGCTGTTTCAAAGCTTGGGTTGGGTATCGTCCTCAAAACTTTAAAAGTGGCTGCATTGGCGTTTTAATGTCTTTCTGTTTTGTCTTGCGCCGCCCGAAACGCTTTTTGCAATGGGGCGATTTGAGCCAACCGCGCCCGGTCGATTTCTTCGGCGATTAGGTGCGCTTTTTCCTGCGCGCGGCATTCGGCGGCGATTTTGCCCGAATGCACTTGGTTGGCGGCTTCGAGCAGGGCGAGCCAGTACGCGCGCTGCGGGTAGGGCGTATTTTCGCGGTTCAGACGGCCTTGCGTGTCGGCAATACAGACGTTTAAGGCGCCGGCGAAGCGTTCGGGTCGTCTGAAAGCGTCGGTTTTTTTCAAAACGGTCAAGATGGTTTTGCTTTTAAGTTCTACGGCTTTATGAAACATGATGTGCCAACGGCAGACAAGTTCGGCAAGCTCGGCGCAGTGTCTCGGCGCACGCAGCCGCTGATTGACTTCGCGCACGGGCTCGACGCCGGCCAGGTCGTGTCCGTGGTGGCGCGGCAGGATGTCAGGCGGGGTTTTGGCTTTGCCCAAATCGTGCAGCAGGGCGGCGTAGCGTTCGGGTAGCGTCAGACCCATATCGGCGGCGCGTTGCAGTACCATCAGCGTATGGATGCCGCTGTCGATTTCGGGATGATAGTCGGCGCGTTGCGGCACGCCGAAGAGGGCATCGACTTCGGGCAGTAAGACTTTCAGCGCACCGCATTCGCGCAATACTTCAATCATCCTGCGGGGATTTTTTTCCATCAAACCTTTCGCCAACTCCTGCCAGACACGTTCGGCAACCAAAGCCTCCGCTTCGCCGTTTTCTACCATCTGCCGCATCAGTTTCATGGTTTCTTCAGCGATTTCAAACCCGTAGCGCGCGGCAAAGCGGGCGGTACGCAGGATGCGGACGGGGTCTTCGGCAAAGGCGGGCGAGACGTGGCGCAAAATACCCGCCGCCAAATCCTGTTGTCCGCCGAAGGGGTCGATGATGAGGTCGTCTGAATCCTGCGCCATCGCGTTGATGGTCAGGTCGCGGCGCATCAAGTCTTGCTCCAGCGTAACGTCTTTGTCGGCGTGAAAACTGAAACCGGCATAGCCCTTGGCGGTTTTGCGTTCGGTACGGGCGAGGGCGTATTCTTCGTGGGTTTCGGGGTGGAGGAACACGGGAAAATCTTTGCCGACCGGCTGGAAGCCTTGCGCCAGCATAGTTTGCGCGTCAGCACCGACGACCACCCAGTCGCGGTCTTTGACGGGCAAACCTAAAAGATAATCGCGGACGGCGCCGCCGACGAGGTAGGTTTTGATGGTGTGTGTTTTCTGAGTCATTGAATTGGTCTTTGGTAACAATCAGAATGTATAGTGGATTAACTTTAAACCAGTACGGCGTTGCCTCGCCTTAGCTCAAAGAGAACGATTCTCTAAGGTGCTGAAGCACCAAGTGAATCGGTTCCGTACTGTCTGTACTGTCTGCGGCTTCGTCGCCTTGTCCTGATTTAAATTTAATCCACTATATTTGAATAAAGGTCGTCTGAAAAACGGTTCGGCAAAATTCGCTGTTAATTTAGCGAAACGCATTGCACTCGTTTTCAGACGACCTTGTGGCAAAACGTAAGGTTTATTTTGCCGCTTTGTTGCCGTCCACAATCTTCAGTCCGGCGGAAACCAGACTGCCGATGTCGGCGACGTTGGCGGGCATGATCAGCGTGGTGCTTTCTTTTGCCAGATTGCTGAAGGCTTCGACATATTGCTCGGCAACTTTCAGATTGACGGCTTCGGAGCCGCCCTCTGAGCGGACTGCCTCGGCGATTTTGCGGATGGCGTCGGCGTTGGCTTCGGCAACCAGACGCAGGGCTTCGGCTTCACCTTGTGCGCGGTTGATGCGGGCGATTTTTTCACCGTTTGACGCGTTGATGGCGGCTTGCGCTTCACCTTCGGACTGTTGGATTTCCGCTTCGCGCTGACCGCTGGCAAGGTTGATTTGCTCGATTTTGCGGCCTTCGGATTCGGCGATACGGGCGCGTTTTTCACGTTCGGCGGTAATTTGCGCCTGCATGGAACGCAGAATTTCTTGCGGTGGAACCAAGTCTTTGATTTCGTAACGCAATACTTTTACACCCCATGCGCCTGCCGCTTCGTCGAGCGCGGAAACGACGATACTGTTGATTTCGTCGCGCTCTTCAAACGTTTTGTCCAACTCCATGCGGCCGATAACTGAACGCAGCGTGGTTTGGGCAAGCTGGGTAATCGCCATGATGTAGTTGCTGGAGCCGTAAGACGCGAGCTTCGGATCGGTTACTTGGAAGTAGATGATGCCATCAACGGTAAGCTGGGTGTTGTCGCGGGTGATACAGACTTGGCTGGGAACGTCCAAAGGCACTTCTTTGAGCGAGTGGCGGTAGGCGACGCGGTCAACGAAAGGAATCAGGATGTTCAGACCGGCGGTCAATGCGTTGTGGAATCTGCCGAGGCGTTCGACGACGTAAACTTCCTGTTGCGGCACGACGATAAACGACTTGAAGCCGAAAATCACGACGACAATCAGCAAGATGACGGGGAAGCTGTATGAAAAGTCCATTATTTTTCCTTTTAAACCACAACAGGGCGGATTATTGAATTAATTCAAACGAATGAGTAAAACATTACCGTTTTTACCGGTAATCACGGCGGTGGAGGTCGTCTGAACGGCGTCGGCATTTTCAGTCTGCGCCTGCCAGCGCGTCCCCCGATAAGAAACTTCATAACAATCGCCGTGAAGGTGGCGGAGGATATGAACGGTCTGTCCGATGTCCAAATCATCATTCAATTCTTGACGGGGCGCAGTTTTTTTGAACTTGCTGTGTACTACCCAGATACCGGCGGCAGACAAAACGGCTGCCGCAACAACGGCAATCGAAGTATCACCGGTCAGCCAATACACCAATCCCGCACCGAACAAAGCCGCGCTGACCACCAAGAGATATACAGTGCCGACAAACAGTTCGACAATTAGGACGGCGGCAGCGGCAATAAACCAAGCGGTCATGCGGGATTCCTTTCATTATATTGGATTAACTTTAAACCAGTACGGCGTTGCCTCGCCTTGCCGTACTATCTGTACTGTCTGCGGCTTCGTCGCCTTGTCCTGATTTAAATTTAATCCACTATATCAATGTGTAGGGACAGGCTTCATCATAGCTGTATCGCAGGTAATATTCAAACGGCTTTGACTCGGGAAAGGTCGTCTGAAAACGGGGAAGGCCGCTTTCAGACGACCTTTACTTCATACGAACCTCAATCCTCTTTTTTCTCCAACGCGGCAAAGGCGGCCTTCATGGTCGGATTTTTGCGCACTAATTTTTTGACGGTCAGGTCGGTTGCTTTGTTGTTGGCGAGGCGCAGGTTGTTTTCTGAAGAGAGTAGGGCTTCTTTGGTTTTTTGCAGGTGGCTGATGGTTTTGTCGATTTCGTCGATGGCGGTTTGGAACTTGCGGCTGGCGAGTTCGTAATTGCGGGCGAAATCGGTTTTGAACTTGTCCAAGTCTTCTTCAAAATGCGTGATGTCGATGTTTTGCGCGCGCATTTGTGCCAATTCCTGTTTGTATTTCAATGAATTGAGCGCGGCGTTGCGCAGCAGGGAGACGATGGGGATGAAAAACTGCGGGCGCACGACGTACATTTTCGGGTAAGCGTAGGACACGTCGACAATGCCGTTGTTGTAGAGTTCGCTGTCGGCTTCCAAGAGTGAGACGAGTACGGCGTATTCGCAGTTTTTCTCTCTGCGGTCTTTGTCCAACTCTTTAAAAAAGTGTTCGTTTTTCTTTTTGGTGGCGGTTTCGTCGCTTTCGTTTTTCATCTCGAACATGATGGAGATGATTTCGTTGCCTTCTTCGTCGGTTTCGCGGTAGATGTAGTCGCCTTTGCTGCCGGTTTTGGCGTCGTTGTCCTTGCAGAAAACGGCTTGTGGAAAGGCGGTGGTGCGGATGCGGTTGAATTCGGTTTCGCAGTGCTGCTCGAGGCTTTCGCCTATCATTTTGGTGGACTGTCTGGCTTTGAAGTCTTTGTAGAAGGCGATGGTTTCGTCTTTTTGTTTGAGTTCGGCTTCGTATTTTTCGCGCAGGCTTTGTTTTTCCAACTGGTTTTCTTTGGATTGCAGCATGAGCTGCGTGTTCAAATTACCCAATTCGCGCTCTTTTTCGGCAACGGCTTTGGTGATTTCCAGCTCTTTTTCCATGTTTTTCGCCGTTTCCAGCGATTTTGCCTGCGCTTTCAGCTCGGCAATCAATTTATCCTGCTCGGCGATTTGCGCTTTCAGACGACCTTCAATCTCGGCGGCGGCAAGTTTGCTGTCTTTTTCGTAGGCGTTGATTTGGTTGGATAGGGCGGCGATTTCGTGGTTTTTGTCGGCTAGGATTTTGTCGAACTGATTTTGCGCCTGCGCTTGGGCAAGCTGCATATCGCTTTGAAACTGCATCTGCGCCTGTTGCAGGCGTTCGTGGATTTCGGTTTGAAATTCTTGGGTGCGGACTTGGTTCAGGATGTCGGCGTAACTGGCTTCGTTGACGGTAAACGCGGTGTGGCAGTGCGGGCATTTGATTTCGTGCATGGCGGGTTTCCCTTGTATTTGAAGCGTGTCATTTTAGCAGAAAGGTCGTCTGAAAAAGTTTTAGCGAAACTCGTTGCGCTCGTTTTGACGAAACCCTTACGGGTTTTCAGACGACCTCGTTGCTTTAAATTCAATCGCAAGCTACGTTGCCGACATCAAGACTGAAATCGTGAAACTCGTTGAGTGTGCTGCGGTGCCCGATGCTGATGATGATGCTCTGCGGCAGTTTTTGCTTTAAGGAGCGGTAGAGCAGGGCCTCGGTCGGTTCGTCCAAGGCGGCGGTGGCTTCGTCAAGCAGGATGACTTTGGGTTGCGAGAGCAGGGCGCGGACGAAGGCGACGCGTTGCAGTTCGCCGGGGGAGAGTTTATGTTGCCAGTCGTCGGTTTTGTCCAGTTTATCAATCAGATAACCTAAGCGGCAGGTATTCATGGCTTCGGCTAGTTCGGGATGCTGTTTGTCGATGTCGGGGTAACAAATCGCGTCGCGCAGGCTGCCTTGCGCCGTGTAGGGGCGTTGCGGCAGGAAGAGGATGTCTTGATGCGGCGGACGGCTGACTTTGCCGCTGCTGCCGAACGGCCAAAGCCCCGCCAGCGCGCGCAGCAGCGAGGTTTTGCCGCAACCGCTCGGGCCGCGTATCAGCAGGGAATCGCCGCTTTTGAGGTTGACGTTGATGCCGCTCAACAGAATTTCGCCGTTGTGGCGGAACAGGGCGACGTTTTCCAGCGAGAGGTCGTCTGAAACTTCGGTAATGTCGGGTTGTTGTGCGCTGTGGTGTTCTTCCGTACTCAGTAAAAAGCCGTACAGACGCTCCAGTCGGGCGCGGTAGGCGGTAAATTTGTTGTAGAACATCCGAAAGAAGGACAGGGCGTTTTGCAGTCGGGCGAAGGCTTGGACGGTCTGCTGGATGTCGCCGATTTTGATTTGTCCGGCAAACAGTCGCGGAGCTTGCAAAATAATGGGGAAGAGTTTGATGCCGTTGGTGAACATATCGTTAAAGCCGCTCAGGCAGACGCTTTGTCGCGCAATGCGCCAACGGTTGCGGATGATGGCTTTGAAGCGGTCGGCAAGCTGGTCGTGTTCGTGTTTTTCGCCGCTGTAAAACGCCACGCTTTCGGCATGGTCACGCACGCGAATGAGGGAATAACGGTAGTCGCCGTTGAGCTTTTCGTTTTCATAGTTGTAACGAATCAACGGGTTGCCTATCCACATGGCGATAAAGGTCGCCAAAATCACAAACATATAGACAAACCAAACGATGCCGTGCGGAATGTCGAAGCCGAACACGATCAGGATGCCCGCCAAGCCCCACAAAACAACGGCAAATTCGAGCGAGGTAACGACCGAATTGACCATGCCGCGCACAAATTCTATGGTCGAGGCGATGAAATCCTGCACATCTTGTTGGATACGCTGGTCGATGTTGTCCGGCGCATGGCGGCGCATTTGCAGGCGGTAGTAGTTTTTGTCGGCAAGCCAGCGCGTTGTCAGCACTTCATTGAGCCGCTCCGACCATTTAATCGCCAAGCCTTGATCGAGAAAGTCGTTGACGACGTTGTTAAACGCCCGTACCAACACCACGCCCGCGTTCATCGCTGCAAACATCCAAAACGCGGAGGCGTTCAAATCCTGCATCGAGTCGTAAAGCCCTTTGGACATAAAGGTACTCAATACATTCAACCGCACTTCGGTCAGCAGCAGCGTAATCATCGCCGTAATCAGCAGCAATACTTTGACCGCGCTTTTCGGCGTCAGACACAGCCGCAGGATATAGGCAAACTCGCGCCCGAAGCGCGTTTCACGTGCCAAAAACAGAATCACCGCCGAGGCGGCGGCGACCATCAATAAGGTCTGTAACAGCCAAGACGGCGTGGAATAAAGCTCGATTTGCCATTTTTGCATGTGCGTTGTCTCTTGAGGCAGGCAGCGGGCAGGGGTCGTCTGAAACCCGCATTCTCTGCTTAATAAAATAATTTACAATTACTATGGAAAAAGTTTTGATTTATGTTGTATTTTTGTTTTTACAAATAGTTATCATCACTTTTTATAGAAAAGCAGAATGTTATCAAATATAATTCCGCAGCAAAATTACTTTGTGATTTTTAACGTTTATTGCAACAAAAATAACCCACCTCAGAGACAGAAGGAATCTATGAACAGCAAATTAGCCCTGATGCCGCTTTTGATTATGAGCGCGTTTTCTTATGCCGCCGATGAAGCGACACCCGAAGCCCCTGTGCAACAGCAGTTGCAGGAAGTCCATGTCCGCGCCGACGCCAAACGCGTCAAAGCCGCCCGTTCTTACTCCATCGCCAGCGACGGCGACTTGCGCGACCGCGTGAACTTGGGCGTATTGGGCAAAGCCAACGCCTTTACCGCGCCGATTACCGTCGTCAACTACGACGAACAAGCCCTCAACAACACCGAAGCGCGTACTTTGGTGGATGCCGTAGCGAAAAAAGACGCTTCCATTTGGCAGTTCGGCGGCGAAAGCAACACGCTGACCGGCTTGTATTTCCGCGGTTATCAGCTTGATGCGCGCCAATTCAGCGTCAACGGTTTGGCAGGTATGTACGGCACGCAAGGCACGGCCAGCGTGCAAGTTGGCTCCGCGCAACTGATTAAAGGCGCGTCCACCGCCGTAAACGGCATGGACCCTGAAGGCGCGGTATCCGGTTCCGTCAATATCGAGACCAAAAAAGCCGCCGACGAAGGCAACCGTAAAATCGGTTTGGGCTGGTTCAGCAACAACCGCGCTCAAGGCACATTCGACTTGGGTCAACGCTTCGGCGAAAACAAAGAATTCGGCGTGCGCGCCAACGGCAAACTGCGCCACGGCGACACCCCGCGCCACGGTTACAACGAAGACAACAAAGAATTTGCTTTAAATGCCGACTACCGCGGCGAAAAACTGCGCGTGGCGTTCGATTCCATCTACGCGAAACGCAAAACCAACGGCGGCCGCGCGCGCATGCAGGATATTCAAAACGCCAACGGCCGCTTGTTTGACGCGCCCGACGGCAAAGTGAACCTGCTGCCAAGTTGGAACTGGCAGAACACCGTCGGTCGAACCAATATGCTGACTTTCGAATGGGATGCGTTTGAAAATGCGCAAATTACCGGCGGTATCGGTTACAACAAGGCGCGTTATTACGGCACGTTGATTTCTCCGACTATTTGTAATTCATATGCTGCTCGTACTCGTCTTATAAATTCAAACGCTACATCAACGACACAATGGGATTCAACAACTTCAAGTGCTAAAGCATGTGCTGATGGTCATCAATATACGACCGGTACGGCACGTCTGACTGACCAGTATTTCCGTACTTTGAGTATGAATTTGTCCGCACGCGGCGAGTTTGAAACCGGTCCGGTCAGCCACAACTGGAGCACTGCCTTCGACCGCATCATCCGACAACGCGCCACTCTGCGCGGTTCGGCGGCAGGCGGCAGCAGTGTCGTGATTAAGACAAACGGTGATATTGCCGCCCAACTGGCTTCATTCCGTCCAGACTATCCAGCCACTGTGGAAAGCTCGGCAAACCTCGATGCCAATATTAAAGTCAATAGCCTTGCCTTGTCCGATACGCTGGGCTTTGCCGATAACAAATACCGCCTGACCTTGGGTGGACGCTTCCAAGCTGTTGAATACACCAATAAAAAAGAAGGTAAAAGCGGCGATGCCAAACGCTTCAGCCCGATGTTGATGGCCGCATGGGTGCCGCAACCTGATTTGGTGGTTTACAGCAACTATATGGAAGACTTAGAGCCTGCCGACATCAAAACCGATGATTCAGGTGAAACTACGATGTCGAAACCGCGCGTCAGCCGTCAGTTTGAAGTCGGCGTGCGTAAAAACTGGGGCGACTTTGTCACCACTTTGAACGCGTTC
This sequence comes from Neisseria sp. DTU_2020_1000833_1_SI_GRL_NUU_006, assembly GCA_032388755.1. Classification (NCBI taxonomy): domain Bacteria; kingdom Pseudomonadati; phylum Pseudomonadota; class Betaproteobacteria; order Neisseriales; family Neisseriaceae; genus Neisseria; species Neisseria sp. DTU_2020_1000833_1_SI_GRL_NUU_006. Next base: position 1,310,498 of record CP135593.1, on the reverse strand, counting down.
CAAATTAAACGCCCGGGCTATTGGCGCGGTCAGACCAATGCCAACGGCAGTCTAACCTATGGCAACAACACCGATTTTGCCCGTTATAAAGCGCAAGGCGGCGCAGCCGGAGATGAGCAAGGCATGGAACGCAGCCGCGGTATCGAGTTCAATGCTTATGCCAACCTGTTGAATAAAACCCTGCGCCCGAATTTCGGCCTGATGTACCTGCAATCGACCGTGAAGAATTATCCGAATTCGCGCGATATGCTGGTAAACGGCGTACAAGTTGCCAACCCGCGCGTAATTGCCAAAGCGGGCGTAGAGTGGGACACCCCGTTTGCCAAAGGCTTGACCTTGAACGGCAACGTTTCGTATTTCGGCAAGTCTTACCAAGACACGCAAAAACAATACGCTTTCCCGTCCTATACCTTGGTTGACGTAGGCGCGCGCTACAAAACCAAGCTGGGCAAAAATACCCTGACCGTCAGCAGTTCGGTGGAAAACCTGTTCAACAAAAACTACTGGCAGGTACAGCGCGGCCAATACGACCGCAGCTTCGCCGTCGTCGGCATGCCGCGTACTTATTGGCTGAAAGCGGAATTGGATTTCTAATATCCGAACAGGTCAACCGGCAAAGACAAAGGTCGTCTGAAAATCCTCAATCTGGGTTTTCAGACGACCTTTACTAAAAAGCAAGCATTGTGATGATAAATATTTTCGTTTAAAATTGCGCGTTTGCTCTAATTCGGCATTATCTATTCACAGGCGAGAGAGGTCGTCTGAAAACCCTTTTAAACCATCATCCGCCCGACCCGCGCGATCAGACGGATTTACCGACAGGAAACTCAAATGGCAGCATTCAATACCCAAAAAGTATTGTCCGTACACCACTGGACGGATGCGTATTTCACCTTTACCTGCACCCGAGACGAATCGTTGCGCTTCGAAAACGGCCAATTCGTCATGGTCGGATTGATGGTGGACGGCAAGCCGCTGATGCGCGCATACAGCGTCGCCTCCGCCAACTGGGAAGAACACCTCGAATTTTTCAGCATTAAAGTCCAAGACGGCCCTCTGACCAGCCGCCTGCAACACCTTAAAGTCGGCGACGACGTGTTGATCAGCAAAAAACCGACCGGAACTTTGGTTGCCGGCGACCTGAATCCCGGCAAACACCTTTACCTGTTGAGTACCGGTACCGGCATCGCCCCTTTCTTGAGCATCACCAAAGACCCTGAAATTTACGAGCAATTTGAAAAAATCATCCTCGTACACGGCGTGCGTTACAAAAAAGATTTGGCGTACTACGACCGCTTCACCAAAGAATTGCCCGAACACGAATACCTCGGCGACTTGGTTAAAGAAAAACTGATTTACTACCCCATCGTTTCCCGCGAAGACTACGAACACCACGGCCGCCTGACCGACCTGATGGTAAGCGGCAAATTGTTTGAAGACATCGGCCTGCCAAAAATCAACCCGCAAGACGACCGCGCCATGCTCTGCGGCAGCCCGGCCATGCTGAAAGACACCTGCAAAGTTCTGGACGATTTTGGTTTGACCGTCTCCCCGAAAACCGGTGTACGCGGCGACTACCTGATTGAGCGCGCATTTGTGGATCAATAAGGGTTTTGTTTTTTAAGGATAGATAAAGGTCGTCTGAAAAGTTATGAAAACTTTTCAGACGACCTTTTGGCTTTTAAACCGATAATAGGTAAACGAATGAAAGAATCAGGCGGGAGAATTTATATCACATCGGCTTTGTGATACATTTCATATCTTTACAAACCGCTATATGAAAGGCGGCGGGTAGGCAGTTTGACTGTTTGACAGTGGCTTCAAATAGAAAATATTTGTACCGTGATTGCCGCGGCAGGTATTTCTTATTTGAATTTACTCCTTTCCAATCTGCCGTTTCATTCCCGATTATCGCGCCCTTCGTTATTGCACATCAAAAATACAGGAAAACAAATGTTTTGGTACATCATAGGTTTTTGCGCCTTTGTCGTTTCGCTTCTCGCGCTTTGGGTCAACGCCAGCGCATTCGGCATGCAGGATGACGATACGCCGCAATCGGAATACGAAAAACGCCTTGGTCTGGGAACGAAATTGAAAGACAAGGAAACCGCCGCCAAAGAGCGTGCCGCCGCGCGTTTCCATCCGGACGATTGAGCCGTTTGGCAATATGAATTTCAGACGACATAAGGAGTCCGAACAATGAAAAAATGCGTTGTCCTGACCGGCGCGGGAATCAGCGCCGACAGCGGGTTGCTGACTTTTCGCGATGCGGGCGGTTTGTGGGAAGGACATAAGGTTACAGATGTTTGTACGCCCGAAGCCTTGGCGCGCAATCCCAAGCTCGTGATTGATTTTTACAACCAGCGCAGGCTTCAGGCAAATGCCGCCGAGCCGAACGCCGCGCATCTGGCGTTGGTCAAGCTGGCGCAATATTACGATGTGCACATCATCACGCAGAATGTGGACGCGCTGCACGAGAAGGCAGGCAGCAGCAAAGTATTGCACCTGCACGGCGAGCTGAACAAACTGCGCAGCACCGTCGATGAAGACGAAATCATCGAATTTACCGGCGAGCAGACCGACGATGTGCGCGACAGCCAAGGCAATCCGATGCGCCCGCATATCGTGTTTTTCGGCGAACAAGTGCCGATGTTTGACGCGGCGGTCGAGGAAATGCGCGATGCGGATGTGGTCATGATTGTCGGCACGTCAATGCAGGTTTATCCGGCAGCTTCGCTGATTCATTACGCGCCGCCCGATGCGGAACGCTATCTGGTCGATCCGAACCCGCAAGGCGTGGGCGCGGATGTCGAAGTGATTCCGAAACGCGCGGCGGAAGGTGTGCCGGCATTGGTCGAGTATTTGATTGGTCGGGTTTGAGAATTAAGGAAAGGTCGTCTGAAGAAGTTTCAGACGACCTTTGGTATTGTATGGAGTTATGGGGTTGGAGATTGTTTGGCGGGAAGTTTAAATGTTATAGTGGATTAACTTTAAATCAGGACAAGGCGACGAGGCCGCAGACAGTACAGATAGTACGGTAAGGCGAGGCAACGCCGTACTGGTTTAAAGTTAATCCACTATAAGAGTGGATATTGTCTTCACTCTTGCCCCTAGATGACGAACCTATCGCTGTCATTCCCGCGCAGGCAGGAATCCGGAAGTTTAAAGTTATGGCAGCTTTGAAATCATTCCGAAATGCCGAAGCCTGGATTCCCGCCTGCGCGGGAATGACGATGAATAAGGGTTTCTTTGAGTTTTTTAAAGATAGGTTTGGCGGTGGTTTTCGTGGGCAAAGCCCACGCTACGTTTAGGTTATCGATGGGAGGAGTTTTTAATTAAAAGGTCGTCTGAAACCTTTTGATTTGGCGATAGATTAGGTTGAAAATTGGGTATCGCAGAAGATTCAGTAATTTTTGTTAGGGTTTGACACAGCCTGCACTTGCTTCACTTTTTCCCCTCCCTCACACATGGCTAACCTACCGTCGTCATTCCCGCGCAGGCGGGAATCCAGAAGTTTAAAGTTATGGCAGCTTTGAAATCATTCCGAAATGCCGAGGTCTGGATTCCCGCCTACGCGGGAATGACGATGGATAAGGGTTTCTTTGAGTTTTTTAAAGATAGGTTTGGCGGAGGTTTTCGCGGGCAAAGCCCACGCTACGGTTGGTTTTTTTGATTGAATTTGAGACAAAAGGTCGTCTGAAAGCTTAAATCCGTTTTCAGACGACCTTTGCTTTTCACCAACTTTATTGTCCGCGTAAGAACAGTGCGTCCAGTTCTTTCAGCGTCAGTTTCACCCAGGTCGGGCGGCCGTGGTTGCATTGGTTGCTGCGCGGGGTGTTTTCCATGTCGCGCAGGAGGGCGTTCATTTCGGGCAGGGTGAGCTGGCGGCCGGCGCGGACGGAGCCGTGGCAGGACATGGTGGCGAGGATGTGGTTTTCGTGTTCTTCGATGGTTTGGCTGCTGCCGACTTGGGCGAGTTCGCCCAATACGTCTTTGGCGAGCGAGACGACATCGGCTTTTCCAAGCATAGCGGGGACGGCGCGGACGGCGAGGGTGTTGCCGCCCATGTCGGACAATTCCAGCCCGAAGCCTGCCAACGTGTCGGCGTGGTCGGCGAGGGCGGCACATTCTTCGTGGGACGCGGCGAAGGTAACGGGGATGAGCAGGCGTTGGCTTTGCAGGTTGCCGTTTTCCTGCCGCTGGCGTTTCATTTTTTCGTAGTTGACGCGTTCGGCGGCGGCGTGCATGTCGATGAGCAGCAGGCTGTCTTCGGCTTGGGCGAGGATGTAGATGCCTAATAGTTGTGCGATGGCGAAGCCGAGCGGCGGCAGTTCGGGTTTGGGGTCGTCTGAAAAGGCACGTGCGGGGTTTTCAGACGACGTGGGGGATGTGCTGCCGAAGCGTGCTTGTTCGAATTGTGCCAACTCGATATCGGCCTCATCGGCTGCGGTGTTTTTGAAGAGTTCGGCGTAGGTGTTGAGGGCGGCGCGGCTTTCGCGCAGGGACAGGCTGCGTTGCTGCGGCGCGCGTGCTGCCTGATAGGGCATGGGGGCGGTTTTGCCTGAACTGAAGGCGTTGCGCGGTTCGGAGGCGTGTGTGCTTGGTGCGGCGGCGAAAATATTTTCAGACGTGGTCGGGTTTGGGTGGAACCCGTTAGGCTCGTTTTCAGACGACGTTGCCGCGGGACGGATACCTGTGATTTCGTGCAACACTTCGCCTGCGTTGCCGACGCTTTCGGTCAAGTCGGCGCGGGTGTCGGCGAGGGCTTTGTTGAGGGTGTGGAACACGAGTTGGTGCACCTGCTGGCTGTCGCGGAAGCGGATTTCGGTTTTGGTGGGGTGGACGTTGACGTCCACGGCTTCGGGCGGCAGGTCGAGGAAGAGGACGAAGGCGGGGGTGAGGACGTTGTGCAATACGTCGCGGTATGCCTGTTTGACGGCGTGGAGCATGACTTTGTCGCGCACGAAGCGGTGGTTGACGAAGCAGTATTGTTTGTCGGTTTTGCCTTTGGCGAAGGTGGGTTTGGCGATGGCGCCGTAGAGCCGCAGCGCGCCGTTGCCGCTGTCGATTTCTAAGGATGCTGCCTGAAAGTCTTCGCCGACGATGGCGGCTATGCGTTCGTGCAGGCTTTGGGAGGGGAATTTGAACACTTGTTTGCCGTCGCGTTTGAGCGAGAAGGCGATGTGCGGATGCGCCAGTGCGAGGCGTTCGAGCATGGTGGCGCAGTGGGCGTATTCGGTGTTTTCGGATTTGAGGAACTTGCGCCGCGCGGGGGTATTGAAGAAGAGTTCGGCGGCTTCGATGGTGGTGCCGACGGGGTGGGCGGCGGCAGTGGGGCTGCTGAGTTTGCCGTCTTCGGCTTTGACTTGGGTCGCGTGCGCGCTGCCGTCTTGGCGGCTGGTCAGGGTCAGGCGGCTGACGGAGGCGATGCTTGCCAAGCCTTCGCCGCGAAAGCCCATGCTGGCGACGTGTTCCAAGTCGTTTAAGGTTTTGATTTTGCTGGTGGCGTGGCGGTGGAGCGCGAGTTCGATGTCGTCGGGGTGGATGCCGCCGCCGTTGTCGCTGACGCGGATGAGGCGGATACCGCCGCCCGCCAACTCGACTTCAATCGCCGTCGCGCCTGCGTCTATGCTGTTTTCGACGATTTCTTTCAGGGCGTTGGCGGGGCGTTCGACCACTTCACCGGCGGCGATTTGGTTGACGAGGTGGTCGGGCAGGGCGGCGATTCGGGACATGGGTTTCTTCCGTTTTCAAACTGGCGGGTATTATAGCAAAAGGTCGTCTGAAAACCGGAAGCGGGATTTCAGACGACCTTTTGAAATTTAACTGCTGTTTTACAGAATACTTGTAGCCTTACTTTGTCTTATTTGAGATTCTCCAAAAGTTTTTCCCCATCAGTAATCTGAGATAATGTTTGGGCAAAAGGAAAAGAACGTCCCAAAATGGATTTAACCTGTCTTGCTTTGATTGGATTTTGACTTAAATCGACAAAATGTTCTAGTTTCTGAAAAAATGTTTTATTATCAACGCCATAATGATGAGTTTTCTCTACGATTCCTGTTGCTTGACCATATGCAACAATTCCTTGTCCGGAGGCGTATAGGAATACATAGTCTCCTTTTTTAATCCGACAGATTTTTTCTTTGTAGCCATCTTCAAATGCAGCAGCTACTTGGTTTGTCATCATGAAATTATGGTCTTCCAAGTCGTTGGCACTATTAGTATTTAATAAGAAATATCGTGTTGTAGTTGAATTATCAAATTCTTCGTCTTTTTGTTTGTCAATCATTCGTTTGTTCTCCCAGTCTTGAATAATGAATTCTTGAATTAAATCATTAATGATGTCTTGGCGGGTTGTTTCCCAAGCATCAGCAAGCTCTTGCAAAATCAAATCATCTTTAATGGATAAACGTAAACTCAACGTAATCTTATTTTGATTTCGTTGGTTATATATTTCTGTGCGGCGGTCGATATAGCTGTTGGGCATAGTTAGATCCTTTTGTTTTTTAGGATTAAATAAAATATCAGGAGGAAGTGCTCCCTTCTTGATGAAGATTATTATGCTATATTTTAATTTCAAATGAAATAAAAATTATTCTTAAATTATTCTTAATTTATTATATTATTGTTTTTATTTATAATAAAATATAATAATAACTTTTATGGGAGGTTGGCTGAATCAGGTAATTTATAGCAAAAGGTCGTCTGAAAACCGGAATCGGGATTTCAGACGACCTTTTGACAAGATAGGCGGTTTATTTGTTTTCTGCTTCTTCAAAGCCGACGACTTCCAAGCCGAAGCCGGTCAGGCCGGTGAAGGCGGAAGGCTGTCCTAACACGCGCAGTTTGCCGACGTTGAGGCCGGCGAGGATTTGCGCGCCGATGCCGTAGCTTTTGCTGTCCCATTTGTAGGCTTGGTTGGCGCCTTTGGGCAGGGTGCGGTCGAGCAGGGTGGCGCCGTCTTCGGTGCGGTGCAGGAGGATGACGACGCCGCTGTCGGCTTGCTGGATGCGCTCAAGGGCTTTGGGCAGTGACCAGGAATGGCGCGGGTTGGCTTGGATGAAGTCCATGACGCTGAAGGGTTCGTGTACGCGAACGAGGGTTTCGGTGTCGGCGGTGGGCTTGCCTTTGACGAGGGCGAGGTGGGTTTCGCCGGAGAGTTTGTCAACGTAAACGTGTTGCTGGAATTCGCCCCACGGGGTTTGTACGGGGGCGTTGCCCATGTCTTCGAGCAGACTTTCGGTGCGGCTGCGGTATTCGATAAGGTCGGTAATCGTGCCGATTTTGAGGTTGTGTTCTTCGGCGAACTTCATCAGTTCGGGCATACGCGCCATGGTGCCGTCGTCGTTGATGATTTCGCAGATGACGGCGGCGGGGATTAGCCCGTTCATTTGTGCCAAATCGACGCCGGCTTCGGTGTGTCCGGCGCGTACTAGGACGCCGCCTTTTTGCGCACGCAGCGGGAAGATGTGGCCGGGTTGGACGATGTCTTCGGGTTTGGCGGTCGGGGAGACGGCGGTTTGGATGGTCAGGGCGCGGTCGGCGGCGGAAATGCCGGTGGTGATGCCTTGCGCCGCTTCGATGGAAACGGTGAAGTTGGTGCCATATTGCGCGCCGTTTTTCTGGGTCATCATGGGCAAGCCGAGCCGTTCGACCATGCTGCCTTCCATCGGCAGGCAAACCAGTCCACGCGCGTGTTTGATCATGAAGTTGATGGCTTCGGGGGTGACGAACTGCGCCGCCATCAGCAAATCGCCTTCGTTTTCACGGTCTTCCGCGTCGGTAATGATGACCATTTTGCCGGCTTTGATGTCGGCGAGGATTTCGGGGATGGAGGAAATGTGGGGCATGGTGCGTCTTTCTTGATGGTCGGGTTGGGTTGTGGCGTGTTCTTGATCCAGCCACATAGCGGGCATTTGCGCCGCCTGTTCGATCTTGCGGGCTTTTTTCTCGCCGAAGGATTTGTTTTTCAGAAGGGCGGACAATTCGCCTTGGTTGATAGCGATGGCTTCGGCAAAACGGGTTTGCTGGCCGCCGTATTTGTCCGCTATCCATTGCCGCAGGTTGCGGCGGCGCAGGTCGGTGGTGTTCATGATGTGTTGCGTGGCTGAAAGGATGTAGGCGATTGTAGTCTTGTCTTTACCAAAAGGCAAACTTTGTTTGATGGCGGATTTTTATTACTTTTTGGTAATGTTTCGACAGGAGGTCGTCTGAAAAACAAAAATGGCGTTTTCAGACGACCTTTGCTTGAAATCTGAACATTTGAAAGAATATGGGCGTTATAGTGGATTAAAATAAAAATGAGACAAGGCGGCAACGTCCGCCGTGTACGGGTAGTACATAAGGGCGTTGGCAACGCCGTATCATTGCAATTTTAATCCACTATAAGTTTAACGCAACCGAAAAGGGTCTAACCTGATGAAAATGGTTTACCGATTGATTTTAATATCTGTTTTTTGCGCAGTCGCAGCGGCGGGCGGCTGGTTTTATGCCCAGCACCGCAACGACAACGCCCATGAAGCGATTTCGCGCGAAGGCGTTTTGATGCAGATTAAGCAGATGAACCGCTTGGAAAGCACGGCTTTTTACATCGATACCATCATCCGCACCGAGAAAAAAGGCGACTGGCGCAGATTGTGGCAGGACTCTCAAAGCGGTCTGTTTATCGTGCGCGGCAAAGTGTTGGCGGGCTTGGATTTGGACAAACTTCACGCCGACAACGTCAATATCGTGGACGGAAAAGTCCTCATCAGCCTGCCGCCCGTAGAAATCCTCAGTGTCGATTTGGAAAATATCGAGGTGTACGACATCCAAACCGGCTCGTTCAACCTTTTGCCGGTGGATAAGGCGGTGTTCAAAACCGTGCAGGACGAAGCCAAAAAACAAGTCCTCGCCAGCGCGTGTAAAGCCCAGATTTTGGATCACGCCAACCGTCAGGCGCAAACGCAGCTTGAAAACCTGTTTGCCCTGACGCAGACGCAGGTATCGGTTTATCCGGCGGCAGTGGGGCAGTGCAACTGAACGCTGGATGACGTTTGACAGCATAATATTGCGAGTGGGTAACCAAAAGTGTATTTGGATTTGCATACCTTTTCCCAATAAGGTGTTTCGGTAGGCGAGACTTTTTGAGAAAATACATTGCCTTTTGTAAGGTATTTGAAGAATTCATTTTTTACATAACAAACAAATTTAAAGGAACACTGGTGAAACGTGTCTTTCTGTTTCTCGTAACCAATATCGCGGTTTTAGTCGTCATCCGGATTGTTTTGGCAGTCCTCGGTATCAACAGTACGGACCAAGTCGGCAGCCTGCTGGCGTATTCTGCCGTCGTCGGCTTTACCGGTTCGATTATTTCTTTGCTCATGTCCAAAACCATCGCTAAAAACTCGGTGGGTGCGGAAGTTATCGTTCAACCGCGCAGCGAAGAAGAAGCATGGCTTTTGGCAACTGTTGAAGCGCAGGCCCGTCAATGGAGTCTCAAAACTCCTGAGGTAGCGATTTATCATTCTCCTCAGTCGAATGCTTTTGCAACCGGCGCGACACGCAACAGCTCCTTAGTCGCCGTCAGTACCGGCCTTCTCGATCATATGACCCGGGACGAGGTCGAAGCGGTTTTGGCGCACGAGATGGCGCACGTCGGCAACGGTGATATGGTTACGTTGACACTGATACAGGGTGTCGTCAATACGTTTGTGGTTTTCTTGGCACGCGTCGTTTCCGGCATGATTGCCCGCAATAACGACGGCAGCACTTCGCAAGGCACATATTTTATGGTGAGCATGGTGTTGCAGATTGTGTTCGGCTTTTTGGCAAGCATCGTCGTCATGTGGTTCAGCCGTCAGCGCGAATACCGTGCGGATGCGGGTGCCGCCAAGTTGGTCGGTGCGCATAAAATGATTGCCGCGCTGCAACGTTTGAAAGGCAGCACGAGCGATTTGCCCGAGCAGATGAATGCGATGGGGATTGCCAGTGATGCCAAAGATTCCCTGCTGAGTACGCACCCTTCTTTGGATAACCGCATTGCGCGCTTGAAAAATCTGTAATGCGAAAAAACAAAAGGTCGTCTGAAAACCAAATTTGGTTTCAGACGACCTTTTTTCATGAGTGTTTCGGATAGACGGCCGCAGTATGGGGGCGATACAATAGCATCCCTTTTCAGAGAGCTATAACAATGAACATCTTGATTTCCAATGACGACGGGTACTCTTCGCAGGGCATAGCCATTTTGGCGAGGGTGGCGGCGGAGTTTGCCAATGTCCGCATCGTTGCTCCCGAACGCGACCGAAGCGGCGTCAGCAATTCTTTGACGCTCGACCGCCCTTTGCAAATGAAGCAGGCGGCAAACGGGTTTTATTATGTTGACGGTACGCCCACCGACTGTATTCATGTGGGTTGCCATGTACTTTCGGATTTTAAACCCGATTTGGTCCTTTCAGGCATCAATAATGGTGCGAACATGGGAGACGATACGCTTTATTCGGGAACGGTTGCCGCAGCGACCGAAGCCTTCCTGATGGGCATTCCTGCCGTTGCGTTGTCTTTGAACGATACGCGGGGGCGTTATTGGCAGACGGCGGAACAGGCGGCTTGGATGATATTGGAGCGGTTGTTGAAAAATTCTCCTAAAACGCCTGTCCTTTGGAACATCAATATTCCCGCCGTACCGCCGGATGCGGTACAAGGTATCAAAACAACGCGGTTGGGGCGGCGGCATCATGAGCAAAGCGTTATCCCGATGAAGAATCCTCGCGGTGAGTCTATTTATTGGATAGGTCCCGTCGGCGATATTTCCGACCGGGAGCAAGGTACGGATTTCGGGGAGTGTGAGGCGGGCTTTATCACGGTTACACCGCTGCAAATCGATTTGACTTCCTACCGCCATATGGATGCAGTCAGCGGATTTTGGCAGGACGGTAAAGAGGGATAAGCACACAGATTTCTGTTTTTTTGCCGAGTGTTTTCAGACGATCTTTTTGTTCTGAAACAGGCGTGGCAAGCCGATTTTAACAGTCCCTAACCGCCCCGATACTTGAGGGGCGGGCTTATTTTTATTATGATATGCACCAATCAAGACAATAACCCCGATATAAAGGTCATCGATTATGTTGAAAAAAACCGCATTTTATGCCGCTTTCGCCCTGACATTGGGCGCATGTACCAGCCAGCAACCCGCCCCCGTCGTCGTCGGTAATGCCGGTTCCGGTACTTCTTCCAATCCTTATGGTGCGACCCCTTACGGCACAAATGCGCCGGCAGCCAACGATGCCCCTTATACTCCTCCTTCTGCTCCGGCTGCCAACAGCAGCTATACGCCACCTGTTTCCGGCGGTGCCTATATTCCGTCCTATGCGCCGGTTGACATCAATGCGGCGACACATACTGTTGTCCGTGGCGATACCGTCTACAATATTTCCAAACGCTACCATATTACCCAAGACAATCTGCGTGAATGGAATGGTTTGACTGACAACAACATCAGCATCGGACAAAATCTGCGCGTCAAACCGGCCGGTTATACTGCCCCTGCTTCGACTGCGGCAGCCAAACCGTCATATTCTGCACCTGCACTCGTTGCCAAGCCTGCTCCTGCACCTCTCAATACGCCGACAGTTGCTACCGGCGCAACCCGTACAGTCAGCGGCATTACATGGCAGCGTCCGACCAACGGTAACGTCCTTGCCAACTTTGGCGGCAGCAATAAAGGCGTGGACATCGGCGGTAATGCGGGTCAGCCCGTCGTAGCTGCCGCAGACGGTAAAGTGGTTTATGCAGGCTCGGGTTTGCGCGGTTATGGCAACCTTGTCATCATCCAACACAACTCCTCATTCTTGAGCGCATACGGACACAACCAACGTCTGCTCGTCAATGAAGGACAAAATGTCAAACGCGGACAAACCATTGCACAAATGGGTAATACCGATGCCAACCGTACTCAACTTCACTTCGAAGTCCGTCAAAACGGCAAACCGGTCAATCCTGCCACTTATATCGCATTCTGACGAACAAACTGAAGGCCGCCCGATTATTCGGGCGGCCTTTTAAATTAAATCCGTAATTCACAGCGCGGATGAAAATGTAGGTCTCCCTGTTTCGGAAATGATTATGTCTGTGCCTGTCCGGGTAATTTATCAAAGGGGCTGTTTGAGTAGAACTTTATACCGATATGCTGCCCTAAATATTGGTTTTCAAGAATATATACTGTGAAAACGGCCGTATGTATGTTCTTAATTTTTGAAAATGTAAAAATAGAAAAGGAGCGATGATGAAACAATATACCTTAGATCCCAAAGCCTTGTTGGGCGGGGTGATCAGCAGTGATACTGATCAGGAAATCGTCCAGCTTTCTTTGCAGAAAGACAATGAAATTCCGCCCTATGAAGCCGAAGCGATTATTTTGTTGATCGTGTTGAACGGTAGTGCGCAAATCTCGACGTCGTCTGAAACTTTACATACCGAAGGCCTGCAAATCGTCCGACTCGAACCCAGCGAGACACACAGTATCCGTGCGCTTGAAGATTATACGAATATCTTGGTAATCAAGCAGTTGACTTACGTTGCGGGTTTAAACAAAAAATTGCGTTTCGGTAAATGTTGCCTGTGAAAATTTTTGCAGTATGGCGGTAATGCCGGTGAATTTGGTGATTTCCATGAAGAACCAGATAGTAGGCGATATACTGTACAAAGGTCGTCTGAAGAACAGATAAGGTTTTCAGACGACCTTCATCCATAGCGTTTAAACAGGAATCCCCATGCGTACCCTGAAAAACATTCTGACCCTGATGCTCAAAGAGTTCGGCAGCGTGCTGACTGATCCGGTGCTGATGGTGCTGATTACGTACATCTTCACCGCTACGATTTATCAGATGTCGCAGGTCGGCGCGGATTTGAAAAACGCCACCGTCGGCATCATCGACCAAGACCGTTCGGTTTTGTCCATGCGTATCCGCGATGCCGTGCAGCATCCGTTTTTCAAACCGGTAGAGGACGTGCGGCGCGAAGATTCGGACGAATTGATGGATAAGGGCGAGTTCACCTTTATTTTGGAAGTGCCGCCCAATTTTCAGCGCGACATGGCGGCGGGGCGCAATCCTGATTTGCAGCTTTTGGTTGATGCGACGTCGATGACGCAGGCGGGGGTGGGCGCTTCGTATCTTTCGCAAATTATCAACCGCGAAATTTACGAATTCACCGGCGTGACGCGGCCGGAGTTAATCAACCCCGTCATCAATACTTATTACAATCCCAACGGCGAGAGCTCGTGGTTCATGCCGACTTCGCAAATCGGCTCGATGTCGTGTATGTTGCTGATTTTATTGACGGGGGCGGCGGTTATCCGCGAACGCGAACGCGGCACAATCGAGCATTTGCTGGTGATGCCGGTCAATGCGTTCGAACTGATGATGGGCAAAGTGTTGGCAAATGCCGCCGTGATTTGGGTGGCGGCATTGTCGTCGCTGTGGTTTATCGTGCATTTGAGCATAGGTGTGCCGCTCATCGGTTCGGTGCCGCTTTATGCGGTAGGGTTGGCGTTGTTCCTGTTTTCGGTGGCGTCGCTGGGCATCATGATTGCCACGTTCGCATCGACGATGGGGCAGTTCGGTATGCTGATGCTGCCGGTGTATATCGTGATGAACCTGTTTGCCGGCGGCGCATCCCCGCGCAGCAACATGCCGCACGCGGCGCAACTGATCAGCGAATATTGGCCGCTGACGCAGTTTGTGAAATTCTCGCAAGACATCCTGTTCCGCGGCGCGGGGATTGAAATCGTGTGGGGGCATATGCTGATCATGGGCTGTATCGGCGTAGGATTCTTATGGCTGGCATTGTTGCGGTTTCAAGGGATGCTGGAGAGGCAGGGTTAGATAGGCCGTCCTGTCAGGAGGCTGCGCACTCTGAAAACGAGCGAAGCGAGTTTCGCTAAAACTGACAAGGGAACTTCCGTGAGAAATTACCCAAACAAACAAGCATTATTGGATGTCGTTCAGACGGCCTTGGATAAGTATCTCGCTGAGTTTGCCGACTGGCGGGACGACCTTTTGCCGTTCTTGAACAAGTTAGGGCTTTTGGGGATAGAGCTTCTGCAAAACCGGGGATCGATAAAAAGCAAACCTGACGGTTTGCTGCCCTCTCCCTAGCCCTCTCCCACGGTGAGAGGGGATTGAGGATGCTGAAACCCAACTATGCTTTGGATTTTCCGCCAATTTTGCTCCCTCTCTTCATGGGAGAGGGGATTGAGGATAGTGAAACAAAACCGTTTTTAGGGTTTCGACTAATTTGTCCCCTCTCCCCGCGGGAGAGGGTTAGGGAGAGGGCAGTAAGCCGCAGGCTTACATTTAGGTTTCGCAAAAAATCTTCTGAAAGGTCGTCCTGTCAAGAGGCGGCGCACGCTGAAAACGAGCGAAGCAAATTTCGCCAAAACGGAACGCTAAAACCTTTTCAAAAAGGAAAATACGATGAAATTCAATCAAATCCATTTATTGTGTATTGCCGCAGCCTTGGCGCTTGCAGGCTGTAAAAACACAGAAGTTCCGTTAAACAGTCAGGTTCAATTACCCCAGGCGTTTACGCAGGATGCGGCGGCAAAGGGCAATGCGGACATTGGGGCGTGGTGGCGGCAGTGGAACGATCCGGTGTTAAGCGGATTAATCGCGCAGGGTTTGGCGCAGGGACATGATGTGAAAATCGCCGTCAGCCGTCTGAACGAAGCCCGTGCCTTGGCGGGGGCGGCGCGTGCCGATTTGGGGCCGATCGTCGGACTGAGCGGCAAGGCGGGGGCGAATGACAGCAAAATGGATAATCCGCTCGACAGTAATGCCAGGGCGTTGCTCTCGCGTTATCCGCAGGCCTCGACTTTAAACGGCGACACCATCGATTCTCAAGGCACCAGCCTATACGGCGGACTGACCGCTTCGTGGGAGCCGGATATTTTCGGCAAGAAACGCAGCGATGCCGATGCCGCCCGTTATGCCGCGCTCGGACAACAAGAGCTGGCGTACGGCGCGCAAATGCTGGTGGCGGGCGATATTGCCGACAATTATTTCAAAGCGCGTGCGGCTCAAGATCGTCTGAAAACCGCCGACCAAACCGTTGCCACCCTGCGGCGTATGGTTCGCTATATCGAAGGGCGTTTTAAGGCGGGACATGTCAGCGGCTATGAAGTGAACGAGGCGAAAGTGCAACTGACCTCGGCGGAAGCCAAACGCGCCACGATAGGGGCGGAATACGCCGCATATGTGCGCAGTATCGCCGTGTTGACCGGCAACGTGCCGCAGACGTTTACGCTGCCAGAATCGTCTGTCGATGCGTTGGCGCACCAACCCTCCGCACCGGGCGGACAGACGCCGCAAGGTTTGCTGGAACGCCGCCCCGACCTGCGCGCACAGGCGGCGCAAGTCAATGCCTATGCCGCCAAATTCGCCAGTGCCAAAGCCGATTTACTGCCACGCTTCACCATCAGCTTTATGGGGCAGGGCGGACGTATCGGTGTGGACGGTGACCGTTCGCTGACCGGCTGGGCAAGTTTGCTGTCGGTGGGCATACAGACGCCGCTGTTCACCAACGGCCGCATCAAGGCCAATATCAAAGCCGCCGACGCGCGTCTTCAGACGGCATTGCTGGAATACGACAAACGGCTCCTGACCGCGCTGGGCGAAGTCGACAGTGCGTATCAAGGCGTGGAATCGCTAAGCCGTCAAACCGAACTGCTGCAAACCGCCCATAATCAGGCGGCACGCCACGCGGCCGATACGGAAAAAATGTTCCGCAACGGCTACAAAACGCTGGACGTCGCCCTCAAAGCCCACATCTCTGAAGAACAAATGCAGGAAAACCTGATTGCGACGCGGCTGGCAAGGGCGCAGATGCTGGTGTCGCTGTATAAGGCATTGGGCGGCGGTTGGTCGAAATAAAGAAGCAAAAAGGTCGTCTGAAAAATTTCAGACGACCTTTTCAAGCTGAAGACTATTGTTCTCTATCCGGCAACAGTATATTCAAAATAATGGCCAATATTGCACACAAGCCCACTCCGGCAAAACTTAACGTACCGATTTTGATGACCATGCCGCCGATACCTGTTGTCAACACAGAGCTGACGATAACCAGATTTTTAGGCAGCATCAAATCAACCTTCGAATCAATCAGAGTTTTAACACCCAAAGATGCAATCGTACCGAACAAAAGCAGCATAATGCCGCCCATGACAGGCATTGGGATGGAAGCTAAAAACGCATTGAATTTACCGAAAAACGCCATTGCAATGGCAAAAATCGCCGCCCAAGTCATGATGATAGGATTGCTGTTTTTCGTAATCATCACCGCGCCTGTAACCTCGCCGTAAGTCGTTACCGGCGGTCCACCGATCAAACCGGCTACGCATACGCCCAAGCCGTCGCCCGCCAGCGTCTTATCCAAACCCGGATCTTTCGTATAGTTTTGACCGGTAACATTGCCAATAGCCATAATACCGCCGATATGCTCGATGGCAGGTGCAATCGCCACCGGCAGCATAAACAGCGCAGCCTGCCAGTTGACTTGCGGCGTTTCAAAATGAGGCACTGCAAACCAAGGCGCATTGACGATGGCGGCAGTATCTACCAAGCCCATTATCAAAGCCAATGTGTAGCCCGAGGCCACACCGATCAAAATCGGCACCAGTTTCATCATGCGGCTGCCAAAAACCGACACCACGACCGTTACCGCAAAAGTAAAGCCCGACAAAATCAACGAGTCTGCATAATCAATTACCTGTTTGCCGTCAGCCTGCCCCATAGCCATACTGCTTGCCGCAGCGGCTACCGACAAACCGATCACCATAATCACCGGTCCGATGACTACCGGCGGCAGCAAGCGGTGAACCGCCGCTAGCCCGCGCCACCTGATTAAGCTTGCGAATACAAAATACATAAAGCCGGCCGCAAACAGGCCAAACATCGTTGAAGGCAGACCCCATTCACCAATCGAGTAAATAATCGGTGCGATAAAGGCAAATGAAGAACCCAAAAAAATCGGCACCTTACGCCGAGTAACCAATTGGAACAACAATGTCCCAATCCCCGCGCCCAACAATGCCAGAGCAGGGTTCAACCCCGTCAGAAGCGGCACAAGCACCATCGCACCGAACGCCACAAACAAAATCTGCGCACCCGAAACCGCCAATTTAAGCTGATTCATCCGAAACCTCGTATATTCGATTCAAACGGCGGGAATTATACTGTCTAGGCAGCCGGATGAACATTAATTTAACGCGGATTCGAGGTAAAAACAGATTGTAAATGGAAATATCCCATTTGCAGTACCATTCTTCATTCATATATATATATATAACAACCTGCTTATAGCTGATACACGAAAAATTGATGCACAGCGAGAATGGCTTTAAATCATCAATCCCTGTATGCAATGAAATGACAGGCTGAGGTTTGTCCTGATTATGTATCTATTTCTGTATGTTTAAAATGGAAGCGGAAATCTGTACATTGTCTTAAATGCTATCAATGGTTATCAAAGTTACAAAAATTATCAAAAAATAGGTTGTAGATAGAAGTAGTGAAATATCATGTAAGAATAAAATTATAATTGGAATAATAGTTTTATAAATAATTAATGATTATATTTACTGAAATGAAACAATATGTTAAAAAATTTCATCAAATATAAAAAGATCGTCTGAAAAAGCTTCAGACGATTTTTTGTTGTATTTACAATTGTAATGGTACGTTTGTTTGAATTAAATACCGTTTATCTGAAATGGATTGTAGATTTATAGATATAATGGTATTTTACTCAAAATTACAAGTTGAGTATCTGTTTGGTATTTTGTTATTGTTATGGAAGATTATTGAAAAACAGATATTGCTTTAGACTACTTTTGAATATTGGGTTTGTAACCCATTCTATATTTATTAAATTAATAAAAGATATTTCGGTTGAAATTTTAAGATATGGTAAAGATTTTTATATGTATTTTTTATTTTATCTTTATGATATGTTATTTTTTATTAGGTGGAATTTTATATGTATACAGGAGAGAATATTATGATATTTTTATTATTTTTGTAAGAATTAATAAGTATATATTCTATGGTGGGGGGATCACTCTTTTTTTTCTTTCCTCTAGTGTAAAGTTTATTATTGGTAATATTACAGAGTCAAGTAAATTTTTTAAACAAATTAATATAATTTTTTATATTGTTCAATATATTAATTTATTTATATTTTTTGCAATTTGTATTTCCGTTTTTTGGGTTGTGGTTTTTAGTTTAAAATTTGGAGTATGAGAATGTCAAACGTTGGATTTAGTTTTTTAAATATTGCACGCGAAAATGGATTAAGTACTGCTGATGCGATTCAAAATGCTAATAATATTCAGAAATATTTAGCTACGCCTGAAGCAGATAGAAATTCATTGGATGGCCTTGATGCTGCAATCGCAGCCTGATCTTTCGCTGCTACAAGTGCTGCTATGGGAGCTTCTGTAGCCAATGCAGGTCTCTCTGGTAGTGCAAATGCAGCTGGTGCTATGTTGACGGGAGCTGCATATCAATTGAATGGGGCAGTTGCTTCAGCTTCTATGGCTGCAACTTATGCATATTTGAAGAAAGGACAATTTGATAAAGCTGCATCTGCGGGTTTAGGGATCGTGTCTAGTTTGTCTGGGATGGCGCAGATTTATGCTTCTACCAAACCTGGTGTAAATCCTGCTGAAGGATGGGCAGCGGCAATTGGTAGTTTGTCAACAGGAGCTAACTTGGTTCTGAATAATTCAGAGTTGTTGAAGACTATTTCTGATAAAAATGGTCAGTTATATGATAAAAAGTTGAAAGATTTTGAGAAATGGTTTCTACCTAAGGCCTTTGCATTTGGTGAAGGTTTTGAAAAAGCAATCTCACCTGCCGCTTGGGAGAAATTCTTAAAAGATTTATTTGAAAAGGCGGACCAAGGGTGGAAGAATTTCTATAAAGAACAGCTAGAAGAAGGGCTACTGCCCGCTTTATTGGATTTAACGGACTTCTTAGATAAGGTTCTTGAGCCATTTAAGACGTATAACAAAGATGGCAAATACCACATCTACGATCCGCTTACCCTAGACCTAGACGGCGATGGTATCGAAACCGTTTCCCACAACGGCTACAAAGGCGTATTGTTCGACCATGATGGCGACGGTATCCGCACGGCTTCAGGCTGGGTGGCTTCAGACGACGGTTTGTTGGTTGTTGACCGCAACGGCGACGGCATCATCAATGACGGCAAGGAGCTTTTCGGCGACAGTTCCGTTTTGAAAGACGGCACGAAGGCGGCGCACGGCTATGCGGCTTTGGCAGAATATGATTCTAATGGCGACGGCGTGGTCGATGCTAAAGATGCTGACTTTGACAAATTGCGCGTATGGCGTGATTTGAATCAAGATGGTGTCAGCCAAAAAGAGGAGTTGTTTACGTTGGAAGAAGTCGGCGTACAGTCTCTGAATGTTGCATATCAAGATACCAATCAAAATCTTGGCAATGGTAACCGTCTGGCGCAGGAAGGCAGCTATACCGGCAAAGACGGCAATGTGCGCAAAATGGGCGATTTGTTGTTTGGCAACAATACGCTTTACAGCCGTTATAGCCAATCCGTCAATCTGACCGACGAACAGCGTGCGGCGGCAAACCTGCAAGGCATCGGCCGTTTGCGCGATCTGCGCGAAGCGGCAGCCCTTTCGCCCGCACTTGCCGCAGCATTGCAGGCATATACCAAAGCGGAAACCAAGGCGCAGCAAAAAGCCCTCTTGGACGATCTGGTTGACAAATGGGCGCAAACCGATCCGAATTACAGCGTCGGTACACGTTTCTCCGCCCCCATGCTGCGCACTGCGAACGAAGGTGTCGCATTGACTCCGGGACAGGAAAAGGCAATGCTGATGGTAGGCAGCGTTTCAGACGAGTACAAAGAAAAGCTGCATGAATTGCGCACGAAAATTGCAGCATTGGACGCATTCTCGGGTGAAAAGTCCGGTGTTATCTATGTGCAAAGCAAAGAGCAGATGGAAAGCTTCCTCAAAACCGTGCGCGAAACTTACGGCAAGCTGACAGACAACGTTTATGAAAACCTGCTCTTCCAAACCCGTTTGCAACCGTATTTGAACAAAATCGGACTGAAGCTGGAAAACGGCGAATTCAAACTCGATTTCACCGATGTCGCCGCTCTCTTTGGTGAAGTGTACGCTCGCAGCCCTGAAAAAGCCTTTGTGGATTTGGGCGAATTTTTAGCGTACAGCAAAATCAGTTCGGGTGATAACGCATTTACCGAACTCTCATCGCTGATGGCGCAATATTCGCTGGATGCTGTAAACAGCGGTACATTCGAACAATATGCCGAAGCCATGGGCAAAGAAGCGATGGAAAAACTCGGCCATAAAACCGGTACGGAAAAAGACGATATGCTCTACGGCAACGAACTTGCCAACTTTATTACAGCAGGAGAAGGAAACGACGTATTGAACGGAGGAGACGGGAAAGACATCCTGCATGGCGGTTTGGGAGACGACAGACTGTATGGCGGAAATAACAGTGCCGACACCTACGTCTTCGAGAAAGGCCACGGCAGGGATGTGGTTTCCGAATATGCAAACAATATCGAGCATACAGACACTCTGAAATTCGAAGGTGCAAAATTTTCCGATGCCGTATTTACCCGCTCGGGCAACCATCTGATCGTCAAGGCCTACGGCGGCGAAGATCAGGTTACCGTTGAATATTTCTTCCTTGGCGACTCCTACCGTCATGTCCGTTTTGCCTTCGACGACAGAACCGTTTCCTTGGATGAAGCGTCCTTGACAGTAAAAGGTGGAGTGGATAACGATACTTTGTACGGCTGGAACACTGATGACTTGCTGGACGGCAATGATGGAGACGACCGTTTGGAAGCAGGAAGCGGTAATGACGTTCTCAATGGCGGCAAAGGTAATGATACGTTAGAGGGTGGA